>NZ_CM143963.1:0-2500 GCF_055361525.1 Novosphingobium sp. TK46
GAGTTCGCTCACTGTGACGTAGAGGGCTGTCGCTTAGCGCGAGCCGCTAGCTAGGAGCCAATCCGGATAGACGCGTCGGATTTATGAACGGCCTTGATGGAGGGTGCCGATCGCCCCCGATGGCTTCGACGGCTTAGAGCCCGGGGGTTGTCACTGATGTCGCGGATCTGGTGTTCTGGGCTGTAAACGACAACGCCGCCCTGAGGGGCGGCGCGTGGAGTTTTAGAACGGTGGTTGCGGGGGTAGGATTTGAACCTACGACCTTCAGGTTATGAGCCTGACGAGCTACCGGGCTGCTCCACCCCGCGTCACCGTGTGGGCTGAGTGGTCAGCCCGGAAGCAGTTGTTTGTCGGTCCATCCCGACGATGTCGGTCTGGACGGCGGGCTGCTCCACCCCGCGTCACCGTGTGGGCTGAGTGGTCAGCCCGGAAGCAGTTGTTTGTCGGCCCATCCCGACGATGTCGGTCTGGACGGCGGGCTGCTCACCCCCGCGTCACCGTGTGGGCTGAATGTTTCAGCCCAAGGTTGGGTGTCTTGATCCGACGCGAACAGGGCCTCGCCAGGATATCTGGAGCGGCCCTGTTTTGCGGGCGGTGACGCCCTTGTCATGTGAATGGGTTTTTATCCGATACGAAGCGCGCCGGCTTCAATGCCTGGCGACGTCCTACTCTTCCAACGCTTGAGCGGTAGTACCATTGGCGCTGTCAGGTTTCACGGCCGAGTTCGAGATGGGATCGGGTGGGTCACTGACGCTATGGTCACCAAGCAATGGAGCTGGCGCGTTTCGTATGGGTTTTTAATCGATGGCCCGTGCTGGATTAGATGATGTGTCTGGCTGGTTTATCGTCCGTACCGATGACGGTTTGCGCTGCTGTCAGGCAGGGCTGTCATTGATGGTGCGAATTTCCACAAGCATGAACAGAGTGATTAGGACCGGTTAGCTCCATGCGTTACCGCACTTCTACACCCGGCCTATCAACGTGATGGTCTATCACGACTCGATGATACCTAATCTCGAGGGAGGCTTCCCGCTTAGATGCTTTCAGCGGTTATCCCGTCCATGCATAGCTACCCTGCTGCGCTCCTGGCGGAACGACAGGTACACCAGAGGCATGTTCATCCCGGTCCTCTCGTACTAGGGACAACTCCTCTCAAGTATCGACGCCCACGGCAGATAGGGACCAAACTGTCTCGCGACGTTCTGAACCCAGCTCACGTACCACTTTAATTGGCGAACAGCCAAACCCTTGGGACCTGCTCCAGCCCCAGGATGTGATGAGCCGACATCGAGGTGCCAAACGATTCCGTCGATATGAGCTCTTGGGAATCATCAGCCTGTTATCCCCGGCGTACCTTTTATCCGTTGAGCGATGGCCCTTCCACGAGGGACCACCGGATCACTATGACCGACTTTCGTCTCTGCTCGACTCGTCAGTCTCGCAGTCAGGCAGGCTTATGCCATTGCACTCTTGCAGACGGTTTCCAACCGTCCTGAGCCTACCATCGCGCGCCTCCGTTACTCTTTAGGAGGCGACCGCCCCAGTCAAACTACCCGCCACAGAGGGTCCCTGTACCGGCTTACGGTACGAGGTTAGACATCAGAAACAAACAGGGTGGTATTTCACCTATGGCTCCACGTTAGCTGGCGCCGACGCTTCAAAGCCTCCCACCTATGCTACACAATTTCTTCCTAATGCCACTCTGAAGCTGCAGTAAAGGTGCACGGGGTCTTTCCGTCTAACCGCGGGTACTCCGCATCTTCACGGAGAATTCAATTTCGCTGAGCATATCCTGGAGACAGTGGGGAAGTCGTTACGCCATTCGTGCAGGTCGGAACTTACCCGACAAGGAATTTCGCTACCTTAGGACCGTTATAGTTACGGCCGCCGTTTACTCGGGCTTCAATTCGGAGCTTGCACTCCTCCTCTTAACCTTCGAGCACCGGGCAGGCGTCAGACCCTATACGTCGTCTTGAAGCCGACTTAGCAGAGTCCTGTGTTTTTGCTAAACAGTCGCTACCCCCTGGCCTGTGCCCCCTCCACACCGGTTGCCCGGTGAGAGGGCCTCCTTCTTCCGAAGGTACGGAGGCAATTTGCCGAGTTCCTTCAGGATACTTCTCTCAAACGCCTTGGTATACTCTACCTGACCACCTGTGTCGGTTTCGGGTACGGTCTATACGGTGGGGCTATTTCCTGGAACCATTTCGAAGCCTGACCAATCCAATAAGGCCAGACAACACACATGATCCGTCACACACCACCAGGCCCACGAATATTAACGTGGTTCCCATCGACTACCCCCTTCGGGCTCGTCTTAGGGGCCGGCTCACCCTGCTCAGATTAGCTTTAAGCAGGAACCCTTGGTCTTTCGGCGAGAGGGTGTCTCACCCTCTTTATCGCTACTCATGTCAGCATTCGCACTTCCGATACGTCCACGGTCGGTTACCCTCCCGCTTCATCCGCTTACGGAACGCTCCGCTACCGCGTGATCGTAAACGAT
>NZ_CM143963.1:7500-517500 GCF_055361525.1 Novosphingobium sp. TK46
CGCGTGCTTTTCGGCATCGAGCGCACGGCTGACCCAGCCGGTGATCGCCCGCGACCCCTCGTTATAGGCGCGCATCGTCATAAGCATGCGGCGCACGTCGGGGTGGACGATGATGGGGTCGGCGGGTCCGCCGGGGTTCTTCACGCCCGAAAGCGAACGGCCCTGCAGGCGATCCTTGGCATAGTAGACCGCCGATTGGTACGCCGCCTCCCCCACGCCCAGACCCTGGATGCCGACCGAGACGCGCTCGGTGTTCATCATCGTGAACATGGCGGCCATGCCCTTGTTCGCCTCGCCGACCAACCAGCCGGTAGAGTCATCGAAGTTGATCTGGCAGGTGGCCGAGGCCTTGAGGCCCATCTTGTGTTCGATGGCCGAAACCGAAACGCCATTGGCGGGGCCGGGCGTGTCGTCGTCCCTGGGAAGGTACTTGGGCACGAGGAACAGGCTGATGCCCTTCACGCCCGCAGGCGCGTCGGGCATGCGGGCCAGCACCAGGTGTATGATGTTTTCGGTAAGGTCATGGTCGCCGGCCGAGATGAAGATCTTCGCGCCGGTAAGCTTGTAGCTGCCGTCCTCCTGCGGCACCGCCTTGGTGCGCAGCAGGCCCAGATCTGTGCCGCAATGCGCCTCTGTAAGGCACATCGTGCCGGACCACTCGCCCGAAACCATCTTGGGCAGGAACCGCCGTTTGAGTTCGTCGGTCGCATGCCCCTCGATGGCCGTGGTGCCGCCGTGAGTCAGGCCGGGATAGAGGCTGAACGCCACGTTGGCCGCGCAGATCATTTCCTCGGTCATCTTGTTGACCTGCTCGGGCAGGCCCTGCCCACCCCACTCGGGATCGGACGCGAGCGCGCACCAGCCGCCTTCGCGGAACATCTGATAGGCTTCCCTGAAGCCCGAAGGCGTACGCACGACGCCGTTTTCGAGCGTGCAACCCTCGACGTCACCGCTGCGGTTGAGCGGCAGCAGCACCTCCTGTGCGACCTTGGCCGATTCCTCCAGGATCGCGTCGATCAGATCCGGGGTGAACTCGGCCAGCGCCTCGATATTGCCGAAGCCGTCGTCGTTGTGGAGTTCGTGGAGGACGAACTTCATGTCGCGCAGGGGTGCTTCGTAGACTTGCATGTCACTCTCCTGGAGGGCGCATCATCGCGCGCCCTTATCACATCAATTCCGCAGCGGCTTGCCGGTTTCGAGCGTGTGCTCGACCCGCGCCATCGTGCGTTTGTCGCGTACGCGGCGCATGAACTCCTGGCGTTCCAGCGTGAGCAGGTCCGCTTCCGTGACGGTGTCGACATAGTCGAACCCGCCGCCCGACAGGACGGTCGCCAGCGAGTCCGAGACGTCCATGTCGTAGTCGGTCGCCATGCCGCGCTCGCGGAAGCCTTCGGCCGCCATGTTGAGGCCGACGTGGCCACTCTCGCCCGGCAGGCGAAAGGTCGGCGGCTCCGGCGGCTTGTAGCCCTCGACCAGCGAGAGCGCCTTCTGCTTGGCGTCGTAGAGCAGTCGGTCGCGGTTCATGGTCACGCCGTCCTCTGGGCGCAGGAACATCAGCTCCTTGGCCTGCTGGGATGACTTCGAGACGGTCGCGGTGGAGACGGTTTCGAACACCTTGGCCACTGCGGGCATCGGGCCCTTCGGCATGCCGGGTGCGTTGCGCCAGCGGTCGAGCATCTCGCCGTTGCCGCCCCAGCCAGGGATGAGGCCGACGCCGCATTCGACGAGGCCAGTGTAGAGCTCGGCATGGGCCTGAATCGCATCGGAATGCAGCAGGATCTCGCACCCACCGCCGACCGCGAGCCCTGCAGGCGCGCTGACCACCGGGAACGGCGCATACTTCAACGCCTTGTACGCCATCTGGCCACCAGCAACGAGCTTCTCGATCTCGCTCCACGCGGCGATGTTCACCGCGAAGATGGCGAGGCCGAGGTTCGCCCCGGCCGAGAAGCTGTCGGCATCGCTATAGACGACCAGCGCCTTGTAGCTTTGCGCCACCAGCGGGATCGCCTGGCCGATCAGCTTCATGACCTCGCCGTCGAGCGCGTTCATCTTGCCGGTGAACTCCAGGCAAACGACGCCGTCACCCACGTCCCAGAGCGCAGCGGAGCCGTTCTTGAGCAGCGGCTTGGCGGCCAATTTGATGTCGGCGAGGCGCAGCACGCCTTCGGGGCGCACGATGTCGTGGTATTCGCCATCGGTACCCAGAAACTGACGCTTGCCGCCTTCGATGCGGTAGAACGTCCGCTCACCCGCCAGCTTAAGCAGTTCGGGGACGTGCTTGCCTTCGGCTTCTAGCCGATCGGCGAGGTACTTGGCGCCGAGCTTGTCGATCATCGCGAACGGGCCGGCTTTCCAGTTGTAGCCGAGGGTCATCGCGTCATCGATGGCGACCACGTCGTCCGCGCTTTCCGGCACCAGCGCCGCTGCGTAGGCCAGCGTGCCCGAAAGCACCGCCCACGCATAGTCGCCCAGCTTGCCCTTGGTTTCGACGAGCGCACGCAAGTCGCCCTTACCGGCAGCGCCCGCAGGACCGCGGGCATCCACCTTCGCCCGGTACTCGCCGGTCGCGAGGTCGATCGCCTCGCGCTGCTTTCCCTTGTCGCGGTTGAGGCGATAGAATCCGCCCTTCCCCTTGCGACCGGTGTAGCCCTCCCCAATCATCCGCTCGATCAGCGGGATGTCGCGGGCGATCGCGTGGTAGGGGTCGTCCTTCGCCAGCGTGCCGGTGAGGCTCGCTTTCAAGTGCGGCATTAGGTCGATGCCGACCAGATCGACGAGGCCGAAGATGCCGGTCTTGGGCACGCCCATCGGCGGACCGGCGATGGCGTCGGCCTCCTCGACGGTCAGGCCGAGGTCCATCGCGTTGTTGATGCCGACCTGGATCCAGTAGGTGCCGATGCGATTCGCGATGAAACCGGGCGTGTCCTTGGCGCGCACGACAGTCTTGCCCATCGCCACGTCGGCAAAGGCCTGAACCTTGCTCACCACCGCAGGATCGCTGTCGGGGCCGGCGACGATCTCGAGCAGGCGCATGTAACGCGGCGGGTTGAAGAAGTGGGTGATCAGAAAGTCGCGCTTGAACGCATCCGACCGGCCCTCGACAAGGTTGGCCAACGGGATCGTCGAGGTGTTCGACGACACCGCCGTGCCCTCTCGCTTCACCGCTTCGATCCTGGCGTAGAGGCTCTGCTTGATGTCGATGCGTTCGATCACCGCCTCGATCACCCAGTCGCACTCCGCGATCCTGTCGAGATGGTCGTCGATGTTGCCGGTCTCGACCAGCTTGGCGGCGCGGGTGCTCATGAACGGCGCGGGATCGGTCTTGAGCATCTTTGCCACCGCTCCCTCGGCGATGGCATTGCGCCCCGAGTTCTGGGCACCTTCCCTGGGCACGATATCGAGTAGCAGCACCGGCACCCCGGCATTGGCGACCTGAGCGGCGATACCGGCGCCCATGGTGCCGGCACCGATCACGCAGACTTTCTTGATGGTGTCGGTCATGATCAGTCCACCGCCTCCAGCACGGTGGCGATGCCCTGACCGCCGCCGATGCACTGCGTCGCGAGAGCGTACTTCCCACCCTCACGCTTCAGCAAGGACGCGGCCTTACCGACGATACGCGCACCGGTGGCACCCAGCGGATGGCCGAGCGCGATCGCGCCGCCGTCGATGTTGGTCTTGGCCGGATCGACGCCGAGGTCGCGCATGCAGGCGAGCGCCTGGCTGGCGAACGCCTCGTTCAGCTCGATCACGCTGAGATCCTTGGCCTCGATGCCGGCACGCTGCAGCGCCTTCTGGCTCGACAGGATCGGACCGAGGCCCATCGTCTCGGGCGCGCAGCCCGACACGCTGACCGACTTGATCCGGGCCAGGATCGGCAGGCCATGCGCCCTGGCGTACTCCTCGGTGGTGATGAGGACCGCGCTGGCGCCGTCGGTCACCGGCGAGGACGTACCCGCGGTCACCGAGCCTTGCGCCTCGAACGCGGGCTTCAATGCGGCCAGCGCGTCGGCGGACGTGTCGCCGCGAATGGCGCCGTCTTCGCTGACGAGGCCTGCCTTGGTCTGGATCGGCACGATCTCGTCAGCGAAATTGCCGCTGTCACGCGCAGTGGCGGCGCGCGTCTGGCTCTCGACCGCGAAGGCCTCCTGCTCCGCCCGGCCGATCTGGTACTTGGTCGCGACATTCTCCGCCGTCTCGCCCATCGACATGTAGGCGCTGCTCTTCTTTGCGAGCTCGGGGTTGGGCAGCGGGTTGAAGCCCATCATCGGCACCCGGCTCATCGACTCGACGCCGGCGCAGATGAACGCTTCGCCCGCGCCGATCGCGATCTGGCCCATGGCGATGTGCACCGCGCTCATCGAGGAGCCGCAAAAGCGGTTCACCGTCATCCCGCCGACGCTGATCGGCATGTCGGCCAGCAGCGCGGACAGGCGTGCCATGTTCAGCCCCTGCTCGCCTTCGGGAAAGGCGCAGCCGACGATCACGTCCTCGATATCGGCCGGCGCGACGCCGGTCTTCTGAATCAATCCACGGATCACCTGCGCCAAGAGGTCGTCGGGACGAACCCGCGCCAGCGCACCCTTGTTGGCGAGATGAAACGGGGAGCGGGCGAAACCCGCAACGACGACGCTTTGCATGCACACTCTCCATCGACGGGTCCGATATGTCGCGCTTCCGCGCCATCGACCCTGTGCATGTAAAGGTGCGCTACTTTCCCTATACGTCAAGCAATTTTTGCGTTAGACCGAGTCCAGGCTCGATCATCAAGCGACACTGCCCACATAAGGACAGGCGCGATCAGGCGTTGGAGAGTGAAGGAAGACTATGATGATAAAGCTCAGATATGCTTGCCTGGCCATCACGACGACGCTGGTGGCGGCACCGGTGCTGGCGGCAAGCCCCGACGATGCCATTGGCACGTGGCGCACCCCATCGAAGCATGGTGTCGTCGACATCACGAAATGCGGCTCATCGATCTGCGGACGTTTGACCGAGTCCGACAACATCCGCACCAACCCTGATCTTCGCGACCTGAACAACAAGGACGCGGCCAAGCGCACCCGCAAACTGAAGAACCTGCAGATCGTCGGCGGGTTCACGCGCGGGGCGGATAGCTGGAACGGCGGAACGATCTACAACCCCGAGGATGGCGGCACCTACAAGGCGACGATCACGCCCTCCGGCGACACGCTCAAATTGAAGGGCTGCATCGTGTGGCCCCTGTGCAAGACACAGAACTGGACGCGCATTCGCTGATCACCCGGGCTGATCGGAACAAGTGCTTTTAAAAAAAGAAAATACAGGAGAGACGATAATGACGACCAGCAAGGTAAGGATCCTTACCGGAACGGCGGCTGGCGCACTGGCGTTCGGCATGGCTGCAAGCGCCAGCGCGCAGGCCTTCTACCTTCAGGAGCAATCGGTACGCGGCCAGGGTCGCGCCTTTTCGGGTGAAGCTGCCGATACCGGCGTGGACTCGCTGTGGTGGAACCCTGCCGCAATTGGGGGGATCGATGGGGGCCAGGCGTCGGTCCATGCCAGCGCGATCCTCCCGCGTGGCAAGGTCGTCGATCAGGGAACCGTGATCGTTCGCCCGGGGCAGCCGCCCGCTTCGGTTGGTGGTGATCCGCGAGCGAGAAACCCGATCAACAACGGCGTCCTGCCATCAGGCGCGGTGGCATACGGCATGGGTCGCGTCGCGTTCGGCCTCGCCGTCAGCGCACCGTACAATTTTACGACGGACTACGATGCCGACAGCTGGGCCCGTTATACCGCGGACAAGACCAAGCTTCGCACTTTCGACATTCAGCCATCAGTCGCCTTTATGGTGACCCCGCAGTTGAGCATCGGCGCGGCTCTGAACGTCGAATATGCCGACGCCACGCTCAGCAACTATCTGCCCAACCTGTCGCCTGCACTGCCGGATGGCCGACAGACGCTGAAGGGCAACGGCTGGGATGTGGGCTGGTCCGCCGGCGCCCAATATCGTGGCGGGCCGGTGACCGTTGGCCTGGCCTACAAGTCGAGCATCAAGCACAAGCTGGACGGCACCGTCACCACCGAAGGGCTGCTTGGCCCGTTGGCCGGCCAGAACCGAGAGCTGGATACGCGCGCCACTTTCCGTACGCCGGGGCAGGCGATCGGCAGCATCCGCGTAAAGGCAACGTCGCAACTCACCCTCAACGGCCAGATCGTACGCTATGGCTGGAACAAGTTCGATGCCATTCGTCTTGGCGCACCGTTGAACACCGCGATCCCCGAAAACTACAAGAACGTATGGACCTATGCGGGCGGCGTCGATTACGACCTCAATCCGCAACTGACCTTGCGTGCCGGCGTGCAGTACGGCGAAACCCCCACCAGTGACGGCAACCGCGACGCCCGTGTGCCCGACAGCAACCGGTGGAACTTCTCGGCCGGCACCAGCTACGCGATAAACGAGCGGTTCACCGTCGATGCGGCCGCCAGCTACATCACGTTCAAGGACGCGCCGGTAAACCGCATCAGCGCCGCCTATCCGGGAACCGCTGCGCAGACGCCGATCCTTGTCGATGGAGAGCTTCGGGATGCGTCCGCCCTGGTCTTCTCGCTCGGCGCAAGGGTGGCGTTCTGATGGCTGCCGCGGCGCGAAACGCCGGCGCTTCCACGCCGGCAACCCAGATGGTGGCGACAGAGGAACTGCCTGCGTTCGCGCCGCGTCTGCTAACCGATCTGCTCGACAATGCCGTCGCCCGCCATGGCACCTGGCCGGCGGTCGACTTCATGGGCCGCAAGTGGACTTATTGCGAGATCGGCGATCTGTCTCGCCGTGCCGCGCGGGGTCTGCAGGATCTGGGCGTTCGGCCCGGCACCCGCGTCGGCCTCTGTCTGCCGAACACGCCTTATTACGTCGTCTGCTATTTCGCGATCCTGCGCATCGGCGGCGTCGTGGTAAACTTCAACCCGCTCTACACCGAGCGCGAACTGGAATATCAGGTCACGGACTCGCAAGTCGCGGTGATGATCGCGTCGGATCTGGCCATGTCGCTTCCGAAGATCGAGCCGCTCATCGGCCGCACGACGCTGCAGCGTGTGGTCGTCTGCCCGATCGCCGAAGTGCTGCCGGCGATCAAGCGCAGCGCGTATCGCCTGCTAAAGCGAAAGGACATCGCGCACGAGCCGCACGACTTGCGCTTCATCCGCTTCAACGATCTGGTCATGCGCGATGCCGCACCCGATCCGGTGCCGCGCGATCCCCACGATCTGGCCGTGCTGCAATACACCGGCGGCACCACCGGTACGCCGAAGGGCGCGATGCTGACCCACGCCAATCTGTCCGCGAACTCGGCACAGATGATCTCGCACGTCGGCCACATGCCCGAGCGGCAGGAGCGCACGCTTGGCGTGTTGCCGATGTTCCACGTCTTCGCCCTGACCACGGTGCTGAACTACTCGGTCGACACCGCCGCCGAGATGATCCTGCTCCCCCGGTTCGAGATGAAGTCGTTCCTGGAGACGGCCAAGCGCGTCAAGCCGACGCAGTTCTTCGGCGTCCCGACGCTCTACGCGGCCTTGAACGGCGTCGACCTGCATGGCGAATTCGATCAGGTTCGCGTCTGCATTTCCGGCGGCGCGCCGCTGCCGCTGGAAATCCGCCAGAAGTTCGAAGCGAAGACCGGGGTGCGTGTGGTCGAGGGATATGGGCTCTCCGAAGCGAGTCCGATCATTGCCTGCAACCCGCTTGAGGGCCTGGTGAAGGACAACTCGTGCGGGCCCGCCTTTCCCGGCACCGCGATCGAAATCCGCGACCCAAACAACATCGACAAGGTGATGAAGCCAGGCGAGCGCGGCGAAGTCTGCGCCCGGGGCGCGCAAGTCATGGCCGGCTACTGGAACCGACCGGCAGAGACGGAAGCCACGTTCATCTATGGCGCGTTGCGCACGGGAGACATCGGCTACCTCGACGAAGATGGATACCTGTTCCTGGTGGACCGGATCAAGGATCTGATTCTGTGCGGCGGGTACAATGTCTATCCCCGCATCATCGAGGACGCGCTCTACGAGCATCCCTCGGTCGAGGAGGCGGTGGTGATCGGCATTCCCGACCCGTACAGGGGGCAAACACCCAAGGCGTTCGTGGCACTTCATGCCGGTGATATCCTGACCGAAGAAGAACTGCTCGACTTCCTGCGGCCAAGGCTGAACAAGATCGAAATGCCATCCCAGATCGAATTTCGCGCGCACCTGCCTAAGACCATGGTCGGCAAGCTGTCCAAGAAGGAACTCGTGGCCGAAGAAGCAGCGCGCCATCACTCCGGTGGCAAGGCCTGATGGCCACGATCGAAATTGCGGACGCTGGGCGCGGTACGATCGAGGAGATCGGGATACAGGAGGCCGCGACGCTGCTTGGCGTCACCATGCGCACCTTGCGCTTCTATGAAGACAAGGGCCTGATCGCACCGCAACGCGTGGGCACGGCGAGGCTATATTCGCGGCGCGAGATCGGGCGGATGCAACTGATCCTGCGTGGCAAGCGGCTGGGGTTCAGCATTCGCGAAATCAAGGAGTTCCTCGATCTCTATGAGGTCGACCCCGAGCACCATGTTCAGGTGCAGCAACTGGTCGTCAAAGTGTCGGACAGGATCAAGCAGCTACGCCGCCAAAACGAGGCGATCGAACAGACGCTGGAAGAACTTCAGGTCATCGAAGCGCAGGCCCGTGATTGGCTGCTGGCACATTCGACGCACGCAAACGGCATGCAGGATGCCGGGCATGGCTGAAACCGCATCCCTTGCTTCAAAGGGTCAACTCGAACGCCTGCTGAGCGTCGAGGAACTCGACACCGACCTCTATCGCGGCGCTGCCCTAACCGAAGAACCAGGGCGCGTGTTCGGCGGCCAGGTCATCGCGCAGGCTCTCGCGTCCGCAAGCGCCAGCGTCGAGGGTGACCGCATGGCACACTCGCTACACGCTTACTTCCTGCGAGCCGGCGACAACCGGCGGCCGATCATCTACCGGGTGATCCGGGATTTCGATGGCGGAACGTTCGCCAATCGTCGGGTTGTGGCCCTGCAGGATGGCAAGCCGATCCTCAATCTGGCCGCGTCTTACCAACGCCGTGAAGACGGATTGGCCCATCACGCGCGCCTGCCGGATGTGCCGGGACCGGACGCAGCCATGCCGATGGCCGAGTTACTACGGCAACACGGCGCCAAGTTGCCGCCGGCGATTGCCGATCGTCTGAACGCGTTCGATATCCGCGCCGGGCAGCCGGATCGAAAAGGCATCGGCCCGCTTGGAATGCCAAGCCAGCATTCGTGGTTCCGGCTAGACCCGGTGCTTGGGCCAGCGTTAGCGCGAACGGCTCTGGCATACGTCAGCGATTTCGGTCTCGTTTCCACCGCTATCCTGCCACATGGGATCGAGTGGTTTTCTCTTGAGATACAGGGCGCAAGCCTGGATCATGCGATGTGGTTCCATGAGGATCCACCGCTGGGAGAATGGCTGCTTTATGCGATGGAGAGTCCGTGGTCGGGGCATTCGCGTGGCTTCTCGCGTGGCTCGATCTATGATCAATCGGGAAGGTTGATCGCCAGCATGGCCCAGGAAGGCTTGATGCGGCATCGACCCGGCTAGCAAGGGTCTGGGGGGTCTCGCGCCCATTTGATGCGACGCGCAGACCGCACTCTGCGCCTCCGACTTGCAAATGCGAACCGTTCGCATTATTCGGCTGGCCACAGTCAGGAGCCGCCACGTGCATCGATGCCATCTATACCCGAACCGTGGTTGCACGTCGTATGAATGCCGACCGACTTATCGGCTGAGGTCCGCGGCATGACCGACAATGCTTTTCTGTCGGGCGGGATCATCATCGCCGCTGTGGGCGTGGCGTTGCTCCGGTTCTCATGGTCCCGACCCCGACGCTCGATCCCCATCAATCTGGCCGGATGGCTCGCGCTATTGGCAGGTGTCGCTGCAGGTTCGGTCGCTGCGGGAGCGTGGGGCGCCGCAGTCGTAAGCCTGATGCCGATGGCATTGGCCTGCACCCTGCTGGCCGCCTCGGCTTTCGCATCCAGACCGAACAAGCGATCAGCAGGCGACCGGTCGAACCGTCGCAGCATCACCAAGTCTCCCTTAAGGCTGGGATCACGGCTGCTGACGTTCGTTTTGGTGGTCGTGGCTGCCTTGATCGTCGCCCTTGGCCTGGGTCTCGCCACAAGCCAGTCGATCCTGCTGGCCGGCGGCGGCAAGTCGAACGCTTATGCCGGCGCGTTGTTCATGATGCCGATCGCCTGGGCCGTTCTTGCCTATGCGATCGTGCTGAACGAGCGGCGAACGCAGTTTAAAATCCTGGCGGCTGCCAGCCTGCCGGTGCTGCCTTGCCTGGCGCTGGGTCTGATGTCGTGAGCGCCGCCGCGGATCCTTCGACGGTAAAGCGATCCCTGGCCGGTCACACGGTCATCGGACTGGTAGCAGGCGCATTGCTGTACATCGTCTGCCTGACCGGCACGATCTGCGTGTTCTTCCCCGAACTTCAACGTCTCGAACAGGCCGATGCGCCCGAGATGACCACGATTTCCCCCGGCGCCGTGCAGCGCGGCGTGGAAGCGGCCCTGGCACGCGATCACGCCAAGCCCCGGACCACGCATGTCTTTGTCCATCTGCCGGTCGAGACCATGCCCCGCACGATCGTCAGTACCGATCGCGAAAAGATGTTGCTGCGCGCAGATGGCTCGATCGCCGGGCCTCAGCAGAATGCCTGGAGTGATTTCCTGCTCGCGCTGCACTACACACTGAACCTGCCGGGCCTCGTCGGCCTGACCGTGGTGGGTGCTCTGGGTGTCATGATCCTGGCCCTTTCGCTGAGCGGAGTGGTTGCGCATCCTCGCATCTTCCGAGACGCGTTCCTCCTGCGCGCACGCGATCGATCGGGGCTTGGCCTGGCCGATTGGCACAACCGCATGAGTGTGTGGACACTGCCCTTCTCGACCGCCATCGCGCTTACGGGTGCTGCGATTGGCCTTGGCGGGATCACGACGTGGGGGCTTGCCGGTCTGTTCGAAAACGGCAAGGTCGAGGAAGTTTATCCCGAGTTGTTTGGTGCGGAAGGCCGTCCCGATCCCCGTCCGGCCGCCGCTCCCGACGTGACTGCGGCGCTTGCCCACATGACGCGCCTTTCAGCGGGTGTTATGCCGACCTATGTAACCGTGCACGAACCGCTCACCGTTGGGCAGGAAGTGCAGATCACCGCCCGCCATGCCCGGCGCCTGATCTTCGGCGAAAGCTATCGCTTCAACGCCGCAGGCGCCTTCCTCGGCAGCGGCGGTATGGCAGATGGCGCGATCGGCAAGCAGGCGGCGGCTTCGACTTACAGCCTGCACTTCGGTGACTACGGTGGCTTGCTGGTAAAGCTTGGCTATCTCGTCTTCGGAGCGGCGCTAACCGCGATCTGCGCTACCGGCATCTACATCTGGCTGGGAAAGCGAAGGCGCCGCGGCCACCATGAGCCACGCGTCGTGCGTGCGTGGGACGCCATCGTCTGGGGCGTTCCGGTCGCACTAGGCGGCACGCTCGCCGCGCGCCTGCTTTTGGGTAACAAGCTGCCATTCGCGGGGTTGTTCTGGGTTGGACTAGCAGCGATGTTGCTGGTGGCCTTGGCGCCCTTCAATCCCCATCGGTTCCGCCGGGTCATGCAGGCTCTTTCCGTTATCGCGATCCTCGTTCCAGTGCTGCTGCTGGCGCGATAGGCGCCGTGACGAAAAAGGCCAAGGACCGGATCGACCCAAAGTCATCGTTGGTTCAGACTCAGCCTTGATAAAAATACCCGGCGGTATAAAAGTGCCTTGACGATCGAGTGCCCCGTTATATATACCGGATGGTACACAAGGTGTGGCGCCAGAACGGCTGGATGCTCGCAAACGATTTTCCTGAATTCGAAGTTTCGCCCGCTGAGCCGACGCTTTCACAAGCGACCGTTATGACGGGCACCATTGCTGTTCCTCCTGGTCGTGCCGGGAGCGATCCGACGCCGCCAGGCGCGCGGATCATATCCATGCGCGTACCGCATGCGCCTCTGTTTCGGAGATTATTCCGCGTGAACTCGCCCGCCCACATCGAACTACCCTCTCATGCGATCGAGCAGGACCAATACCCACATCGCAGACCGCGGCACCGGCGCAACATCGCGATCGGTGTCATCGCCATAGCTTTGGTGGCGGGATTGGGCTGGAAGTTCCTCTCCGGTAATACGGCCGAAGCGGCTCCGCCGCCCCCCGCCGTCGTCCAAATCGCTGCTCCAATTACGCGCGAGGTTACCGAGTGGAACGACTATGTCGGCCGTTTCGCTCCCAGTCGCACCGTCGAGATACGCCCGCGCGTATCAGGCGCCGTCACGCAAATCCTGTTTCGAGATGGTGACTTCGTACGGCAGGGCCAGCCCCTGTTCGTCGTGGATCCTCGCCCTTACCGCGCCGCACTCGCCGAGGCGCAGGCGGAAGTCGCCTCCACCCGCAGCGCCGTCGCCTTGGCCCGGTCCAACTATGCCCGCGTGAGCGGCTTGACCGGAGACGAAGCGGTCGCCGGCACCGAGGTCGATCAATTGCGTGCGCGGATACAGGCCGCCGCGGCAGGCCTCGCCGGTGCTCAGGCGCGTGTCGCGCAACGTGCCCTCGACCTTGAGTTCGCCACCGTGCGTGCGCCGATATCCGGACGGGTTTCCGATCGCCGGGTCGACATCGGCAACCTGGTGTCCGGCCAGAGCGGCGCACAGGCGACATTGCTGACCACGATCAACGCGGTAGATCCGATCTACTTCAACTTCGATGCCTCCGAGGCGCTGTTCCTCAAGACTCAACGCGAGCGGCAGGCGAGCAGCGCGCCGGCCAACGTGCAGGTCCGCCTGCAGGACGAGGCTGACTACCGCTGGAACGGCAAGCTGGACTTCACCGACAACGGCCTCGATCCGCGCTCCGGCACGATCCGGGTCCGCGCGGTGGTGCCCAACCCCGAAGGCTTCCTGACGCCGGGCATGTTCGGCAACATGCGTCTGGCGGACGGCGGCAAAGTTCGCGCGCTGCTGGTGCCGGACGAAGCGGTACAGGCCGACCAGGCACGCAAGGTGGTACTCACCGTCGGCAAGGACGGCACCGTCACCGCCAAGCCGGTGCAGATCGGGCCGCTGGTCAATGGCCTGCGGGTTATCCAATCGGGCCTTTCACCCAACGATCGCGTCGTCGTCAGCAACTTCCAGGCGGCGGTCGCCGGCAGCAAGGTCGATCCCAAGCCGGGCAGGATCACACCCGCCAAGGCGGTCGCCCCGACACAAGCCGGCGCCAATTCGCCGACCGCAGCACAGGCGACGCTCGACTGACGCCTACCCCCATTCACCCGTAACGGGCGCGCGCCACTCGTGGCGGCGCCCACACAGGGACAAAGCCCATGCGATTTTCCCGGTTCTTCATCGACCGGCCGATCTTTGCGGGCGTCATCGCGGTGATCATCACCGTGGTGGGCGCGCTCGCCTTCCTCGGCCTGCCGATCACGCAATATCCCGATATCGTGCCCCCCACCGTCACGGTGACGGCGCAGTATCCGGGCGCCTCCGCCGAGACCGTGGCCGACACCGTCGCCGCGCCGATCGAGCAGGAGATTAACGGCGTCGACAACATGCTCTACATGGACTCGCAGTCCACGGGCGATGGCAAGACGACGATCACGGTCACCTTCAAGATCGGCACCGACCTCGATTCCGCGCAGGTGCTGGTGCAGAACCGCGTCGCGATCGCCACGCCGCGCCTACCGGCCGAAGTGCAGCAGCTCGGCATCGTTACCAACAAGTCCTCGCCGGACTTCCTGATGGTGGTGAACCTGCAGTCGCCGGACGAGAGCCTGAACCGCGATTACCTGTCCAACTATGCCCTGACCCAGGTGCGCGACAAGCTCGCCCGCGTCGAAGGCGTGGGCGACGTCCGTCTATATGGTTCGCGCGACTTCGGCATGCGGATTTGGATCGATCCCGGCCGCGCCTCCGCGCTCGACCTGACCCCGGGCGAGATCGTCGCCGCTCTACGCGCGCAAAACGTGCAGGTCTCCGCCGGTGCGCTGGGTGCTCCCCCGTACGACAAGGGCAACGCCTACCAGGTCGGTGTCGAACTGCAGGGCCGCCTCACCACGCCCGAGCAGTTCTCCGATGTCGTCGTGCGCAGCGATCCCGACGGCCGCCAAGTGCGCGTGCGCGATGTCGCGCGTGTTGAGCTGGGCGCGCAGGACTACACCATCAACACCTACCTCTCGAACAAGCCGACCGTCGTGATGGCGGTGATGCAACGGCCTGGGTCGAACGCGCTTAATGCCGCCGATGCCGTTCGCGCGCAGATGGACGACCTCTCCAAGTCCTTCCCCAAGGGCATGGAATACTCGGTGATCTACAACCCGACCGAGTTCATCGGCCAGTCGATCGACGCGGTCTATCATACGCTGTTCGAGGCGGTGATCCTGGTCGTCATCGTCATCCTGGTGTTCCTGCAGAACTGGCGCGCCGCGATTATCCCAATTGTCGCGATCCCGGTGTCGCTGATCGGCACCGCGGTGATGCTGGCTGCTCTGGGCTACTCGCTCAACAACTTGTCGCTGTTCGGCCTGGTGCTGGCGATCGGCATCGTCGTCGACGATGCCATCGTCGTGGTCGAGAACGTCGAGCGTTATATCGAGGAAGGCATGAAGCCCATCGAGGCTGCGCGGCGCTCGATGGACGAGGTGTCGGGTGCGCTGGTGGCCATCGTGCTGGTGCTGTGCGCGGTGTTCGTGCCGACGCTGTTCATCAGCGGCATCTCGGGCGCGTTCTACAAGCAGTTCGCCGTAACCATCTCGACCGCGACCGTCATCTCGCTTTTGATCTCGCTGACGCTGTCTCCGGCGCTGGCCGCGATCCTGCTGCGCGAGCGCGAGCGGGTTCCCGCAAGCGCTCCCCGCTGGCGCCAGTGGCTCCAGAGTGCGGGCGACAAGTTCAACCACGGTTTCGAGCGCCTGAGCGATCGCTACTCCCGGCTGACCTTGAAGCTGGTGCAGGCCCCGGCGCGGATGATGGCGACGTATGCCGCCCTGATCCTCGCCACGCTGGGCCTGTTCTGGACCACGCCCGCCGGCTTCGTGCCACAGCAGGACCAGGGCTACTTCCTGGCCGCCGCCTTCCTGCCGCCGGGCTCGTCGCTGTCGCGAACGGACGAAGTGGCGCGCGAAATGGCCAAGCGCATCCTGCCGATCAAGGGCATTCGCGGCGCCGTGATGTTCGCCGGGCTGCACGGCCCTTCGCGCACGGCGGCGCCCGACGCGGCGGCGATCTACTTCCCCTTCGATAGCTTCGAGGAACGGCTGAAAATCGGCGCGTCCTATGCCAAGATCATGGAACAGGCCGGCGCGGCGATGAAAGGCTTCGACAAGGCGCAGGTGTTCCTGCTGCCGCCGCCGACCATCAACGGCATCGTCCCGGCTGGTGGCTACCGCATGATCGTCGAGGACAAGCAGGGCCGCAGCTATGCCGATTTGCAAAAGGCCATGGGCCCGATGCTGGGCGCGGCGAACAAGGATCCGGCCTTGAAGCAGGTCTACAGCCTGTTCAACACCGCGACCCCGCGTGTCTTCGCCGACGTCGACCGTGCCAAGGCCGACATGCTGGGCGTGCCGCCGCAGCGCATCTTCGAGGCACTGCAAGTGTATCTTGGATCCGCTTTCGTGAACGACTTCAACCTGTTGGGGCGCACTTATCGCGTTACGGCTCAGGCCGACTCGGCCTATCGCGGTTCCATCGCCGATATTGCGAATCTGAAGACCCGTTCCAACTCCGGGGCGATGGTGCCGATCGGTTCGGTCGCGACCTTCAAGGACGAAACCGGCCCCTACCGCGTCGTGCGCTACAACCTGCAGCGCGCCATCGAGGTGGATGGCGGCGTCGCTCCCGGCCATTCGACCGGGCAGGCGCTCGCGACGATGGAGAAGATCGCCAACGACACCTTGCCCGCCGGGTACGGCTTTGAATGGACGGGCATCGCCTATCAGCAGTCGACTGCCGGCAACACCGCCGGGATCGTCTTCGGCATGGCGGTGTTCTTCGTCTTTCTCGTGCTCGCCGCGCAGTACGAAAGCCTGACGCTGCCGCTTTCGATCGTGCTGATCGTGCCGATGTGTCTCTTCGCGGCGATGCTTGGCGTGCAGATCAGGGGCATGGACAACAACATCCTGACTCAGATCGGCCTCGTCGTGCTCATCGCTCTCGCGGCCAAGAACGCGATCCTCGTGGTCGAGTTCGCCAAGCAGGCCGAAGAGGAAGGCATGTCGACGATCGACGCCGCAGTCCACGCCGCCCGCACCCGCCTGCGGCCTATCCTGATGACCAGCTTCGCGTTCATCCTCGGCACGGTCCCGCTGGTCATCGCCGAAGGCGCCGGCTCCGAACTGCGCCAGGCATTGGGCACCGCCGTTTTCTTCGGCATGACGGGCGTTACCGGGTTCGGCCTCTTGTTCACCCCAACCTTCTACGTCGTGTGCCGCACGCTGGCTGAAAAGCTGCGGCGCGGCCCCCGCCCCCAGCGCAGCCACGACGCTGCGCTGCAGCCGGCGGAATGAAAGGACAATCGAGCATGAAGCTGCTTACCTTCGGGCACCCGATGAGGACCAGCCTCGCCGCCCTGCTCGCCGCGACGAGCTTGGCCGGCTGCGCCGTGGGCCCGAACTACGTCACCGCCGTCCCGCCGCCCCGTTCCGAAGTGCCATTCGCCGGTACGACGTCACCGGCGGTGTCGACTTTGGCACCACGGAACGACTGGTGGCAGCTCTATGACGATCCGGTGCTTGCAGCTCTGGTGCAGGACGCGCTTGATGCCAACACGGATGTCCGTGTGGCGGTGGCGCGGATCGAGCGGGCGCGCGCGCAGTTGCGCGGCTCATACGCTGATCGATTGCCGCAGACCGACATAAACGGATCGGCGGTGCAGAACCGTTCCTCTGCCATGCAGGTCCTGCCGGGCCTGAACCGCGAAAACCGCATCGTCGATGGCGAACTGAGCGTCGCCTATGAGCTTGACCTGTTCGGCCGGGTCAAGCGCGGCGTCGAAGCCAGTCGCGGGGATCTCGCCGCCGCGCAGGAGGATGCCGACGCGGTTCGCGTAACCGTCGTTTCGGACACCGTACGCGCCTATGTCGATGCGAGCAGCGCGGCCTCGCAACTGGCAGTCGCCCAACGGACGGTCGATCTGCTCGACCGCGCAATCAGGATAACCAACGTCCGCTTCGAGCGCGGTCTGAACGAAAACCTCGACGTGATCCGAGTGACGCAATTGCGCGAGCAGCAAGCGGCGACGATCCCGACTTTTGCCGCAACACGCGATGGCGCCTTGTTTCGGCTGGCAACGCTGACCGGCCGTGCGCCGCAGGATTTGCCAGAGGCGGCGCGGCTCCGCACGACGACGCCCGATGTCGCGCAGCCCATTCCGGTTGGCGACGGACGCCTGCTGCTCGCCCGTCGCCCCGACGTGAAAGCTGCGGAGCGCCGGCTGGCAGCCGACACCGCGCGGATCGGCGTCGCGACTGCCGACTTGTACCCGAAGATATCGCTTGGCGGGGCAATCGGCACGACCGCGATCGGATCGACCGACGTATTCGGCGGGGGACCGTTGCGCTGGCTGATTGGACCGCTGATCTCGTGGGCTTTCCCCAATCAGGAGGGCATCCGCGCCCGCATCGGCGCCGCCCGGGCTGATACCAAGGCCGATCTGGCAACTTTCGACGGCACCGTGCTGCGGGCGCTTGAAGAGACCGAGACCGCGCTCTCCGTCTATCGCAACGCGCTGCTGCGCCGCGAACGTCTCGCGTCTGCTCGCGATGCTGCCGAACGTGCCGCGAACGTGGGCATCGCCCGCCAGCAACGTGGATCGATCGATGCCCTTGTCGTTCTCGACACCCAGCGCACGTTCGTCTTGTCTGAGGCAGAGTATGCCGCAGCTACCCGCGCGGTAGCGTTCGCGCAGGTCGACCTGTTCCGGGCGCTCGGCGGCTCTTGGCGGGATCCCGCAATTGCCATGGCCGTTACCGAGCGCGCGGCTGGGACGTAGCGGAGGGCGAGAGCCGGTAGTCACCTGCGATAGCAGCGACATCCGCCTCGGCTGCGAAGAAGTATCTTTTCGACTTTATCGAACGCTTTGGCAGAGTTTAATCCACTCACCTGCAACTGGAATGACGGCTATTGGCTAGTTCGACATTATGGATTTCAGGAGCAAGGCAGGATGGGCATTCAATCGAGCAACACTGACAGCGTCGATCTCGTCATCCTGCCGCCGGTGCGCGACCTTGGCGATGGCTTCAGTGTCCGTCGTGCGCTTCCATCGCCGCAGCGCCGCATGGTCGGCCCCTTCATCTTCTTCGACCAGATGGGGCCGACAGCCTTCAGCAACGGAGCCGGGCTCGACGTACGACCGCATCCGCATATCGGACTTTCGACGCTGACGTATCTTCTGGAAGGCGAGATCGAGCATCGCGACAGCCTGGGTTCATTGCAAACGATCCGCCCCGGTGAGGTCAACCTGATGACTGCTGGGTCGGGCATCACCCATTCCGAACGCAGCCCCGCCGAAACGCGGGGCGTTGGCGGGGGGTTGTTCGGCTTGCAAACCTGGATCGCATTGCCCGCTGACCAGCAGGAGATCGCCCCCGCCTTCGACCACTATTCCGCAGACCAGATCCCGACCCTGGATGCCGATGGTGTCAGGCTCTCACTGGTAGTGGGACAGTCCGATGGCTTGCGCTCCCCGGTGCGGACTTACTCTGACACTCTTTACGCAGACGTGGTGATCGACGGCGGTGCGCGGTATCAGTTCAGCGCCGAGCACATCGAGCGAGCTGCCTACGTCGTAGCCGGCGCGATCGAGGTTGTCGGACAGGAAGGCAGGTTCGAGACCGGCCAGTTCATCGTGTTCAAACCCGGCGAAGCACTTGTGCTGCGCGGGATCGGCGCCACCCGGATTATGCTGGTTGGGGGTGAGCCATTCCCCGAACAGCGCCAGATATTCTGGAACTTCGTCTCGACTTCTGCGGAGCGGATCGAGCAGGCAAAGCGGGATTGGCGCGAGGGCCGTTTTGCCAGCGTTCCTGGCGACGATGAGTTCATCCCCTTGCCTGCTTCATGAGCGCCTGCTTCATGAGCGCCTGCTTCATGAGCCGAGCTGGCGCTTCAGCCTGTTCACCGCTTCGTCCAGGCTGGACAGGTAGCGCGAGCGATCGGCGCCGCTGAAGGGCGCAGGACCACCGACAGCGTCGCCACCGGCTCGCAAATCGGCCATGATCGCGCGTACGGCGATTGCGCTGCCGATCGACGTCGACGTGAACGGCTTTCCACTGTTGGAGATCACGACGGCACCCAGCTTGATGCAGCGATCAGCCAGCAGGATGTCGCCGGTGATCACGATCGTGCCAGGCCCCGCCTGTTCGACGATCCAGTCATCCGCGGCATCGAAGGCATCGCTGACGATCTTGCGGGAGATAAGCGGATCGCGCGGCGTGCGGATCGGGCTGTTGCTGACGACCGTGACCGGCACTTTGTATCGCGCCGCGACGCGATAGGTTTCGTCTTTCACCGGGCAGGCATCGGCATCGATCAGGATCTGGATCATACCACGTCATAGCGTGTTGTCGTGAGCGCGACGATACCCACATCAGGTTCGCATGGCCTTTGCACGCAATTGTGCTAAAGGCGGCGCGCCCGAACAGCAGTGGTCGCATGCAGCGCTGCTGACGGCAACGTCCCTCGCCTTCCCGGCGGTGGGGATTTTCGATGATCTTCAAGGAAATAGAGTAAGTATTGATGGCAGGATACAAGGAGCCGGGCTTTCAGGACCGGAGGCAAGCCGCGGACGAGGCGCGGGCCAAGGCGCTGGCAAAGCTGAAGTCGAAGCCGCCGGTCGATCCCGCAGTGATCGCCGAGCGCATCGCCAAGGCGGAGCAGCGCGAGGCGGCACAGCTGGCCAAGCGCGAAGCGGCAAAGGCGGCGAAGGCCGAAGCCGAAGCACAAGCGGCGGCCGAAGCTGCACGCCTTGAAGAGGAAGCCCGCGCGGCCGCTCCGCCGCCGCCGCCGCCCGAACTGACGGCGGAAGAGAAGAAGGCGCTTCGCGACGCGAAGTACGCCGCGCGCAAAGCACGCCGGAAGTAATCGCGGTTGACCTGTGACCTGCCGCTCAGCGGTGACGAACTGATCGGCAGTGCGTGGGTCCCCGACGGTGTCGAATTGCGTTTGTTGCGCAACGAGGGCGATTTCGCGATCGTGCTCGAGCGCAACGAACTCATGAGCTCGGATATGCACGCGTCGGAGCAGGCGCTCGCGACGATGACCTGTGACCGCTTGCAATCACGCGATGCGCCGCACCTGCTGATCGGCGGCTACGGCATGGGGTTCACGCTGCGCGCGGCCCTGGCCGCGCTTGGACCGCAAGCGAGTATCACGGTTGCTGAGATCGTGCCTGAGATCATCGAGTGGGCACGCGGTCCGATGCGCGAACTCACCGCGCGCTGCCTCGACGATCCTCGCGTTCTGCTGGTTATGGACGATGTCGCCATGCTGATCGATGCGGCCAGGGGCGGATACGATGCGATCTTGCTGGATGTCGATAACGGTCCGGAGGGTTTGACCCGGCGCCTGAACGATGGCCTCTATTCCAACGCTGGATTGCAAGCAGCGTACAAGGCCTTGAAGCCCTTAGGAATCCTTGCGATCTGGTCCGCCGGAACCGAGCCGTCCTTTGCCGCGCAGTTGTCGCGCAATGGCTTTGCGGTGACGGAGGTGCCGGTCCGTGCCCTGCCCGATGGCAGTGGCGAAAGTCACATCATCTGGTTCGCGCAAAGGCCGGGCTGACACGGCGTCACCCGGCTGCGCGTCAGTGGCCACCAGCGACCCAGGGTATGCCGGCTGAACGCAACTCCTCGGCAAGGCCGGCTTCGAGCTCCATCGCCTCCCAACGGCGCATCGGGTTGAGATGAGCAACAAGATCGGGGAGCAGGCGCACGCCGAACCGGCGAACCACGCCGCTGGCCTTGTAACCCGCCTTGTGCTGGTCGAAGCGCTGATCCGGATCGCGCACGGTTTGCCCCACATAGATGCCCCATGGATCCATCCTTGCGGGATCATGGAGCAGGATCAGGTACACGCTATGGCTGCAACCGCGCTCGCCTTTCGTCGTGGCGCTCAGGCTGCACGCCACCCGTGTCGCGCTCTTGATCCAGTGAGGTTGCGTCATGTCCGATGCTCGATGGTGCACGCCGTACAATCCGGACGCAACCGGCTGGCGATGCAGTGGCTATGATCGATGCGACGAGCCGTAACACCACCCCGTCGGCGCAGCAAACTGACCGCAGCAAGGTCCATAAAGGATCAGCCGCATGTCGCGCAGCGCCCGTCTCTGAGCGTTGGCGCTGTCCACATCGGTCAAGACCATGCCGGACGCGTCGAGCACGGATACTCGTGAGGCCGGCTCAATCTCCGGCTGATGCGTGACAATGCGCAAGGCCCGATCCATGCCGGGCCTCGCCGCTGAAAGGAACTTCGTGTGACTGTGACGACGCTCGATTGCTCTGACATCGACCAATACCTTGGCAAGGCGATCACCTCGTCGCGCTTGCGCGAACCGATCGCCAACAATGACATTCGCCGCTGGGCGCATGCGATGCATTACCCCAACATGCTTCATTACGACCCGACCTTTGCCGAGGCTAGCCGCTGGGGCAAGCTGGTCGCGCCGCAGAGCTTCGCTTGCGCCGTGGACGACGGCATGGGGACATCGCCCGCCTGTGTCGGCTGCATCCCGGATTCGCACCTCCTGTTCGGCGGTGAGGAATGGTGGTTCGAAGACCGTCGCATCGCCGGCGGCGACATGGTGTATAACGAGCGCATTCCTTTCGATTATGTCGTGAAGGAAACCAAGCTCGCGGGGCCGACCTGCTTCCAGCGGGGCGACAACTTCTACACCAATCAGCACGGACAGATGCTCGCCAAGCAGCGCTCGACCGCGATCCGCTACAACGCGGCAGCCGGCGGCCAAAGCGTAAACCCGGAGGAGATCGAAGAGCCGGAGTGGACCGACGAAGCGATCGAGGCCCTTGAAGAGCGCAAGCTCGGCTGGATCCGGATGCTGCGCGAACAGGGCCACAAGCCGCGCTGGTGGGATGATATCGCGATCGGCGACAAGCTGCCCGAGCGTGTCTTTGGCCCCCACTCGATCGCCAGCTTCACGACCGAATGGCGCGCCTGGATCATCAACACCTGGGGTGCGGTGCAGGTGCGCAAGATCGATCTGGCCGCGCTCGGCTTCACGCCGGAAATGGCTGGCTTCGAAAACGATCCCGACGTCCTGCTAGAGAACCCCGAGATCACCGATGGCGCCTATTTCGGTCCATCGCGTGGTCATCTGTTCCCCAAGTTCGCTCGCAAAATCGGCATGCCGCGCGCCTATGGCTACGGCGGCGCCATGGGCGCCTGGGTCATCGACTATCTGTCGGGGTGGGCGGGCGAGCACGGCATGGTCGCGCATTCGATCGCCAACTTCCGTGGCCCGGCACTATCGGGCGACGCGACCATCCAAACAGCCGAAGTCGTCGACAAGACGGTGGACGATAAGGGCCGGCATCTCATCCATGTGAAGCATCACATGGCCACTCAGAAGGGCACAACGATGGCGGCAGGTTCTGCCGAGATCGTTTTGCCAAAGAAGCCTGACTGAGACTTCGCCCCATCAGCCGCATCCGATGCGGCTGATGGGGATGCAGGCGGGCCCGAGAGGCGCTTCAGAAGTCGCCTTTCAGAACCCTTCAGTGCGATCGCTTCGATCAGGCTTTGGCCGGATTCTGCAATTCACGTCGGTTGACGAGCGGACGGGCATAGGAGGGATCGTCGGACGACCGCGCGCTGACACCATTTACGGCGATATCCGGAACGTCCGCGAATGGCGGGGGGATCGCGGGCGGCAACCCGGCCCATTCGATCACGTTGGTTCGCACCGCGATCCGCCATTCACCATCACGACGCTCCATCCGATCGATATAACGTCCACCAGCTGTAACCAGGCTCTCGTCCCGATTTCGCGCGACGAAGAGATAGTAGCTTTCACAATGGGCCGTGTCGCCAGCAAGATCGATGTTGCTCTGTAACAAGGCATGATGTGTCAAGATCTGGCCCTGTTCGTGCATCGGCACCGCCCAGTCCCAACAATCAGCCGCATTGCCCACGAACGGACCGGCAGCCATTTCGGCATCGTCCCAGAACGCCGACAGATAGGTGTCGCGATCGAAGCGGTCCATTCCACGACAGAAGCGCTCGACGCACTCGCGAACGTCCTGCTTGTCCAGCATCGCATCAAGCCGCGCCTCGCGATCATTTGCCACGATAATCGACCTCCGAGATCGGCTTCCAAATTGGCGAACCCCGCTTTTCGCGGGCCGATCGTATCACCGATCCGTCGATGTCGGTGATGCCGTATTCCATGGCGAGCTCGGTAGTGATGAACTCTCCCCCCGATCGCTTCATGATCGCTGGATCGGCTGCGAGCGCCGCGATGACCCGGCCGGGATGCTCTACCGAACTGCCCTGCATGGAGGTGATCGTCGTCGTCATCTTGTCGCCCAGCCTGGCGAGGTTGTCCTTGGCCTTTTCCGTCAGCGTCAGGCCCTGCCACAGCGTCAGGCTGGCGACGCCATGTGGCTCGAGTTCGATTGCCATGTCGCGCGCCATGCGGTCCGCGGCCGACTTGGACGTGCCGAAGATCGTGCTGTAGGTGTACGTTACCGCAGCAAAGCCCGAGATCGCCACGATGAGGCCGGAGCCTTGCGGCACCATGATCTTGGCGGCGTGCCACGCGGCGACGTAATTGGATTTTACGCCAACGTCCCACATCTCCAGGTTCGAGAGCGGCTTTTCCCAGAAACCCTTGGGATCGAGCAAGTCCTCCGAGATCGTGAAGGCATTGTTGACCAGAATATCGAGGCGACCTTGTTCCGAACGAACTTGATCGAACAACGCCGCTACCGCGTCATCGTCGCTGTGATCGCAAGCGACGGCCACGCCCCGGCCACCGCTTTCGCGACCGCGTTCGTCGCATTCGGCTGCCGTGCCACCGACCGTGCCGGGCAGGTAGTAATCCCCTTCCCTGACGGTTCTGCCGGTAATGTAGACTGTCGCACCTTGCTCGGCGAGCACCAGCGCGATGCCCTTCCCGATACCGCGACTTGCGCCGGTTACGACCGCGACCTTGCCGGCCAGAGGAGCACTCATGCAAACCATCCTTCGCTAAAATCGCCCTTGGCCGTGCCAGGGAAGTGATCGGCCGTGAAGGGATAGCCCATCACGCCCTTCGACCAGTCGGCGGCGGCGCCCCAGTCCTGCTCCCAATCATAAAGCATGATCCGGTCCACGATGCGCCAATCCTCGCCGCGTTTCTCCATCGTATCGAGATAACGTCCGCCGATGCAGGTGTTGCGGTCGCCTGCGCCCATATCGACACGATGATAGGACAGCACATGCGTTTCGGCGCGGGCGGACCTTTCGTTCAAGACGATATGAGTCTGGCCCAGCACATGCTGTGTGTTCTTGATCGCGTCGGCACCGGGGACGACCCAAGCAAGATAAGCATCGAAGTCGCCGGCATAGACGCCATAGTCGAACTTCGCGTCGGGCCACCAGCAGCTGCTGATCAAATCCGCGCTACGCCTGTCCTCCCCACGAGCCAGCCGTGCAAGGCAGCCACGGATCGCCTCGCGATCAAGCAATTCGGTCAGTCTGTTATCCAACATGCCTCTCCTGGCAGATGCGCTTCGTCACGCTGCTATCCCGACCGCCGCCGCCGATGGCTGACCATCGGCACCGCTGACCTTTGTTCGTGCTTTCTTGGTCAAGCTAAGCACATCCACCATGGACAAGACTTGACCGATCCGGACACCTTTGCCGCGCTATCGACGCCAGTGCGCATCCACGCGCGCTCCAGATCGACGGCCACAGTTCAGTGCGATCCAGGCTCTCGGGTAATCGCCTGATTGCGCAAATCGCTTGGTGTCATCCCCAGATGGCGGCGGCAAAAACGCGTAAAGACCGCTTGCTCGGCGAAATCGAGCTTACCGGTGATCGCCAGAAAGCTCAGATCGGTTTGCGACAGATAGTACCGTACCAATTCGCATCGCACCTCGTCCTTGATCTGCTGGAACGTCGTACCGGCTCGCGTCAGCTGACGGTGCAAGGTGCGCGCATGCATACCCAGTTCGGACGCGACGTGGGCATTCGTCGCTTGCCCAACCGGCATGAGACGCAGGATCACGGCGCGGGTGGCGATGGCGATGGGTGGGGCATGGAAAGGATGCCGAGCAGCAATCGCCGCGATCGCCGCTGCGTGAAGCTTTGGATCGCGGCCGGCGATCGGATTGGCGAGATCTTGCGCGCTGAAGATCAAGGCGTCGAGCGGCTGGTCGAACAGGACTTCGCAACCGAAGTAGCGGCGATAGACAGCGGAAGGAGAGATGGGTCCGTGACGCATCATGACCCTGCGCGCACGGCTGCGCCCTCCGGTCAGCGCGATCGTGCCACGTTGGCCTGCCAGCAGGATATGCTCCTTCGCCTGGCGCTGTGATGCCAGATCACCCGAAATGATTTCATGCGAAATGACGATGCCCCGGCGCCCGGGAATGGCGTGCCGGGCGATGCGAGCGGCGGTGCTGTGCACATGCGCATTTTCTATGACATATGCCAGAGCATCCCCGAGGGTCCGCGAGTGACGCATGACCTTGCCCAACGGCCCATGGATGTCGATGGCGCGTTGGCCGCTTGCCAGTCGCATCCCGAAGTCTGGAGCCGCGAGCATCGTTGCCGCATTGGCAAGCAAGTCCACATGCTGCTGATAGGTCGTCGTCGTCTCCGGCTTTGCCAGATCATCACCCACCAGACCGACGCTGGCGAGAACGTCATCGGGATTGCCGCCAAGCGTGGCGCAGAGGTTTTGAAAACCAACGAGAAGCCTTGCGCTGACTTCGTCGAATGGCTTTCTGGTTCCGCGCCTGGCAGGCCGGGCAGGAGGATCCACTTTATCGGTTTCGCACGCAGGATCGGCCGGCAGGGTCATCGAACCGATCGTGCCACTTGTTCCCGACGCAGGCAATGCGTCGCTCTGGCGTCAGGCTTGCCGTCACGATCGCTGTCTCAGAACCAGGTACGCATGCCGATGAGAAGGTTCATGCCATCGCGATCCCTCTGTCCAGCGGCACGAGATGGTGTAGCGGGTGCATCCCGCCTAAGATCGAGGCCGATGTAGGGGGCAAACCGGGGCGTCACCTCGTAACGCAGACGAAACCCCAGCGACCATTCGGGTATGCGCGAGGTTATGCCGAGTTCGGGAACGTCCTGCAGCGCGATATCGATTTCGGCTTCGGGTCGAAGGACAATGCGCTGGGTGATACGCTGGTCCAGCCCCGCCTGCAGACGCGCATGCACATCGCCCTTGTTCGAGACGAACAGCTGCGCCTCGGTGTCGATCCAGTAAGGGGCCATCCCTTCCACGCCCAGGACAAGATACGAGCGCGACGGACCGGGCTGCAGGTCGTGCCGCAACCCGATCTCGGCATCGAACCAGGGACCGATTGCATGGCGCCATTTGGCCTGCAGTTCCGCTTCGACGATCTTGCGGCCGATCCGTCCTTCTCCCTCCGTGGCTACTACGGCGCGATCGCGATCGGTGCCGAACGACGCCTCGCCTTGCCACGCATATCCCGTCCCCCTGCCAGCCGGTTGCAGTTCCAGTCGGTCGACGAGGATCTGGGAAAAAGTGATGCGGTCCTCTCCCAGCAATTCGCGCCGTGCAGCAGCCATCCGTTGCAGCGGGAAAAGGGCATCGGCTGCATGATCGGCTGGAACCGGCGGCGGCGCTGCCGAGCCGATTCCGTTCGTAGCCGGTGACGACATCGCGGCCATGTCGTGAGGCATCGATGCGTGTTCGTGGTCATGCGCACTCTGCGCCACCGCATCCATGGGCCAAGCCAGCAGCACGACCAGCGCTGCCGTGTGGCGGAATGAAACTGTCACGCCGCACCCTCGGCCCGAACGGTCACCACTCGCATCATTCCCGCGTGCATGTGCAGCAACATGTGGCAGTGGAATGCCCAGTCGCCCTCGGCATCGGCGGTCAGGTCGAACGAGGCTTTGCCGCCCGGCAGCACGTTTACCGTGTGCTTAAGGGGGCGATCGTCAGGATCGCCGGTGACCAGTTCGAAGAAGTGGCCGTGCAGATGGATAGGGTGCGGCATCATCGTATCGTTGATAAGGTTGACCCGCACGCGCTCGCCAAGGCGGAAGGGGATGGGCTGCGCCCCTTGCGACATGGTCTGGCCGTCCATCGACCACATGTAGCGCTCCATGTTGGCGGTCAGGTGGATATCGAGCGAGCGGGTCGGCGTGGCCCGATCCCGCGCATGGCGGGCGCCGGGCATCGCGCGCAAATCGGCATATGTCAGAACCCGATGGCTGACATTCTCCAGACCGGTAGGGCGATCCGCCAGACGATCGACCGGCATGGGCGAGAGCATGGCAACTCCCGGCCCCATTTTGACCCCTGGTGCGACCGCTGGATCACGCATCGACATGGAGTGCCCTTCCATGGGCTGCGGCACGGGCTTGCTGAGATCGATCTCCCCGCCATCCCCCATTTCCATCGCCGACATATCCATGCCCATATCGCGCATCGTCAAAACCGGTCGTGGCCGCCGCGCAGGCACCAGCGCGGCCAGCCCAGGCCGTGCAGCCAGCGTCGCTCGGACCATGCCTGAGCGGTCGATCGCCTCGGCAACGATGGCATAGGCCTCCGCCGTAGTGGGCTGCACGACCACATCGTATGTTTCGGCAATGGCGATCTGGAATTCGTCGACCTCTACCGGGACCACCGCGTTGCCATCGGCGGCAACGACGGTCATCGGCAAGCCCGGCAGACGGAGATTGAAGTTGGTCATCGCCGAGGCGTTGATGATGCGCAGGCGCACGCGTTCGCCCGGCGTGAACAGGCCGGTCCAGTTCTCCTGCGTACCCAGGCCATTGACGAGGTAGCTGTAGGTCGTGCCGGATACGTCCGAAATATCCGTTGGGTCCATACGCATCCGGCCCCACTCCAGACGATCCTTGAGCAGCTGGTCGCGCCCGGCAATCAGTCCTGCCGCCGTCTGCTTCTGGCGATTGAAAATACCGCTTGCCAACTTGAGGCGGCGCATCAGCTCGTGAGGATGGATCGGGCTCCAATCGGAGAGGACCAGCACGTGCTCACGGTCAGCCGCGACCGGATCCGGCTCGGCAGGGTCGATCACGATAGGCCCATACAACCCCATCGCCTCCTGCATGCCGGAGTGTCCGTGATACCAGTATGTGCCCGCTTGCCGCACGGGAAACGAATAGGAGAATGTCTCGCCGGGATCGATGCCGGGAAAGCTTACGCCCGGAACGCCATCCATCTGGAACGGCAACAGCAAGCCATGCCAGTGGATCGAACTCTGCTGGTCCGTGCGATTGGTCACGTCGATACGGACGTCCTCGCCCTCGCGCAGGCGGATGAGCGGTGCAGGCAGCGAGCCGTTCACGGTGATGGCATGCGCGCCTCGCCCACCCGTCGCGAAATGGCTCGAACCGATGTCGAGCGCGATGCGCTTGCCCGACAGCACCTCGCTCCCTCCGGCCCTTGCCATGGGCAGCCCTTGGGAAATGCCGCGAGCCCATGCCGGAACCGCGGTCGCCGCAGTGGCCGATGCGACAAGCAGGCCCCCCGATCTGAGTAGCCGGCGGCGAGAGAGCGGTTCTAATCGGGGCATGGCATCCTATACGCGTCCCGCGCCTTCAACCCTCGATAATTTCAGCGATACGGCGCTTGGCCCGGTAGATCCGCGTCTCAACCGCCTTCTCGCTTATACCGAGCAGTTGCGCGGCATCCGCCTGGCTCATGCCTTCCAGAGCGCAGAGGACCAATGGGTCCTTCAGCGTCATGGGCAAGCGGGCAATTGCCTGACGTAGGTGCCGGATGTCCTGGCTGGCGGCAAGCACGTCCTCGGGGCCTGGTGACTTGTCTGCGACATCCAGTGCGTCATCCAAGGGCCTGGCGAAGGTAAAGATGCGCCGCACCGCGCGACGCCGCGCCCAATCATGGCATTTGTTGATGGCGATGCGCAGGATCCAGGTTCGGAACGAACGCGTCGGATCGAAGCTGGAGAGCGCGGCGAAGGCAGATGCGAATGTCTCCTGCGTCAGATCGAGCGCCTCGGCCTCCTCACCGACATGGTTGCGGCACAACCTGAACACCGCAGTTCGATGTACCTGCAGTAGTTGCGCGTATCCTGACTGACTGCCCGCCCTGGCCGATGCGATAAGCGCAGCGTCGCGAGCAAGATCCGCTGGTTCCGCCACGCGCGATCGTTCAAAGCGCAGGCGTGGTGGTGAGCGCCTTGACGACCTGTCGATCGAAGATCTTGGCCTGCGCAGGGGTCAGCACCGCTCGCATCGCCAATACGTGCCGCAAGGTCAGCTTTTGCAGATCGCCCATCACCAAATGCGAGTGATCGATCGCCTTGGAAACTCCCGGACCATAAGCCCGCTCGCAGCGATAGGCGGTCGCGATCTCGGCATTGGCGTCGCGCAACCCGTCGTCAAAGGCGCGGCGCTGATGCGCGAATTCGCTCTCCAGCGTCGCGATCCGTCGCTGTTGATCCGGGTTCAAATCGATTTCGCGATGCAGCACCTCGTGCAGATCGCTGGTGCCGGCATTGCGGGCGGACAACATCAGGCCTGTCGCGTATACGGCGATCAGCGCAGCCACCGCGGCGACCAAGGCGACGGCGAGATAACGTGACTTCGCGCGCATCAGCGGCCCAGCAGGTTCGAAGGGGCTTGTACAGGTATGGCGAACAGCGGCTGCGCCGCCAAAGCGCTGGGACGCGAGACCACCCCGCCGCCGCCGCCGATGACGGCGGCGATCACGCCTGCCACGACCAGCGAGCGACGCGTCGCCCGGCTTTCGAGACGGCGATCGAGCCGAGCCATGACTTCACCATCGATGTTGTCCAACCTGGCCGGCAAGGGATCGTTGGCAAGGACATCAAGCAAGTCGTCGATCTTCGTCATGGTGGTTCCACTCCTGCCTCGATCCAGGATACGCAGCAATGGCAGAGAACCCTCGGCGAAAATAGACAGGACGCAATCGAGGCCGTGCGTGCGAGGGGTCGTGCCACCGGCCGCGTATAATCAAATGACGCCTTCACCTGATACGCCTGCTTACGGAGTCCAACCATGTTCCACACTCGCAGCTTCGCCTTCACCGCAGCGTTGGTCGCAGCAATGCTCGCACCGACGGCGCAAGCCAAGATCGTGCTTGAAGCATCGACACCCGTTCAGGGAAGCGTGGTGGTCCGCCCTACCTCCTTGGACCTGACCTTCAACGAGGGCGTTTCTCCACACGACCTGTCGATCGGTCTGGTCATGACGGCGATGCCGGGCATGTCGAACCACAAGCCGATGACCATAAAGGGTTTTGCTGTCGACGTGAAAGAGCGAACCGCCAGCCTGAAATTTCCCAGGCCTCTGCCACCTGGAAGCTATCGTCTCGACTGGAAGCTCGGGGGCCAGACCTCTCACAAGGCGTATGGGGCGCTGACCTTCACCGTTCGCTGAAGCCTGGGTTCACCCTCGCCGCAGAACGACGACCTTCGTGGCACCAGCTTGAAGCGCGTGCGTTTCAAATCGGCATCCCTTCATCACGAGAACAAACCAACGTGTCCAAGATCGTAAACGGCTCCAGCCTCCAGCCTCTTTCCGGCGGCAAACCCAAACAGATCGTCATGCTGCTACATGGCTATGGCTCGGACGGGGCGGACCTCATTTCGCTGGCACCGCAGTGGCAATCGTTCCTGCCTGACGCCCTGTTTCTTGCCCCCAACGCTCCGGAACGCTGCGGCATGGGCGGCGGATATCAGTGGTGGGGCCTGGCCTCGTTCACGCCGCAAGCTCTCGCCAGCGGCGCGGCGATGGCGGCACCTGCGATCGACGCCTTCATCGATCGCAAGCTGACGCAATACGACCTGTCGGAAAGCGATCTGGCGCTGGTCGGATTCAGTCAGGGGACCATGATGGCGCTGCATGTCGGCTTGCGGCGTGCGCGTCAGGTCGCGGGGATCGTCGGTTACTCGGGTATGTTGACCAGCGGTCCTGACCTCGCCCACCAGATCAAGTCCAAGCCACCGGTATTGCTGATCCACGGCTCTGCCGATCCGATTGTCCCCGTCGCAGCCGTGCACGATGCCGAGAAGGTGCTGAAAAGCCTGGACGTGTCGGTTGAAACGCATGTGTCGATGGGCGTCGGTCACAGCGTCGACCCGGTTGGCTTGCGCCTGGGCGCCGACTTCGTGGTGAAAGCCCTTGCCCTCTGATGGATCAGGCCGACTGAGCCGGGCTGCGATGGGTCAGGAAAAAGCGTAACATCTCCCGCGAGGCGTCGGGGCCGGATGCATCGGTATAAGAGCCGGACGTGTCCCCACCGGACCATGCATGCCCGGCGCCCGCGACCGTCCACTGTTCGATCAACACCTCACCACTTGCATCCTTGCTCAGCGCGCGGATGAAGCGCCGCCCCGCCACATTGCCCATCTCGCTTTCGACCATCACCGGGCGACCTGCAGCCGCAGTGGCAGCAGCGACGATCCCGCGTGCGTTCGCCTCGCTCACGGTACGATCGCTATCGCCGTGAAAGGTGATGACGGGCACGAAGCGGCTTCCCGGCTTGGACGGCCTGATCGATGCGCCAGCGCCTTGCTGCATGGCGGCGAATGCCCCGGCTATGTCCTTGGCCGCACCGCAAGCCAAGCCCGAGTGAACCCCCACGGCCGCAAAGAGGTCGGGATAAGCGTCGGCCATGATCGCGGCGGCCGCGCCACCGGCTGACAAACCCGCGACATAGACCCGGCTGGAGTCCACCTGTTCGGAAGCGATCACATCGCGGGTCAGCCCGGCGATCAGTGACGGTTCACCGGCATCGCGCTTCTGGTCACCAGGTCGGAACCAGTTCCAGCATTTTTGCGCATTGGCTGCCTGGGTCTGGCGCGGGTAGGCCACCAGAAAACCCAGTTCCTCGGCCAGCGCGTTCATCCCGGTGCCTTTCGCAAAGTCTTCGGGCGTTTGCGTACAGCCGTGCAGCATGACGACCAGCGGCATGCCGGAAACCACGTTCGTGGGACGATAGAGCATGTACGCAATCGATCCTGCCTTGCCGATGTGATGGCGCGCTTCGAAGCGCGCTCCGGGCTGCGCTGGTCCCTGCCCGACGTTCGCGGCGTCGCGGTCGGGGCTGTGAATGCGGCGACTGTCCCGCGTTTCGGGACGGGGCTGTGCGACAAGATCGATGACCTCGCGCACCGTCTTCGTCGGCATCTGCACCGCGGCGCCGAGACCGTTGCGCAGCAACGCGGTCGCTTCGCCAAGTTTACCGGCGCGGGTCAGCCGTAGCGCCTCGACCAGCGGAAGTTCCAGAGCCATGTCGAGTTCCTTTGAGAAAGCGAAGTATTCACGCAATGCGGTCGGCCAAGGCGGCCTTGACGGCCGGGGTGGCGTGCAATGCGCCCAATACGGTCATCGAGCCGATAGCGGCTCTTGCAAGTTCGGGTGTAACATCGCTGGCGATCGTCGCGAGACCCAGCACGCGAATGTCGAGCAGTTCGCCGGCAGCGCGCGCAGCATCGAGATCCTCGACCGAATAGTGGCATAAACCCAACTGCAACTGCCGTCGCATGGTCGATTGCCGCGCGGCCTCGCCATTGCGTTCGAGCTGATTGCGGATTGCCGTACGAATGAAGTCAGTGCGGTTCGAGTAGAAGCCTTCGCGCACGAGAAGATCTATGTGGCCTAGGTCAACGAAACCTAGGTTGATCGTGATCTTCTCACTATCCGAGCGCTTCGGCTCAGGAACCTTCGACGTTGCAAAATCACCATCCATATGGATGGTATAGGGATGTTCTAACGTCGTTTCAAGACAGTGACTTCATCCCTAAAACATGAGGCAGAGCTACAAAAGCCCGTTATGCGCCCCCTCGGACTTAAGATCGCCGTTCGCCCGGATTACGAGGTTTTGCTCGCGCGCCTGGTAGACACGGCTGAACGGCGGCACGTCATGGGTCAGCCAGACGTTGCCGCCAATTTCGGAGCCCTCGCCTATCGTGACGCGGCCCAGGATCGTCGCACCGGCATAGATCACCACGTTATTCTCGATCACCGGATGGCGTGGCAACGCCTTGATCAAGGCGCCGTTCGGGTCGATCGGGAAATTCTTCGCGCCTAGCGTCACGCCCTGGTAGATGCGTACGTTGTTGCCGATGATCGCGGTCTCGCCGATCACCGCGCCGGTGCCATGATCGATGAAGAAGCCCTCGCCAATGCGGGCACCGGGATGGAGATCGATCCCGGTGCGGCTGTGCGATAACTCGGCGATGATACGCGCCACCAGCGGCACGCCCAGGTTGTAGAGCGCATGGGCCACCCGATGGTGGATGATGGCCAGCATCCCCGGAAAACAGATCAGCACCTCGTCCAGGCTGCGAGCAGATGGGTCCCCTCGGAACGCCGCCTCCATGTCGAGGTCGAGCAAACGCCGGATCTCAGGCAGCTGGCGCGACAAGGCGATGACGATGCGGGTGGAGTGCGCATCGACATCCTCGCCATCGGCGCGATCCTGAGCATAGGTCAGTTCAAGGCGCAGCTGGGCATGCAAGCGGCTGAGTGCGATCTGCAAGGTCTGGGTGACGAAGGTGTCTTCGTTGTGCGGACGCACGAAGTCCGGGCCGAGCCGCATCGGGAACAGCGCGCCCGACAATTCCTCGATGACCTTGCTGATCCGCACGCGTGACGGGTAGCTTTCCGACCCATATTCGATGTGCTGCGCATTGATCTCGCGCCAGTTGCGGCGAACGTCGGCAAGTTCTCGCACGACAGCGGCGACATCCCAGATGTCGGCATGGTCCTCGCTGGAACGGGATTCGGGCACCGGAGCACCTTGGGCTTTGGGATCGCTACTCATCTCGATCCCCATTAGCCGGTTCGGTGCCATCGCCGAAAGTCAAAAGAACAAATGTGTCAGCGCCCTTCGATCCTCATCTTGGCGCCAGCATAGATGTAGCGTCCCAAAGGCGAAATCGGAACGTTGGTCTCGAACCCGATATCCGGCCTCTGGTCGGCAAGATTGTTGACCCCGGCGTATAACGCGAAGTCCTCGGTCGCATCCAGCTGATGATGCTGGACGTCATGCTGCCACAACTCCTTGAAGCGGAAATGAAATCCTTGAAGCGGAAATAGCGCGACGCGACGGGGCACGAAGCCGGGCCGCAGCACCACACCCGCCGTCCAGGTACGGGCGGTTTCGGCACGCAAGTTCGGGTTGCCCTCTTGGGCGCCGGGAATGTTGATGTTCGCGTTCGGGTTGGCGGCGCTCGTGAACCTATTGGGGTCGCCGCCCGCCGCCGTGATCAGACCGCGGCAGTTCGCCTCGCGGAACTGCGTGCCATCGCCGCGCGTGCCAAGATAGCAAGGGTCCGAAACGAAGTCGCTGGAGCCGGTGCGCGGACCGATTGGCCGTGGGAACCGCGAAAGCTGATATCCTCGACGGGAGCCCAGATGCCGTTGAACTGGTATGTCCAGGTACTGCCGATAGTGGAGTAATCGGAATAACGACCTGCCGCGCCGAACGACAGCAGGTGCGCGAGCGGCTGATCCTTGAGGAGCGGCGCATTGATTTCGTCAAAGGCTTCCCAGACGTCGAACTTGCCACGCGATGCGGTCGCATCCGGACGCGCAGTCCGGCATCCAGGTTCGATAGCGGCTCGTCGAGCAAGAGCACCTTGGGCTCTCGCACGATAGCGCGTGCGATCGACACCCGCTGGCGCTGACCGCCCGAAAGAGCCGCTGGGCGGCGGTCCAGCAAGGCCGTCAAATCCAGCGCACTAGCCACTTGCGCCATACGTTCAGCAACCCGCGCCTTCGCCACATGCGCCACCTTGAGCGGAAAGGCGATGTTCTCCGCGACGCTGAGATGTGGGTAGAGCGCATAGGATTGGAACACCATGGCGAGCCCGCGATCGGCGGGCGCCGCATCGGTAATGTCGCGACCGTCGATGCAGACCTGTTCGGCGCTCGGCTCCTCCAACCCGGCGATCCGACGCAACAGCGTCGACTTGCCGCAGCCGGAGGGACTGACGATCACCACGAACTCGCCGTCGGCGATCGCAAGTTCAGTGGGGTGCAATGCCACGCCGGCGCCGAAGCACTTGCTCAACCCCGATACGGTCACGGTTGCCAGATTCAGCCGCCAGCCGATACGCAGATAGAAGGAATGGCGGCGGCAGGGTAGCATTGCGACATCGCATGCGGAGTGGACGCGCGCTCTCACCTTCAACTGCCTAGAGGGCCATCATGCGTCCGTACCATGGGGCGGGCGGCACAAAAGCATCGGCGCCGGGTTCAGCAGGCATGACATTGCAAAACCACGCCGACGACGCCGCCTCAGCATTGCTCAACGTCGATCACAAGGTGCACGAGGCGGTGAAGCCCGCGCGGTCCAATCCGATTGTCGCTTTAATGAGCAAGTTGAGCGACATCAGCGATCAGCCGCAAGCCCGTACGTTATGCGGCGGGGTCGTCGTGCTCGGACTGGTCCGCCGCGATATTCGGATGATCGCAGCGGGCACACGAATGCTGCTGGCGCACGAACTCGCCACCCAGGCCAAGACCATGGTCAAGGATCGCGTCGATCGTACCCGCCCCCGTAGCGCCGATGGCAAGGACGATGAAAAACCGCAGGCGGGCAGCGACACCGGCAAGGAGGAAAGCAGCTTTCCATCAGGCCACAGCGCGGGCGCCATGGCGGTCGCGACCGGTTTCAGCGCCCTGTACCCGCGGCAGCGCCCGCTCGCTTTGGCGGCAGCCGGAGCAGTGGCGCTCGCGCAAGTTCCGCGTTGCTCGCATTACCTTACCGATGTCGGCGCAGGCGTGGCGATCGGAGCGGCGGCGAACACCGTCGTCGGTCTTGCCGGACGGTTGCTGATGCGCGGGGTGAGCATTGTTTTGCGGCGATGACCAGGTCTGACTTGACGTCAGACCTGGTGGGTGATGGAACGCGAGCGTGACCGACAACTCAGAGCCAGACACGAAAGCCACGGTTCAGGCAGCGCAAGCGGCCGCGACCCGGCGGCGCTGGATAACCCTTGCCGAAGTGCTCACCGTCGTCGCCGTCTCGATCTCGGCGCTCACGTTGTGGAACAGTTGGAGCGAGCGCCGCGATGCCGAGGTGACCAAGCACATTGAAGCGCAGCAAGCATCCTCACGAGCGGCTACCCTAGTGCTTACCGCGACGAGTTCGGGCAAGGGAACGCTGATTCTCAAACCCGGCGACGAAGCACAGACGGTGCAGAGCCAGACCGTCACCTTTCCTGCAGCGTTGTCCGTCGATCCGGCGCAGACCACAGGCGAGCCCAGGATCGAGGCCGGCTGGTTCGAAAAGTCACTGGAGAAAGCACGCGAACAGGCGGGTCTGCCCGATGACAGCCGGGGGGACGAGCGTTTGCCGGTGACGATCACCACACGCTTCCTCGTCGACGGCAAACCGCATGAGGATGTCGCGATCTACGACGTGGGTTACACGATCGCCGGCCACTGGCTGAGCGGCCACACCCTGACCCTGCGCGGACTTTCGCTGGTGGAACGCGTCAAGCCGGCGAGCAGCCAGGTTCGTCTCGATGCGCGATGGACTAGCCTATTACCCCGTAAGTAGGATCCGCATCGCATCCACTGGTGACGCCATCATCCTTGAGTAGCGGGAGCCGCGCGAAGCTGGCGCAGATAAGCGAGCACGGTCGCCCGGTTCTGCCGATCAGCCTCGAACCTCGTCAGTTCCGGATCGTTGGCCAGGATCGCCAGGATGATCCGTCGCCGCCCTTCGCGCCAGAGGGCAAAATTGCTTTCAAGTTGGTGGATCCGCAGAGATTGCTGATTTGATGAATACCCGAGCGTGACGCGTGTCAGCATCTCGAACAGCGGACGCCGAACCATTCGGAACAGGAGTTCCTGAAAATCAGCCTCGAACGCCCCGAGCGTTTCGATGCTGTCTAGCGCGTTCAGGCGCTGCGCGAGCCCCTTGAGTTCCTCGCGTTCGACGACGGCGGTGCATTCTGCCGCCGCGGTGACGAGTTCGTTGAACAGCAGCGAAGTCATGTCGAGCGCTTCCTCGAACGACGTCGGATTCATACGCATGTACGAATGCAACGCGCGTTCCAGCGCGGCCTCGTCCGGCCGAGTTCCATAGTACCCGCCGCCGGGGCCCCGGCGAACTTCCAGCAGCCCCTCATGCTCAAGCACGCGCGCCGCTTGCTGCAACGTCACGATGCCCACCTGCAGGGCGCGCGCCAGTTCCTGCAGCGAGCCAATTAAAGATCCCGGATCGTTGGCGAAAATGCGCTCTCGCAAGACGTCCGTCGTTCGCCCAACCAGGTTGCGACCTTCGCTGCTCCGCTTCGCTCGTGCCAACGTCCCTCTCCTAATAATAAGCAGATAATTCGACTTTCGACGGGTATTTTCAAGCTAAAATGGGGATATCAAATCAATTGACGGCTAAGTTTTAGCGCCATAGGCTCCGCAACACAACGAAGCGGTAGTTTCAACCGACGCCTAAATAGGAGAGAATGGGATGGGCTTTCAGCATCCGGACATCTCGCAGTTTCCGCAGCACGCCATCGTCATTGGCGATGGCCGCGAAGCTGGCGGGAATGGCGACAAATGGGCGCACGTTTATCCGGCCACCGGCCAGGTTACGCGTGAAATTCGCATGGCAAACGCTGATGACGTCGATCGTGCCGTATCGGCCGCCAAGGCTGCGCAGCCTGCCTGGCGCGCCATGCCGGGGGACAAGCGCCGGGATCTGATGTTCCGCCTCGCCGCCATCTTCGAAGCTGAGGCCGCCTCGATGTCGCCGTTGCTGACGGCGGAGAATGGCTCCATCATTATCGCCGGCTCGCACATGAGCTACGATGCCGCGCAGAAATTCCGGTATTATGGCGGCTGGGCCGACAAGATCGAAGGCCGCACCGTCGCGACCTGGGGTGGCCCGGCACACGATTACGTGAGCTATGAACCATTCGGCACGATCGGGGTAATCGTTCCCTGGAACGGCCCGCTCTTTGCCGCGACCATGGTGATGGCCCCGGCGTTGGCCGCCGGCAACTGCATCGTGCTCAAGGCGCCCGAACTCGCTCCGTGGTCGCTTATGCGCCTGCTCGAGTTGGTTCAGCAGGCCGGTTTCCCACCCGGTGTCGTCAACCTGGTGACCGGCGGCGCCGAAGTCGGCGCGGCGATGGTCTCGCATCCCGGTATAGACAAGATCGAGTTCATCGGCAGCGGTGCCACCGCGCGCAAGATCCTGGGCAGCGCCGCCGAAACGCTCAAGCCGGTCGGCTTGGAGCTTGGCGGCAAGTCGGCCGTGCTCGTCTTCGCCGATGCCAGCTTGCAGGACGCGGCCAAGCGCGGTCTGTCAGGCGCGGTCAGCGCCAACGGTCAAGGCTGCGTCAATGGCACACGCCTGCTGGTCGAGCGGGCGATCTACGAGCCGTATCTGCAGATGCTCACCGCGATGGCGGGCCACGTGAAGGTGGGTGACCCCTTCGCGATGGATACCTTCATGGGCCCGGTCATCAACGATGCCGCGCTGAACCGTATCGCCGGTATGGTAGAGAATGGCGCAGCACAAGGCGGCCGCGTCCTGTGCGGTGGCGAGCGGATGGGCGGTGAACATGGTGACGGTTACTTCTACCCGATCACCGTGCTGGCCGACGTCGCGTCGGATAGCGAAATCGCCCGCAAGGAAGTGTTCGGCCCGGTGCTGGTCGTCACGCCCTTCGATAGCGAGGAGGAGGCGGTTTCTCTGGCAAACGACACGGATTATGGCTTGGGCGCCTATGTCCACACCACCAATCTGTCTCGCGCGCACCGCGTCGCCAATCAGATGCAGGCGGGTCAGGTGCAGGTTAACGGCAGCGGCGAGGCAATGACGCCGTGCGTACCGTTCGGCGGGATGAAGCACTCGGGCCATGGTCGCCTGGGCGGGATCGAGGGCCTGCGCGAGTTCCAGCAGGTCCGCAACGTGTGGGTCAACCTCAAGGATTGACGGAGGATATCATGTCGTTGCTAGATCCACAGGACCGCGCCTCACGCGGCCTCGCCACCCAGGCCGAGGTGACCGGACGCCCGGCGACCACACCAAACACACTACTGGAGGAATCCTGGCGTGATTTCCTCTTCGCCGAAGTCTGGACCCGTCCGGGACTTCCGCGCCGGGCTCGTTTCCTCGTGGCGATCGCCACCGCAGTCACCTGCGGGCTGGCGGACGCCGAAATCGAAAACTTCGTGCGTGGGGCGCTTACCGGCGAGCATCTGTCGCTGGCGGAGCTTCGCGAAGGGGCGCTCCACCTTGCCGTTTATGCGGGCTGGGGCAACGGGGGTCGGCTCGATCGCGTGATAACCCGCGTGGCTGACGAACTCGGCTTGCCGCCCGCCGATGTTCCGCCGATCTGTCCGGCACCCTGGGATCCCAAGGTGCGCAACGATCGCGGACATGGCGAATTCCATCAGGTCATGCTGTTCGAACCGGGTCCGCCCGCGACACCATACCTCGAGGGCATCAACAACTTCGTTTTCGGAGAGATGTGGTGCCGTCGCGGGCTCGATGAACCGTCGCGTCGCTGGATCACCCTCGTCGGAGTGTGTGAATCCGGCGCTGAAATACCGATCCGCAGCCACATCCACGCTGCAATGGCGAGCGGCAATTGCAAGCCCGAGGAAATGCTCGAGTTCGTGCTGCAATACGGCACCCACGCTGGCTGGCCGAAGGCATCGCGGATGCAAGGCGTCATTCTGGAGATGATCCAGAAGGTCAAGAATGGCCTGCCATGGAACGGATGATCGCTCCGTTCATCCGTTCCGCCTGCCAAAGGATGCTGCCTTGACCTCGCTGTTCGAGAAACCTCAACTTGCGGGCAAGGTCGCGCTGATCACTGGCGCGGCATCGGGGTTGGGCCAAGCCACTGCGCGCAAATTCGCCGCTGCCGGCGCTCAGGTGTTCCTCGTCGACGTCAACGCGACCGCCCTGGCCGAGACCGCTACGCAACTGGGCGTAACAGCAACGGATGTCGCCACCCACGTTGCCGACCTCTCAGACGCCACGACATGCCAGGCGGTCGTCGCAGCGGCGATTGACAAGTTTGGGCGGCTCGATGCGTTGTGCAACGTCGCGGGTCTTATCTATCTTGCCAATACGCCGGACATGCCCCTCGCCCAGTTGCAGCGCACGCTGGACGTGAACCTCGCCGCCCCCTTCATCCTGTCGCAGGCGGCGATCCCCTATCTGTTGGAAACGAACGGCGCGATCGTGAACGTCGCATCGTCGGCCTCGTACATAGGGGAGGCTTACGCCGCCGCCTATTGCGCGAGCAAGTGGGGCATCGTCGGCATGACCAAGGCGCTGGCGATGGAGTTTCAGAAAAAGCCGATCCGCATAAACGCCGTGGCGCCAGGTGGTATGATCACCAACATAGCCGCCAACTTCGTTCCGCCCGAGAACTGCGATTTCGAGCTGCTCAAGCGCTTTTCGGGGATGCGGGGCACTGTCGAAGTCGACGACGTGGCCGACATGATCCTCATGCTCGGCTCCGAGGCGGGGCGCGGGTTTCACGGCGCTTGCCTCTCGATCGACGCCGGCATCACCGCAGGCTGACATCCACGCCATTTGATCAAGGATACGCAAGACATGACATTCTCACTCGACCAGTTCCGCCTCGATGGCAAAGTAGCGGTCGTTACCGGCGCTGGCGGGCGCGGCAACTCGATCGGCCGGGCCTATGCCGCAGGCCTCGCGCAGGCAGGTGCGGCGATCGTCGTTGCCGACCTCAACGGTGATGGTGCCAAGGCTGTGGCAGAGGAAATCGTCGCTGAAGGCGGCAAGGCGATCGGCGTCCAGGTCGACGTCGCCGACGAAGCCTCGACACTGGCGATGGGCAAGGCCGCCGTCGATGCGTTCGGCGGAGTGGATATCTTGATCAACAACGCCGCCTTGATGGTCGATATCAGCTACGACAATTGCGAGACGATCAGCCTGGATGCGTGGAACAAGGCTTTCGCGGTGAACCTGAACGGTGCGCTGCTCTGCGCCCGGGCCGTCATTCCCTCGATGCGCGAGCGTGGCGGCGGCCGCATCATCAACCAGACGTCCGGCGGCGCCTTTCCCGCGACCGGCCTCTACGGCATCTCCAAGCTGGCACTCGTCGGGCTGACGACGACGCTGGCCAAGCAGTTCGGCAAGGACGGCATCACCTGCAATGCGATCGCGCCGGGCAACGTTACCAGCGATGCCGGCAAGCTGCTGGTGCCCGACGATTCACCCTTCATCCAGTTCCTGAACATGACCGTGGCCCTACGCGCACGCGGAGAGCCCGACGAGCTGGTGGGCACCGCGCTGTTGCTGTGCTCGCAAGCCGGAGCCTGGATCAGCGGCCAGACGATCCACGTGGATGGCGGCTGGGTCTTGCGTCCCTGAATTCTGGAAGATGAGACGAGGAGGCCGACAAGGCCACCTCGTCCCAAACCTTCAGTTACCAGGCGCCGGGGGTGTCGCAGTGGGCGCGACCGGCCGTCCCACTACCGGCGGGGGCGGCACTTGTCCGCGCTCGGAGGCCACAGGCGGCGGCGGTGGCGCTGCACCATCCGGTCCTGCCACACCCGGCGCACCGGGACGCCCTGCCGGCGGCGGCGGTGGTGCATCGCCAGGACGCGGCGGCGGCGGCGGGCCATCGTGGGGCCCACCAGGGCCACCATGTGGCCCGTCGCGGCCGTCACGATCGTGCGACCCCTTGGGCGGACGCGGTGGGCCGACTTCCTCGACTTCGCCAGCAGCATTCACCAGATAGCGTGCGCGCAGTTGTCCGTCTTCGAAGCGCCCCTGCACCTGCACCGGGGCGCCGACCGTCAAGGCCGTCGCGCCATCATGGCCGGCGGCCACCAGCGCACGACCGGTCGCATCCTGTACCACGAAGCGATCGCCATACACGTCGGCGACACGGCCTTTCACGGTGACGATGCCGCGCGCATTCGCCAGCCGCGCCACGGGTGTCGGAACGGAAGGTGCCATGCTTACCGGCGGACGGGTCAACGAGACCGCGCCCGCGCCTCCCGCGAAACCGAGCCCCAGCAGCGCCACGGCGCCCAAGCCCAGCTTCTGGCGCGAGCTCATTCTTGTGATCAGACGATCTTTCATCATCAACTCCTTTGGTCTTCTTGCGACGACCCCCTAGTAGTCGCCGGGCACCCTCCCTGCGCTGAACCGGCCGGTTCAGTTTGGGTTTAAACACCGCGCCTAGGACGGGCTCATGCGTATCCTGCTTGTCGAAGACGATCGTGATCTCGGCCCCCGCATCGCCCATGCGTTGCGCGAAGAAAACTTCGCGGTCGATCTTGCCGCGGACGGCATCGATGCCGCGCATTTGGGAGAGACCGAGCGATACGATGCAGCGGTGCTCGATCTTGGTCTTCCCGGCATGGACGGAATCGCCGTTCTACGCGCCTGGCGCGAAGCGGAGCGCGACTTGCCGGTGCTGATCCTGACCGCACGCGAAGGCTGGTCAGACAAAGTGGCCGGGTTCAAGGCAGGCGCCGACGATTATCTGGTGAAACCGTTCCGCGTGGAGGAATTGGTCATGCGTTTGCGCGCCATGGTCCGTCGTTCCGCCGGACATGCGCAGACACGCCTTTCCTGCGGGCCGCTCGGCTTCGAGAGCCAGACCGGACAGTTCGAGCTGGAGGGACTGCCGTTGAAGCTGACCGCGTTCGAATGGCGGGTCCTTTCGCAGCTCATGCTGCACAAGGGAGCCGTCATCGAACGGCTCGATTTACTCGAGCGTGTCTATGAAGGCGATGCCGACGTTGATTCCAACAGCCTGGAGGTTATCATCGGACGGCTGCGCAAGAAGATCGGAGCCGCTCTGATCGAAACGGTGCGTGGGCGCGGCTACCGTCTTGCATGTCCCGACTGACCGCCTTGCGCATCGTCCCGCGTTCGCTGCACGCGCGCATGCTGATGTTGTCTGTGCTCGCATCGGTTATGGCCCTGCTGATTGCCGGCTGGGCGATCGCAGGCGTACTCGAACGTTTCGTGACCGAGGGGCTGGACGAGCGGCTCGATGCGCAAGTGGCACTGCTCGCGAGTACCGTGGACGCGGACGGGCGGGTGGATCGACTGCGCCTGACGCAGGGTATCGGCGCGTTGCAGGGCGGTCCCGGCTGGCGTTGGCGGATCGTATCACCGATGGGCACGATCGGTTCGCGCGATTTCCCGTCGCTCGATCCGCGCCCTCCGCGACCTGAACATAGGCGGGAAAATGATCATGGCCCTCCCCCGCCCGAAGAATCCATCGAGCATGTTCAGGTGAGGGAGGGTGTCGGCCGCGACCATGTTGCGGTCCATGCCCGACAGTTGACGATGTTGACGAAGGCCGGACCGGTCACCCTGACCGCCGCCGCCCCGCGCGACGTCGTGCGTCGCCCGATCCGCGGCGCACTGGTGCCGCTGCTGGCGATCCTAGCCGTGCTGGCGGTACTGCTGGCGCTGGCGACCTTGTTGCAGTTGCGGCTTGGTTTGAGCCCCTTGCGCCGATTGCGCGATCAGATGGCGCAGATCCGCGCCGGCGAACGCAGCACCGTGGATGAGGATCAGCCAGACGAGCTGCGCCCGCTTGCGCTCGAACTCAATGCGCTGAGCCGGCAGAACGCGGCGGCATTGACCGCCGCCCGGCAATCCGCCGCCAATCTGGCGCATGCGCTCAAGACACCGGTAGCCGCGCTCGCGCTCGATGCGCGAGATGATCCCGCGATGGCCGCGCAGGTCTCGCGCATCGACGCGACCATTCGCCACCACCTTGCCCGCGCCAGGGTCCAGGCGGTCGACCACCGCGCCGCGACTTCGTTGGCGCCGGCGCTAACGGACCTGATCGACACCGTCCGGCGCCTTCATGGCGACCGCAGCCTGACCTTCACGATGGAAGCCGACGATAGCTTGCGCGTCGCGCTCGATCCGCAGGACTTGGACGAATTGCTGGGCAATCTGCTCGACAACGCCGCGCGACACGCCACAAGCCGTATAGAGGTTCGATGCCGGCGCGACGGTGACGATGCCAGGCGCGTGTGTATCGCCGTTACCGACGATGGCCCCGGCATACCGGCGGCCCAACGCGCGCTGGTGGGACAGCCCGGTATCCGCCTGGACGAGCGCGGCGATGGGCATGGCTTCGGCCTCGCCATCGCGATCGACCTGACCGCGATCTATGGCGGCGACTTCCTGCTTGAAGATGCCGACGGCGGGGGCTTGCGCGCTATAGTCATCCTGCCCGCAGCCGGCAGCCGACACGCCGGGTGAACGCAAGACAGGTGAGCGCACTCAGGGGCATGTGTCGCTATCCCCGACAGCTTCCTATCTTCGGAGCGATACGGGTCAACACCCAACGAGGAGCGACATGCGCATAGCGATCATCGGAGCGGGAATGTCGGGGCTATCCTGCGCGCGGGGGCTGGTTGCGAGCGGCCACGAGGTCAGCCTGTTCGACAAGGGCCGTGGCCCGGGCGGGCGGATGGCAACTCGCCGTATCGCCACGCCCTTGGGTGAAGCCAGCTTCGATCATGGTGCGCAGTATTTCACCGCGCATGATCCGCACTTCGCGGCGCAGGTGGCCGATTGGGCCGCAAGCGACGTCGTGTCCAAATGGCCCGCCGCCGGACCCGATGCCTGGGTCGGCACGCCGGCTATGAATGCGCCGATCAGGCGACTGGCAGATCAACATGACGTCACTTGGAGCGTTCGCATCGTCAGCTTCGAGCGGCAGTCAGAGGGATGGGTTCTGCATGGCGACAAGCTTGATGCCGGGACGTTCGATGGGTTGGTCGTCGCGGTCCCGGCGGAGCAAGCCGCCGATTTGTTGCGCCCCCATGTAGCCGCGATGGCCGAACTCGCGCGCGAAACGCCATCGGCGCCTTGCTGGACCGTCATGGCCGCGTTCGCTGCCCCGCTATCCGGACCCGAGGTTCTGCGCGACGCCGGTCCGATCGGCTGGGCCGCGCGCAACTCGGCCAAACCGGCGCGAGTCGGCCCGGAAAGCTGGGTAATCCAGGCCAACCCCGGATGGTCCATCGCACACTTGGAAGAGGAACCGGAGGCTGTCGGCCATGCACTCCTGACCGAACTGGCGACGAAGCTCGGGATCCCCGTGCCCTTGCCAGTTGAGATCACCGCGCATCGTTGGCGTTTTGCGCGGTCTGGTGCGGCTGGAGGCAAGGTCTTGTGGGATCCGGCTGTGCGCTTGGGTGCCTGTGGCGACTGGCTGCTGGGGCCGCGTATCGAATGCGCCTGGCTCTCCGGACAGCAACTCGCCCATGCCATCGATGCGATGGTACCGGCATGAGCGACGACAGCGACAGCCGCGGCAGGACCGTTCCGAGCGGGCGGCTTTCGCGCTTGGGCTCGTTCGGCCGATTGGCGAGTGGCGTTGCCGGCGGGATGGTCGCCGAGGGCGCACGTCGCCTTGCCAGCGGAGAGCGACCGCGCATGCGCGACATGCTGCTGACACCTGGCAACGTGTCCCGCGTCGCGGACCAGCTCGCCCACTTGCGCGGGGCAGCGATGAAGCTAGGGCAGATGGTGTCGATGGATGCGGGCGACATGCTGCCGCCGGAACTGGCGCAGATCATGAGCCGTTTGCGCGAACGCGGCTATCGCATGCCGCCATCGCAGCTGCAGACGGTTCTGGCGAAACAATGGGGCCGTGACTGGCGCACACAGTTCGCCCGGTTCGAACCCAATCCGATAGCCGCCGCATCGATCGGGCAAGTCCATCGCGCGACCACCCATGACGGTCGGCAGCTGGCGATCAAGGTGCAATATCCCGGCGTTGCCGAAAGCATCGACGCCGATGTCGACAACGTCGCGACTTTGCTGCGCGTGTCGGGCGTGCTGCCGCAGGGTCTGGATATTCGTCCCTTGCTGGAAGAGGCCAAGCAACAGCTCAAGGAAGAGGCGGACTATGAGCGAGAAGGTCGGCAGATGACCCTGTTCGGCTCCCTGCTGGCCGGGTCGCCGGAGTTCGTCGTGCCCACGTTGGAACCCAAATTCACCACGTCGCGCGTGCTGGCTATGAGCTTCGTCGAGGGCGTACCGGTCGAGACGCTGGTGGATGCCCCGCAAGAAACCCGCGACGCGCTGATGGTCACACTGCTGCGGCTGGTGCTGCGCGAACTGTTCGAATTCGGCACGATGCAGACCGATCCGAATTTCGCGAACTATCGCTACCAATCCGATAGCGGCCGCCTCGTGCTGCTGGACTTTGGCGCTGCTCGCCCGATCGCGCCTGCCACGGCCGAAGCGTATCGCGGATTGCTGCTGGCGGGACTGTCGGGCGATCGCGAGCGGGTCAAAAACGCTTCGATCGCGGCCGGGATCACGACGGCCGAGATGACCCAGCGGCACGGCGCGGTGCTCGACCGCATGATCGACGTGATCCTTGCGGAACTCAACAAGCCCGGTCTGTTTGGCTTCGGGGATCGCGCTTTCGTCGGTGTGCTGCGCGACGATGGCATGGCGGTGGCGAGCGACCGGGCGGCCTGGCATCTACCCCCTGCCGACATGCTGTTCGTCCAGCGCAAGATCAGCGGCACTGCCTTGCTCGCCGCGCGTCTTAAAGCGCGGGTCGATGTGCGCACGATGGTGGCTGAGCAACTGGAGGGCTCTGCGTCGTGACCGATGAGCGTCAGCAAGCCGCGATGCCGGACTTCCCCGCAGGCGCGTTCGCCCGGCAGGATGACGGCGACGATCTGGCCTTCTACGGTCCGCCCCGGCTCGTCACCCATATCGACGAAGGCGCGGTCGCTGCACTGAGCGATTGCTATCGCGAGCGCATTCCGCAAGGTGGACGCGTTCTCGATCTGATGTCGAGTTGGGTCAGCCATCTGCCGACGGATATCGAATATGCCAGTGTGGTCGGCCATGGTATGAACACCGCTGAACTTGCCGCCAACCCCAGGCTCGATCGCTGGTTCGTCCAGGATCTCAACCGCGAAGCATCGCTCCCCCTCGAAGACGGCTCCTTCGATGCGGCTCTGTGCTGCGTGGGGGTGCAATATCTGCAGCAGCCCGTGGCGGTCTTTGCGGAAATACGTCGGGTCCTACGACCCGGCGGTCCGTTCGTCGTCAGCTTCTCGAACCGGTGCTTTCCCACCAAGGCGGTGGCGATCTGGCTGCGGCTCGACACTGGTGGCCATGCCGCGCTGGTCAAGCTCTACCTCGAGCGTGCGGGCTTCGGCGAAGTCGCGACCGTTCTGCTGGCAGATGGACGCAGCGGCGATCCGCTTGTCACCGTGATCGGTCGCGCCTGAAGCCAACCGGCCTGCATCACGCTACCACCAGCGACTGCCCGGCACGCCCTTGAAAGGGCCGGCGAGGTCCGACGTGATCCAGCCGCCGTAAAATCCGCCTGGCTGGGAGACGACCTTCTCTCCATCGACGAAGCAGGCGTCGAACCGATCCGCATAGAACGCCACATGATCGCGTAAGTCGGCAAAGGGTGCGGTCGGCGCGGGGTAGCTCCATCCCGCGCGTTCCAGCCGCTCGCCTGCGACGACGACATCGTAATAGATGGCGTGGCCCTTCCATTCGCAGAACGAGGTTCCGTCGGCCCGATCGAGCACGCCGGCGGCAATATCTTGCGGCGGAATATAATAGCTTGGCGGATGGCTGGTTTCCAGGGTGCGGAACGCCGTGCGCGTGTCCGCGACAACTACGTCGCTGTGGATGATCCGGATATGGCGGGTCACGCGTTCAGCCACCGCCGGTCTAGGAAAGTCCCATACACTGCGCTGGCCGGGGCCACACAAATCCGGCATGATCGGTTGCGACATCTTTCGTTCTTCCTAGCGCGTGTTCCTGGCCCAGATCCGCTCGGCCAGCAGCGTAGCGAAGCCGAGCCAGCCGACGAACGGCACCCCGGTCATGGCGGCGATGCGATCTACCCTGGCGGCAGCGGCGACGTAGCTGGTGCCGGTCGCGATCATCGCCCCCGATGCGACTGCGCTGGAACCGAGTGCCCGCTTGCGAAAGAACAGCTGCGTCCAGCCACCGATCATGCCGGTGTTCAACAGCCACAGTCCTACCGCAAGCGATCGCGATCCGGTCGCCGGCCGGCGTAGCAGGCGATAGCCCCCAATCGCTAGACCGGTTTCGAGCACCGGCCACACCGCCCCGAACGCCGCATCGGGTGGTGTGTAGGCGGGCTTGTCCAACCGCTTGTACCAGCGCCGTATGCCGGGATGGGAGGGATCGGGTGCGTTTCGCCTGCCGACGATCGCGCTGACGCCAAGCACCCCCGCAACGATCAGCAGCGCGGCAGAACGCGACATCCGGTCTGCGCGCGGCAGCACCCTCACGAAGCGAGATACCGCTCGAGGTCGTCGCTGCCGCCGATCCGTTCGCCATCGATGAAAACCTGCGGCGTGGTTTCAACACCGTGTTCCGCCTCGAACGCGTCGACGTCCCCGCGCGACGACAGGATGTTGTCCTCTACCGCAAAGCCGCCCTTTTCCAGCAACTCCTTGGCGCGAACGCCAAAGGGGCAGGTGTGGTCGGGCAGGACCATGCGGTACAACGTGGCGCTCTTGCTGTCGGTCATAATCAAAGCCTCGTGTCGGATCTAAACGTAAATCAGCCGATAAAGCGCGGGAGGATGCCACGCGTTCCCCGCCCTTCGGGGCCATACCCGCGATCATGCAGGAACCCTGTGCGCGCCGGCGATTTCAGATCTGACGTGGTACGCCGACCCTGGGGCGAACTGCTCTGATGAGGAAATGCGGTATGGCAGGTGGCTGGACGCGTGATGGCGCCGTGCAGGATCAGATCGACCATACGGTGCTTGACGCGGTATCGATCGCGCGAGCGCGCATGCCGTCAGGTGAGAGCGCCCAATATTGTGAGGATTGCGGCGAGGACATTCCCGAACGGAGGCGCCTGGCTCTGCCTGGCACGCGCACATGCATCGCCTGCCAGAGCAAGCGAGATGCCAGCATCCGATCGAGCGGGATCAATCGACGCGGCAGCAAGGACAGCCAACTGCGGTGACCCGTTAGGCCGGTAAACCACCCAAAAACACGGCAGGCCGAACACGACAACAGTCCCACCCTGCAACCAGAAGGTACGTTCGGACGATAGACCTCCCATGGAAACCAGCACCGCCGTCGAATCGCACGCCGTCGTTGCGACCAACGAACAATCGTCCGCGCCCGCCTTGCGCAAACGGCGGTGGCGGATCGCGCGCAATATCGTGCTGACCCTGATCGCTGCCTTGTTTCTCGTGTGGCTGATACTGTTCATCACCAAGGGCCGCTTTCTCAAGCGTCCGTTCGAAAGCATCACCAGCTCGCTCGCGGATCGCACCGTCACGGTGGGTGGGGATTTCCAGCTGTACTTCGCCCCGCTGCGAATCAAGTTCCTCGCCGAGCAGCTAAATGTCTCGAACCCGCAATGGGCGGGCAAGCCCAGTCTGTTCTCGGCCAAACGGATCGAGACGCACATTGCTCCCTTCTCTCTGCTGTTCGGCCGCAAGCATGCTTATACACTCGACCTGGCAGACGGCGTCATCGATCTGGAATGGGATAAGGCACACAAGCGCAACACCTGGACCTTCGGCAGCGATAGCCAAGGCGAGCCTTTCCAGATGCCGCAAATTGATAAGGCGGTCATCGCCGGCACCAAAGTGCGATACCTCGATCCACAGATGCCTCTGCTGGCTAACCTATCGGTCGAGCCGATCGTGGCCACCGACACGCGGATCGGCGATGCCGTCGACATCACCGGCGATGGACGCTTTCGCAAGACACCATTCACGCTCACCGCCAAGCTGCTGTCCCCCAACGCCAGCGCCGGCGGCGGTGAGAACCAGCTGCAGTTACAGGCCAAGGCCGCCAATAGCGTGATCGACGTGTCGGGTACCCTGCCCACACTGACTGACGTGGAAGGCGTGCCGCTCAAGGTTACGGCGCGCGGTCGCGATCTGTCGGAGCTGATGGAAGTGATCGACGTCGCGATCCCGCGTACGCGCCGCTTCGCACTCAAGGCGCAGATGGTGAAGGATGCGCGCAAGTACAGCTTCACGAGGCTAACCGGTACCTTCGGCCAGTCCGACGTGTCCGGCGGTTTCACTGCGGATAATACGGAGCGTCTGCGCCTTGATGCAAAGCTTACGACGCGCCGCCTCGATATCATCGATGCCGCACCGTTCATCGGCTACAATCCCGACATCGTGGCCAGTAAGGGTGCGATCGCGGCCGCTTCGGCCACCGGCGCCGCGCCACAGCGCATCATGCCCGACGCCGAATTGCCGGTGGCGATGATGCAGCGCTTCGATGCGGGTCTCGATTGGAAGATCGCGACGGTGCGATCGCGCAATCTGCCGATGTCGAACATCTCCATGAAGCTCGCACTGGAACGTGGCCGCTTGGCGTTGTCGCCGCTGACGTTCTCGATGGCGCGTGGCGATGTGAAATCCGACCTGGTGTTCGACACTCGCCAGCGACCTTCCGCGATCAGCTATGATATCCGTCTGTCCCCAACGCCGATGGGTCGCCTGCTGGCCGGCTTCGGTGTTGCCGATTCAGGAACCACCGGCACCATCCACGGCCGCATCAAGCTTGCCGGGCGCGGCGACACTATCCATGATTCGCTCGCGACCTCATCGGGTCGGATCGCCTTCGTGATGCCACGCGGCACACTGTGGACCCAGAACGCCCAGCTTGCCGAACTTGACCTTGGCACGTTCGTCTACAAGATGTTCGAGGGCAAGCTGAAGAAGCCGATCGAGGTTAATTGCGGTCTGGTTGCCTTCACCGTGCGCGGTGGCACCGCGGCGACCGATCCGATCCTGATCGATACCAGCAAGAACGTCGTCACCGGACGCGGCGCGTTCAGCTTCGGCAGCGAGGCCGTGGATATCGCCTTCAAGGCTGACGGTAAGAAGTTCAGCCTTTTTTCCGGCCAGTCGCCGGTGAGCATCGGTGGCCACTTCGCCGAGCCCAGGCTGCAGGTCATCAGCCCGCAATTGCTCGGTCGCGCAGGCGCGGGCATCGGCTTGTCGCTGATCGGAACGCCCGTGGCCGGATTGCTCGCTTTCGTCGATGTGGGCAATGCGAAGTCCACCGCTTGCGGCCCCGTGCTGGCCGGTGCAAGCGCCGCCGCGCAGCGAACCACCAAGGGCGAGGCCCGCAAGGACGTTGGCAATGGACAGCCCAAGAAGAAGGACTGAGCCCGCTGACGCGATCGAACCCGGACAGGCGCCAAGACCGTCCGGGTTCGAAACACAGTACCGCCCTCGGACGCTCCGTTTGGAGCGCACATTCGATGGATCAGTAGTGGAAGCGCATGTCCAAGCCGATGCGACGCGGGGTCAGGACGCTGCGGCCATAGTATCGTTCGACGACATCGGTACGGACCTGGTTGAACGAACTGATATCGTTGTTGATACCGGTGATCGCATACTTGTCGAAGATGTTGTCGACATAGGCACCGATGTCGAAATGCTCACCATGATAGGTAACGGAGGCACGGTGGGTAAGGTAATCGGGGATGACCTCGCCATTACCGCGCAGTCCGATGCGCGAGTAGATGTTACCCGTGTAGGTCGCAGCCCAGGTTGCTTCGATATCGCCCCCATTTTCCAGCGGGTAGGTGTAGGTCAACTGCGCCGAGCCGGAGTGCTTGGTCGAACCGGGCAAACGATCGCCATCGAACGTATCGAACTGCTCACCCTGGCTGACGATGACTCCGGGTGCATCGGCGGTAAGCTTCGCGTCGGTGTACGAGTAGGTACCCTGGAGCGAGAGTTCCGGGGTGATCTTGAATTGGCCGGAGAATTCGACGCCCTTCGACACCGCCTTGCTTGCGTTCACCGTAATGCCAACCGCGCCGTTGACCGTTTGGCTAGGCACCTGGATGCCGTCCCACTTCACATGGAACACGTCGGCGGTGAACTGCAGTCGCTTGTCCAGCAGCGAGGCGCGTACGCCGATCTCGGCGTTCTTCGTTTTGTCCGGATCGAATGACAGTTCGCTCGGCAGCGCGCAGACGTTCTGTCCCGGCGGTAGCGGCTGGATGCACGGCGCCACGCGGTTGACGTTGCCGGTGCGATAGCCCGTGCTGTAAGTACCGTAAACCAGCAGGTCGTCGCTGAACTTGTACGAGGTGTTCGCCTTGTAAACGAAGCCGTCGTTCTTCGTATTACCCGAACGGATACGGCTCGGATCGAATACCACCAGTGGGAAAGGCGTGCGCCGGATGCCCCCCGAGGTCAGCGGCGTATCGGTGCCACCGCTGGCGAAGGCATCGTACTTGTAATATCGCAGGCCGCCGGTGACTTGCCACGCCTCGGTTATGTGGAACGTACCTTCACCGTAAACGGCCTTCTCGCGAATGCGCGTGTCGACGAATGACATGTACTCAAGGTTGTCCGGGCGGAAGACACCGAAGAAGCCTGGTAGGCCCGGTGTGTACTCACGATACTGATTGTCGCGACGCAGGTTGTTATAGAAACCACCCAGGACCCAGCTGAAGGGACCGCCGTGCGTGGAAACAAGTCGAACTTCCTGGTTGAACTGCTTGTACTTCTCGGTCGATTGATTGAACGACGAGAACTGCGGAAACGCCTCGTACCCGTAATCCAGATCAAGCAGCAAATCGGTATTATCGTTTTGCTGGACGTTCTTCGACACTGTCCAAGCGGTGGTCGATACCAACTGCGCGATTTCACCAAGGCCTATATTGAATTCGGCTGCGTACAAATCGGTGTTACGTGCGCCTGGTTCAAGATAGCGGGTCGGGTTTTCATACCTGCCGGTGTTGAGTACGCCGGCGCCATTGGTCTGACTTCCGTTCGACTTGGTTTCCTGGTGCGCGTACGTCAGGTAAGCCTTGATGTCGGGATTGACCTCAAGCAGCAGTTGGTTGCGAGTGGTGAAGGTGCGCTCATCGTTCACATCCCTCTTGGAGTAGAAGTTTGCTGCACGCTGGTCGGGCGTACCCAGCGAAAAGTCAGCGCCGGTCGGGCTGCGGCCGGGCTGCGGATCAGAAACGCCGGGCTCGATCAGCAAGGCGTTATTGTCGATAAAGCCGGGGACATCATAGTATCCCACCGTCGTGCGGAAGGCGACGTGGTCGGCGATGATCGGGATGTTGACGGCGCCATCCATGATGAAGCCAGGGTTCTTGGCATGAGCCATGTCGAACACGCGCGAGTGCGCATCGACGGTGAACTTGCTCGAGTCGGGACGATTGGGAATGTAACGTACCGTACCCGATAGCGTACCCAGCCCGTACAGCGTGCCCTGCGGTCCCTGCAGAACTTCGACGCGGCTGATATCGATCAATTTGAAATCGAGATATAGCGGAACTTCTCCTAGATAAACGCCCACCGCGCTGTTCTGGTTACTGATGCCACTGGCGTCTGCGGAAGAAATACCACGCAGCACGATGTTGCCTGTCGAGCGCGGGCCCGTGTCCGTGACCGTCATGCCGGGCGTGAAAGCCGCGAGATCCTGCACGTCATCGATGCGATTACGCGAAAGCTGTTCCTGCCCGACGGCGCTGATGTTGATCGGTACGTCCTGCAGCGAGATCGAGCGGCGAGTTGCCGTGACCACGATCTCGTTGGCATTGCCGTTGCCGGCGGCTGCGCCGTCGGCCGCCTGCGCGAATGCGGGCGCCTGGGAAAATCCTGTAAGTACCGTCGCACAAATCAGGCTTGTGCGGAAAGATTGCTTGGTCACGTCGGCCCCCTTTATTATTGATAAAGCCTGTAGGTGACATCTCTCCCCAAGAACGCGGCCCGCCAATTACATGGCTATCGACGCGTCCGGTTAACAATTATCGTATCGTCATCATGCTCAACTGTGCCAAGCGGGTGAGACATGCGATGCTGAAAAAACAGCAAGTCACTTCGCGTAAACGGTAGTAATGTAGATCGCTTGCGGCGATGACCAGACTGTCATCATTGCGTGCCAATGACTTGCAGATGTTGCGCCCCGACAGGAAACGGCATTGCAGGCCTGTGCATCAACCAAACGACAATCCTCGAACCATGGCCGAATCGACGACCCTGTGATGACGGAAAGCTTTGTTCGGGACCGCTCTGTGTGGTCCGATGCACCATACGGTATTGATATTACGGAACTGGTCAAGCGTAATAACCAGGCAATGTAATGGTTATGTCATTGCGTATGTTGCACTGCGCAAAAGTGTGGTTTTGATGCAACTTTTAGCGATCGGGCACGCACCTGTCATATGCTGGCGTCCAGGGCACTCGGGAACGATCGCAAGATAACGGCGAATTCAAGCGCTGAACGCGCAGTGATTGACGCGATCGATTTTGGCGCAGCGTTTCCGCCAGAACGACGAAGCATAGCCTCACGCCGCCAGCGAACCCACGCCAGCAAGGAACAACGTACCGATCACGACGAGTATTACAAAATGCGCTGCTAGTAATATCAATGCTGGACAAGGCGCCCTTGTGGACCGATGCTGCATTGCGAAAGGGGACGAATCATGGTCACGTCGATACGCAAAGCAGCCACAGTCGCGTTGCTGGCCGGAGGGCTCCTTCTCACTGCATGTTCCTCGCAACCCAGCGGACCACCCGCAGCAAAGACCGAGTTCAACATTGGCTGGTCGATCTACGCCGGCTGGATGCCATGGCCCTATGCCCAGCAGTCCGGCATCGTCAAGAAGTGGGCAGACAAGTACGGCATCAAGATCAACCTCGTGCAGGTCAACGATTATGTTGAGTCGGTTAATCAGTACACCGCCGGCAAGTTCGATGGCGTGACCATAACCAACATGGACGCGCTGACGATCCCCGCCGCTGGCGGCAAGGATACCAGCGCGATCATTGTCGGCGATTATTCCAATGGCAACGACGGTATCGTCTTGAAGAACGCCAGCCAGCTTGCCGCGATAAAGGGCAAGTCGGTCAATCTGGTCGAGCTATCGGTCTCTCATTACTTGCTCGCCCGCGCCCTCTCGACCGTTGGCCTGTCGATGACCGATGTGAAGACCGTCAATACTGCGGATGCGGATGTCGTCGGCGCCTTTTCCAGCCCCGATACCAACGCGGTCGTTGCCTGGAACCCGCAGCTTTCCGTGATCAAGGGGCTGCCGGGTGCGAAGGAAGTATTCAGCTCTGCCCAAATCCCGGGTGAGATCCTCGATCTGATGGTCGTCGACACCGCCACGCTCAAGGCCAATCCGAACCTCGGCAAGGCCCTGGCGGGCATCTGGTACGATACGGTGACGCTGATGCAGCGCCAGGATGCAGAAGGACAAAAGGCCCGCGCGGCCATGGCCAAACTGGCGGGAGCCTCGCCGGAGGCTTTCGACAGCCAGCTCAAGACCACCTACCTGTATGCCAATCCCAAAGCAGCAGTCGCTGCGACCACCTCGCCAACGCTGATGACCAACATGCAGCGCGTGCGCGACTTCAGCTTCAGCAAGGGACTGTTCAAGGGCGCCAGTTCAGCCGATGCCGTGGGCATGGCTTTCCCGGGCAACAAGACCATGGGGGATGCACAGCACGTGACATTCCGGTTCGACTCCAGCTTCATGCAGATGGCGGCGGACGGCAAGCTGTAAGCCGGCCGCCAATCCTTGCCATCCACTTCCGCCAATCCGCTCCATCGAGGTGAACTGACGTCATGCGCTGGGTGAACCGTCAGCCAAAGCGAGGCGATCGTCTGTTACTAGGCGCGCTGCCGATCCTGCTGCTGGTGCTGCTGTATCTTTTCCTGGCGGCGCAGCGGCACGCCGCCAATCCAATGGACAAGATCCTGCCGCTGCCCAGCGCGATGGCCAGTGCGATGTCGGCACTGATGTTCGTGCCCGACCAGCTCTCTGGTCAGCTGGTGTTCTGGGCCGACACGCTTGCCAGCCTGCAGCGCCTCGCACTCGGCCTCGGAATTTCGACGCTGACCGCATTGGTCGTCGGATTGGTATTGGGTGTGCTGCCACCGATCCGTGCAACGTTCGGTCCACTCGTCACCGGCATCGCCGTGATCCCCCCGATCGCGCTGCTGCCAATCCTGTTCATTGCCTTGGGTCTGGGCGAGACGGCGAAGGTGGCGCTGATCGTCATCGGCATTTCGCCAGTCATGGTACGCGACATCGCCGCGCATGTTGGCGCCTTGCCCCGCGAGCAGATCGTGAAGGCGCAGACGCTGGGGGCCAGCAGTTGGCAGATTATGATCCGCGTGGCCCTGCCCCAAGCCATGCCGCGCCTGCTGCAAGCGGTGCGACTGTCACTTGGCCCGGCGTGGGTGTTCCTGATCTCGGCCGAGGCGATCGCGTCGGATGTCGGGCTGGGCTACCGTATCTTCCTGGTCCGTCGCTACCTGTCGATGGATGTCATCATTCCGTACGTCGCGTGGATCGCGCTGCTCGCCATTCTCATGGACACCACGCTGACATTCCTAAGCCGCCGCTTCTTTCCCTGGGCACACGGAGCAAACCATTGACCGCCCTGCTCAGTTTGCGCGACCTCTGGGTCGAATACGGGGACAAGGTCGTGCTCGAGCGCGTCAGCCTCGATGTCGAGGAAGGCTCGTTCGTCTCGATCATCGGTCCTTCGGGTGCAGGCAAGAGCAGTTTCCTGCGCGTGGTACTGGGCCAGGAGCGCCCCACTCGCGGCGCGATCCTGCTCGACGGTATGCCTCTGGCACCGGAATGCGGCCCCGACCGTGGCGTGGTGTTCCAACGCTATTCGGTGTTCCCGCACCTCTCGGCGCTGCGCAACACGGTGCTGGGTCTGGAGTGCGCCCAGGCGCCCTTCTCGGCCCGCCTGTTCGGCGCTGCCCGCCGTGCCGCCAACGACGAAGCGACCGAAATGCTTCGTGCTGTCGGTCTGGGTGACAGCCTGCACCTGTATCCTGCGCAGCTCTCGGGAGGCATGCAGCAGCGCCTCGCCATCGCCCAGGCCCTGCTGAAACGACCGCGGATCCTGCTGCTCGACGAACCGTTCGGTGCGCTCGATCCCGGTATCCGCGTCGACATGCACAAGCTGATCACCCGGTTATGGCGGGACTACAAGCTGACGATCATCATGGTCACGCATGACATCAAGGAAGCGTTTTCGTTGGGTACGCGTGTACTGGCGCTCGACAAGCGTCGGCATGACCCTCACGCCCCGCACCGCTTCGGCGCGACCGCCGTGTACGACCTGGCGTTGCGCAAGCGTGACGACGATGACGATATCCCCACCGCCGACGAGCCGGAAGGTACCACAACAAGCACAGCGGGTATTACGCTTGACACCTTTAGTAATAACAATGAGGATGCGGCATGAGTTCCGAACCTGCCACCCTCGCCAGGCTCAGCATGAGCCTTCCCGCCGACTTGTTCAGACAGCTCGACTTGATGGTGGAAGAACGTGGACTGCCTTCACGCTCGCAATTGATTGCAGAATTGATCCGGCACGCGCTTGCCGAGCACGAAGCCTTCATTCGTCCTGACGAGATGCTCGCCGGTACTGTCACCATCGTCTATCGGGCCGATCGCGGTCGCGTGCGCCACCAACTGGCCGAGACTCAGGCCGATTATCTCAAGGAAGTGATCTCGGCCCAGCACGTTTTCCTGGAGGAAGACCAGTCGCTCGAAGTGCTGCTGGTGCAGGGCCCCGCCGTGCGGTTGCAGGATCTGTGCGATGCGCTGCGCCGCGTGCGCGGGGTGCAGCAGCTGCAACTCGTAACCACTACCGCGCTGCTGCCGCCGCTGCACGAGCAGGGCGAGTCCAGCCGCAAGCCCGAGGGCGCTTCCGCATGACGATCGAAACCCTCGCAAATCCGCTCGCCGCTCGCGACCACGCCCGCTCGATGGCAGGCACCAGGGTCGAAGCGATGCCGATCCTGCCACCAACCGCCGACGATCTGCCTGCCGGTGTCTTCACCGAGAACCTGTTGTGGGAAGAGACCATTGCGCCTGGAGGCTATGCCACGCGCCGCCTGACGCGCGGATCGCGGCTGCGGATGATCGATCTCAAGGGCGATGCCTGCGCCTCGCTGCTGGTCTTCAATGCCGAGCTCCCGAGTGAACGGCTCAACGTCGCTGACACGGTAAAGGTGCAGTGGAACGCCTATCTCGGCGCCGGCAAGCTGCTGCTGTCCGACATGGGCCGCGTCATGATGACGCTGCTGGAGGACGGCGCCGGCACCCACGATGCTTTCGCCGGCACGTCGAATGCTGCAACCAATGCTGCGCGGTATGGCGAAGGCCGCAACAGCAGCCCCTATCCCAACGGTCGCGACCGGTTCCTGCTCGGCGCCGCCAAGCACGGTCTGCAGCGCCGCGACGTTCACCCCTGCATCAACTTGTTCAAGGGCACGCGGATCGAAGCGGATGGCGCGATCACCCCGGTGATCGGCCCGTTCGGGCCCGGTCGCGAGCTTGTATTGCGCGCCGAGATGGACGTGATCGTTGTCATCGCGAACTGCCCGCACGTGCTCGACCCACGCCCCGACTACACTGTCACGCCGCTTCGGCTCACCGCCTGGCGCGGTCCCGTGACGCCCGCCAACGATGCGGCCCGCAATGCGACGCCCGAAGGCCTGCGCGCCTTCGAGAACGTCGAAGATTACTTCCGCCGCTGAGGGACATCCGATGAGCGATCCACACCTCGCCGGTCTTTCCGGCACCGTTCGGCACGATGAGATCGTGCCCGCCCTTGCCCCCTGGCTGTACCACATCAACAAGGGCGAGACGCTGCGCATCGTCGACCTGGAGGGCAACCAGGCAGTCGACTTCCTGCTCTACAGCGCCGCCGACGATGCCGAGCGTTACTCGATGCAGGACACCGTCTCGGCGCAGGGCAACCTGTTTCTGCGCACCGGCACCGTGCTGCGCAGCAATGAAGGCCGACCGATGATGACGATCGCCGCCAGCGCGGTCGAGTATCACGATACCATCGGCGGCGCCTGCTCGTGCGAGAGCAATACGCTGCGTTATGGCCATCACACCAAGTCGCAGCACGCCTGCGTCGAGAACTTCCTCGAAGCCAACCTGCTGGAAGGCCGGGGCAAGCGCGACATCGTCGCCAACATCAATTTCTTCATGAATGTTCCTGTCGAACCCGACGGGTCGCTGGGCATCGTCGACGGAATATCCGCGCCGGGCCTCAATGTGGATCTGCGGGCGGAAATGGACGTCGTCGTCGTCGTCTCCAACTGTCCGCAGATCAACAATCCGTGCAACGGGTTCAATCCCACGCCAGTACGGATGATCGTGGCAGCATGAGTTTCGACACCGTCCTCATCGCCAATCGTGGCGCGATCGCCTGCCGGATCATCCGCACGCTACGCCGGATGGGCCTGCGCTCGATCGCGGTCTATTCCGAGGCGGACGCAGGGTCGCTGCATGTCACGCAAGCGGACGAGGCGGTGTGCATCGGCGCAGCGCCCGCTACCGAAAGCTACCTGAACGTCGAAGCTATCCTCGCAGCCGCCAGGGCGACCGGGGCAGGCGCGATCCATCCGGGCTATGGCTTCCTTGCCGAGAACGCCGATTTCGCCGAAGCCTGCGCGGCCAGCGGCATCGTTTTCGTCGGCCCGACGCCCGAGAACATGCGCACTTTCGGCCTCAAGCACAGCGCCCGCGCGCTGGCGGCGAGCCACGATGTGCCGCTGGCGCCAGGCACCGACCTGCTCACCGACGAGGAGGAGGCGGTCACCGCCGCCGCGAAGATCGGTTACCCGATCATCCTCAAGGCAACAGCCGGCGGCGGCGGCATCGGTATGCGCGTCTGCGAGAACGAGGCCGAGACGCGCGAGAGCTTCGCCACCGTCAAGCGGCAGGGAGCCAGCAGCTTCGGCGATGCGGGCGTCTTCCTCGAACGCTACATCCGCCGCGCCCGCCACGTAGAAGTGCAGATCTTCGGGAACGGCCAGGGCCGCGTGATAGCATTGGGCGAGCGCGACTGCTCGCTCCAGCGCCGCAACCAGAAGGTGGTCGAGGAAGCGCCCGCGCCCAACCTCCCCGCCAAAGTACGCCGCGAACTGATCGCTTCGGCAGTGCGTCTGGGAGAAGCCGCGCGCTACCGGTCCGCCGGCACCGTCGAATATCTCTATGACGCCGAGCGGCACGAGTTCTTCTTTCTTGAGATGAACACCCGCCTGCAGGTCGAGCATGGCGTCACCGAGGAAGTCACCGGCATCGACCTCGTCGAATGGATGGTGCGCGGCGGCGCAGGCGATTTCACCTTCCTCGCCGCCGAGCCGCCCAAGCTAAAGGGCCACTCGGTACAAGTGCGCCTCTATGCCGAGGACCCCGCGCTCGACTATCGCCCCACCTCGGGCAAGCTCACCGCCGTAGAATTCCCTGCGAACATCCGTGCCGAGACCTGGGTCATGGCCGGCAGCACCGTCAGCGCCTGGTACGACCCGATGCTGGCCAAGCTGATCGTCCATGCGCCCACCCGCGAGGAAGCGGTGGCTGCTATGCAGGCCGCGCTCGACGAAGCCCGCGTCGACGGCATCGAGACCAACTTGCGCTGGCTGCGCGACGTTGTGCGCTGCGACGCCTTCGTCACCGGCGAAGTTTCGACCCGCGTGCTCGACACCATCGGCTATCACCCGCGCAGCGTGCGCGTGATCAGCGGCGGCACGTCGACGACGGTTCAGGACTGGCCGGGCCGTCAAGGCCTCTGGGCGATCGGTGTGCCCCCCTCGGGTCCGATGGATGACCAGTCGTTCCGCCTCGGCAACCGCCTGCTCGGCAACGCCGAGGGCACCACTGGCCTTGAGATCACCGCCGCTGGTCCCACGCTGCTGTTCAACGCATCGGCCCGCATCTGCCTGACCGGCGCGGACTTCGGCGCGACGCTTGACGGCGCGCCCGTAATGCGCGGCGCGGCGCTCGACGTTACGGCAGGCCAGACGCTGGCGATGGGCCGCGCCTCGGGCGGCGGCATGCGCGGCTACCTGCTTTTCGCCGGCGGCCTCGACATCGCGCCCTATCTCGACAGCCGGGCGACGTTCGAACTCGGCCAGTTCGGTGGCCACGCCGCGCGGCCGCTGCTGGCAGGCGACACGCTGCACCTCGGAACCGATCCGGTTGGCGAACCCCTGCCCGCCGCGACCCTGCCCGACCTGACCGAGCCCTGGGCGATACGCGTCCTCTACGGCCCGCATGGCGCGCCCGACTTCTTCACCGGCGAGGACATCGACACCATCGTCACCGCCGAGTGGCAGGTGCACTACAACTCCAACCGCACCGGCGTGCGCCTGATCGGCCCCAAGCCGCACTGGGCGCGCACGGACGGCGGCGAGGCGGGGCTCCACCCCTCCAACATCCACGACAACCCCTACGCCATCGGCGCAGTCGACTTCACCGGCGACATGCCGATCATCCTGGGGCCCGACGGCCCCTCGCTCGGCGGCTTCGTATGCCCCTTCGTGGTGATCGCCGCCGATCGATGGATGATCGGGCAACTCACAGCCGGTGACCGCATCCGCTTCGTGCCCGTAACTATCGAGGATGCCGCCGCTGCCGACATCGCGCAGCAGGCTTTGCTCGCGGGTGAGATCCCGGTTCCAGTGGACGCAGCGCGTGATGTCGCGACGCTCTCGCCCATCCTCGCGGACTTGCCCGCTCAGGACGGCCTGCGTCCGCGGACCGTCTACCGGCAGCAGGGCGACCGCAACATCCTGGTAGAATATGGCGAGATCGTCCTCGACATCGAGCTGCGCATTCGCGTCCAGGCGTTGTTGCAGGAATTGGAGCGCGCAGCACTGCCCGGCGTGATCGACGTGACTCCCGGCATCCGCTCGCTGCAGTTCCACTTCGACGGGGAGGCGATGGACCAAGCCGCTGCGCTCGCCGCGCTGATCGCCGCCGAGGAGCGGCTGGGCGATCTCGAGGATTTCACGATCCCTTCGCGCGTGGTCCACCTGCCGCTTAGCTGGCGCGACCCGGCCATTCTCGAGACGATTGAGAAGTACATGAGCGGCGTGCGCGATGACGCGCCATGGTGCCCGGACAACATCGAATTCATCCGCCGCGTCAACGGTTTGCCCGACGCCGACGCCGTGGAAAGCGTGGTGTTCGACGCCAGCTACCTCGTACTGGGTCTGGGCGACGTGTACCTCGGCGCGCCGGTCGCAACCCCGGTCGATCCGCGTCACCGCTTGGTCACCACGAAGTACAACCCGGCTCGCACCTGGACTCCGCCCAACGTGGTCGGCATCGGCGGTGCCTACATGTGCATCTACGGCATGGAAGGCCCAGGCGGTTATCAGCTGTTCGGCCGAACCATCCAGGTGTGGAACACGCACAACCAGACCGACGCCTTCGTCGACGGCAAGCCCTGGCTGCTGCGCTTCTTCGACCAGATCCGCTTCTATCCGGTCAGCGCCGACGAACTGACCGAATGGCGCCGCGACTTCCCCGCAGGCCGCCGCTCGATCAAGGTTGAGGAATCCGAGTTCCGCCTCGCCGACTATCGCGCCTTCCTGCGCGACAATGCGGACTCGATCGGTGCTTTCCAGTCTCAGCGCGAAGCCGCCTTCGATGCCGAACGCGCCGCCTGGCAGGAAAGCGGCGAGTTCGACCGCGTGTCGGGCGACGAAGCCGATGCCGCCCCGCCCGCCGCGATCGAAGTGCCCGAGGGCGCGGACCTCATCGAAGTGCCGTTCGGCGGCAGCGTCTGGAAACTGCTCGTCGCCGTGGGGGACGAGGTAAAAGCAGGAGACACGATCGCCGTCATGGAAGCGATGAAAATGGAATTTCCGGTCGAAAGCCCCGGCACGGGCACGGTCGCTGCGCTCTACATGCAGGAGAAGCAGTCGCTGCAACCCGGCGCCGCCATGCTCGCGCTGAGGCGCCACTCATGAGCGCGCACGACCGCCGCAGCGCGTCCGCGATCGCCGCCGCCGTCAACGCCGGCACCACCAGCGCCGTAGCGGTGGCGGAGGAGACGCTGGCTCGCATCGACGCCTATAACGCGCTTCAGCCACAGGTCTGGATCAGCCGCACCGAGCCCGAAGCCCTGCTCGCCGCCGCCCGCGTGGTGGATGCAAGAGTCGCGGCTGGCGAAGTGCTACCGCTGGCCGGCGTGCCCTTTGCGGCGAAGGACAACATCGATGTCGCCGGACTGGAAACCACCGCCGCTTGCCCCGCCTTCGCGTTCGAACCCGAAACGTCGGCAACCGTGATCGAACAGTTGCTGGCCGCCGGCGCGCTGTGCGTGGGCAAGACCAACCTTGACCAGTTTGCCACCGGCCTCAACGGCTCGCGCAGCCCTTACGGCGTGCCGCGCAACCCTTATAACCTTGCTTACGTCAGTGGCGGGTCGAGTTCCGGATCGTCGGTGGCGGTCTCGACCGGACAAGTCGCTTTCGCGCTCGGCACCGACACGGCAGGGTCGGGTCGCGTGCCTGCCGCCTTCCAGCACCTGATCGGCTTCAAGCCGACCAAGGGCCGCTGGAGTACGCAGGGGCTGTTGCCGGCGTGCCGCTCGATCGATTGCATCACCGTGTTCACCGACGACACCGCCGACGCGCGGCTGGTCGATCAGGTGCTTGCCGGGTTCGACGCCGGCGATCCGTTCTCCAAGCCGCTCGCGGACGCGCCGATCGCCCGCAAGACCATCGGCGTACCGCGCCGCAACCAGCGCGTGTTCTTCGGCGATAGCGAGGCCGAGTACCTTTACGATCGCGCGCTGGAGACACTCGCAGCCTCTGCCGAGATCGTCGAGATCGACCTCGCCCCCCTGCTGGAGGCGGCGCAGTTGCTTTACGGCGGTCCTTGGGTGGCCGAACGTACTGCCGCGATGGCGCAGATCCTGGCTGACAATCCCGGCGCGATCGACCCGACCGTGCGCGAGGTGGTGGAACAAGGCCTGAACTACAGCGCGGTCGACGTGTTCAACGGCATCTACCGCATGGCGGAGATCAAGCGCCACGCCGACACGCTGTGGCAGAGCGTCGACCTGTTCGCCTTCCCCACCACCGGCACCACGTATCGCGTGTCAGAGATGCTGGCGGCGCCAGTCGCGCTCAATAGCAACCTGGGGCTCTACACGAACTTCGTGAACCTGCTCGACATGGCCGCGCTGGCGGTGCCGGCGGGCGTCCGCGCCAGCGGCACTGGCTTTGGCATCACCCTGATCGGCCCGGCCGACACCGACCGCGCGTTGCTCGATGCGGCAGACGCATACCTCGCAGCGGCGGCACTTCCGCCACCGCCGCCACTCGACCTGGAGGGCAAGATGCAGACCGTGAAATTGGCCGTCGTCGGCGCGCACTTGAAGGACATGCCGCTGCACTGGCAGCTGACGTCGCGCGAGGCGCAGTTCGTCGGCGCGTTCGAGACCGCGCCCAATTATCGCCTCTATGCCATCGCCGACAGCGTTCCGCCCAAGCCGGCTCTGGTGCACAGCGACGAGGGCGCGGCGATCAAGGTCGAGGTCTACGAACTGGACGTCGCCGAGTTCGGCAGCTTCGTGGTCGAAGTACCCGCGCCGCTTGCCATCGGCAACGTCACGCTGGCGGATGGCACCACCGTCAAGGGTTTCGTCTCCGAACCACGCGCGCTGACGGGAGCCGAGGACATCACGCACCTGGGCGGCTGGCGCGCCTACATCGCAACCAAGGCGTAAGGAGTCGCATATGCGGGGCTTGTGGATTGGGATCATGGCCGTCTTAGCGGTCGGTACGGCAATGCCGGGACAAGCGGCGGAACCTGAGGAGCAAATCATCCAGGTGCCCGGGTTCGCAGATTTCCTTGCGGTCGATGGCAAGAGCGTCTGGACAACCAACCGCAACAAGGTCGAGCAATGGTCCTTGAAGGGTAAGCTCGCCGAAGCGCCGATGTCCCGCGCCTGCGGAGCGATGGTGGTGGCGTTCAAGTCGCTTTGGGTGGCGGATTGCAAGGAGAAGACGCTAAACCGCGTCGACGTGAAGTCGGGCAAGAAGGCGGCGATCCTCGCGACAGGTCTTGCCGCTCCTGATGGCGAGATGAATGTCGTCGCAGGCGCGAGTTCGATCTGGGTGGCGACCGACGCCAAGGGCGTGATCTCGCGCATCGATCCCAAGACCAACCAGGTGATCGTCAGCGTCCCGACCAAGCCAGGTGCGGTCTATCTCGCGTTCGGCGAAGGCGCGTTGTGGGCGGTCAGCGGCAAGGAGCAGACGCTGCAACGCATCGATCCTGTGACCAACACGGTCGTCGCCACGATCGCGCTTGGCAAGCAACCCGGCTTCCTGGCGGTAGGTGAAGGCGGTGTCTGGGTACAGGAGCAAGGCGACGGCACGCTCGCGGTGATCGACCCGCGGACCAATTCGCTCCGCGGCCGGATCAAGGTGGGCGACAACTTGAAATATGGCGATATCGACACCGGCGGCGGCAAAGTATGGCTACGCACGACCGACGACCAGATGTTCGTGGTGATCGATCCCAAGACGCTGGCGATCGTATCGCGGAAGGGCAAGGCTTCGGGCAGTGGTGCGCTACGCTATACCAAGGCCGGTGTGTGGACGACCGCCCACGACCTGCATACGCTGTCCTGGTGGCGCGATCCCAAATCACTCGCGCAATGAATAATGCGGGCTGAGCCAAGGCTCGCCCGCATTATTCACGTCGGCATTGCGGGTGCCGGAAAAAGCCGGCACCCCTTGCGAGACTTAGCGCGCTGACGCGACCCGGACACGCGAGGTATCGGCCAACGCCGTGCGCGTCTCGATCTGCGAACGCACGTCGGCGAGTACCGAGGCGCGGCATTCGCGCGACTTGGCTTCGGCATCAAGGTGCACGGTCGCCAGGCGATCGCCGCAAACCGAGCGTGCGGCTTGGTCCATACGGATAGCGAGGCGCTGCTGGCCATCGGGAGTCGACAGGTCGAGACCTGCGAGGTTGAGTACCGTCTGGTTCTTCGCGAAAGGATTTTCAGCGGGGGCGGCGGACGCAGTCGTGGCGAACGCAATGGCGGCCAGAGCCGCGATACCGATCTTCATCATCATCTCCTGTAAACCAACAGGCCACTCTAAGGCGGCTCGAAAGCCTAGATAGCTTCGAGAAACGATAATGACAATGATCGAACTAAGTTCCGCCGTTAATTCATACGGTATTATTCAGCCTAGTGCAAAGTAATAACCAAGGATGCCAAGTCAGGTGCATGTCCCAGCAAGCCGATCGGCAGTACCGCCCGTTCCAGGGTCGGCTCGGGCGCAGTTGGAGCTAGGGTTGCGACTTCGATGCCCCTGTCGAACGGCATGGACCAGCCGCGCACTGTGGCGATGGGAAGAACCGCCTTCCAGCTACGTCCACCTTTGACATCAAGGGGATGACCGTTGATCGACACCTGAACGGCAACGCTCTCACGATGCCCGGTGACCAGCAGACAGCTTTGTGTTCCACACGACACCAGCCGCGTCTTGGTCGACGATGCCGCGGCCGGTGCCGTCAATCCCACCAACGACGCCGCCACGATGCCGATCGCCCAATATCGACGTTTGTTCATGAACGACACGCTCCCGATCATGGTTTCAAGGAACGCCATCATCCGTCGAGCCTGATGCCAGCGTCTTCGAGGAAGCGCCGGACCGGGGCAAGCACATCGGCATGCTGCTTCCAACGCGCGACCGAGTCCGCATAGATCGGCCGGCGTACTTGCGCGGCACTGGGAGTCGAGACGGGCGCGCTGTTGGTGTGGAACGCCAGGCAGCCGTCAGACCAATCGAGACTGCAATGATCGATCAGCCGCCGGCTCTGGCCTTCCTGGTCGGCGACCAGATCCTCGTACCGCACCTCCAGAACACGGCCCGGCAAAGCGTCTCGCCAGAAAGCCATCATCCGATCGAACCGCACGTAATAGGCGGCGATGTCGAGCAGATCGTAGCTGTAGTCGTAATAGCGCGAGGTGGTGGCGAACAGATTGCGGAAGTTGCTCAGCACCGTGTCCATGGGATTGCGACGTAGGCACACGATCTGTGCAGATGGCAGTGCGCGCGCGATGAATCCGGCGTACTGGAAATTTCCCGGAAACTTGTCGACGAAGCGACGCTTCAACTCGCGACGGTGGTGATGGGCGATGCGCAAGTAGTCGCGCCCGATCGCACCCATGTCCGCGCCGCTTGCCGCAGCAATGGTCTGGGGATCGAGGACGGTGCGAGTGCGCGTTCCCGCCGCGCGCTTGACCGCGAGCGGCATCGCCTGAAGCTCGCCCGCACTTTCGACCTCGGGGTGCGACGAGAGGATGCGGTCGACGAGCGTGGTGCCGGTGCGTGGCATGCCGATGATGAAGATCGGCGCGTCCAGCGATGGCTCGTTTGCAGGGGCATTCGCCACAGCCGGCCAACTCGCCTCGATCGCGTCGAACGTCTCTGCATCCTTGGCGAAGCTGTACGACAAGGTTCGGCGATGCTCGGCATTGACGGCGCACAAGCGCTCAAGCGCTTCCGCAGGACGGCCGACATCCTCCAACTCTTTCGCGAGAGCGTAGCCCAGCAGAAGCCGGTCGCGGTTGTCCCGCGTCTCCTCATGCGTGCGAGCGAGCCGCGCGACATGATTTTGCGCGGGGGTTTGCCGGCGCAGGCTCGCCAGCAGATGGTGCGCGCGCGCATCTGCAGGAGCGATGGCAATCAACGCTTCGAGCTCCGCCTCGGCCTCGTCAACGCGACCCAGGAAGTTGAGCGTAGTGGCCCGGTTGTAACGGAATTCTGTATTATCGGGCGCGATCCGCACAGCTTGGTCGAAATGCGGAAGTGCGGCCTCGTGATCACCAAGCCGGGCATAGACACAGCCCATCGTATCCAGCGCCAACGCATCGGTCGGGAGTGACGCCTCGGCGGCACGAAGCATGGCGGCCGCATCACCATCCCGGCGAGCCAGCGTAAACAATTTGGCGAGATGCGCGCGGTATTCGCCGCGTGGATCCAGTGCGACAGCGGTTTCGATATGCTCGATGCCGGCCGTCACCTGACCAGCGCTGGCAGCGACGATCCCGAGTAAAAAATGGCCCTCCGCGTCATGCCGATCGGCAGCGACCAACGCGGTGGCCAGCCGCAGCGTCACACCAAGGTCACCCCGGCTCAGCGCGTCGCGCGCCGCTTTCGATGACCGGATGCCCGTCATGGTCATGCTGCGGCGGTACCGCCGAGCGGTTCGTGGTGGCTGCCCTCGCCATTCCCAGGTGTCGCGCGCCTGGCATTGTAATTGGCGATCAGCGGCTGGAAGGGAAACAGCGCCTGCTCGCGGATCGACAGGCGCCGACGGTCGTCCTGACCGACGACCTCGGCTTCGCCTTCGCGATAGGTTCCAAAGATGCGGTCGAGCAGGATCAGCGAGTTGCCGTAGTTTGAGCGCGTGCTGTCGTAGTCGGTCGAGTGATGCAGACTGTGGTGGCGGATTGTCGTGAAGAAGAACGAGTACCAGATCGGCGGATTGGCCCTGACGTTGGCATGCGCGAAGGTCGAGATGACGCCCCCGACGTTGAAGGCACAGAACAGTGCGGTGGTATCGAAGTCGAACAGCGCCAGAACGCTCAGGCTGATGAGGAACAGCTCGATCGGGTTGCCCACTGCGCCCTTGGCGGCATTGAGCTGCGTGAGGTGATGATGCGGGGCGTGGGTCAGCCAGAACGGCGTCCAGTTGTGCATCAGACGATGCATCCAGTACTGACCGAACTCGATGATGAAGATCACCATCGCGACTTGCGCGAGCCACGGCATTTGCGCGGCCCACTTCGTGGTGATCCCCAGCGAAACCTTCGCCGCCGTCAACGGGTCATCGGCCAGCGTCTTCGAGACCCAGGCGATCACGGTGGAGCTAAGGACGACGTAGAACAGGTCCGTGAAGAACTCGCGCTTGTTCATGCGCCAGCCCTCGTGCCGCTCAAACGCCATTTCCAGCAGCAGGACCGCGACCACGATCAGCGGCGACATCACGACTAGCGTGTAGGGGTTCTTGAGGATATTGGTTGGCGCGTGGGCCCAGAACAGTACGACGAGCGCGAGCATCGCCGGAGGCAGGAGGTTTACCAGCGTTTGGCCCAGGCCTGAGCGCGGGGCGGCGGTTCCACCGTCGTGAGCGGCTATGTCCAGTGATGCCTTCTGCATGATCGACCTCGTTCCAGTCCGGGCAAACTGCGCCTCGGATGGGCATGCAGGCAGATGCTATTTCACGATGAAAGCCATAGCTGGAATCTATGCCTCGGGAGATCAGGATCGCTGGGCGCGGATGCGGCGGACGACTTCATCAAGGAATAGCTGAGTCGCTGTATCGCGCGCAGGCTCGGACCGAGCGAGCAGGAAGATGTCGTACGTCGGCTCGGCATCGGCATCGAGCATCGGCCACAACCGTCCTTTCGTCACTTCGTCTTGCGCCGACAGGACCGGTAGAAAGCCGATACCAACGCCCTGCACGATGAGCCGACGCGCCTCGTTGATGTCTTCCGCAAGACCGCTGATCCGGGTACCAAGGCGGTAGCGGCGCCGCACATGCGTGATCGTTTCGATCTCATCGTCGCCGGTCAGTACGAAACCTTCATCCTTGAGCTCGCCGAGACGGGCGACCCGGCGGCCGAAAAAGGGATGACTGCGCGCGCAGTACAGTTGCTGGCGTTCGCAGAATAATGGCTCGTAAACCAGGCTCCCGCGCACGGCGCTGTCGTAACCCACGCCGATCTCGACTTCGCCGCGCTCCAGCGCATCGAGCACCTGCCGCCACGGGGAAACCCGGATCTCGATATGGATTTCGGGATTGCGGCGATGGAAGCTGCCGATCGCCTCATCGAACTCCGCCGAGACCAGCGCCGAGACGATCTGGATGCGCACGATGCCTTCGACCCGCTTGGTCGCCTGCGCGATCTGGTGCGGCATCATCCGCGCGGACTCGAGCATGTCTTCGCACAAGGCCATCATCGCCTTGCCTGCGGCGGTCATCTCCACCCCGCTGGCGGTGCGACGCAGCAAGGTTGCGCCGACATGATCCTCCAACCGCTTGAGCGCGGCGCTGATGCTGGGCTGTTGCTTGTTGAGGTGACGCGCGGCGGCGCCGATGCCGCCGGCCCTGACGATATCGACGAACGTACGCATCAGGTTCCAGTCCACCCGATTGGCGAATTTGCGGTCGATCAGCGGCGGACGGTCGGGCATGCGGCACGCCTTTCTCGGCAAGTATGCCGCAAAGGATACATGGTCATAGATCAGATCGATGCGATTCATCGAACAAGCTACTCTATCGCTATGCCTCGGTCAGTACATAACCAATTTACGAAGCGTCGAGACGAGAACGGTGAGCATGAGCGAACACGCGACCATACCGCTGGTCGATATTAGTGGCCTGGCGAGCGGCCACCGCAGCGATCGCCTCGCCGTCGCCCGTGCGCTGGACGATGCCAGTGCTAGGCACGGGTTCCTCCACATCACTGGTGCCCAGTTCGATCCCGCCCTATTCCGCCGTCTCGATTGCCGCGCCCGGCGCTATTTTGCGCAAGATATGCCGGCCAAAATGGCGAGCTATATCGGCCGTTCGCATAACCACAGCGGCTATGTGCCGGTGGGCGAAGAACAGTTCGGCGGCGGCACCACGGACCTCAAGGAAGCCTACGATATCAACCACGACTACACCTCCTTGGTAGGCCGCCGGCCGCTGCTGGGACCGACCACCTGGCCAGCGATGCCCGGGTTTCGCAACGACGTTAAGGCCTACTACGATCACGCAGCAGCGATCGGTCGCCAGATTTTCGGAGCATTCGCGATGGCGCTCGGGCTGGACGAGGCGCATTTCGACGCACATTTGCGTCATCCGCCCAGCCAGTTACGGCTGATCCGATACCCGGTCGATACTACGGCAGAGGATCGGCCGGGTATCGGCGCACACACCGATTACGAATGCTTCACGCTGTTGTTCGCCACCGCACCGGGGTTGCAATTGCTGGACAAGCAGGGTTGCTGGATGGACGTGCCGGTGATCCCCAATACGATGATCATGAACATCGGCGACATGATGGAGATCCTGTCGAACGGCCGTTACGTCGCCACTCGCCATCGGGTGCGCAAGGTACCGATGGAACGCTATTCGTACCCGATGTTCTTCAGCTGCGACTACGACACCGTGATCGCGCCGGTCGTGGATAGCGAGGAACCGCGCTATCCGGCGCTGCGTTGTGGCGAACACCTCTACAACCAGACCGCGCAGACCTTCGCCTATCTCAAGCGTCGGATCGCCGCGGGCGAATTGATACTGGCGGATGCCTTGCCGCTGGACACCTTCGGGCCTTCACCGGCATGACGCTGGCCGAGCTGATCGCGGTGCTGCCACCCAAGGATGATGCGCCCCTGTCCTTGCCCCGCCATTTACTGGGCGCGTTCCGGCGCAAGAGCATCAAGTTGTGCACGGGCGTCACCGACGAGACCACGGTGGTCTACTGGTTCCAATCCCGCAGCTTCACCATCGACTTGCGACTGCCGGACGGACCTGAGACCGGTGTCGCGGATCGGCAAGGCTGGATCGGGGACACTGTATGGGATCACGGTTCACAGGAGCTGTCCTGGCGGATTGCCACCAGTTACCAACCACGCAACCAATGGCCTGAACCGGCGCGACTGGCGTTCATGGGTAACAGCGTGATCGAGTTCGCGCCTTCCGGCGCCTATGTCGAGGATTGGCGACAGCAGGCCGATCGCGGTCCGCTGCTTGGCTTGCGACTGATCGCGATGGCCCATGCGGACACCGACCACGAAGTCGCGGTGGACGGAGGCCTGGTAGTCGCCGAGAACCACATGGCGTTCGCATTGTCCCGCAGCCCCGAAGCGGTCCGGAGGCTGGGTGATGTCGAAAACCTGGCGCAAGCGCTGGATGAAGGCGGGGTCGCGGCGGTCGACGTCGAAGATTACGAGGTCTCGATCGCAATCGATGGCGCCACCGTCAGCCATAGCACGCAGCCCACGCGGTTGGGCCAAGGCATGTTTGCTGGCGACTTCTCGGTAGAGCAAGACGGGACCATCGTCATGACCGATATAGTGGATGACCACCCCCGCCGATTGCGGTTTGCCGTCGACGTGTGCTGGCCCGACTTCACGTTCGGTCAGGCGACATCGACCACCGCAGCGGCGCGCGACTGGCTGGCGCGCGAAAACGCGCATCTGACCCGCCACGCCGTTCGCATGCGATAGAGAGCGATCACCCGTGCATGCGCCGGCTCGACCACGGTTGCGGCGCATACGCGGCGGGGGCTACACGGGCGGCGATGATACGGATCTTACGCTTCCTGCTCGCCCTGCTTGTGCTTGCCCCCGTCTTATCGACGATGGTGCCCGCGGCTCGGGCGCAAACGCTGTCGCTGGCGAATGTCGCAGCGCAGATCACCCAGGCTGAAAACGACGTGCGCGGCGTCGACAGCGCGCTCGATCGTGGAATCGGGCCGGACGACAATGCCGCGCTACGGGCCAAGGCACTGGCGGCGCAACAGGCGGTGCGCGCTTCGGCAAGCAGCCTGCAAGACCAGCTCGACTTGATCGACGCCCGGATCGCCGGCCTGGGGCCCGCCACGGACGGCACTGCCGAAGCGCCTGAAATTCAGCGCGAGCGACGAAGGCTGGCGCAGAACCGCGCCGCCCTGGATGCGGCGATCAAGCGCGGAAGGCTGGTCGATGTCGAGGCACAACAGCTGATCGACGAGATGCAGCGCAGTCAGGCCGAGCAACTCAACGAAACGCTGTCTACCCGCGTCGGCTCGCCCTTGCTGCCCGAGTTCTGGAGCGAGGTACTCGCAGCGCTGCCCCGCGACATTCGCCGGGTCGATCTGTTCATTACGCAAGGCATCGGGCTGCTCGTCGATCCGTGGCGCGATGGCGTGCCGTGGCAGGCGATCCTGGGTGTCGTCGCGGCTGCGGCGCTGATCTTTCCCGCGCGGATCAGGTTGCGCGCACTGGGTCAACGCTACCTGATCGGCTCCGCGCCGGGCCACCGCGTGCGCCGATCGGGTTTCGCGCTGTGGCGACTGGTGGTGGGTACGATTACCCCGACGCTGGCGGTATGGGTTCTGGTCCAGGGCCTGCGCTGGAGCGAGGCTTTGCCCGCGCGCTGGAACCTGGTGCTCGAAGGACTCGTGGTGGCAGCCGGCTTTTCGGCCTTCGTCGTCGCAGTGTCGGGAGCGCTGCTGATGCGGCAACAGCCGACCTGGCGCGTGGCGCCGATCTCAGATGAAACCGCCCTTCGCCTGCGACCGATGGCTTGGCCGCTGGCGGCCATCGCGTTTGCGAGTATCCTTCTCGATACGGTCAACCAGGCTATCGGCGCGAGCCAGGCCGCACACAGCGCGGCCGAGGTGATCGAAGCGCTTTTGCATCTGCTGTGGATCGGCAGCTTCCTGCTCGTCCTTGGCCGCTTGCGCGCCGATCGCGCCGAGCGGCAGGAGCAGGATCAGGACGCGGCGCAGGCGGTGGTGGACGGCGCCGGTTTGGGTGCACTGGTGCTGGTGGCCTGGATCCTGCTGGCCGGGTCCTTGCTGGGCGTGGCCGCGGGCTATGTCAGCCTGGGCCTTTTCGTGGCGCGGCTGATCATCTGGATCGTCCTGCTGGGATCGGCCATCTACCTGATGATGAACGGCGCCGACGACGTCGCGGTGACGCTGTTCAATCGCGACAGCCGGCTGGGCCACTCCCTCGTGCGCAGTGTCGGTCTTCGTCCCAGCTTGATCGACCAGTTCGGAGTCCTGCTGTCGGGCACACTTCGGCTGATGCTGGTGCTACTGGGTCTGGGATCACTCATGTCGCCGCTGGGCGGTGGCGACGGTCTGGCCAGCCTGTTCGGTCGCCTGGGTTCGCTTTCGCAAGGGTTGGCGATCGGCGGTATCGAGATCTCGCCCGGCGCGATCCTGCGCTCGCTGCTCGTGCTGGTGGTCGCGCTCGGGCTGGTCCGCGCGTTCATGAGCTGGCTGGACGGCCGCTATCTGCCCGCTACCGACCTGGATGGATCGGGGCGGAACTCGGTAAGCCTCGTCACCCGTTACGTCGGCATCGCATTGGCCATCATCTGGTCGCTCGCGTCGCTGGGCATCGGTGTGGAGCGAATCGCGTTGCTGTTGTCGGCATTGTCGGTGGGCATCGGTTTCGGCCTCCAGGCGATCACCCAGAACTTCGTGTCGGGCCTGATCCTGCTGGCCGAGCGCCCCATCAAGATCGGCGACTGGATCCGCGTCGGCACCGACGAGGGTGACGTGAAGCGCATCAGCGTTCGATCGACCGAGATCACCCTGAACGATCACTCCACGCTGATCGTGCCCAACTCCGAGCTCATCACCAAGTCGGTGCTCAACAAAACTCTGGCCAGCCCTCTTGGTCGCATTCAGATCCAGTTTTCGGTGCCTCTCGAAGCCGATGCCGAGCGCGTCATAGCCATCGTGCTGCAGACGTTCGCGCAAGAGCCGCTGATCCTGGAAGATCCCCAGGCCAAGGCCTTTATCGATACGATCGCGGATGGACGCATCGCCTTCAACTGCTTCGCTCACGTCCCTTCGCCTCGCGACGGCTACGGCGCCCGGAGCAACGTCCTGCGCAAACTGCTCGCCCGGTTCAGGGCTGAAGAAATCGACATCGGCACTACGGCACAAAGGCTGGAAATCGCGCCTACGGACCATGCCCGCTTCACCTCGCCGGAAGATCGCCCGGCTGGCGATGGCGATCGTCCGTGAACTGTTGCCGCTATCCGGCCGGTCTTGGAGGGACGGGGTAGAGGATGAAGTCGGCATGGCGATCTATCACCGGCACCGCCGGCTCTGCGTGCGCCGCGCGTTGCAGCTCGCCGATCGTCGCGGGCGAAAGCGGCAGCGCGTGTTCCGCTGGGTGCACGGCGGCTTCCCGCTCGTAGTCCTTGCCCGGCGTGGTCGTCATCTCGATATGCGCGCCCAGCAACGCTCGGATGGGGTGCGTTTTGGCGAAAGCGGCAAGACGATCGGTACTCGCGCGGAACGTGGCGATCTGGTCGCTCGGCACATAGAGCCGGCCGGGATACAGCATGTCACCCGAAAACAGCAGCTGCGTGCGCGCGTCATAGACCATGATGTGGGCCGGTTCGTGCCCTGGCGTCGGGATGATGGCGAGCGTGCGACCGCCTAGGTCGAGGTGACCGAGGTCATCGGGCCAGCGCGCGATGTGGAAGGCGGCGGAGACAGCTTGCGGGGTCAAACCAACGATCCGCGTGTCGGGTCGATCGCGAAACTCGTCGTCGCCGGCATGATGATCGCCGTGACTGTGCGAGTGGGCGACAAGCAAGGACACCGGGGCGTCCGCGTGGGCACCGCGCCATTGTTCGATCAACCGATCGATCGTGGGGCGTACCTTTAGCCCACCTGCCCCGGTATCGATCAACAACGCCCGGTTCTTGCCGAAGATGAGGTATAGGAACGGCGCTTCGAAGTTGGTGCTGAGCGACTGCCGGATCACGAAGGTGTCGCCATCGACACGCTGCACTTGAGTCTCCGGCTCGCCCGCCGTCGTCCCGTCGATCCATGGCATGAACTTCGGCGCGATCGGCGCGGGAGCGGCAGCAGCAAGCAGGACCAGCGCGCTCGCAACCGTGATCGCGCGACAGGTGGATGCGGCTGTCGGCAAACGACGCGGTGCGCGGCTCGATGAAGGTGTTTTCATGCGGCATCATTACCCGGTATTATTTTTCCCGCAAATTGTAATAACGACCTTATCAATTGCGATTGATCCAACCCAGGACACAATCATCAGGTTCGCTCATGACCTATCCTTGAAGGCTGGTGACACCCGGCAACGTTGCGCCTATCCGACGCCGATGTTCGCACGCGACGCCTTATCCGGGAACGGCGAAGCCGTCTCCACCATCGACCTCTACCATGCGTGATCGCACCTGGGCCGAGGATGAGCGCGTGGCCGCGCTTCGCCGCTTCGCTATTCTCGATACACCACCCGAGGCGGAGTTCGACGACGCCGTAGCCTTGGTGAAGACCATCTGCCGGGTGCCGATCGCACTGGTCAGCCTGGTCGACGATTGTCGTCAGTGGTTCAAGGCCAAGATTGGCGTCGATGCCGAACAAACCGCACTCGACACCTCGGTCTGCGCGCTGGCGATCGAGCAGGAGGATGTCTTCGTGATCGAGGATCTGTCCGCCGACGAGCGCACCGCGGGCATGTCGCTGGTTGTCAACGAACCGGCGATCCGCTTCTATGCGGGAGTGCCGCTCGTAACCTCGCAGGGGTTTGCTTTGGGAAGCCTGTGCGCGATCGACACCGTGGCTCGTCCCGGCGGGCTCGATCAGGAACAGATCGTCGCGCTCCAGGCGCTGGGGCGCCAGGTGGTCGCGCATATCGAATTGCGTACCGCGATCGATACCCGCGACAAGACCATCGCGGATCAACTCCGGCGCCAGCGATATGCCGCGCGGGATTCGGCGACCCTGCGAACGATGTTGAGCGCACAGCACACGGCGATCGCCAGCGGCGGCGATGTCTCTACCGTCCTGCAATCGCTTATCGATGCAGCGTTGGAGGCGGTCGATCCCGCCGACGGCGTCGTGGTGGCGACCCGCGATGGCGGCGATCTGGTTTACCGCGCCACGAACGGGACGGCTGACGCAGTGGGCTATCGCCTTGCGATCGCAACCTCGTTCGGGGGGCAATCGCTGAGGGAGCAGGCCACCCTTATCACCGCAGACGCAGCCGCCGACGAGCGGGTCGACAGTTCGCTGGCGTCAACCCAGAACATCGGCTCGATGATCGCGGTGCCTCTCACGCGGCAGGGTCGTGCGTTTGGCGTGCTCAAGCTGCTGGCCGCCGCACGGGATGCGTTTCGTTCGCGCGATATCCTCATAGCCCAGTTGCTCGCCGGGCTGATCGCCGCCAGCTTCACCGAAAGCGCCGAGGCGCAGGCCCTTCGCGAAGTCGAGGAATCCAGCGCCAGCTATCGCCACATCGTCGATTCCGCAATCGACAGCGCGATCATCAGTACGGACGAAGCCGGCATCATCAGCAGCTGGAGCAAGGGCGCCGAGACCATCATGGGGTGGACCGAGGCCGAAACGCGCGGCCGCCACATCGGCCTGATCTTCACGCCCGAGGATAATGCCAACGATCGCCCGCGCATCGAACTTGCCAGGGCGGAGGCGGAAGGCCGATCGCCGGATCGGCGATGGCATATCCGTAAGGATGGCAGCCGGTTCTTCGCGGAAGGCGCGGTCACGCCGCTGATCGGCGCGACCAAGGGATTCGTCAAAAGCCTGCGCGACATGACGGAGGAGCATGCCACTGAACTCGAGCTGGAAACCAGCAGGCTGCAACTGGATACCGCGCTCGAAACCGGCCTGATCGGCTTCTTCCAGTGGGATGTACCGACGCGGACGCTGACCGGCGATCCGCGCTTCGCGGAATTCTATGGTTTGCCCCCACAAGCGGCGTCGCAAGGGCTGCCCATCGGTGACGTCTTCCGGCAGGTGTTCGCCTCCGATCAGTCCTCGCTAGAAGCCCATGTGCAGGAGATCGAGCATCGGTGCGCGGACTACGAACATAGCTATCGCGTCCACCGCCTCGATGGTGGCACCCGATGGATGCTGGTACGCGGCCGTTGTATAGAGTCCGATGACGGCCTTCCCCTCACCTATGTCGGTACCGCTGTCGACGTCACCCAACAGCGACTGGCTGAAGAGCGGCTGAGCCTGAGCCGGGAACGCCTTGAGCTGGCCACCCGAGCCGCCCAGCTGGGCGGCTTCGACTACAAACCACAGACCGGCGAGCTGGAATGGGACGATCGCTGCCGGGCGCTGTTCGGTCTGTCTACGGGCGTGCCGGTTACGTACGAAGGCAGCTTCCTGGGCGGGCTCCATCCCGATGATCGCGACTATGCCGACGCCACTGTGCGCGCGGCCCTCGATCCCGCCGGCGATGGCACATTCGATCTCGAATACCGCACCATCGGCCACGAGGATGGCGTCTTACGCAGCATCCTGGCCAAGGGCATGGCGATGTTCGTGAACGGCGCGCCGGCCCGGTTGATCGGCACGGTACAGGATGTCACCGCCGATCGCATGGCCCGCACCCGGCTTGCGGAAGCCGAGGAATGGTTCCGCCTCGCCATCAAGGCGACGAACGATGCGATCTGGGACTGGGATCTGAAAAGCGATCACGTCCTTTGGAACGAAGCGCTGCAGACCGCATTCGGTCACGCCGAGCAGGATGTCGAGCCGACCGGCGGTTGGTGGATCGCACAGATCCATCCTGACGACCGGTCACGCGTGGATCACAGCATTCATGTCCTGATCGAAGGAACCGGCACCGACTGGACGGACGAGTACCGTTTCCGCCGTGGCGACGGCAGCTATGCCGATGTTCGGGACCGGGGCTACATCATCCGTGACGATGCCGGTCGCGCCGTGCGCATGCTGGGCGCGCTGCTGGACCAGACCGACCGCAAGACGATCGAACGCAACCTGCAGGAGCTGAACGAGACGCTCGAGACCAGCGTGCTGGAACGCACCCGCGAACTCGACCGCTTGTGGGAAACCTCGCCCGACTTGCTGGTGGTGGTCGACTTCACCGGGATCATACAGCGCGTGAACCCGGCCTGGAGCCTCATCCTGGGCTATCGTCGCGAAGAACTGCTCGGGCAGCCGATCACCGCTTACGTGTTCGCTGAAGATATCGCGTTGACCGAGCAGGCACTCGTCACCGCCACCGCCGGACCACTGCCGACGGTGGAAAATCGCTACGTACACAAGGATGGCTCGGTGCGCTGGTTCTCGTGGGTCGCCGCGCCGACCGAGAGCGAGATTTACGCGACCGGTCGTCACATCACCGCAGACAAGGATGCGCAGGCCGCCTTGCGCGTCGCCGAGGATCAACTGCGCCAATCGCAAAAGGTCGAGGCGATCGGGCAGCTGACCGGCGGTGTCGCCCACGATTTCAACAACCTGCTGACGGTGATCCGCGGCTCCACCGACCTGCTGCGCAAGCCTGGTTTGACCGAGGAACGTCGCAAGCGTTACATCGATGCGATCGCCGAAACTGCGGATCGCGCAGCCAAGCTGACCGCGCAGCTGCTGGCATTCGCACGCCGCTCGTCGCTCAAGCCCGAGATCTTCGACGTCAGCGCGGCGATCCGCTCGCTTCAGCAAATGATGGGAACCCTGACCGGATCGATGATCGAGGTCGACATCCGGCTCCCCGAGGAACCGTGCCACGTTCACGCCGACGTCAGCCAGTTCGATACCGCGATCATCAACATGGCGGTCAACGCCCGCGATGCGATGGATCGTCGCGGCAAGCTGACCATCGCGGTCTCCCCGGCGGACATGATTCCCGCTTCACGCAGCCATGGAGGTCTTGCGGGCAAGTACATCGCGGTCTCGATCACCGACGATGGCTCGGGCATTCCGATCGAGGTGCTCGATCAGATCTTCGAACCGTTCTATACGTCCAAGGCGGTGGGCGAAGGCACCGGCCTTGGCCTGTCGCAGGTGTTCGGCTTCGCCAAGCAGTCGGGGGGCGAAATCCTGGTCGACAGCGAGCCCGGCCATGGATCGACCTTCACGCTCTATTTGCCGCGCACGAAAGGCGATGACGTTGCCGAACGCCCCGCAGCGCTGGCCGAATCCGACCACCGGCCTGGCGCGCGCGTTCTGGTGGTCGAAGACAATAACGAGGTCAACGAATTCGCCACTCTGGCCTTGGGCGAAATGGGCCATTCCACTGTCCGCGCTCGCAGCGCCGAGGAAGCACTCGCGAAGCTGGTGACGGAAACGGAACGCTTCGACCTGGTCTTCACCGATGTCGTCATGCCGGGCATGAGCGGGATCGAGCTGGGCAAAGAGATCGCCCGTCTCTATCCTCGTCTGCCGGTCTTGCTGGCGTCGGGATACAGCAGCGTGATCGTAGCGGAGGGCAGCCACGGATTCCCGCTGCTGCAGAAACCATACTCGATCGCCGAACTGGCGCGCGCGATCGAGGCCGTACGCGGCAATTCGGCCTAGGGCCAAGAGAGTCCCTAATAGCGCGTCAGGCGTTGACCACTCGCTGACGAAGCTCGGCCGAAGCGATCGCCGTCAGGTTGACGATGCCGCGCGCGGTCACGGTCTGGCTCAGCACGTGGATCGGCCGCGACAGGCCCAGCAGCATCGGCCCGACCGTCTGTGCGCTGGCCGAAGCCTGCAATGCGGTCAGGGTGATGTTGGCGGCATCGAGACCGGGCATCACCAGCAGGTTGGCCGAGCCTTTGATTGGCGACGACGGCACCAGCTTCGACCGCAGTGCTTCGGACAGCGCGGCGTCGGCGTGCATCTCACCATCGGCGACCAGTTGCGGAGCCATTTCGTGCACCAGTCGGGTCGCCTCGCGCATCTTGCGCGCGCTAGGCGAGCGCGAGGAGCCGAAGTTGGAGTGCGAGACCAGCGCGGCCTGCGGCTCGATGCCGAAGCGGCGGATCGCCTCTGCGGCCAGCACCGTCATGCGCGCGATCTCCTCGGCGGAAGGGTCGGGCACCATGTGGGTGTCGGTGAGGAACAGCGTACCTTCGCTCAAGATCAGCGCGGTCAGCGCGTGCACGCGTTTTACGTCGGCAGCGCGCTCGATCAGCGGGAGGATCAGCTTGACCTGGCCCCACCAGTCGGTGTTGCCGCCGACCAGCGCGGCATCGACGTGGCCCTGGTCCAGCAGCATCGCCGCCGCCACCGATGGGCGACGATAGAGTAGCCGCTCCGCCTCCTGCAGCGCGAGGCCTTGCCGCGCGACCTTGGCTTGGTAGGGCGCGACCAGCGAGCGCAAGAGGCCGTCGGATTGTTCCGGGTCGACCAGTTCGACGTCTTCATCGAGCCGCCAGCGCAAGTCGAGCGACTGGATACGCTTCTCGACGATGCGACGCCGGGCGATGATCACCGGCTTGCCCAGGCGTTCGTCCAGCACAGTCTGAATCGCGCGCAACACCCGCTCATCCTCGCCCTCGGCATAGGCGATGCGGCGCTGGGTGCCACGCGCGGCGGCGAACACCGGCAGCATCAGCTGGCCCGAGCGCCAGGACTTCTGCTCCAGCGCGCGGGCATAGGCGGCGATATCGGCGATCGGGCGCGCGGCAACGCCGGTGCGCGCGGCAGCCTCGGCGACGGCGGGCGCGATCTTGAGGATCAGGCGCGGATCGAAGGGCGTCGGGATGATGTAGTCAGGCCCGAACCGCAGCGACTGGCCGCCATAGGCTTCGGCCACGCTCTCATCGGGCGGGATGCGGGCGAGCGCGGCGATGGCTTCCGCCGCCGCCATCTTCATCGCCTCGTTGATCTCGGTCGCGCCGGCATCCAGCGCGCCGCGAAAGATGTAGGGGAAGCACAGGACGTTGTTGACCTGGTTGGGAAAGTCCGATCGACCGGTGGCGATGATCGCGTCGGGGCGCGTCGCGTGTACCAGCTCGGGCAGGATCTCGGGCTCGGGGTTGGCGAGCGCGAAGATCACCGGATTGGGCGCCATCGAGGCGAGCCATTCGGGCTTGAGCACGCGGGGCGCCGACAGGCCGAGGAACAGGTCCGCCCCGCCCAGCACTTCGGGCAAAGTGCGCGCATCGGTGGTGTGGGCATAGCGCGCCATGTTGGGCAGCATGCCTTTGCGCCCCGAGTGGATCACGCCGTCCTTGTCGGTCAGCGTCACGTTGTCGATCGGCAGGCCCATCGAGACCAGCAGGTCGATGCAGGCCAGCGCCGCCGCGCCTGCGCCCGATGAGACCAACCGGATGTCCTTCAGCGCCTTGCCCTGCAGCAGAAGCGCGTTGGTGACGCCGGCGGCGACGACGATCGCGGTGCCGTGCTGGTCGTCGTGGAAGACCGGGATGTTCATCCGTTCGCGAAGGCGCTGCTCGATGGCGAAGCACTCGGGCGCCTTGATGTCTTCCAGGTTGATGCCGCCGAACGTGGGTTCGAGCAGGGCGACCGCCTCGACGAACTTGTCCGGGTCCATCGTGTCGACCTCGATGTCGAACACGTCGATGTCGGCGAACTTCTTGAACAGGACAGCCTTGCCCTCCATCACCGGCTTGCTGGCAAGCGCGCCGATGTTGCCCAGACCCAGCACGGCCGTGCCGTTCGTGATCACCGCCACCAGGTTTCCGCGCGCGGTGTAGTCCAGCGCGGCGACGGGATTGGCGGCGATCGCCTCGCACGGAGCGGCGACGCCGGGCGAATAGGCGAGTGCGAGATCGCGCTGGGTCGCCATGCGCTTGGTCGGCTCGACCGACAGCTTCCCGGGCTTTGGAAAGCGATGGTAATCGAGCGCCTCGCGGCGAAAGTCGTCCTGCATGTCTTTTCCCGTAGTCGATCTTGGCGCTGGAGGAGCAGGTTACAGCCCTGCATGCCTTGCGTCTAACTAGATGTCCGCGATTTCAAGGACCAGCGCCGGGTTGTGCCGTCCAGCAACCACTCACGCAGCAGCATCGTGACTTCACCAGGCCGCTCCATCGGCGCGAGGTGGCCGCAGTTGGCCAGGATGTGGAACCGCGCGCCCGGAATGCGACCTGCCAGCGCGCGTGCGTCCTCGGGTAGGCAGATGCGGTCGCGATCGCCCACTGCGATCAGTGTCGGCACCGTCACTGCGTCGATCGCCGGTGCAATGTCGGGACGAGCAAGCAACGCATGCTGCTGGCGCTCGAAGACTTGCGCGCCCACCCGCTCGGCCATGGCCTGCACCGGGCCGCTGACGTTCTTGCTCAGCATCGGATCGGAATGTGGCGCGGTGGCGAGCATGCCCTGCTCGGTCACCGTGCGCGGGCGGGTCTGCATGGAGGCGCGGGTGGCGAACAGCGCGACCCTCTCGATCCGCTCGGGCGCCTGGCGGATCATCTCCAGCGCGACGTAACCGCCGAGGCTCACCCCGGCGACGGCGATGCGCGGCGGGGCGTGGGCCAGCACCCGCGCCGCCATTCCCGCCAGGGTGTCGTCGGCGGTCAGGTCGCCCAGCTCGGGATGGGCGATGTCGGCGAGGTCGGTCACTTGCCTCGCCCACAGTTGGCCGTCGGTGCCCATCGCGGGCAGCAGGACCAGAGGCACGGGTTTCGAGATCATGGTGCGGGTTTCCTCAGGTCAGCCGACGAACGGGAAGGCGAGGACGAGCATGCCGACGATCGTCATCACCACGCAGACCGCGATGGCCGGCAAGAGCGTGAAGCGTTGGTGATCGGCGAGATCGATGCCGGCGAGGCTGACGAGCAGATAGGTCGAGGGCACCAGCGGGCTCATCATGTGGACCGGCTGGCCCATCAGCGAGGCGCGCGCGATCGCCATCGGCTCGATGCCATAGTGCGCGCCCGCCTCGGCCAGGATCGGCAGCATCCCGAAGTAGAACGCGTCGTTTGAGATGAAGAAGGTGAACGGCAGGCTGAGCAGCGCGGTGATCGGCGCCATGTAGGGGCCCAGGACGGGCGGGATGAAGCCCACCACTTCGCGGCTCATCGCCTCGACCATGCCGGTGCCCGACAGGATGCCGGTGAAGATGCCGGCGGCGAAGATCAGCGAGACCACCGCCAGCACGTTGCCGGCATGTGCGGAGATGCGCTCCTTCTGCTCGGCGACCTTGGGATAGTTGAGGATCATGGCGACGGCAAAGGCGAGCATCATCACGATCGCCAGCGGCAGCACGCCCGAGACCAGCCCGGCGAGCAGCGCCACCGTCAGCGCCGCATTGACCCAGCGCAGCTTGGGCCGGCGCGCCTCGGGGAATTGCGACACGGCCATGCCGGTGAAGGCCACAGGTTCGTTGGTCTTGACGTGGCCGAGGCGCAGACGCTCCTTGCGGCCGAACCAGGCGGCCAGGCCGATCAGGAACGCGATGCCCGCGATCATGCCGGGGATCAGCGGCAGGAACACTTGCGCCGGGTCCAGCTTCAGGGCGCTGGCCGCACGCGCGGTCGGCCCGCCCCACGGTGTCAGGTTCATGATCGCGCTGGTGATCATCAGCAGGCAGCACAAGTACAACCGGTTCATGTCGAACCGCTTGTAGAGCGGCAGCAGCGCGGCGATCGTGATGATGTACGTCGTCGAGCCGTCGCCATCGAGGCTGACGAGCGCGCACAGCACGACGCTGCCGATGAGGATCTTCATCGGATCACCATGGACCACGCGCAGCAGGCGGTTGACCAGTGGGTCGAACAGGCCGGTGTCGGTCATGATCGAGAAGAACAGGATCGCGAACAGCAGCATCACGCCGGTGGGCGCGAGGTTCTTGATGCCGTCGATCATCATGTCGCCCAGCCCGGTCGAAAAGCCGGCGATCAGCGCGAAGACGGTGGGAACGACGATCAGCGCGACCAGCGGCGTCATCCGCTTGGTCATGATCAGCGTCATGAAGGTGGCGACCATCAGGAAGCCGTAGAGGGCGAGACTCATCGGTATTGTCCTTTGGGAATGCGGGTCAGAAGGTCACGCCGATGCGCGTGCTGACGGTCTGGCCGTTGTCCTTGCCGGCGAAGGCGCCGCTGCGATTGTCGGTGTTCCAGTGGATGGCGTTCAGCTGCAGGCGGGTGAAGCTGTTGAGGTACCAGTTGGCGCCGATCGTCGCCGCCCAACCTTCGCCACCCAGGACGAGGTCGGTGTAGTCGAGGCTCTCGTACCGCGCGGTCAGCTCGATCGCGCCGGGGCCGCCCTCGAACAGGGGGCGCAGCACTTGCGGCTGGCCGAAGCTGCCGAGCCGCGGGTTGTAGGGTGGAAGATCGCCGGTGACGAACCAACCGCCGGACACGCTCCAGGCTTTGCTGACGAAGTCAGGGCGGTCGTTGTCGAGCCGGGCGTTGCGGCGGCCCGCTTCGGCCATGACCCAGATCGGGCCGACGTAGCCGCCCAGCTCGGCGCCATAGCCGGTGGTGCCGGTGCCTCCGAGCAGCGGACCGCTCGACACGCGGAGCGCGCCGTTAAAGCGACCGCCGATGACAGTGTTGCGGGTCAGCGTCGTGGCCGCGTCTGACAAGTGCTCATCAAAGCCCCAGATGCCGAGGTGCAGCACGGAGCGATCGGTTTTCACCGGGTTCCAGTGTGCGCGGGCCAGCACCGTGCGGCTGTCGCTGACGCTCTGGTTGCCGTCGACGCGGTCGCCGGTCAGGGTCAGCGAGGCGTGGCCGGTCTTCCAGAACAAGCGCGGCATGATGCCGATGCCGTAGAAGCCACGCTGCGGGATGATCGCGGTGGAGACCGGGCCGCGTTCGAGGAACGGGGTGGAGTCGGAGCCGGTCGAGCCTTCGAAGGCGCGATCGTTGAACAAGTGTCCGGCGCGCACGTCGTAGTCGAGGCCCGGCTTGATGCGGTTGCGCCAACCGATGAAGGCGGTGACGATATCGACTTCGTTCTCCGAAAAGTCGGTCTCGAACTGATAGAAGAAGTGCGTTCCGACGCCGCCCTCGACGCCGAGGCGCAGCGCACGCATGCCGGTGGTGGTCAGGTTGCGATCGCCGTAGCGCGAACCGAAGGTCGAGCTGACATCGGTGAGGATACGGCCACGCGGCTTGAATGTGTAGACGCCGTCCGCCGAGTGGAACACCGGCAGGCCCGAGCCCCACTCCGTCGTCACGCCGGCATCGTTGGCCTCCTGCGCACGCGCGATGTCGCGCTCGGCGGGACCGGGCGGCACGATTTGCGGCGCATAAGGCGCCGTGCTGACGGCTGTGCGGGTCTGGCGATTGCTTCTGCCGGGCGCGGCGGCTTGCGGCGGAGCAGACGCTGCCGGGGGCGCTGCGGCCAATGTAGGCGCCGCAGCAGTCGTCGCCTGCCCAGCCTCGATCCGATCGAGCCGCGCTTTCAGAACCGCGATCTCGGCGGCCTGCGCGCGGACCAGCGCGGCGAGATCCTCATCTGTGGGGGCCTGCGCCAGTGCCGGCGTGGCGGCCACGAGCGCGATCAACGCGCAACTGGTGGTGATGAACTTCATTTGCCTTTGGCCCCTTCGCTGAGGATCGTGTTCCAGTCGGCCAGGAACCGCCGACGCTTGATGGTATCGAGATGTACGAGCAGTTGTGGCCCGACGCGGATCGCCCGCGCCTTGCCCGGCGCCAGCCGTGGCGCCGGCACGTCGCCGCGCACCGGCAGCAGCCACTGGCGCGCCAGCAACGACTGCCCGGTGCGTGAGAGCAGGAAGTCGAGAAACAGCTTGGCGCCGGCGGGATGCCGCGCCTCGCGAGAAATGAACGCCACGCGCGAGGCGACGATGGTGTAGTCACGCGGAAACACTACGCCGACCCGGGCATCGCTGCGTGTCTTGCTCAACGCGTACGGGCCGACCACGTTGTAGGCGATCGCCACCCGTCCCTGTGCCACCGCATCGAGCATCGGCCTGGTCGTGCGCGCTAGCAGCGGCCGGGTCGCCGCCATCGCCTGCAGCAGCGAACGCGTGTCGCGGGTGATCGCGTAATCCTCGACGAGATACTGATAACCGACGTTGGAGCGCGCCGGATCATAGGTCGCGACCTTGCCGGTCAGAGCGGCCTTGCTATCGCGCAGCAACCGCTCGAATGCCTCATGCGTGCGCGGAACTTGAGCGGGAGAAATCAGCCGCTTGTTGTAGACGATCCCGACCGGCTCTGCAGTCACGCCATAGCCCATGTTCTTCCACACGGCAGTGGCGGGCAGAGCGGGCTTCTCCGGGCTGAGATAAGCCTGCGCATAGCCGTCGTTGATCAGCTTGGCCTGCAGGTCCATCGCCGAGGACCAGACCAGATCGGCGCTGATCCGGCGGGCGCGGGTCTCGGACACGAAACGGCGGTTGAGCTCGGTCGATCCAAGATCCTGATATTGCACTGCGACGCCGGGGTACGCTCGGCGAAACGCGGCCACCAGCGCGGTCATCGCCGTCGCATCGGCATTGCCATAGACGCGGACGACGCGCTCCGCGCGCGCAGTTGCGATCAGGTCGTCGTAGGATCTTGGATAACCCACCGGTCGCTGCTGCGCCGCGGCAGGCACGGCCAGGCCGACCAACAACAACGGCATCAACACGAAACGCATCATCAAGCTCCTCTGGCTTCCCGTCTCTGAGTTCGGGTAAGCTCGCCAGCATGGGCTACCCTCGCAACCTGTCATCAACCTTTCACGCAGCGACAATTCGTTGCGCATCCTGATCGTAGAGGACGACGCCGCGCTCGCCCGCAGCATCGGCACGCTGCTGCGTACCGCCGGCCACGCGGTCGATCACGTCGCGACCGGGGAGGACGCGCTGCTGATCGTTCCCGATGAACCCTATGCGCTGGTGGTGCTGGACGTCGGGCTGCCCGGGATCGACGGGTTCGAGGTGCTTTCGACCTTGCGTCGGCGCGGCGAGCGTGTGCCCGTACTTATGCTCACCGCGCGCGACGCGCTCGACGACAGGGTGCGTGGGCTGGACCTTGGCGCGGACGATTACTTGCGCAAACCGTTCGCGCCAGAGGAGCTGGAAGCCCGCATCCGCGCGCTGGGCCGCCGCCGCGCCGGCGATCCCACGCCCGAACTGATCGTCGGCTCGTTGGCACTCAACCGATCGACCGGTGAGGCCCGTGTCCACAGCCGGGTGCTCGACTTGCGCCGCCGCGAATGGGCCGTGCTGGATACGCTCGCCACCCGCGCCGGCCAGATCGTTTCTCGCGAGACACTACAGGCCGAAGTGTTCGGCTATGACGAGCCGGTCGGCCCCAACGCGATCGAGGTCAACATTACCCGCCTGCGCGGCAAGTTGGCGCCCGACGGGCCGATGATCCGAACCATCCGCGGCGTCGGCTATCTTCTCGATACCGGTGCCCATGGCGGACACTGAACCGCTTAAAAGCGATCGCGGCGGCTCGCTAGCGCTGCGCACGCGGCTGCTGGTCGCCATGATCGCACCCTTGCTAGTCATCGCCGTGTTGCTGGGTCTTGCCGGCGCGACACTCATCGCCGATGTCGTGCGTCGCACCAACGACCGCGTGCTGGGTGGCGCACTCGGCGCGATCTCGGAGACAGTGGAGGTCGAGCGTGGCGAGGTCACGCTGGACCTGCCCCCGGCTGCCTTCGGAATGCTCGAAAGCCCCGAACGGGACAACGTGTACTATCGCATCGCGGTCGGCGATCGGCTGCTTACCGGGTACGGCGATCTGCCGGCTCCGCGCATCGCGGAACTGGCGCTCGATGAACCACGCTTCCGCTATGCGCAGTATCGCGGCCAGGGCATACGCATTGCCGAGATACGGCGCACTCTGCCGCGCATCGTCGAGCCGATCGTGGTGCAGGTGGCCGAAACCCTGGACGGTCGCAACGCGCTGCGCTGGCGGCTGATCTATGCCCTGATAATCGGCGAAGTGGCGCTCGTCGGCATGGCGGTACTGCTCATCCGCCCGGCCCTCGCCTGGAGCCTCAAGCCGCTCGCCCGCCTGCGCGATGCGGTGATCGAACGCGACACCCGCGCGACGCCGGACCTGTCGCCGCTCCGAGCCGGACCGTTACCGGCGGAATTGCGCCCCCTAGCCGACGCCTTCGACAACGTGCTGGTCCGTCTCGACACCGCCACCGCCGGCGTGCGGCGCTTCACAGCCGATGCATCGCACCAGATGCGCACGCCGCTTGCAGTGCTCAAGGTGCAAGTCGCGCTTGCCCGGCGCGGCGATCCGCAAGCCCTGGGCGAAATCGCCGACGCCGCCAATCGGCTCGAGCATCTGGTCACGCAATTGCTGGCGTTGGCGCGCGCCGAGGAAGCCGGCGCGTCGCCTCCGCTGGAGCAGGTGGCTTTGCGCGAACTGGCGATCGTCGTCATCAACCGCCGCATCGCGCAAGCTATAGACGCCGGCATCGAAGTCGATCTTCACACGCCCGATGGCGAAATCATCATAGCGAGCCATCGCACCTTGCTGTTCGAGATCCTGTCGAACCTGCTCGATAACGCGATCCGCTACAGCCAGCCGGGAGCCTTGGTGATGCTCTCGATCACCCACACCCCGGATGGTACCGTCATCGCCGTATCCGACGACGGGCCGGGCTTGCCGGAGGCCGATCTCGAAAGGATCGGTACGCGCTTCGTACGCCTGACGACCAGCGTGGGACAGGAAGGCAGCGGCCTCGGCCTCGCCATCGTTAGTTCCGCAGCGCAGCGCCTCGGCGCCGGTGTAAGGTTCACCAACACACGGCCCGGCTTGCGCGTCGAACTTTCGTTCGCGCAAGCCGGTGTCGCCGAACCGGATCAGTAGCGGAAGCTGATGGTACCAAGCACCGTGCGCGGCGCGCCGTAGAAGCCCTGATCGAAGTTCAACGCGCCAATGTATTTAGTGTTGGTCACGTTCCTGACGTTGGCGCTGAGCGAGACATGATCAGTGAGATTATAGCGAGCCAACAGATCGAGCAGCGCATAGGCCTTTTGCGTGATCCGGATCGGCTCCCCGGTCGTGACGGAGACCGCGCCCGGCTCGTTGTAGATCCGGCTCTGATACTGGAACGAGGCACCAAGCTTCAGGGCCTCGAGCGCCGGCGGCGAATAGCTCAGGTTCAGTCGGGCGGTATTGCGCGGCACGAACGTGCGCACCGGTTCGTCCTCTTCACCGCGAACCCGCATCAGCGTATACCCCCCGGTCGCTTGCAGCCCGGGTGCGATCTGGCCGCTGAACTCGAACTCCACACCTTGCGACGTCGCATCGACACCGCGATACAGCGTCTGCCCGATCACTGGATCGAAGCCATCCGCTTCAGCGGTATTCTTCTGCCGCGCCTGGAACACCGCGATGCTGGCGTTCAGAAGCCCGCCCATCCATTCGCCCTTCAGGCCGCCCTCGATGTTGTCTCCGGTAATCGGGTCGAGCAGGCGGCGGGCGGCATCGGTCTGGCTCTGTGGATTGAAGATCGTCGCATAGCTCGCATAGGCGCTGATGCTGTCGCTAAGATCCAGCGTCACGCCGGTGAACGGCAGAAAGCGCGTCCGCGAATAGTTGGCATCGGCGCCGTAAGTGAAACCCTCGCTCTTGGCGTGTGTCACGTTGCCGCCGACCATGATCTTCAACGGATCGGCGACGTTGATCCGCACCAGCCCGTAGGCGGTCTCGCGACGCGAAGTGGTGTCCCCGCTTTCAAGGAAGCTGGTGTTGTAGACCGTGGGAAAGTTCGGCCGCGCAAAGCTGCCATCGTAGATTTGCGTAAGGGTCAGCGCGACCGCGCCGATGGCGTCGCGATCGTAGCTCGACGTCTGAACATAGCGTTGGGCGCTGCGGTTCAGCCCGAACATGACATCGTGTGCACGGCCGAACAGCGTAACCTTACCCGCGACGTAGGCGTCGGCTGTCAGATTGCGGGTCTGCGCCCGGAACGCCCCCGGATAAGCGCGCACATTGCCGTTGATGGTGGGCACATTGAGCGCCGGATCGACGCCGTCGGAAAACGCCGCGCTGGGATTGCCGTAGACGTAGAACAGCTGATCGTCTTCGCTGATGGCGCGACGGTTGACGCTGACCTTCGCATACCAGTCCTCATTGAAGTGATGGACCAGATCGCCGAAGATCTGTCGATCGATCACGTTCCACCCGGCCCAATCGGGACCGGTGTTAGCCGAGCGCGGCAGATCGATGCGGCTGCCGTCGGTATAGTTGAGCGGGAGCGCACCCCACATCGCGCCCCGGCTCTGATGGTTCTGATAGCCGTAGCCGCCCGTCAGCGTAGTCTGTGGGCCAAGATCCGCCTCGACGATGCCATAGCCGGTCCAACGGCGCAGGTGATAGCGGTCGAGGTAGCTATCGCCATCGTCGTACACGCCCACCGCACGCGCTCGCACCGATCCGTCACTGGTGATCGGCACGCTGACATCGGCATCGAGCCGCAGGTGATCGAACGAGCCGTACTGCGCATTTGCCTTGGCCTGGAACGTCTTGCCGGGACGCTTGCGCACGAAGTTGATGACGGCCGACGGGTTTCCTGTCGAGGACAGCAGCCCCGGTGCCCCGCGCACGACATCGATGTGATCGTAGATCGCGGTGTCGATCGATCCGGTCTGCACCTCGAACGCGAATGGAAGGCCGATCCCATCGATCTGAAACGTCTGGATGTCGAAGCCGCGTGCCGAGTAATAGATACGGTCGGTTTCGGCCGCCTGCACGTTGACACCGGGGACGGTCGTCAGCAGCGCGTTGATGTCGTTGAGTTGGAAATCCTCTATTTGCGCGCGCGTGACCGTACTGATCGATTGCGGGGTTTCGCGCTGGCCGATCGCGAAGCGTGCCGTGGTCGATTGCGATTTCACGGCATAACCATCGTCGCCGTCGGTACGCTCGCCGGTAACGATGATCTCCGATCCGGGTCGGTCGGGTTCCTCGCCCGCGGCAGCGGGCGCAGCGGCGGCAAGGATGGCGAGGCAAAGCGACACGGTAATCTCCCCAGGTAAAGACCCGGCGCTCTTACCTTCGGATTATGCTATTGCAAGTCACTCGCAAGTCGGTCTTGTTGATTTTTGTAAACTGCGGCTCAGCGCGGCAAGTTAGCCACACCTGCTCGGCGGGGAAGCCGTAAAGGTACCGTGTCGTCACGAGTGGCGAGAACGCCAGCAACGCCGAGCAATCAGCGAGCCTTTTTCTGCTTGTGCTCCGCCAGCAGCTTGTCGATTTCCTCGATCCGTAAACGTGGCGCCGTGCCCTTTGGCAAACCCTTCAACCGGCACTCGGCCCACAGGCTCTTGCGCTCGGATTCGAGAGCTTTGAGGTATAGATCGGCCACGGTTCAGTTCCTTCTCGGCGACCTGCCACCGCGCGACGATCGCATGGGCAGGTCCATGTTCATGTTGTTGTCTTCGGCCGACAGCTTGCGCCAGCGGCCCAGGCGCGCCCGGTCCAGCGTGCCTTGCGACAGGGCATCGCGCACGGCACAGCCCGGCTCGGCTTCGTGGGTGCAATTGGTGAAACGGCAATCGAGTACCATCGCCGCGATATCGTCGAACACTTCGGCCAGCCCGGTGGTCGCTTCGGACAGCTGCAGTTCGCGCATACCCGGTGTATCCACCAGCCAACCGCCCAATGCGAGCCGGTGCATCTCGCGCACCGTCGTGGTGTGGCGCCCCTTGCCGTCGTCTTCGCGCACCGGTTGCGTGGCGATGCTAGGACTTTGCCGCAAGGTGTTGATCAGCGTCGATTTGCCAACTCCCGACGAGCCCACCAAAGCCACCGTTTCACCCGGACCGCACCGTGCGGCAAGATGCTTGATACTGGCGAAATCGCGCCCGTCCACCACCTCGACCTCAAGCCCCGCCTGCAAGGCTCGCGCAGGGCCGAGATACCGGTAAGCATCGTCGGCAAGATCGATCTTGGTCAGCACGATAATCGGATTCACCTGCACTTCGCGGGCCAGCACCAGATACCGTTCGAGCCGGGCGACATTGAAATCCTGGTTGCAGGACGTGACGATGAACAAGGTGTCGACGTTCGCCGCGATCAACTGGATGCGTCGATCGTCCCCCGGCGCGGGGCGCTTGAACAGGTTGGCGCGATCGAGAATGCGACGGGCCAGATGCGTCTCGCGATCGATCAGCAACCAGTCGCTTACCGTCGGGCGATCTTCTGGCCCGCGTTGATCCGGCAGCGTGGAGACGATGGTCTTCTCCAGCCCCTGCCCCGCGACGGTGACCATGCCACGATGCACCGCCATCACGCGCACCGGCAGGCAATCGCGGCGCTCCTCCTCGGACAATTGCTCGCTGAAGAACGGCCGCCAGCCCAATTCGGTGAGCGTACGATCGCTGGTATCGGTGACTGTCATGCTGGCTTTCGATGCAGCCACGAACGGCTGGGTGGAACGATCAACTACGCATCAGGGCGTCATAGGAGTCTTAGCCGAAATCGCTGAGCTTTGACACCGTGCCGCCAAGCGTCCGTCCTCACACCAGCTATGGAAGTCGGCCTTGCAGACGGGTCCGTCCTCAATCCTTCAGGCACGCCACCACGGCACGAATGGCAACCGCAGTGTCCTCGGGATCGCGAACACGGATCACGTCGATCCCCGCCGCGCTCACCGGATAGTCATTGCCCCCGGGGAAGATCGCATCGCCCATGAACAGGATGTTCTCGAACGTGATGCCAGCGTGTTCGATCAGCTGGTGCATGCCATAAGCCTTGTCGACGCCCTCGCGAGTGATATCGATCGAGGTTGCTCCGCCAAGATTGATCGACAGGCCGGGCAGAAGCTTGACGAGATCGACCTGCATGTCCTTGCGCTTGGCGAAGTCGGGATCCCAGTCCTTCTTGGCGGACAGCGGAGCGTCCTGGCCTAGCGCGGAAAAGGTGATCTGGCTGCCGCGATCCTCGATCTGCTCACCCCAGATCTGGGCCTGATCGTACCCCTTCTCGCGCATCACTTGATCGAGCGCGGCGGCGATCTTCTTGCGCTCGTCGGGGCTGAACACGTCGGCATAGATCGCTTTCCACTCACCGTCGTAGCGATAGAGCTTGGTGCCGGTCGTGGGCATGATCCACAAACGTCCGAGGTCGGCGCCCTGCGGCAGGCGGGAGACCACCTGCTTCTGGAATTGCGGCCAGTCGCCACCCGAAATCACCGCGACGTCCGCCACCTTGAGCAGACTTTCGAGTTGCTCTGCCATCTCAGGTGGAATGGACTGCTTGCTTTCGGCGAGAGTTCCGTCGAGGTCGAACGCGATCATCGTCTTCATGGTCATTCCCGGGTGTTGGCGCAGCGTCGGATCTGATCGATCGCTGCCGAGTAGTCGTCCTTGCCGAAGATCGCCGTACCGGCGACGATCACGTCGGCACCGGCCTCGACAACCGACGCGACGGTCGCGGCATCCTGACCACCATCGACCTCGATGTGCGGCGACAGCCCGCGTTCTTCGCATAGTGCCCGCAAGGCTGCGATCTTGGGAAGCATTTCAGGAAGAAACTTTTGGCCCCCGAAACCCGGGTTCACGGTCATGACCAGCACGATGTCGACCAGTTGCAGCACATGCTCGATCCACACCAGCGGGGTCGCCGGATCGATCACCACGCCTGGGCGCTTGCCCAGTTCACGCACGCGGCTGAGCACGCGGTGCAAGTGCACCGTGGAACCCGGCTCCGCCTGCACCAGCAAGTGATCGGCACCCGCCTCGGCATAGGCCTCGATCGACCGTTCGGGTTCGACGATCATCAGATGGACGTTGAGTGGTTTGCTCGCCGCCTGCTTGATTGCACGCACCACGGCGGGTCCGAACGATATCTCTGGCACGAAACGGCCATCCATGATGTCGACATGGATCCAGTCCGCGCCCGCACGTTCGACAGCGCGAACATCCTCCGCGAGACGACCGAAATCGGCCGCCAGCACGGACGGCGCGATCAGCAGCGGCCTGCTCATGAACGGGCAATGCGAGGCATGATGAAGCGCTCGATAGCGTCCGCCACGCCGTCTTCCTCGTTCGACGCAGAGACCTCGCTTGCGGCTTCGCGCACGTTGTCCGGCGCCTGCCCCATCGCGACGGAGAACCCCGCGACCTTGAACATGGCAAGGTCGTTGTTCTGGTCGCCCAGCACCGCAACTTCACCCAGCGTAACGCCGTAATCCTTTGCCAACGTCGTGACGCCGGCGCCCTTGTTGCCATTGGGCGAGGTGACGTCGAGGTAATAGGGCTGCGATCGCACGACGTTGGCGTCCTCGCCTACCTCATCTGCTACCTTGCGTTCCAAGGCCGCAAGAGCATCATGATCGCCGCTTACGGCCACGATCTTGTCGGCGCGTTCGATCAGATCGCTGAAATCGGCTCGGATCTCGGGCTCGACATTAGCAGCCAGGCGTTCGCGCGGAACATACTTATTTTCCGTCGTCTTCGCGTACCAGATGCCGTCCGCGAACAACCACGGCGTCACACCCGGCTGATCGATGAGGCGCAATACGGTGGCAGCCACCGCGGGATCGATGTGCTCCGCGGACACGATGGTGCCGTCGGGCTTGACGATCGTGGCACCGTTGAAGGCGCCGATCGGCCCCGACAACTCCAACCGCTCGGCGATCCACAGCATTCCCGACGGGGGGCGAGCGCTCACCAGGCTGACCGCCAGCCCCGCTTGCCGGGCCCGCGCCACGGCGTCGACTACCTCGTCGCTAAGTGTCTTGTCGTGCCTGACAAGGGTACCGTCGATATCGGAGATCAACAGCTTGGTGATGCCGCTCATGACAGCGCGTGCCATTGCCGGCCATCACGCTCCAGCAGCGCGTCCGCCCCTGCAGGACCAGCGCTGCCGGGCGCATAGCCTTCGGGTTCACCCTCGCGCCAGGCATCCAGCACCGGCTGCACCGCACGCCAACCGCCCTCGATCTGATCGGCACGTTGAAACAAGGTCTGGTCGCCGATCAGCACGTCGTACAACAGCGTCTCATAGCCGGTGCGATGACCAAGGTCGAAGGCGTCGGCATAGTGAAAGTCCATCGAGACGGGCGCCGTCTCGACAACCGGCCCGGGCTTCTTGGCGACGAATTCGAGACTGATGCCCTCCTCAGGCTGAATTTGCAGGATCAGCCGGTTTGGCGGGAGCGACGCACCGCGCGGGAACAGCGACATCGGCACGTCGCGGAACTGGATGACGATCTCGGTATCTCGCGAGGTCAACCCCTTGCCCGTCCGCAGATAGAACGGCACCCCGGTCCAGCGCCACGTCTCGACCGCAAGCTTCAACGCGACATAGGTTTCGGTGCGACTGGCGGGGTCGACATCGGCCTCGGCACGATAAGCCACAACCGGCTTGTCAGCGATCAATCCCGCTTCATAGCGCCCGCGCGCCGCATCCTCGGGAGCGATCGGACGAACGGCGGCGATCAGCTTGGCCTTTTCGGTCCGGATCGCCTCGGCATCCGAACTGTTCGGCGGCTCCATCCCGATCATCGCCAGCAACTGGAACAAGTGGTTGGGAACCATGTCGCGCAGCGCGCCGGTGGCATCGTAGAACTTGCCGCGGGTGCCCACCGTCACCGTCTCCGCAGCGGTTATCTGGACGTGATCGACGTAACGATTGTTCCACACCGCTTCCAGCAAGGCATTTCCGAAACGCGCGACCATGATGTTCTGGACCGTCTCCTTGCCCAGGAAATGGTCGATACGATAAAACTGATCCTCACCGCCTCTCGCCAGGATCTGCTTGTTGAGCGCCTGCGCCGAAGCGAGATCGGTGCCGAAAGGCTTCTCGATCACCACCCGACGAAAGCCGCCCGCCTGGTCCAGCAATCCGGCCTCACCAAGCTGGTCGACGATCGACCCGAAAAAGCCCGGCGCCGTCGCGAGATAGAACACCGCGTTTCCGCTGACCTTCTCGGCGAGCGATTTAAACGCGGCGGGATCGCTGAAGTCGCCCTTGAGGTAATGGACCTTCGTCTTTAGCGCCTGCCATCCCGCATCATCCTTCACGAACTCACCGAGCGCCTCGACCAGCTGCGCATCGTCGCCATCGTGATGACTGACCCCCAACAAGGTGGTGTCCGCGTTCAGCAATCCCTCACGCTGAAGGTTCGCGAGCGCGGGGACCAGCAGCCGCTTGGTAAGATCCCCCAGGGCACCGAATATAACGAAAGTCGCGGCGGGCGCGGTGTCGGCAGCACTCATTGGGGCAGTTCGACGTGGCCGCCAAAGCCATAGCGCATTGCCGACAGCAACTTGTCACCGAACGTGGTGTCGACCCGGCTGCGATACCGTGCGAACAGCGCCGCCGACAGGACATAGGCCGGCACCGCCTCTTCCATCGCCGCATCGATGGTCCACTGACCTTCCCCGCTATCGGAAACGTGACCGCTGAAGGCCTCAAGGTGGTGATCCTTGGCAAGAGCGATCGCGCTGAGATCGAGCAGCCAGGACGAGATAACGCTGCCCCGACGCCAGACTTCGGCGACGTCGGTCAGGTTGATGTCGAAGCGTTCCTCCGGGGGCAGCTTGTCCGAGACCTTCCCCTTGAGGATGTCGAACCCTTCCGCATATGCCTGCATCAGACCGTATTCGATCCCGTTGTGCACCATCTTGACGAAGTGGCCCGCGCCGGCCTCACCTGCGTGGATATAGCCTTTCTCGGCCCGCGGATCCTCGTCTGAGTCTACGCGATCGGGGGTACGCGGGATCGTGCCGTAGCCGGGCGCCAGACAGTCGAAGATAGGGTCGAGCAGATCGACGGATACCTTGTCGCCACCGATCATCATGCAGTACCCGCGCTCCAACCCCCACACACCGCCGGACGTGCCGACATCGACATAGTGGAGTTGCTTTTCCCTGAGCGATGCGGCCCGGCGGATATCGTCCTTGTAGAAGGTGTTACCGCCATCGATGACGATGTCACCGGGCTCGGCCAGGCCGGCGATCGTCTCGATCGTGCTTTCCGTCGGCGTCCCGGCGGGGAGCATGACCCAGAAGATGCGCGGGGACTGCAGCTTGGCCGCCACGTCCTCGAGCGAGGTGGCTGCCGTGGCGCCCTCACCCGCAAGACCCGTTACCGCCTCGGTATTGCGGTCGAATACGACGAGTTCGTGCCCGCCGCGCATCAGACGACGCGCGATATTGGCCCCCATCCGGCCGAGGCCGATCATTGCGATACGCATGGGACTGTTCCTCAGTTCTGGACGGCGGTGATGACAGCGGCCTGCAGCGCGGCGATGCCGCCGCCGCCATGCTTGAGATGAACGCGCAGGACGCGCTGGCCACGACTGGCGAGAACATCGTTATCGCCACGCGCCTGTGCGATCTGCACGGTTCCGAAGCTGGCCTTGTGGCCGGGGACAGCCAGATCGGGTTCGGGATCGCGCGTGATCGTCAGGAATGCGCCTGTTGCGGGACCGCCCTTGTAAGCTTGCCCGGTGGAGTGAAGGAACCGGGGTCCGAAGCCCGCGACCGTCGCGACTGCCTTGGCGTCGCGAACCGCCTCGCGCATCGCGGCAATGGCCTTGGAGTCGGCTTCGTTGCGTTCGATATACGCCAGAAAGCCGGCATAGTTGCCCGGGGCCAGGCTGGCGAAGTGAAGCCGTAACAGCTCGATCGGATCGGTCGGCGCGAATTCGTCGTCCGCTGCCAGGAACACGGCGAAGTCGGTGTTCTCCGCTGCCGCCTTTTCGGGTTCGAGCGCCCCGGAAGCTTCGTAGGCGTCGACCAATTTGCGAGTGGCGATCTTGGCATCCTCGACATCGGGCTGGTCGAATGGATCGATGCCGATCACCGCGCCGGCAATCGCGGTGGCGACCTCCCAACGATAGAATTCCTGGCCGATAAGCTCGGGCTTCGTGAGACGGATGGTCACCAGCGGCTGTCCCGCATCGGTCAGCGCCTTCAATCCGTCATGAAGCGCGGCGTCCTCGTCACCCTCCAGATGGAAATGCACGAACAGCCGGTCGTCGCCATAGCTTTCCGGCTTGCCCAGCGGCTCGAGGTCAACCGGAACGATACCCTTACCCTGCTTGCCGGTCGACTCCGCCAGCAATTGCTCCAACCAAGCTCCGAACGGCACCAGGCTCTTGGAGGGAAGGATCGTCAACTTGTCACGGCCGGACACGGCCGCCTCGCCGATGATCACACCAAGCTTGATGCCGGGGTTGTGCGCCGGGGGCGCGTCGGCACCGCAGGAGAAAACCATCGGCGCGATCGATTCGTAGAAGGCGTGGACGTCAATACCCATCGCCGCTGCGGGCACCATTCCGAATGCCGATAGCACCGAATACCGCCCACCGATTTCCGGATCGCCCGGAAACACGCGCGCGAAGCCGTCATCCTTCGCAGTTTTCTCCAGCTTCGATCCGGGATCGGTAACGGCGACGAAGTGGTCGCCCTTGCCGCCAGATTTGTCCCAGAAGAACGCGCGCAGCAATTCAGGCTCGAGTGTCGAACCGGACTTGGACGAGACGATGAACAGCGTGTTCGAAGGATCGATCGCCGCGAGTACGGTGCCGATCTGGCCCGGATCCGTAGTGTCGAGCACGTGCAGCCTGGGCCCGCCTTCGGTCGAACCGAGGATCAGCGCGATAACCTCCGGCCCGAGGCTGGAGCCCCCCATGCCCAGTAGCACCGCGTCCTTGAAGCGACGCGCATCGGTGGCAAGCGATTTCAACGCGTCAGGATCGACCTGCTCGCCGCGCGCCGCAGCAACCCAGCCGAGCCATTTGCCCTCGTCCTTGCCGGTCCACAGCGAAGCATCGCCCTTTGCCAGGCGACGTGACCAAGCATCGGCGCGTGCCGTCTCGAGCCGCGCATCGACCGCATCCTGTAACGGCTTGGGGAGGATCGCCTCCATGCTATTGAGACGGTCGCCCAAGAACGTCGCACGCTTTTCGGCGACGGCGCCCAACAAGGCATCCGCCGCATCGGCGAACAGCGTGACACCCGCCGCCACCAGATCGGTGGTGACACCAGGCAGATCGAGACCAAGACGTTTGGTCTCGTCGATGACATGGCGTGCGGCGTCAACGTCCGTGGTGAGAACGTCCGCGACCGCCCCATGATCGCGAAACGCGTCCATCGTCTTGGGTGGCATCGTGTTGACCGTGTCGGGTCCGATCAAGGTATCGATGTAGAGCGTGTCGGGATACGCCGGATCCTTGACGCCGGTAGAAGCCCACAGCAGCCGCTGCGGCATCGCGCCCTTGGTCGCAAGCGCCTGCCAACGGTCCGACGCGATCATGTCCTGATACCACACGTACGCCAATTTGGCGTTGGCGATGGCCACCTTGCCACGCAAGGCCTTGAGCGTATCGCTTTCGGCGTCACCTGCTTCGACGCGCTTGTCGACCTGCTTGTCAATCACGGCATCGATCCGGCTGACGAAGAAGCTGGCGACGCTGGCGATCCGGTCGATCGCCTCGCCCTTCTTCACGCGCGCTTCAAGCCCGGCGATATAAGCCTCGGCGACTTGCTGATACGCCTCCACCGAGAACAGCAGCGTGACGTTGATGTTCAGGCCATCCTCGATCAGCGTGCGGATCGCCTTGGTACCGGCCTTGGTCCCCGGCACCTTCACCATCAGGTTCGGCTCCGAGACGGCCTTCCATAGCCGGAGGGCTTCCTCGACCGTTTCTTCGGTACCGTTGGCAAGATAGGGTGAAACCTCGAGACTGACGTAGCCGTCCTTGCCATCGAGCCGGTCGTAAACGGGGCGAAGATCGGCGGCCGCCGCCTTGATGTCCGCGATTGCCTGGCTTTCGTAAGTGTCGGCGACGCTGGCATCGGCCTTGCCAAGAAAGGCGTCGAACCCTTCGTCATAGGCCTCGCCATGCCCCATCGCCTTTTCGAAGATGGACGGGTTGGACGTAACGCCGGTCACGCCATCCTCTTCGATAAGTTTGCGCAAGCCCCCGTCGGCGAGGAACTTGCGGTCGACAAAATCAAGCCAGGGGGCCTGGCCGAGATCGGAGAGCTGCTTGAGGCGACTGGTCATGCGTTCTTCTCGATAAGCTTGCGCGCGACGGCGCAGATGTTGTCGATGGTGAAGCCGTACTTTTCCTGCAGCTTCGCGAGCGGAGCCGAGGCCCCGAACGTGCTCATGGTGATGGTGCCGCCATCATGGCCGACATAGCGATCCCAGCCCATCGATCCGGCCTGCTCGACGGCAAGGCGCGCTCTTACGGCATTGGGGAACACCTTTTCGCGATACGCATCGTCCTGCTTCTCGAACAGGTACCAGCTTGGCAGCGAGACGACCCGGGATCTGACACCTTCGCCGGAAAGCTTCTCGTGCGCGGCGACGACCATCGGCAGTTCGCTGCCGGTCCCGATCAGGATGATCTCCGGGTCTCCTTCGCAATCGCCCAGAACATAGCCGCCCTTCTCCAGGCCGTCGGCCGAGGCATACTTCTCCCGATCGAGCGTGGGGATCGCCTGGCGCGACAGGATGAGTGCCGTCGGTTCGTTCGCATGCTGCAGCGCGACCTTCCAAGCGGCCGCGACTTCGTTGGCGTCGCCGGGGCGGATCGTGTCCAGGCCGGGGATCGCGCGCAGAGTTGCCAGATGTTCGATCGGCTGATGGGTTGGCCCATCTTCTCCGACGCCGATACTGTCGTGGGTGAACACGAAGACGACCGGCAGTTCCATGATTGCGGCAAGCCTGATCGGCGCGCGCATGTAATCAGCGAAGACCAGGAACGTACCGGTGTATGACCGCAGATAGGATAAGGCCATACCGTTCGCGATCGAGCCCATCGCGTGTTCACGCACGCCGAAGTGGAAGTTGCGGCCCGCGTAATCATTCGGCTCGAACGATCCCGCACCCTGGAATGTCAGGTTGGTCTTGGTCGAGGGCGCCAGATCGGCCGCGCCGCCCATCAGCATGGGCACATGAGGCGCGATCGCGTTGAGCACCTTGCCGCCGCTCTCGCGTGAGGCCACACCCTTCGGATCGGCCGGGAACGTCGGAATCTCGGCATCCCAGCCATCCGCCAGCTTGCCTTTGCGCAGCAAATCCAGTTCCGCAGCTTCGGTCGGGAACGTCTCGCGATACTTCTCGAACGATGCTTCCCATGCCTCGCGCGCGGGTTGGCCGCGGCCGGCAACGGCTTTCGTGAAGTGTTCCTTGACGCCATCGGGAACCAGGAACTGCGCGTCCTCCGGCCACCCGTATGCCTTCTTAGTGGCGCGGACGTTTTCCTCGCCCAGCGCCTCGCCATGCGCCTTTTCGCTACCTGCGCGCGGGCTGCCCCACCCAATCACGGAGTGGACGACGATGAAGGTGGGGCGATCGTCGGTCGCCTTGAACGTCTCGATCGCCGCGCCGAATGCGGCGGTTTCGTTGGCGTCGTCGACGTGGATGACGTTCCAGCCATACGCCTCGAACCGCTTGCCGACGTCCTCGGTAAAGGCGATGCTGGTACCGCCCTCGATGGTGATGTGGTTGCTGTCATAGATCCAGCACAGGTTCGACAGAGCGAGATGCCCGGCGACCGATGCCGCCTCCGCCGAAACGCCCTCCATCATGTCGCCATCGCCACACAGCACGTAGATGTCGTGATCGAAAAGTTCGAAACCCTCGCGATTGAAGCGCGATGCCAGAGCCCGCTCCGCGATCGCCATGCCGACCGAGTTGCCGCAACCCTGACCCAGCGGACCGGTGGTGGTCTCGACCCCGGTTGTCATGCGATATTCGGGATGACCCGGGGTTTTGGATCCGAGCTGGCGAAACTGCTCGATGTCCGAGAGGCTGACCGCCGGCTTTCCGGTCTTGTTGCCGTCCGCGTCGATCTCCTCGACGCTGGCAAGGTGCAGGACGGAGTACAGCAGCATCGAGGCATGGCCTACCGACAGCACAAATCGATCACGGTTCGGCCAGTCCGGGGTTGCCGGATCGTAGCGGATGAAGTCCTTCCACAAGGTGTAGGCAACTGGTGCGAGCGCCATCGGCGTACCGGGGTGGCCGGAGTTCGCCTTCTGCACCGCATCCATCGACAAGGTGCGGATGGTATCGATGGCGAGACGGTCCGGAGAGCCATCCTCGTGAATGGCATCGGTGGATGTGGGCATGTCGGCCATGAGGATCCTTGCGGTTTCGGGGGTCAAACGATGGATGACAAGGAAGGATGCCGCACTGCGGTGCCACGATCCTACTTTTTGTCGAGCCTGTCGCACCGTTCGACGCTGTTCGCTTCGCCGACGTATATCGTGTCGACCTCGCTCAGGAACAACCCGTGCCCCAACGCGCCGGGAATGCGCGACAATCGATCGGCAAGATCGGCCGCATCGTCGATCGCCGTGAAACCACAGTCGATGACGAGATTGCCCTGATCGGTTCGGTATGGCTCACCTGCGGCGATCCTGATCGCAGCCGACGCGCCCAGTTCCGCCACCCGGCGCAGGACCAGTGCCGCAGCCATCGGCAGCACTTCGACGGGCACCGGGCTGCGACCAAGCCGGGCCACCCGCTTGGAAGCATCCGCGATCGCGATCATGCGCCGCGCCGCGTCTGCCACGATCTTCTCGCGCAGCATCGCACCGCCCCCACCCTTTATGGCCCGCAGTTGCGGATCGATCTCGTCCACGCCGTCGATGGCCAGGTCGATGATGGCGATCGGCTCCATGTTTACGACGATGATCCCGGCCGCCCGCGCCATCTGCTCGGTTCGCGCCGATGTCGCCACCGCACGAATGGACAGGTTCTGCTCACGCACCCGGCGCGCGATCTCGGCGATAGCGTATGCGGCGGTAGACCCGGTGCCCAGGCCCACGAGCATTCCCGAAGCGACCTCGTCGACCGCAGCGATCGCGGCAGCGCGTTTCTGTTGCTCGGCAGGTGTCATGGTGCTCATCGTCATTGAACTTCCGGGCTCGCACTTCGGTTGACCTGGGCACGAAATCATCCGGCATATCGTTCGTATTTTTGCATCCGATCCGCCGGGCCGCGCCCGTTATCGCGTGAAATCATCGGTCCGAGCCCCCAGAAGCGCTGTAGCCATTGCGATCGGCCAGGGGGAAGAAGGCGCAAAGCAGATCCTGCTCGGTCTTCGTCAGATGCGGGTTCCAGACATCGAAGATCAGGATCGCGCGAAGCTCTTGCGATCGGTTCCAGGCTTCGTGTTCGATGGTATCGTCGAACGCCCAAGCCTCGCCGACGCGCCACTCACGCGTCTCGCCGCCCACGCGAAAAGCGCAGCCTTCCGGCACCACCAGGGGAAGATGGATGATCGTGCGCATATTGCTCACCCCCGTATGCGCCGGAAGGTGCGTACCTGGCTGCAGCAACGAGAAGAACACCGTCGGTGCCCGCCCCGGGATGCGGGCCAGCGGCAGCGCCTCCACCAGACTCGCCGTCACCGGGCAGCGGGCGCAAGCGGCATCGTTGCGCACGCCATCGCGCCACAGGTGGAGAGCGCTCCAGTCCATCCGATTGTCGAGCGGTGTCCATTTGTTGACCGGCAACCCGGGCTCCATCGCCACATAGGGCGCAAAGCCGGTGTCGACGCCGCCAAGGAGCGACGTCAGTTCATCGCGGATGGTCTCGGTCGCTTGCTCCAGCCGATCCAGCCACGCGAAATGACGCCGATCGAAGAACTCGTCGGCGGGAAGGAACGGCACATGCAAGCCGGCGCAAACGTTCGCGTAAATCTGGCGCCGGCCGACCAGATGATCGATACAGGCATCGAACCGCCGCAATTCTTCGGGCTGTCGCGCCTCGCGCAGATCTGCAAGACCGGCGTCGATCGCCTCGGCGAACTGCGATCGCTGACGAGCCACGAAGTCACGCGCATGCTCGAGCATGGCGTCCAACGCCGGCGTGCGCTCATCGATCATCGGCGCCATCGCCAGGACACCGCTCCAGCGCTCGGCCGCAAGCGCATGGGAGCCGGATCGCTCCAGAAGTTCCGCCATCCGCACCAAGGCCATGAAGTGGCGTTGATCGAGCGCGAGCGCGCCTTCCAATGCGGCCTGCTCGCCAGCCAGGTCCGCCACTCGGCGGTGGGCTGTCGCCAGATTCAACCACAGATCGACGGCCTTGGGATCGACCGCAATCGCGCGCGCGAACAAGTCGGCCGCGACGCCGAAGTCGGCGCTGGCCAGAGCTTGGACACCCAGGGCATTCAATGCGATCGGATGCTCTCCGTGACGATCGAGCAGATCGTGATAAAGCCGCACCGCCTGGTCGCGCCGCCCTGCCCGCTGCATGTCGGCTGCGGCACGCAAGATGGCATCGATCTCTGGTCGGTTCATCGCCAAGGCTATAGCCCGGTCTGTGCGACTGGACAAACCCGCGTGGTCCTGCGAACCAAGGGCGATGCCCGGCGGTTTCAACTCGACCCTCTCCTCGGATCGCCCCTTGCTCGCCGATGCCGAATGGCTCGCGCACCGCTACGATCCTGGGCACGATGCCGTGCATTTCCTGGCCGTACCGCGCCAAGCGCATCGCAGCGCGACCTTTCTGACCGACGAGTTCCTTCCTGCAGGCGCCAAACCGTTGGTCGTCCGGCGCGGCGATGCCGTCGCCCATGCTTCCGAGCCAGCGCCGCTGCACTTCGTGTTCCATTCGGCCTACTGCTGCTCGACGTTGGTGGCGCGTGCTTTCGACAGGCCAGGATGGGCCATGGGCCTGAAGGAGCCGGTGATCTTCAACGATCTTATCGGCTGGCGGCGGCGTGGCGGCAAAGGCCCCGATATGGCGAGCGTGCTTGACGATGTCCTGACGTTGATGGCGCGCCCCTTCGCCACCGGCGAAGCTGTGGTGGTGAAACCATCGAACATCGCCAACGGCATGGCGCCAGCCATGCTGACGCTTCGCCCCGAATCCCATGCCTTGTTGCTCTATGCGCCGCTACGAACCTACCTTGCGTCCATCGCCAAGAAGGGTCTCGACGGCCGCTTGTGGGCGCGAACGCTGCTGCTCGGCCTGATGGACGACAAGCTGATCGATCTGGGCTTCACCCCACGCGATCATCTGGGGCAAAGCGATCTTCAGGTCGCGGCGGTGGGATGGCTCGTTCAACAAGCGCTTTTCGCGCGGATGGTGACGCAGTTCGGCCCCGGTCGTGTAAGAACCCTGAGCAGCGCTGCGCTCATGACCGATCCGGCGATCGCCATGGCGCGATTGGCCACGCACTTCGCGCTCCCCCTCTCCCCGGCGAGTCTGGCCGAAGTGGTCTCCGGCCCGGCCTTCACCCGACATTCGAAATTCGATACGGCATTCGCCGCACCCGAACGCGAGGCCGAACATCGGCTGGCACAACAGACCCATGCCGACGAGATCGACAAGGTGGTGCGCTGGACCGAGGTGGTCGCCAACACCTTTGGTATCGCACTCAATCCCCCCGCACCGCTGGTCACGGAGGTTTCCGCTTGACGGGCGATGATGTCGCCGCGCTGCAGGCCGGCATCGCCGCACTGCGACGGGGCGACGCTCCGGCCGCGAGCGCCGCATTACAGCCGATCGAAGCCGCGGGCCGCGCCACTAACCAGATGCGCCTGTTGCTGGCGCAAGCGTGCGCCATGCTGGGAGACCTTCACGCTGCACACCTTGCCCTGGACGGCGTCTTGGCGACCGAGCCGACCAACCTCTACGCGCTGATCATGCGCGGCGACTTGCTTACCAAGGCCAACGATCTGCGCGCAGCGGTCAGTTGGTACCAGGCGGCGCTGACCCAGGCGCCGCGTGCCGGCCGCCTGAGCGGGGATCTGATCACGATGCTGAGGCGCGCAGAAGCCGCGGTCGCTGGCAGCGGGAGGGTATTCGAGGCACACCTCGACGAGCACATGAACGCTCGCGGCGTCGTTCCCCGAGCGGCTGGTCCATGCTTCACCGAGGCACTGGAAATTCTGGCCGGACGAGCGCAAGTGCAGCTGCAGCAACCCACGAGCTTCTATTATCCGGGCTTAGCGCAAAGGTCCTTTTTCCAACGCGCAGAATTTGATTGGGTGGCGGACCTGGAGGCAGCAACGCCTGGTATCCGGCAAGAACTGCTGGCTCTGCTCGAAAACGAAAACATGGTCGACCCGTATGTGATGGCCGAGCCGAACCGCCCGGCAAAGCGCCACGCGTTGCTCGGCGATCCGCGATGGAGCGCCTTTCATCTGTACCGCAACGGCGAGCCGGTGCCGCAGAACGTCGCACGCTTCCCCGCCACGATGGCCGCTCTTGCCGCGCTGCCGATCCCTCATATCGCTGGTCGCTCGCCGATGGTGCTGTTCTCGGCGCTTAGGGGTAGGACGCATATCCCGCCGCACCATGGCATGATCAACACCCGCCTGATCTGTCACCTGCCGCTGATCGTACCCGCGGGATGCCGGTTGCGGGTCGGCAATCACACGCATGCAGTCGAGCAAGGCCGAGTGTTGATCTTCGACGACACCATCGAACACGAAGCCTGGAACGACTCCACAGAAATGCGGGTCGTGTTGCTGTTCGAAATCTGGCGCGCCGATCTGGACGAAGCCGAACGTGCCGCCCTTACCGCGCTTTACGAAGGCATCGCGGCTTATGGCGGCGCGGCGGAGGATCAGGCCGGCGCCTGAGCTTCCAATCTGGTCAGCGCCGGATCAGCATGTACCGGCGCCCACCTGGTTGGCGCAGGAGTTGATGCCGTTGTTCGTCCGCAAGGCGTCGCGTTCGCGCTCCCAGTCCCGCTTCGACTTGCAGACCCGGCGGCTGCTGACCAGCGATCCAGTTTCCTTGAAACGCTTGCAAATCACCTTTTCGGCGTCGTCAGCGGACTTTTCGTGCTCGTCGGGCTTTTGCGCCGGAGCGGCGCCGGCGGCCGTGGCGGTAAGCATCAGCGTGGCAATGGCCAAAGATCGCAACATGGTCGTATTCCTTGCAAACCATCGCTATATTAAGACATGTCGCGTGAACCGTAAAGTTTAGGGGAGCATCTCCGCCTCGTGCGCAAGACAATCTCGGGCCAGTCCTCGACAGGATCACGAACCAAGGCTCTGATCGCGATCGAGCAAGCCCTGCACACCGGCGATATCGCACACGCGGCCGAGTTGGCGGAAGCAGCACTGAAGCGCGGAAATCCCCATCCGATGCTCCTCAACCTAGCCGCCTGGCGCCGTGAGGAAGCGGGCGACTATGCCGGTGCCCACGATTTGCTGAGCAAGGCGCTCACGCTCGCCCCCGGCGACGTCATGGTGCTTGGTGCGATCGGCGCGGTTATGCGCAAGGAAGGTCGGCTCGACGAAGCGCTGGTCGTGCTCGACAGGGTCGTGACAGTCGCGCCCACGCATGCCGCTGCGTGGCTGGAACGTGGATACACGCTGGAAGCCCTTCGTGACGCCCCCGGCGCGGCGGTCAGCTATGGCCAGGCCTTGGCCATCGATCCACAGCTTGCGCCCGCGCTTGGCCGGCTCGCGGACGCAGCGGCAAAGCGCGGTCAGACTGCCGAAGCGCTTGCACTGGCGACACGTGCCTTGTCACACCAGCCCCACGACGTGGCGGCAACTTGCGCTTTGGCGACAGTCGAGATCGAGGCGCGCGAAGGCGCCGAGGCTGAGCGCCGGCTGACCGATCTTCTCGCGACGGGTATCAGAGGTGATGATCGCACCCGCGCCCTGACCTTGCTGGGAGACGCACTCGATCGACAAGACCGCCCCCAAGCCGCTTTTGCCTGCTATGACGAGGCACAAGCCAACTTTCGATCGGTTTACACTTCGGCGCTCGGTCCTGGAACAGGTCGCCCCTCTCACCGGCAGTATATCGAGAAGATCACCGCCCAAGTGGCCGCCGCACCAGCGCGATCGGCGTTGCCCACGGTCGATCCGGTCGACGGCGAAGCCGCGACGCACGTTTTCCTCATCGGCTATCCGCGGTCCGGCACGACTCTGGTCGAGAACGTGCTGGCCAGCGCACCCAATGTCGTCGCCCTCGAAGAACGCGACACTCTGGCCGATGTGGACGACGTGCTGGTCATGGACGATGGCACGATGCCCGATCTCGACGCGCTGGCGCCTGCGCACGTTACGGCACTGCGGACCGCCTATTGGCAGCGGGTCCGCAACTATGCCGATGATGTCGCGGGCAAGATATTCGTCGACATGAACCCGCTAGGCGGGACCAAGCTGCCGATCATCGCCCGCTTGTTTCCCTCGGCAAAGATCCTGATCATGCGGCGTGACCCGCGCGACGTGGTGTTGAGCTGCTATCGCATCAATTTCACGCCGAGCCCCGCCGCATGGGCATTCAGCGAGTTGACGGAGGCGGCGGGGCACTACGCCGCGCTCATGCAACTGACCGAAATTTGTCGCGATCGACTGCCGCTGGCCTTCCATACCGTTCGCTACGATCGGCTGGTGACAGACTTCGACAGCACGGTGCGCGGCATGGCGGCGTTCATCGGCATCGAATGGACGGACGCATTCCGCGACTTCGATCGAACCGCACAGGCTCGTGGCGTCCAGACGGCGAGCGTCACACAAGTGCGGCGTGGCCTGTACGACGGACGCGGGCAATGGCGCCGCTACGCCACGCAGCTCTCGCCGGCGTTGCCGATCCTGGCTCCCTGGGTGGCACGCTTCGGCTTTGAACCCTGATCGACGCAGACACAAAAAGGGGCGGGCCATCGGCCCACCCCCTTACTTGTATCCAGTAAAAGCCAGCTTCAGAACTTGAAGCGAGCGCCCACGGCGAAGCGACGGCCCAGCGCATCGTACGTCGATGGGTAGGTGTTGCCGCTGTTGAACGAGGTCGAACCCACGGTGCCACCCACGATGGGAGGCTGCTTGTTGAAGATGTTCATGGCAGTCATCGTCAAGTCGAAGTTGTCGCTCACGCCAACCCGCGCCGAAAGGTCGAAGTAGTCGTAAGCCTTGATGCGCCCGAAGTTGACGTCCTTGCCGGCAAGCGATCCCGACTCGAGCGTCCCCTCGTAGGTGGTGACGCCGTCCTCGACCTTCATCTTGCTGATATGACGCCACAGAAGCGAGAAGTCGACTGCGCCAAACGTTAGCGTTGTGCGCTGGTTCCATGTGAATTCAGGCTGTAGCGAGCCAGCAGAGGAGCTCGGACCCGCCGAACCCGGCGAACCGCAGTTCTGACCATACAGTCCAACGCAGCTGCGGATATCCGACACCTGGGTAGCCTGGAACTTGGACTTGTGGGTCCAGTTTCCAAGGAAGCTGAGGTTCAGCTTCGCCACGCCGAGGTCGCGACGGTAGTTCACGCCCAAATCGATACCGTCGGTCTTGATCCGTCCTCGGTTGCTAGACTCGATGAACAAGCCCGGCGTCGTCGCAGCGTCGCCATCAAGAGCGCCCGTGTCCGGATTGCGGCGGATCTGCGTGCAGAACGGGTCCGTCGCGCTGGCGGCGGTGATGCCGGCTCCCGCTGCGTTTCCGAAGCAGAAGTTGTAGGCGTCGCCTGCGGTTGGCTGCGAAATCGCATCGGTAATCTTGATGTTGTAGTAGTCGACGGTGATGGACAGGCCCGGCACGACGGTGGGCTGGAAAACCACACCAAGCGTGAACGAGTCAGACTTCTCGGGCTTGAGAGCCAAGTTGCCGCCGGCGGTGAAGTTGGCCTGAGCCGCGGTAGGCCGCTGGATGTTGCCGATCTGCGATGCCTGGGCACCTTGCGCAAGACACACTGCACGCAAGTTCGCATTGGTGGTCGGTGCGTCGCCCGCGCACGCGTCATACGACAAGTTGGTAAGCGCAGTCGTAAGCGGCGTGAACAGTTCGGTGATGTTCGGCGCGCGAACTGCGCGCTGGTATGTGCCGCGCAACTTCAGGCCATCCGTCGGCTCCCAGGTGCCTGCGCCCTTGTAAGTCCAGGTATCGTAGCCGGGCGATCCAGCTGCATTGATCTTATAGGACGAATAGCGAAGGCCCGCTTCGACCGACAAGCTCTTGAAGAAAGGGCGATCGGCGATGAGGGGAGCGATTATCTCGCCATAGGCTTCCCACACCTGGTAGCCGCCGGTGAAGTTCGGAGTGGCGCCACCTGCACCGCCAAGTTCACCAGGGGTCTGTGACAGTATGTCGGAATCCTGGGAAGCGCGATACTTGCGGAACTCGCCGCCGAGTGCGAAGCCGACTGCGTCCGCAGCCAAGGGCGAGGTGACGCCCAGGTCGCCCGTGAGCAAGGCGCGTGCCTGTGCCAGCGACGCCCGATTGGTCGACGTGCTGTTAGCCGTCAGATAGCTGACCTGCTCCGGAGTGATCGAACCATCCGGGCCGAACAGGTTGATCGGAACGCAGCCGCTACCAGCATTGATAGCCGCGCCCTGTGGAGCGCCACCGAGGCAGGTGGTGGTGTTCGTCGCGAACGCAGCCGACCGGGCGCGCGACGCCAGCACGTAGTTCCGGATCGTCTGCTGGTTCTCGGACTCGCCGTAGCCACCCGACAGATCAAGGCTGATCGATTCCGTGATGCCAACCTTGATACCGGCGCGGTAGTCGAAGATCTGCGTCGTGTAGTCAGACTGGCGAGGGCCCACTTCGGTCGTGCGGCGATTCGTCGCGACGTTGAAGTAACGGAAGTTGGGATCGGTGATGCTTGTCGCCAGGGCGGCGGCGTCGCACTGGGCCGTGGTCAGCTGTCCTTGCTGCACGCCCGCCGCGTTGAATGTCGGGTTGTTGTTGCAGAACGTCGTCCGCGCGGCTGCCGGCAGGTAGGGGTTCGAGAACGGGATCGATAGAACGGTACCGAAGACACCCGACGGCGCGATGATCGTGCTGACGGTGTTTTTTGAGAACAGACCGCGCGTGTAGATCTCGATGTTGTCGGCAATTTCATAATGGCCGGCGCCGTACATGTTGAAGCGCTCGAACGGCGTTTGGAAGACGTTGTACGGGTTGAAGTTGAACGGGGTGACCGCCCCCAAGGCACCTGTAGCAGGATTGATTTGCCGGTTACCCGAGACGAAGGCCGGATTGGGAACGCCCGGTGTCGTTTCGGTTGGGGGAACCAGGAAGGCACCGGCGAGGCCGCCCGCCGTGAAACGGCTTGGCACTGTGGTACCCGAACCGCCGACACCACCGGACGTCGAGGTGTAGCTGTTGCGTGAGAACTTACGGTCCGACTGATAGACAGGATCGGCATTCTGGTAGCCGACCGAGAATACGACATTGCCCTTGCCGTCGTCGAAGTTGCTGCCGACGGTCAGGTCGATGCGGTTGTACTCGCCATCGCCGTTCTCGGTGATCTGCTCCGACGCATTCAGCTCGACGCCCGAAAAGTCGCTGCGAGTGATGAAGTTGATGACGCCCGAAACTGCGTCTGCGCCATACGTCGTCGCAGCGCCGCCGGTGAGCGTTTCGACGCGCTCGACCAGCGCCAGCGGAATGTTGTTGAGGTCGACGCGGCCGGTTGCGCTGGCCGGAACGATGCGGTTTCCATCGAGCAGGATGACGTTGCGGAAGTTGCCGAGGCCACGAAGGTCGGCAAAGGAAGCGCCGCCATTGCCGTTGTTGACGGCCGAGCCAATGCTGGCCACTGCGCCGGGAAGGTCACGCAACACCTGCTCGGCGTTGTTGACCTGGCGCAGGTTCAATTCTTCCTGCCCGATGACGCTGACGGGGTTGGAAGAAACGAGGTTTGGGTTGCGGATCAGACTGCCCGTAACGACGATGTCGCCAGTGCTGTTCTCTGCTGCTGGCGGTGCGGAATCCTGGCTCGACGTGCCGGCGGCAGGTGCTGCCGCATCGGAGCTTTGAACGCCGTTCTTGGGCTGGCTCTCGGGATCGGCGGTTTGTGCGAAGGCCGGCGTGGCGGCAAGTGCCGCGCCCACCAGCAGCGTTGTGTTGAGCAAGCGCGTGCGGAATCGAATGTGCATGAACATGTCCCCTGTTTGGGTCCGATGCCGGCGAGTGGGTCCGCGTGCGAACTTTCTCAGCCATTATCGTTACCCCATGGACCAGAGGCTACCTCGGTTTCATCGGACCGCAATCGGCATTGCTGAAACGTGGAATTAAATTACGCGGCCTGTAGCAAAGACGTCACAGTCGTCTGATCTTGCTTCACAACTTCGTTCGCGCGGCGTAGCCAACACGTGTCGCGACGAGGGGACACTTTGATGCACGCACGCACGATCACCGCCGGCATAGTGCTACTTTTTTGCACCAGGGAAGCCCATGCGGCATCGGGAGCGAGCACACGCGTCATGGACTCTTTCGCAAAATGTCGGGCGATAGCGGCCGCGGCGGATCGTGCCGATTGCTTCGACGCCGCTGCGCATGGACTGGAGGCGGCCGTCCAATCAAAAGAGATCACGATCGTCGATCGCCAGGAGGTTCGCACCGCTCGCAGGTCTTTGTTCGGATTTACACTGCCGCGGATCGGCCTCTTCGACGGCGGGGATCGGGATGACCGCAGCGACGATCCGCGGACTGCATCGCGCGACGAGGTCAAGGAAATCCAGACGACGATAAGCTCTGCCAGGGCCGCGGCGAACGGTCGCATCGAATTTCGGATCGCCGATGGCGACGCCTTGTGGACGACGACCGATCCCGTGGCGTTTCCCCCCAAGCCGGGGCAAAAGGTTCGGATCCGCAAGGGGGCGCTTGGCAACTACTTCATCGCGATCGACGGACAGCGGTCCGTACGGGGAATGCGCCTGCGCTGAAGCGACCGTCAATCGTCGAGCGAAGCCCGTGCAAGACCTGCCAATGCCGCTTCCACGTCGACCGACCGTCGATCGAGCCAGCTTCTCGCCAGTGCGATCTCGTCCGCCAAGTCCGGCAACAGCGCCTCGCGCCGTGCCATTCGCGCGGCGTTGTCGAACGAGAGCGAAGGGTTCTTCGAGTAGGACCCGAATAGCGGGCCGGCGGTTATCGCGTCTATTGCCGGCTTGTCGAACGGTACGGCGAAGTGCTTTGCCGTGGCAGCCAACACGCGTCCGGGTTCGGCGAAGAAAGTTTCTGCATTGAGCGTACGGCCTGCATCGAGGTTTGGAAGCGCCGCTGCGTAAGCCTGGATCTGAGCCGACCACAGGGCAGCCGCGCGCTCCGCGTCGGCGAGCCCGGTGAGGTCACCCAGATGCCCGGCCAGCTGCTGGGTCACCCGCCCAAGCCAGGCGCGATGATCGGGACTGCGCAGGATCGCCAAAAGATAATCCTGCAGCCCGAGATAAAGAAAGATGGTCGGCGCTGCGGGATCGATCGCCATCAACCGGGGCAGGATGAAGTTGACCGGCACATTCGCCTTGACGATGGTCGGCAAGTACCGCTGGTACCGTTTTTGCAACATCGTCGTCACCAGTGCGAGCCGATCGGCATTCGGCGTGATCGCCACTTGGCGCAAGGCGAGCGGCTCGCGCAGGACAAGATTGGTTTGCAAGGTATCGAGCGCGCGCGCCAGCAAGGTCGACCCGCAGTGCGCCACGTGGAAGATCCAGCCAGTCGACGCATTCGGACGTGCATGCCCCTGCAGCATCGCCACTGGTACCCGCATCGAGCCCTCGCTTTCCGGCAAGATACGTCCATCCAGGAAGATCGAACGGTGATAGGCCGCGCGGCTCATCGGCACGAACAGCGCATCCTCGCCCTCAAACGAATGCAGGTAGAGGTCCGGCGAGTTAAGCAGATCGTCAAGCGTAAGGGCCATCGTTGGAAGTTATGGCACAATCGCCGATCAGCGGCTACCTGCTGCGACCATGCCGAACGTCAGCCTGCCTGCACCGTCTCGACCGTACGTCCTGATAGAAGCGGACGATACGCGTGACATCCTCGCCCTTGATCACGAAAATATCATCTCGCTTTACAAGACGCATGGGGCTTTGCTGCTGCGTGGTTTCGCCGTCGACGTCGATCGGTTCGGCCAGTTCGCCCGCCAGTTCTGCGCGACCTCCGTGATCAACGAAAGCCCGGGACGACGCCCCCTCGATGCCGTCCGCAACGTGCACACGGTCGATGGCGGGACCGGCGCCTTTTCATTCCATCCCGAGCTTTCGCGTGAGCCGTGGAAGCCGGACGCGGCATTCTTTGCGTGCATGTCGGCGCCCCGCGATGGCGGGGCCACGACAATCTGCGATGGCGTAGAACTGGTGAGCGCCCTGCCCAATGTCGTAAGACGCGGGCTGGAAGGGCGCCGCCTACTGTATATCAAGCCGACATGGCCGGGGCTTCTCGATTTCTGGCTGAGCACGCCGACACCCAGCGACGCACAACTGCTGTCGCCGCCAGAGAATTGCCCCTACTTCTTTCGTAAGCTGGATGGCGAAATAGTCCGCATCTTCACGCGGCCGGCCTTGCATCGGCCGATGTTCTGCGACCAGCCGGCGTTCGGCAATTTCCTCCTTTTTGCCCGATTCAACAATCGCCGCCCGGATTTTCCGCTGCTGGACGACGGCAGGCCGGTGCCCGAGGCGTGGTTGCAAGCCATCCGCGCTACCGCCGAGAGGGTAGGTGTGGCGGTGTCGTGGCGATCGGGCGACGTACTGATGCTCGACAACACGCGGTTCATGCATGGACGCACTGCGATCACGGAGCCTGGAGAGCGCATGATCGCCACGTTTTTCGGATACGTCGGGTTCGCCAATCGCGATCCCGAAGAGCCACCGCGACCGGCATGGCGGCAGCACGATTTCACCCCGCCGCTGCCCCCTGATTGGCCTCGCTGATCGGAAGAATTCTGCAAGCTATCGTCGTGCGCGGCAGGCGTCAGATCACTTGCCAACAATCTCAGGCTTCGTACTGTCATCCGCAGGCGTGGCGCGAATACCGCCGGTAAGGAGAGCTTCATTGCGGCGATTGGCAGTTGCGGCATCCCTGATGATCGGTGTGTCGGCCTGGCCGGGCATGGCGGGCGCCAGTGGGGATTATGGCTGTACGCCGACCTGGTCGCTGGCGGTCTCGTCCTACGACTGTGTCGGCACCGCCGTAATCGGTCCGCGTAACGATACGCGTGTGAACCTGGCGCTGTTGGCGCGAAAGCCGATCAAGCCTGAAGCTCAAGGCCGCTTGATCTATCCCGAATGGGACTGGGACAATGGCGATTTCGGTCATGTCTTCATGACCTGGGATACACTGCAAGCCGCCTTCTGGCCGCAGGAAACGCCCCAGGCTCAAGATATCGCTGCCCAGGAACAGTCATATGTCGGCACCCGTTGCCAGACGCTAGGTACGGGGGATGCCGCGTTTCGCGATGCGTTGACGCAAGCAAAGGGGCTTGCGCCGGATGAGCGCGCGGCGCTTTCGGGTGCCCGCGACCTGATAAAGCCAGCGTGCGATGGCGACAAGAGCGGCGTCGCCTGGCCAAACATCCAGGGCAAGGCTGGACTAGCCTGGCTAAGCTATCTGCAAGGCGCACAAGCCTTCTACGCCGAAGATTTCGCGACGGCGCGTGCGCACTTCGCGCTGCTTGTATCGGTCCGGGACCCGTGGCTGGCGGAAACCGCAAGGTACATGATCGCGCGAAACGAACTGGCCGCGGCGCAAGCCAATGCGTTCGACGAATGGGGTGGCTATGCCGGGGGCGACAAGGTGGACCGCGCAGCGGCCGAGCGTGGTCGCACCGCGCTGCTCGACTATCTGTCCGCTTATCGCACCGGTCGCTACGCCGCGTCGGCGGCAGGTCTCACCCGGCGGGCGGCGTGGCTGTTGAGTGACGGTGGATCGCTGACACGGACTTACGCCACCTTGATGGCCGACCCCGCGCAGTCGCCCCAACTGATCGACGAGGTGGAGACAAAGGTCTTTTTCGGCCTCGGCGTAAACGAAAACGTCGATGCGCCGCTGCTCCTGGCCACTTGGGACTTACTGCGCATGCGGCAAGGGGCGGCGGACCAGTACCTGGTCAACAAACCTCCGGCAGCGCTGACTGCCGCAAATCTTGCCGCGCAGGCACCGACCTTTGCCAAACAGCCCGATCTTTATGCCTTCGTCCAGGCGAGCTTCGCCTACCACATCACCAAGGATTATCGCCGGGCGATCGCCCTGATACCCGAAGCGACCAATGCGCGGAGTTATAGTCCACTCGAGTTCAGCCGCCAGATGCTGCGTGCGCTGGCTCTCGAAAAGCTTGGCGATGCAAGCGCCGAGGCGGCCTTTCGCCGGATCGCGAACGGTGCTCGCGACCTCTATCAGCAGCCTGCCGCGCAGCTGGCGCTGGCGATGAACTGGGAACGAAGGGGACACCTCGCGGCGATCTTCGCTCCCGCCAGTCCGATCACCGAGCCGGAGATCCGCACCATCCTGCTTGCGCAAGTCGCAGGCCCAGACCTGCTGCGCCAGCAGGCCGGGTCTGGCCAAACCGCACCGAGGGAGCGCGAGATCGCCACCTTCACTTTGCTGAGCAAGAATCTGTCGCAAGGTCGTTATGGAGACTTTCTAAAGGATCTTGCGCTGGTTGGCACCGGCGCTTCCATCAAGGGAACCGTAAGCGGCGGCTGGTACAGCGGCTGGATGGATCCGGACCCCGATTTCGCCCCGCCATCGGGCTTGTTCAAAGCTGGCAGATGGCAAGAGGAGTTCCCCTGCCCGGCGCTTGCAACCACGGTCGCGACGCTGGCTGCGCGACCTGCCGAGGCGCGTGCCCGGTTATGCCTCGGCGAATTCTGGCGCCTCAACGGATTCGACGGCTATCTCACCGCAGCGGACAAGCCAGGAGCCGCTGAACTTGGTGGCACACCAACGCAATTTCAGGGCAGGATTATGCCACGATCGGCCTTGTACGCGACGATCCTGGCCGGTGGCGCGACTGCACCCGACGAGGCCGCGTATGCGCTTTATCGTTCGGTCCGCTGCTACGCGCCCAGCGGAAACAACGATTGCGGCGGGGCGGACGTGCCCAAGGCCCAGCGTGGCGCATGGTCCAAGCGGCTGAAGCGCGAGTATCCTGACAGTCGATGGGCCCGCGAACTGACCGTCTACTGGTAAACCGCCGCGCCTTCTTGTTGGCGGGTTCAGCCTTGTTTCTCGCCTGCTGCCGCAAGCGAATGCCTGCGCCGGTCGATCCGCGAGGCTATCGCGCCTTTTTCCTGTGGCCACACGTCGCGGCACCGGCCTGGCTCAGGCAGGCACAGACGGTCTATGTGCTGGCCGGCGAAATCGGCCGTGGACGCGAAAGCCGCTTCGAGCCGCTTCGCGCCACCCCGAAGGTCCCCGGCCCGTCCCTCTGGCTGGTAGTGCGCGTCGAACGGCTGAACTGGCAGGACGCGATCTACGACGCCATCCTGGCTACGCTCGCGCGGTGGGAGGCCGCCGGCAACCGAATCGAGGGACTGCAGATAGATTTCGACGCGGCCACGCGCGGTCTCGATCGCTACGCCACGTTCCTGACGCAGGTAAGATCACGGTTACCCAGAGGATGGAAGCTCTCGATCACCGGGCTAATGGACTGGAGCGCGGGCGGAGATCCCAAACCGTTGCGCAGGCTTGCCGCGATCATCGACGACATCGTTATCCAAACCTACCAGGGCCGCCACACGATTGCCGGATATGAACGCTATCTCGTCAGCCTGGGCGCGCTTAGCATGCCGTATCGTATCGGCCTGGTGGAAGGCGGGGACTGGCTTGCACCACCGGCACTCGACACCGACCCGAACTTTCGCGGCTACGTCGTCTTCCTGCTCGGACCATCAGATGCGTGATCGCGATTAGGAGATCACCTGCAAGCCTGTATGGTCCGAACCTGTCGGGCTGGAACCCGGCTGGGGAGAGCAGTGGCGAGATGATCCTTTGGGGCTTGGTTTGCGGAGCGTTGCTGGGCTGGGCGACGGATGGTTTCGGCTCGGCCACGATCAGCGCGTTCCTCGGTGCGCTGCTCGGCTTCTGGCTGCGCGCGATCATCCGCAAGGATATGGCTGAGCGTATCGATGCCTTGCGCGAGGAGCTTTCTCGGGCGGCGGGTCAACCGGTGGCGAGACCCTCGGCTGCGCCGGCCCCCGCAACGGTGGCGCCATCGGCGCTGGCACCGGCGCCGGCGCCGGCGCCGGCGATACCAGAGCCAGCCGCTCCAGCAGTCGAGAAGCGCCAAGTCCCGACCTTGCCGCCGAAACCTGCACCACCGCGCAAGCCGAACCTGATCGAGCGCGTGTTCGCAGCGGCGGTAGGCTGGCTGCTGGGCGGCAACACGATCGTACGGGTCGGCTTGGTCATCCTCTTCGTCGGACTGTCTTTTCTGGCACACTACGCCGCCGATGCCGGGCTGTTTCCGATCGAACTGCGGCTGGTGATGGTCGCCGGTGTGGGCATCACATTGCTGTGGGTCGGCTTTGTCCGGCGCCGCGAGAAACCGGAGTTCGCGCTGACGTTGCAAGGTGGTGGCGTCGCCGTCCTGTACCTCACGGTATTCGCCGCCTCCCGCCTGTTCGCCGTCGTCGCGCCCGAGGCCGCCTTTCCGATCATGATCGTGGTCTGCGCACTGGGGTGCGCGCTCGCCTTGCTGCAGAACGCGCAGACGCTTGCCGCCACCTCGTTCGTCGGAGGGTTCGCGGTACCCGTTCTGCTCGCAGGTGAAGGCGGTCCCCTGGGACTGTTCGGGTACTACACCGTGCTCAACCTCGCTGTCCTGGGCATCGCGTGGCGGCGATCGTGGCGGATCGTCAACTTGATCGGCTTCTTCGCCACTTTCGGCATCGCGGTCTTGTGGGGCGTGCTCGTGTACGATCCGGCGCAGTACGCGGTGTGCCAGTTCTTCCTCATCCTGTTCGTGCTGATCTATGTCGGCGCCGGTGTCCTGAACGCCCGGAACACGCCCGCCCGGCTCGGCAACGTCGTGGACAGCAGCCTGCTGTTCGGACCGGCGTTGGTCGGCTTTGGCCTGCAAGTTGGCCTGGTACGCGACATGCCGCTGGGCAGCGCCTTTTCCGCTCTGGGCTTCGGCGCTCTGTACCTGGCGCTGGCCGTGTTCGTGACAAGGCGCGGACGCGGTGACAATCGCGTTCTTGCCGATGGGCTGATCGCGGTCGCAGTCGGGTTCGTCACATTGGCAGTGCCGCTGGCGCTCGGCGTGCGCTGGGCGGCGACGGTCTGGGCGCTTGAGGGCGCGGGCGCGTTCTGGGTCGGGATGCGACAGGCTCGCTGGTTGCCCCGTGCATTCGGGCTGCTTCTGGTCCTGGCCGGTGGGCTGGTCACCCTCGGGGGGATCGGTGACCTGGTTTCGCCGCTGCCTCTGCTGAACCCCGCCACGCTGGGCGCGGTGCTGATCGCGCTTCCAGCCTTCGTGGTAGCCTGGTGGCTGCGTCGCCCGCTGGATCACAGCGGCTCGGCCTGGGCGCGCGGCTATGCCGCCATCGAGTTGGGCCTGGCCACGCCCGCATTCCTCTTCGGTTTTGCCTTCTGGTGCCTCGCTTGCGTGCTCGAACTGCATCGTCTGCTGCCCCCGGCAATAGCAGGTCAAATTCCCCTGCCCGCGATCGACCCGAACATGACCACGCTGCTGACGATGCTGGCGTTCATCGCGAGCGCGGGCATCGCGGCGGTTATCGGCCGCAAGGCATCCTGGCCTGTCGCAACCTGGCCGAGCCGCGTCACCCTGCTTGCGCTCGTGTTGGCGCTGATCGTGCAATGGGGCGCTGGATCGTTCGTACTGGAGACGCCACAGTGGCTCGCTTGGCTGCTCGGCGTGCTGCTGCACTATCGCCTGCTATGGGCGAACGACCAGAGCGCTGAACCTCGGGCGATGCCGCTCCAGCGCGCCAGCCACATCGGCGGAGTCTGGCTGCTTGTCGCGCTGTTGCTGGACTGCCTGTGGTTCGGATGCGACATCGCCGACCTGTGGCGGACGTCCTGGGCCTCGGTCGTGCTGTTGGTGGGAATGACCGCCGCTCTGACGGTGCTTACGGTATGGGCCGGCAAGGCGGCGCGTCGAACTCGCTGGCCCTTGGACCAGTATGCGGTCGATTATGCCTATCGAGCCGCAATCCCTATCGCCGCGCTCACCTTTGTCGGCTCCTTCATCACCGCGCTGTTCGCGGCGGGACGCACGCAGCCATTGCCTTACCTGCCGTTGCTCAATCCCGTCGATCTGTCCGTAGCGTTCGCGCTGGCCGCGCTCTTGCTGTGGCGACGCATGGTTGCGGAACTGCAGCCGAGCCCCGCAGGCGTGGCATGGCTGGCCGACCGGCGTTCGCTGATCGCTGTGGCAGCGCTTGCGTTCGTAGCGATCAACACCGTGTGGCTGCGTCTCGCCTATCACATCCTCGACGTCGCGTGGGATCCGGAGGCACTGCTTGGCAGCTTTGTCGTGCAGACTGGCCTGTCGATCCTGTGGACGCTACTCGCGCTGGCGTTGACGCTGATCGCGCACCGACGAGGCCTACGTGCGATGTGGCTGACGGGAGGCGGCCTGTTGGCGGCGGTCGTGGTCAAGCTGCTACTGGTCGACCTGTCCAATGCGGACGGCGGCGCGCGCATCGTCACCTTCATCGTCGTGGGCGTGCTGATGCTGGTCGTCGGCTACTTCGCTCCATTGCCACCGAGGAAAGCCATTCCACCCGCCACGATACCGCCGCCGGCGTCCGACCAGCTGGAGCCAGTCTCATGATCGTCCGACTGTTCGCGCTGGCCCTGGCCTGGATCGGCGGCGTCCCTGCGCTGGCAGCGGAGGGCGACACGCCGGCATCCTATGCTGTCCGTCTGCCGGTCACCCCTGCCGCCGGGTCGGCCCTGCAACAGCTCGATTTGCCGGCTCGCGCACTGATCGCAGCCCAAAGCGCCGACATGGCGGATATTCGGATGTTCGACGCCGATGGCCAGCCGGTTCCCATTGCCCTCTACACTGTGCCGGCAGCGGTCCAGCACCGCGTCGTGCCACTGCGTGTCATGCCGATCCTGGGAGCCGCAGACGCGCTGGCGGTAACCGGTGTGTCGCTGCGGATCGACGAGCGGCAGCGCGCCAGCGTCGTCCGCGTCGATGGAACGCCGCAGGCGGCCGGCCACCCCCAATTGCTGGGCGTCCTGCTAGACGCACGGGATATTCACGGTCCGGCCTCGGCGCTGTCGCTGGACGTCGACATTCCGGCGGGTCAGCCTGTCACCTTCACGATCGAGCGCAGTACCGATCTGAACGATTGGCAGCCGCTGACGGAAAAGGTGTTGTATCGCACCTCCGACCGGACGGGCGCCATGTCCATCCCGTTCTCAGAGCAATCGCTGCAAGACCAGTACCTGCGCATCACGTGGACGGCTTCATCCCGACTACTGTCACCGGTTGCCATCAATTCGGCGCGCGTGGTCACGCAAAGCAATCGTAGCAGTTCCGTGCCGCCACGAGCGCACTTGGCGATACCGACTTTGAACGACCCGCGCCTGATCGAGTTCACCATACCATTTGGCGCGCGCGTTTCCGCTTTGCAGATCAGGGCCAAGGGCGAGGACACGATCGTTCCCATCCGGATACTGGGCCGCAACCGGCAAGAAGACGCGTGGACTCCGATCGCCTCGGGATCGGTATCGCGCATCACCCGAGATCGCCGCACGTTCACAAACCCCGAGTTCGATATGGGAGAAAGCCGATTTCGAACCATCCGCATCGAAGCGGATGCACGCACGCCTGGCTTCACCGCGCCACCGGCAATTGCAGCCCTGCTGGCGCCGGTCCGGATCATCTTTCTCGCCAGTGGCCCGGCGCCGTTCACGTTGGCCGTGGGGAAGGCCGATGCGCAATCGGTATTCCTGCCAGCGGCGGATTTGATGCAGGCCAGCGGCTCAAGGGTAGCCACACCACCGATGGCGCAAACCGCTGGCCAAGCCGATTCCGTCGTCGTCACCATCGACAGGCGGGACGAGGGCACGCCGTGGCGGCGCCTCGCTTTATGGGGCGTGCTGCTCGCCGGCACTGCGCTGCTGGCGGCGATGGTGTGGCAGCTTGCACGGCGACGTCAGCCCGCGGCCTGATCCGGCGCCTCTCGCTTCCGACGCCAACTCGGGTTAGGACGCGCGATATGGAGAGCAAAAACTTTGGCCTCAGCGCCCTGCGCGACGATCTGCAGGCGCCCATCGAAGCGCGCCGCTTCGGCAGTGGATGGTTCGCCGGCTTCTTCGCGCTGATCCTGGCGATCGCCGGGCTCGGCTTCGTCGTGGCATTGCGCTGGCCCGGCATCTTCGCGATGCCGGAACTGGCCAAGCTGCGTGATCTTCCGGGCTTTCGCGTCGGGGTCCATGTCATCCTGCTGGCAAGCTATGCGCTGTCGCTGCTCAGCCTGCTGCTGCGTCCGGCCAAGGCGATCGGCTTCACGGCACTTGGCATTGGCATCGTCGCAGCGCTGCTGGGCGGCGCGGATGTTCAAGCGGACGAGATGCGTACCTGGGGCGTGTTCTTCGGGCTGGACTTCTTCATCGTCAACCTGGCGATAACCGGCCTGATGTTCGCCCCGATCGAGCGGGCGTTTCCACGCCGGGGCGCCCAGCGGCTGTTCCGCACCGAGTGGCGCGAGGATCTGTTCTACTACCTCATCAGTTCGATGATGGTGCAGGCCCTGACTTTCCTGGCCTTTGCGCCGTCCAAGGCGGTCATGGCGCATACCGGCGGGTTCGCAGGCTTTCGCGCGATGGTCGGTGGCCAGCCATGGATCGTGCAGTTCATCGAGATCATGGTGTTGACGGATCTGGCGCAATACTGGTTCCACCGCGCCTTCCACCGCGTGCCGTTCCTATGGGGTTTTCACGCGGTGCATCATTCCGCGAAGTCGATGGACTGGCTGGCCGGTGCGCGGATGCACTTCTTCGAGATCGTGGCGCTGCGTGGCTTCACCGCCTTGCCGATGATGACGCTGGGCTTCCTGCCTTCGACGCTGCAGGCTTACATTGCGGTCGTCTACATCTACTCGTCGCTGATCCATGCGAACTTGCGCGGCGATTTCGATCGGCTCGGCAAATGGCTGGTAGTGCCGCGCTTTCACCACTGGCACCACGGGCTCGAGGAAGAGGCGATCGACGTGAACTTCGCGATCCACTTTCCCTGGCTCGACCGCCTGTTCGGCACCTACCATTTCCCCAAGGGTCGCTGGCCGGAGGGCTATGGCGTTCCCGAGCAAGTACCCACCGGGTACCGCGCCCAATTCGCCTATCCGTTCAGGCGCCACAAGCTGACCCACCCGCAATAGAGAGGCCCTGCATGGCTTATGTGAAGAACCTGGGCTTCCTGGCTCAGCTGCGCAGCGACGCCAGCAATTATGTCATCCGCTATCGTAACGGCGAGGTGCGCCAGAGCGGGCGCGGGCTGGTGTTCTGGTTCCGCCCGGAAACCGCCAGTATCGCCGAAGTGCCGATGGACGACCGCGAGATGACGCTGTTCGTCAAAGGCCGTAGCCAGGATTTCCAGTCGCTTGCGGTGCAAGGCACGCTGACGTGGCACGTCGTCGATCCGGTAAAGCTGGCCGAGCGTGTCGACTTCAGCATCGGCCTGGTCACCGGCAAGTATCAAAGCGAGCCGATCGAACGGATCGAGACCCGGCTGACCGGCCTCGTGAACCAGACCGCGCTGCAGTACCTTGCCGAGGCGCCGGTCCGTGCGTTACTCGATGCCGGCCTTGATCCGCTGCGATTGCGGCTGGAGGCGGCGCTGGCGGCAGATCCGTCGCTTGCCGGGATCGGCATCGCGGTTGCGGCAGTGCGGCTCACGAGCCTGGCTCCGTCGAGCGAACTGGAACGCGCACTGCAGACGCCGACTTTCGAGGCGCTGCAGCAAAAGGCCGATCAGGCGACCTTCGAACGTCGCGCGCTCGCGGTCGAAAAGGAGCGCGCCATCGCCGAGAACGAACTGGCCAACAAGACCGAACTGGCCCGTCGCGAGAAGCTGCTGATTGCCGAGGAAGCTGGCAATGCCCGCACCCGCGCAACCGGCATCGCCGAAGCCAGCCAGGTCGAGGCCGCCGCCGAGGCAGAGCGCATCCGCACCGTCGAAAGCGCGAAGGCCGAGGCCGAGCAGGCCCGCATCGCGATCTATCGCGACCTCGCACCGGGCGTGCTGATGGGTCTTGCCGCGCGCGAATTTGCCGGCAAGCTCGACACGATCGAGCACCTCAACATCACGCCCGATCTGTTGGCCTCGGTCGTCGGTGAATTCCGCAAGCCCGCCCCCCTCGATCGCATCTAGCGCTTCATGGCGACGGCCACCCCCCGCGCGGTGTTCGTCCACCGCGACACCGACTACGAGCAGCTGCTGGCCCGCCATGCGACGCCGGGACAGGCGCGCTTCTTCCTGGAAACGCGGGGCCAGCGTATCGAGGACGTCGAGCGCCAGCATCATCGCTTTCAAGAGACGCTGCGGATGGCGCGCGCTTCCCTGCACGACAACTGGCGCCAGGCCACGGTGCGGCGGGACGACCTCGACCGTTTCCTGTTCGGTCCCGAGGACGTGATCGTCGTCGTCGGGCAGGACGGCCTTGTCGCCAACGTCGCCAAGTACCTCGACGGGCAACCGGTGATCGGCATCAACCCCGCGCCGGATCTTTATGACGGCGTGCTGGTGCGGATACCCATCGCGCGGCTTGGTCCGGTCCTGCTCGCCAGCGCGGCGAATGCCATCGCGGTCGAGCGACGCACGATGGTGGAAGCGGTGCTCGACACCGGCGAGCGGCTGCTATCGCTCAACGAGATATTCGTCGGGCATCGCAGCCACCAGTCCGCGCGCTACACCCTCGATGTCGCGCAGGTCAGCGAATACCAATCATCGAGCGGGATGATCGTGGCGTCCGGCACCGGCGCCACCGGGTGGGCGCGTTCGATCATGGAAGCGACGGGTGAGCAGGTCGCCCTCGGCTCCGAAGAACGCGCCGTCGCGTACTTCGTGCGCGAGCCCTTCCCCAGCATATCGACCGGCACCAGCCTGCGCTTCGGAAAGCTGATCGATACGGGCCTCTCGGTCACGTCGCGGATGAACGAGGGCGGCGTGGTATTCGCGGACGGGATCGAGCAGGATTTTCTCAGCTTCGATTGGGGGCGCAGGATGCAGCTCGGGCCGGCGGCCCGGTGCCTCCACCTCGTTCGCTGAAACGATGACGGCGCGATCACTCGTCGATCGAAGATACCCGCAAAGATGCCTCCAGCTGAAGCGCGCGATCGCGAAGGAGGCTCGTGGACGCGGCGGCCTGCATGGGAACGTACATCGTGCCCGTGCGCGTCTCGTACATCGCCGACAAGGCCGCCTGCTCTGCCACATGAAATGCAAGCCAGGCGCGCTGTGACGTTCGCAACCTTGCGGCGGCATCAGCAGGAAGCCTGCGCATGAGCGCTACATAGGCCGCGTTCATGCGCCGATCATAACGGCGGGCCGCTGCGCTCTCGCAGGTCGTCTGACCGCTCGTCGACGAACCCTCCGGCGCAGCCAGGCAGCGGCGCAGTTCCACTTCGGCGAGATCATCGGACGACGCCGCCGCTATCGTCATCGTGGACGCCAGCAAACCGGGCAAGCCGAACAACAGGGTGAAAGCGCGCACTCCGGCGACCTCGATCGTGGTTGGATAAGGCCGACCTGCCATGCGGGACGGAGCGAGGCAATCCCGCGCGCTATGCGGCGTCACGCCCTCTGAAAAGCGTGCGTTCGCGGCATTTGCACCCCTAGCCAAGACGACAGACACGTTGAAGCGCGCGCGTTCGATCCTAAATCCTTGTCAGCACGCCATCCCGCTAAGGATGTGCAAACACAAGGACTTGGACATGGCTTCTTTCAAGAAGCGCTGGGCTGCAATCGCCGCGCTCGGCTTGAGCATCACGCTGGGCGGCTGCATGGGCGGCTATGGTATCGGTGGTGGTTACGCCTCCGACTACTATGGCGGCTATGGCGGCTATGGCCCTTCCATCGCATACGGCAGCCCCTATGGCGGCGGCTGGTACAACGACTTCTATTATCCCGGAAACGGTATCTACGTTTTCGATCGGAGCGGGCGACGGTCTCGCTGGAATGATGGTCAACGTCGCTACTGGCAGGGAGAGCGGGGCGGCTATCGGGCGGGACGGCACGATCTCGGCAACAATGACGGTCGCCGGTGGAACCGCGATCGCGCGGGCCCGCGCCGACCGGATCGTGGTCCGTCGGCAGGCCAATGGCAAGGCCGGCGAAACGACGCGGGTGCACCACCAGCCGTGATCGGCAACGGCGGCGTGAGCGGACAGCCACGCGCGACTTATCGCAATGGTGGTGACCGGGGCGGTAATTGGGGCGGAAACCGGGGCGGTGGCAATCGTGGCGGTGGTCGCGGCGGGGCGCGTTCACGCTGAGCCTGCTTCGGCTCGCTGCCTCCCTCTGCTGGCGATCAAAGTTGTCGCGAGATGCCGACGTAGACTTCCAGATCAGCGGCATCATGGCTGAGGCCGATCGTCGAGCCGGCATCCAGCTGGAGATTGGGCGACGCCATCCATGCCGTCGACAAGGCCGCGTAAGTTTGTGTGGCATGCGCCTCGGGATCGTTGTCCCTGGTCGAAGCGAATTCAGCGGTTAGATTGACCGTCTTGCTGACAGCCAGCCCAAGCCCCACGACCCCGCCGTAGGACAGGTGGCGGCCGTGGCGGTCGCTATCCGGCGCGGCATCGATCTCAGGTGAGAGTTGCAGACTCACCGCGTCGTTGACCTGGAAGTTGACGGGGACGATCAGACCGGCTCCCCAGTCTCCTGCGCCGATGGGTGATCGTCCCACGGGAATGGTGGCAAACGGCAGTGCCGCGATCGATACGCCCTTGCCATCGGGGTGGCTGAAGTTGGCTTTGAGACCGATCAGCGCGTCGCCCGCTCTATCGACTTTGGAAACGTCGCCACTCGCCTTGTCGCGCGTTCGGGCATGTCCGAACGGTGTCCAGCCGATCTGCGCCTCAAGCGCATCGCCCAGGCCCACCCTGATCAGTGTATCCCCCAACAGCAGTGTGTCTTCGCGTTCGTCCGACGTATCCTCTCGTGTCCAGTCAGCGATGCCGGTCTCGATCGACACCTTGCCCGGCGCGATGATGCAAGCAGGCGTGCCCAGACCGGGACGGTCGGGGCAGTAGTCACGCTGCGTCGGTGCGGACTGCTGTGCCAGTGCCGGCGCGCTGGCCAATAGCGTCAGCAAGGCGCCGATCGCGAAGGCGGATCGATTGAACATGGTGAAGCTTCCCCCTCCCAAGGCCTAGCGACACAATCGAGACATAATCAAGCAGGAACGAATCCAACGTCCGATCCATAGGCGGATGGACCGGTCCTGCGGTGATAAATCAGCTTTCAGTGCACAAAGGGCAACGATCTCGAATTCACTACCAATCTCGTAGATTAAGCTTTTACAGGCCATCGGGCGAGCAGGGGGAATACGATCATGATCAGCACACGAACCGCGTGGTACACGACATTTGTAGCCGGATGCCTTGGCACCAGCAGCCTTGCGGCGGCGCAAGACACGTCGGTGCCGGCCGCTTCGCAAGAGGCTTCGCCATCTGCGGAAATCACCGTGACCGCACGTCGGCGCGAGGAAAACCTGCTGACCACGCCCGTGTCGGCGACAGTCCTTTCCGGCGATGATCTGCTGCAGCAAAGTGTCCGCAGCTTTCAGGACTTGCGCGGGGCGGTATCCAACCTCGAACTCGTTCCGCTGCTTTCGGGCGGCACCAGCTTCACCATTCGTGGCATCGGCCAGACCTTCAATCAGGTCAATTCCGATGCCAAGGCCGGCTTCTATGTCGACGAGATGTATGTCAGCCGGCTGGAGGGGAACGACCTCTATTTCTACGACATTGCCAATCTTCAGGTGCTGAAGGGCCCGCAAGGCACGCTGTTCGGAAAGAACACCACGGCCGGCGCCGTGCTGCTGACGACGCAGCGCCCTACCGATCGCTTCGAAGGTTATGCCAGGGTACGCCTGGGCTCTTTCGATCGCCTCGAAACGGAAGGCGCGATCAACGTGCCTTTGGCCGATGGTCTTTCTGGGCGGCTGAGCTTCCGCACGCAGGATGTCGATGGCTACATCAAGCACGTCCTCGACGATGGGCGAAGCGGCGATATCGACAATCGCTCGATCCGGTTACAGCTGCGAGCGGAGCAAGGACCGCTCACTGCCGACCTGCTGGGTGAAATCAACCGCTCACGCACGGATGGCGGCGCCACGATCCCGCTCGGCTGCCTGCCCTCGGCAGGCTACATCCAGAACTACGATGCGTTGCATGCGGTGCCATACTGCACTCGTTTTCCGGTGCTCGGCAAAGACTACCTGGTCTATGGCGGGGCGACGCTGAACGCTCCCACCAGTGCCGCGATCACCGATATCGCCACCGGCGGCGATGCGAGGAGCGGCATCGCGCGATACACGGGGCGTGCCCCCTTCAACGACACCGATGCAAAGACGCTGAACTTGCGGCTCAACTATGAACTGAACGATCGTCTCGCACTCCATTCGGTTACCGCTTACCGTCGATCGAGCGCGAAGTTCTACACCCCGATCAACAACGCTCCCGACGATATCTACGCCGAATACGACGACACCCGCACCAGCCAGTTCACGCAGGAGCTGACGCTGGGCGGCAGCCTTGGAGACGACGAACAACTGACTTTCCTGGCCGGCCTGTTCTACTTCCATCAGAAAACCAGCTTCCTGCAGGATACCGGTCCCGACTGGATCGACCCGCTGGGCTATGTCTATGATGCTTCGCTGGACTACGACAGCTATGCCGCTTTTGCACAGGCATCGTACAAGATCACCCCGCGACTCGAACTGACGCTGGGAGCACGCTATACGCACGACCGCAAAAAGGGGTCGAGCTACGTATTCTTCGCCGGAAGGTCCAACACCTTCCTCTACGACGGCGTACCGACCCAGTGTGGCTATTTCACCGGTGACTTTCTGGGTGGCATCGCCAACTGTGGTGGCGCGGCCTTCACCGCAAGCGACAGCACCAGCTGGAACGGCTTCGATCCCAAGCTGCAACTGTCCTATCGTTTCAACGATGCGCTGTTCGGTTACGTCACGGCGGCGCACGGCTACAACGCTGGCGGGTTCAACCAACAGCTCGGCTCACAGCCGGCTAACGGCCGCTTTCCCTCATCCTACGACCCCGAGAAGCTGTGGTCCTACGAGGGCGGGATCAAAGCCGAGTTGTTCGACCGTCGCGCCACGATCAACCTCTCGGGCTTCTACCAGAAGTACTCGGATATTCAGGCAGGGGTGAACGTGCTGGTCGGCAATGTCTCGACCCGTCAGGTGCAAAGCGCGGCGTCCGCTCACGAAGCCGGCTTCGAAGGCGAGTTCACCTTGCGACCCGTTCGCGCGCTGACCCTGCGAGGCAACGTATCGTACCTGTCGCAGGCATATGACAGCATTCGCCCAAATGCCGTGGCCCTGACGAAGGACACCCCGGTCAATTCGGCGCCCAAGTACACCTTCAGCGCCGTCGCGTCCTACGACATCGAGCTGGGTTCGCATGGCACGCTGACGCCGACTGTGGACGTGCGCGGCGTGGGCAGGAAGCCCGCTTGCCAGTCCGGCGCAGACTATGTCTGCCGCTTGCCCGCCTATGCCTTGCTCGGTTTCCGGGTGGATTTCGTGCCGGTGAACGCCCCGTGGCAAGTCGCGGTATTCGGTACCAACGTATTGGATAAGACGGTGCAGCTGCAGCGGTTCGGCTATTTCGGAGACTTCGGCATCGACCGGTTCACCCCAGGACGCCCCCGCGAATTCGGAATCGAGGCGTCAACACGCTTTTGATCGCGCAGATAGACCTGCTTGGCAAAGCGATAGCTAAGCCCTATTTGCATTGTCTACTTATCTGGTTATGTAATTCCCATGACTCGTGGGAATGGCAAATCGCGGATCGAAAGCGGCTCCGGGGCAACCCGGCAGCTGGCCAGGATCAAGCGGCTCGAATGGCCGACAGTGTTGTTGGCGGTGACGATCTATGTGGGATGGCTGGTGCTCACGGCGAGTGCGCACCGCCTCCCGGCGTGGCTGGTCGTGGTGATCGGTGGTTGGCTGATCGCCTGGCACGGATCGCTGCAGCACGAAATCATTCATGGCCACCCCAGCCGTTCGCATGCGGTAAACACGCTGATCGGTGCGGTGCCGCTCGCGCTATGGTTGCCGTTCGTCATCTACCGCCGCACACACATCGCGCATCATGCGACGCCCGCGATAACCGATCCGTTCGATGATCCGGAATCCCGCTATCTTCCGCATAGTCGCGGCATCCTGGGACGTCTGAGCCTGTGTCTGGAGACGGCGCAGGCAACTCTGGCGGGTCGCCTGCTGCTAGGGCCCGCGATCATGGTCTTGCGTTTTTTGGCGCAGGAACTGCAGCGGCTGGTTCGCGCGCCGTTTTCCACCTTGCGGGACTGGGTGCCTCATCTCATCGGCGTCGCTGCCATAGCGTGGTGGCTCGACCGCTGCGGCATCGGCCTCGGCACATATGCGCTGCTGATCGTCTATCCGGGCCTGTCGCTGACGCTGCTGCGTTCCTTCGCCGAGCATCGCGCCGCCGCACTGCCAGACCACCGTGTCGCCACGGTCGAACGCGCCGGCCCATTCGCCCTGTTGTTCCTGTTCAACAACCTGCATGCCGCGCATCATCGCAAGCCCGGCCTCGCCTGGTACAAGCTGCCCGGCTACTACAGAAATCGGCGCGCCGGGTTCGCACAGGAAAACGGTGGTCTCGTTTATGCCGGCTATGGCGAGATCGCACGCCGCTTCCTCTTTCGAGGGCATGACAGCCTGATCCACCCCGACCACCGTCCCGTCAGCCCGCAATGATTGTCGAGCGCCCCGCATCGCTCGGGATGTACGACCTTCCCGGTTTGCTCGAAGCCAACGATGCGCTGTGGCGTGGGCTCGCCGCATGGCTACACGATCATGGTGTCGAGCAGGTTCCGTGGCAGCTCGATCGACGTCGCCCGCTTGGCGACATCTGGGACGATCCCGATCTGCTGCTGGCGCAAACTTGTGGCTTTCCCCTGGCGACCAGATGGGAGGGCCGCCTCCGCCTGGTCGCCACCCCGTGCTATGACGCGCCGGGGTGTGACGGGCCGGACTATCGCAGCGTTATCGTCGTCTCGCACGACAGCCACATCGATGACGTTCGTGATCTGCGAGGAGCGACCGTTGCGATCAACGAGCCGGCCTCGAACTCGGGGTGCAACTTGCTGGCTGCCGCTCTTGCCCCGTGGACGAACGCAGCGCCGATCTTTGCTGGCGCGATCGTCAGCGGGTCGCACCTGGCCAGCGCCGAGGCCGTTGCCAACCGCGATGCCGATGTCGCCGCTCTGGATGTGGTGACGTATGCCCACCTGCAACGCCTTATGCCTGATCTTACCGGCCGCTTGCGTGTCGTCGGCCACACTCCGTCGTCACCCGGCCTGCCCTTCGTGACAGCCGGAAAGGCGACCGACCTTGAGGTCGACCTCCTGCGACGGGCATTGCAATGGGCGGTGGCCGCACCGGACCTCCATCAGGCACGCGAAACGCTATTGCTGAAAGGCATCGCGCGGGTGCCATTGGCACGGTATCAGGCGCTCGCCACGTTGACCGACGCCGATGGGGTTTCCTTGCCGCGTAGCCTGGTGGCCGACTGAGCGCGGATCAGGCGCCGATCAGCTCACGGCCGATCAGCATCCGGCGCACTTCGTTGGTGCCAGCGCCGATGTCGAGCAGCTTGGCATCGCGCAAGTAACGCTCGACGGGCCAGTCCTTGGTATAGCCCGCCCCGCCAAGCGCCTGCACGGCCTCACCGGCAACCCGGAATGCGCTCTCGGACGCGAGCAGGATTGCGCCGGCCGCGTCGAACCGCGTGGTGCGCCCGGCATCGCAGGACCGCGCCACCGCATAGACGTAGGCCCTGGCAGATTGCAGCGCCACGTACATGTCCGCGACTTTGGCCTGCATCAGCTGGAACGCGCCGATCGGCTTGCCGAACTGCTTGCGCTCGCGCAGGAACGGCAGAACCGTGTCGAGGCACGCGCGCATGATGCCAAGCTGGATGCCGGCCAGAACCACACGCTCGTAGTCGAGCCCGCTCATCAACACACCGACCCCGCCACCGACCCGGCCCATGACATTCGCGTCCGGTACGAAGCAGCCGTCGAAGACCAGCTCCGACGTCGGCGAGCCGCGCATGCCCATCTTGTCGATCTTTTGCCCGATCGAGAAGCCAGCCATGCCTTTTTCGATCAGGAACGTCGTGATGCCGCGCGATCCGGCGTCGGGATCGGTCCGGGCATAGACCACCAGCGTGTCGGCATAGGCGCCGTTGGTGATCCAGAACTTGGTGCCGGTAAGCTGCCAGCCGCCATCCACCTTCTGCGCTTTCAGCTTCATCGAAACGACGTCCGACCCGGCATTCACCTCGGACATCGCCAGGCTCCCGACATGCTCGCCGGAAATCAGCTTGGGAAGATACCGGGCTTTCTGCTCGGGCGTGCCCCACCGGCTGATCTGGTTGACGCACAAATTCGAGTGCGCGCCATAGCTGAGCCCGATCGAGGCCGAAGCACGCGACACTTCCTCGCAAGCCAGCACATGCTCGAGGTAGCCCATACCAAGACCACCGAACTCTTCGGCGACAGTGATGCCATGCAAACCCAGCTCACCCATCGCGGTCCACAGCTCGTCGCGGGGAAACCAATCGTCGGCATCGATACGCGCGGCCAGTGGCGCTATCCGCTCGCGGGCGAAACGCTCGGTCACATCGCGAATGGTGTCTGCGCTGTCTCCCAGCGCGAAGTCAAAGTCGGCGTCCATGGTATTCGCCTTTATCTAGCGCGGATCGGTTCGTCAGTATCTGGTTTGACTCATGCTGCCAGTGGGACCGGCTTACCATGAGGACGGCACGAACACGCGAAGGTCAGCCGATTGATCGGCCGCCCATCTGAATGCTCTTACGTTCTGCCGAACATTGGCCCCACCGGTCGACGATCTACCCTGATAACAGCGACTTGTTGGGTCAGTTCAACGCGCTGGACGCTATTCGATCTCACAATACAGCGCAAGTTTGATCCCGGAACCCGTCCCTTGAGACGACCCGCGCGCCAGGGGAAACCGACATCGGATCAGGTCGCCTCGATCATTCCCTTGATGCGTGCAGCCAGCGCGTCGATGGGAAACGGCTTGGTGATCATCGCCATGCCGGGGTCCAGAAAACCGTTAGCGATAGTGGCGTTCTCGGCGTAGCCGGTCATGAACAGCACTTTCAGGCCGGGGCGGCGTTCGCGTGCCGCGTCGGCGAGCTGACGCCCGTTGAGACCCGGCAAACCGATGTCGGTGACAAGCAGGTCTATACGCAGCTGCGATTGGAGCAGCTTCAGACCCGAGGGCCCGTCGGCGGCCTCCAGCGCACGATACCCAAGCTCTTCCAGCACATCGACGACCAGGGCGCGAACGGCGCTCTCGTCCTCGACGACCAGAACGACCTCGCCCCGCTCCGTGCGGTGTTCATCGCTCCGCACGACCCGTTGATCCAACTCTTCTTCGCCCTCGCTGTAATGGCGCGGAAGGTAGAGTTTGAACGTGGTGCCCTCGCCCGGCTCCGAGTAGATTTTCGCGTAACCTTCCGACTGGCGCGCAAAGCCATAGATCATCGAAAGACCCAGCCCCGTCCCCTGACCGATCGGCTTGGTGGTGAAGAACGGTTCGAACGCCTTGCCGATCGTGTCCGCCGTCATGCCCACGCCATTATCGGAAACGCAGATACAGACATATTGACCCTGTTTTACCTCGCGCTGGCGTGCAGCATACGCTTCGTCGAGATGCGCGTTGCAGGTCTCGATCGTAAGTGTCCCCCCCTCCGGCATGGCGTCACGCGCGTTGATGGCAAGGTTGAGGATCGCACTTTCAAGCTGATGTGGATCGCACAACGTCTGCCACAATCCACCCGCCAGAACGAGTTCAAGCCGCACGGCCTCGCCGATCGTCCCGCGCAACAGTTCCTCCATGCCGGTCGCCAGACGGTTGGCGTTGACGGGCTTGGGATCGAGCGGCTGGCGGCGCGAGAATGCAAGCAGGCGATGGGTAAGCGCGGCAGCGCGGTTTGCAGAGGTGAGCGCCGTATTCGTATAGCGCTCCATCTTGCTCATATCGCCTTTGGCAAACTGCCGTTGCATCATGTCGAGCGATCCGATCACACCGGTGAGCAGATTATTGAAGTCATGCGCGATTCCGCCCGTGAGCTGCCCGACCGCTTCCATTTTCTGCGCCTGCCGAAGCTGCTCCTGCGCCTGTTCGAGCTGTATCTGCCTTTCCTTGTCGGCCGTCACGTCGCGTCCGGAGGCATAGATCAGATCCGCCTCCGGGGCGGCAACCCAGGAGATCCAGCGGAAACTACCGTCCTTGTGCCGGTATCTGTTTTCGTGGACCGGCATCTCGGGCGCAGACACCGTCTCCAAGGCATCGGCGGCGGACAGTCGATCATCGGGATGGATGAAGTCGAGGTACGACCGACCAACAAGTTCCTCGGGCCGCCAACCCAGGATCTTTGTCCACGCCGGATTGACCGCCCGGTAAATGCCGTCCACCCCGACAACAAGCAAGAGATCGCGCGCGTTATTCCAGGTGCGATCGCGGTCTGCCATGGCTGCTTCGACCCGCCGCTCGAGCGTTTCGTTAAGCTCCAGCAACTGGGCCTCGCTACGCCGAAGCCGCTCCTCCGCACGCTTTCGATCCGTGATGTCGACGGACGACCCCACCAGCCCGATGATGGTCCCGCTGGCGTCCCGGAAAGGCGCCTTGGTCGAAAGCCAGGTCGCTGCGCGCCCATCGGGCAGGCTCACCACTTCCTCAAGCACTTCGGTACGGTTCTCCGCCATGATTCGAGCATCATTGATCATGACTTCTTCGCCCTGCGCGGGGTCGTCGAGAAAATCCTTGTCGGTGTAGCCGATGATCTCGGTCAGCGGTTTGCCTACCAACTCCACCGTCCCGCGATTGGCCGCGATCATACGCCCATCCTGATCCTTGGCGTAAACGACGCCGGGAACAGCTTCCATAACCGCGGCCAACAAAGTGCTGGCGTGGCGCAAGGCATCTTCCGCCTCGCGGCGCTCATCGATGTCGATCACCGAGCCGACATAACCGAGATACTCGCCATCGGTGGAAAAGCGTGGGCTGGCCGCGTCGATGGCCCAACGATACGCGCCATCGAACCGCCGGAGCCGGTATTCCGCGCGAAACGGCCGGCGCGCCGCGTTTGCCTCTATGAAAACCTGTTCCGCTACGAGCCTGTCATCGGGGTGAGTGGCATCGAGCCAGCCATAGCCAAGCGCCTCCTCTTCTTTCTGGCCGGTGAACTCGTACCAGACGCGATTGAGGTAAGTGCAATAGCCATCCGGGTCGGTGACCCACATCATCACAGGGGTGTTATCGGCCATGTTGCGGAAACGTGCCTCGCTATCCGCCAACTCGATCTGTGTATGGCGAAGACGTTGCTCGCTTGCTTCCGCCGCCGCGAGCTGCCGGCTGCGTTCCTGCAGCGCGCGCCGCAGTTCCAGTTGCGCCATGACCTGTCGTGCCAGCACGCGGAGCGCATCTTGCTGTAGCTCGCTCAGCTGCCGCGGGCGGTAATCGAGAACGCACAACGTTCCGATGACAAAGCCGTCCTCGGTCTTCAGCAGGGCACCGGCGTAAAAGCGCAGCTGGGGATCGCTTACCACCAGTGGGTTGCAGCTAAAACGAACATCCTGGGTGGCGTCTGGAACGAGCAGGAAATCCTGCTCCAAAATCGCCTTGGCACAAAAGGAACTATCGAACGGCGTTTCGCGCACGCCAAGACCGACCTCGGCCTTGAAGAACTGCCGACGATCACCGATCAGATTGACAACGGCGATGGGTGCATCGCACAGTTTCGCCGCCAGTGCCGCCACCTCGTCGAAAGCCGCCTCGCGAGGCGTATCGATCACGTCGTATTTTGCCAGGACCGCCAAACGCTGCGCTTCAGAGTCATCCATCTTGATCATAGCCTGGGAAGTTGAACCTACATCGTTGCTCCCACATCCACTAGGTCAACACGGCCTGTCCGACATCACATTTTATCTAAACTGATGGCTCACCTCGTGGCCGATTGCGCCCGGATGACTTGCGGACGGCGCAGAGCACCCGCCGTCTTGCCCTGTTCGGGATGCATCGATATATCCCGGCCCTGGCCTTCGTTAGCTATCCGTCGGCATCTCGATTTGCTGCTGGACGACCGATCTGACGCGGTTTGATATCATCTTGCGATGTGCGGTCGAGGCACCTTCGACGTAGATCGAGCGGATCGTCGTCGCCGGGTGTGAGCCCACTTCGGCTAGGTTCTGCACGCTTGGTAGCAAACGGTCTCACCCACGACCTTGAGCCGGGAAGGCGCAGGCTACCAACAAACGACAACCTATCGCCTGGAAGTCACTCCAAAGCCGCCCAGCTATGCATCCTCTCCCAGTCGACAATCGTAATTGATCGTCTGTCGATGGTAAAAGCCTGTTCCTTTTTCATCGTCTTCAAAACACGCGAGACGTGGATGTGAGTCATGCCGGTAGCTGCTCCAATATCCTCCTGATAAAATGGCCAATGGTATGTCGGACCATCGTTACACATCGCGATTGTCTGGCGACGAACAACACCGATGACCAGGTTTGCGATCCGCCGGTATGCATTCCCGCTTCCAACGCGAGCGATCGTTTGACGAAACTGGACGGCATCAACCATCACGTCGGTCAAGAATGCTGCCGATATGTTCGGATAGCGATCGATCAGCATCTTGATCGAGCCATGCGAAATCATGGCGACTTGCGTGGCACTTGCGGCCTCTACGTTAAAGCTGGATTTCGCGAAAATATGGCTCTCTATATCCACGACGTCACCGACCATCTGGGTGGATAGAATTTGTCGATTGCCTCTTATATGGCCAGTGCGAAAAGCAAATCCGCCAACAACCACCATGCAGTGCTTGACTGTATCGCCTGCCCTCACAAGCACTTCGCCACGTTTCCGGCATAGTATTTCATGCGGAAGGTTCAGCAATGCGTTACGTTCGGCAATCTGGAGGCTTGAATGCTCCTCCAGCTTGCGCACCATGGGTGCAAGTACTTGAGTGTCTGGAATGGTAGTCGGCCCCCGGATCGAGCAGACAGCCTAAAACGAACTTGAACTTCAGCGTCAATTGCCGGATGTTAATTCACCAATCATTCGCAAAAGTCGATTGATTACAGCGCGTAGCTTACCTTGTGGCAAAGGAGAGACGGGTGGCGTGAATATCCGTCAGGTAAAGGAAACGCTCACGCGGGCATCAGGAAGGCCAGGCTGACCGCGTTCAAGATGCGCGAAGGAAAATGACGGACCGACGAGGATCGAGCCTTTGTTCCCCGCCCCCCCTGCGGCGGCGTACGGCTTCGTTTTACAAAGGCTCGCCATTCTCGTCCAGAATGTCCATGCGATACGAGCAGCCGTAGAAGGTCTTGCCCGGATGGGTGGTCGCATTCGAGATTGTGCGCGCGATCTTGGTGTGGGTGCCGTAACCACCCGGCTGCGCGGCCGGTTCGACGACATCCTGCACGATCTGCTCGCCCAGGAACTTGCGGAACTGGATCATGGCTTCCGCTTCGGCGCGGGTGGCCTTGCCAGAGGCGACGATTGCAGCGATCATCGGCTCGGGGCCCATCATGTTGGCGATCTTCTCCTGTGCCGCCAGAATATTGGGATCCGCCAGATCGAGCACCGCCAGGATGCCGTCCGCAGTGAACGCGATGCGCCGGGTGGTGTACCCGCTGGCCACGGTAATCGGCGCGGGCAGGTCAAATTCGAGAAGCAAGGGGTTTGCCGAGCGGACCTTCTTCCAGCCTCGTTTTCGAGCGATCTTCTCCTCGCCCTCAACTCCGAAGGCAAAGGAATGGTAAGTGGACGCATCGAGCCGGCACTCGATCGCATCAACCTCTGATGTCTGGGATGGGTCGGGATCTACGTCGGTCGCCATCGTGGCCGTGGAGATCATGAGCGCGACAGGAAAAAACAGGTGCGCGATTGTGGTGCTCCGCATGGCTCAAGGAGGCGGGGCATAACGCCGTGCCATGTGAAATCAACCGTTGCGCCCGTTCGCACTGGTTGACCCCTTCCCGATGAAGGCGGATGAGCGACCCGCTATGCGCGTACTGGCCTACCTCCTCTTTGCAATGGCGACCCTCGTGGGCGGCTGCGCGTTGCTGATATATGGCTTCGTGACCAGCCTCGCTTGCGGTCACGCTCCGGGCGCAGCCAGTTGTCACGCCGCCCCCTGGAGCCTCGCCAGCGACGATCGATTCTGGCTCGTCGTGCTGCCCGGGGCGATTGTCGCGACGTTGATCGGACTTGGAATGCTGGCTCTTCGAAATGGGCGCCGCAATTAGGCGGCATGACGTAGTCAGAAATGAACGAGCGTCCGATCGTGTACACGACCTGAAGTGCACAGTCCAAGTACCCGAGAATCCGGAATATTACACGATTCCCTCCGGCACTACTATCGGCCATCCGTCTCGATGACGTGAACGCCTGCGTCCCGGCACGCCGCGGCAAGTGCCGGGTCGAGCATCCGATCCGTCACCAGGTAATCGATGTCCTCGAGGGTGCCAGCACGCACCGGGGCCGCGCGACCGACCTTGGACGTATCCGCCACAAGGATCACCTTGCGCGCCTGCCGGATGATCGTGCGCGTCACCTGCACCTCGTCGACGGCGAAATCGAGCAAGCTGCCATCCGGATCGATCGCGGAAATGCCGATGAGCGCGTAATCGACCTTGAACGTGCGGATGAACTCCATGGCGAGCGCGCCGACGACCGCCCGATCGTGGCGGCGCACCTGCCCGCCGACCACGACAAGATCGATGCCGTCGTTGTTGTCCAGAATGTCGACGACGTTGAGATTGTTCGAGATCACCATCAGGTCGCGGTGGTGGACCAAATGGCTTGCGACCGCCTCGGTGGTGGTGCCGATGTTGATGAACAACGAAGCACCGTTGGGAATCAACGCCGCTGCAGCCTCGCCGATGGCCGCCTTGGCACCGGTCGCGACGGTACGTCGCGTGTCGTAGTCGATATTGTCGACGCCCGATGTGACGATCGCACCGCCATGGACCCGCGACAGCATCGACTTGCGAGCAAGGACATTGAGATCCTTGCGGATCGTCTGCGGCGTCACGCCAAGCCGCTCGGCGAGTTCCTCGACGCCGACCTTGCCCGTGCTGCGAGCCAGTTCGAGGATCTGGCGATGACGCGAGGCGCTGCCTTCCGCCATGGCCTCCTGCTCGAAGATGGCACCGTGTCCGCCACCTTCCATGGGCATTTCGCCAGTCACGTCGATGCCGATTCCAGTTTACCGGCTGCGGGGGCGGTGCTGTTTGCCAAATAGGCGTCGATCAGCTCTGCCGCTCTGGCGGGAACGTGCAGACCAAGCTTGCTGCGGCGAAACAGAATATCCTCGGCGGTTCTCGCCCATTCGCAGGTGCGCAGATAATCGACCTCACGCGCATGGAGGCCGGCACCGAAATCCTCACCCAGATCGGCAGGAACCCGCGCATCGCCGAGCAGCGCGTCGGTACAGGTGCCATAAGCGCGCGCGAGCCTTCGCAGCAGATCGGACGGCATCGCCGGGTAAGTCGCGCCAAGAGTATCGACATAACGGGCGAAATCGCCACCGGGCATGTCGCCGCCGGGCAATGTCGCGCCAGCCGTCCAGGCCTTCCCCGCATTGGGGAAGAACGGGGCGAGCTCGGCCATCGCATGCTCGGCGAGCTTGCGATACGTGGTGATCTTGCCACCGAAGATGCTCAGCATGGGAGCGCGATCGGCGCTGCCATCAAGATCGAGCACATAGTCTCGGGTTACGGCCGAGGCGTTCGACGCATGATCGTCGTAGAGCGGGCGGATGCCCGAATAGGTCCAGACAATGTCCGATTTCGCCACCGGTCGCTCGAAATAGCGCGACACGGTGTCCAGCAGATAATCGGTCTCCGCTTCACTGATCGTCGCGCGGCCGGGCGCCCCCTCCCACGCCTCGTCGGTGGTGCCGACCAGCGTAAAGTGTTCCTGATAGGGAATGGCGAAGACGATACGCCGATCGGGGTTCTGCAACATGAAGGCGTGTGCGCCCTCGTAAAGCCGGGGCACGACGATATGGCTACCCTTGATAAGCCGTACGCCGCGATCACGCCGTGCATCGGGCACATTGCCGAGCACGTCGGCCACCCAGGGACCGGCGGCGTTGACGATCGCACGCGCCTTGATTTCATGATTGCCGGTTGCATCCCTGATCGTGGCGGTCCAGCCCGCACCATCGGCCTCGCGGCGCGCGGCCACCAGTTGCGTCCGCGTCATCACCCTCGCGCCGCGATCGGTGGCGTCGCGTGCGTTGAGCACGACGAGGCGGCTATCCTCCACCCAACAGTCCGAATAGACGAAAGCCTTCGGATTGCCCGGCTTCAACCCCTGCCCCACAGGATCACGATCAAGCGCGACCGTGCGCGTTGCGGGCAGCTTCTTGCGGCCCCCAAGGTGATCGTAAAGGAATAGCCCGAGCCGGACCAGCCATGCGGGCCGGGGCGAATTGCTTTGCGGGAGCACGAATTCCAACGGCCAGATGATGTGCGGTGCCATGGCCCATAACCGCTCGCGCTCGATCAGCGCTTCACGGACCAGCCGAAACTCGTAGTATTCGAGGTAGCGCAGCCCCCCGTGGATCAGCTTGGTCGACGCCGAAGAGGTGTGGCTGGCCAAATCGTCCTGCTCGACCAGCATGACCGAAAGGCCCCGGCCCGCCGCATCGCGCGCGATACCGACGCCATTGATACCGCCGCCGACGATCAGGAGATCGACATCGTGCGCTGTTCTGCAAATCCGGTTGGATGCTTGATTGACCAAAGGACGCCTCGTCGTGGCCGGGCATGCCGGCGGGAACTCATCAAACGAATATGGCGTGACTCAATCGAACTTTCAAACGAAACTATTGACGTTCATTCGAAACATAATGACAAGCAGTGAAGCAATCCGCTGGCGACGCGAAGATTGGCGGCAAGAACCGGCTCGATGGACGCCGCGCGAACTTTGGAGAAAGAGAGACGTGGACGGTGAAAAATACATCCTGGCGATTGACCAGGGCACCACGTCCACGCGATCGATCGTGTTCGACGTACAGACACGGGCGCTCGCCACCGCGCAGACCGAATTCGCCCAGCATTATCCTCAGCCCGGATGGGTCGAGCATGATGCCGAAGACATTTGGCACGACACCCTGGCGACCGCGCGGGAGGCGATCGCGACAAGCGGTGTGGGAGCTGCGGCCATCGCCGGCATCGGCATCACCAACCAGCGCGAGACCGTGGTGGTTTGGGACCGCGCCACGGGCGAAACGATCCACCGGGCGATCGTATGGCAAGACCGTCGCACCGCGGATCTCTGCGCACACTTGAAGTCGGCGGGGCATGAACCGACCGTTCGCGCGAAAACCGGGCTGCTGCTCGACCCGTATTTTTCGGCGACGAAGCTCGCATGGATCCTCGACCATGTCGACGGCGCGCGTGCCCGAGCCGAGCGGGGAGAACTGGCCTTCGGCACGATCGACAGCTTCCTGCTGTGGCGGCTGACCGGCGGCGCCGTGCACGCCACCGATGTGACCAATGCCGGTCGCACGTTGCTCTACGACATCCATGCGCAAGCCTGGGATGCGGAACTATGTGCGCTGTTCGACGTGCCGGTCGCGTTGCTGCCCGAGGTTCACGACAACAGCCACATCTTCGGCCACACTGCCGATGGCCTGTTCGATGCCGCGATCCCGGTTGCAGGGATGGTCGGCGACCAGCAGGCGGCTTTGTTCGGACAGGCCTGCTTTGCCCCACGCATGGCCAAATCGACCTATGGCACCGGTTGCTTCATGCTGCTCAACACCGGCACGCAGGCCGTCCGTTCCGAGCATCGCCTGCTCACCACCCCCGCCTATCGCCTGAACGGCGAAATGACTTACGCGCTGGAAGGGTCGATCTTCGTCGCCGGAGCGGCGGTGAAATGGCTACGCGATGGACTGGGCGTCATCACCCATGCTCGCGAGACCAACGACATGGCAACGCAAGTGCCCGACAGCCACGGCGTCTACATGGTCCCTGCGTTCGTGGGGCTGGGCGCGCCGCATTGGGACCCGGACGCGCGCGGAGCGATCTTCGGACTAACCCTGGGTACGACGCAAGCGCACCTGGCGCGCGCGGCGCTGGAAGCGGTCGGCTATCAGACCATGGACCTGGCCGATGCGATGATCGCCGATGGCGGCGATCCACCCGCGACCATCCGGGTCGATGGTGGCATGGCAGCCAATAACTGGCTCTGCCAGTTCCTCGCCGACATGCTCCAAGTTCCAGTCGAACGGCCGCGCCACCTGGAAACGACGGCACTGGGGGCGGCATTTCACGCCGGCCTAGCGACGGGAGTGTGGCCTGATCTCGCAGCGTTGGCCAGAACCTGGGCTCGCGGCGACCGTTTCGAACCGAAGATCGACATGGCGGCACGCGCAACGCTGATCGCCGGCTGGCACACAGCGCTGGCAAAGACACTCACCCGGCAGCCGGAATGACGTGAGGCAAGCCGATCTTGCACGCGAACGTCATGACGAAGCACGACCCTTGTGGTTACGGCTTCGTGACCCGGCCGGTACGCTCCAGCTTGCCCCAGCCCACCACCCAGCCACCGATAGCGGACACGATTGCGCGCAGTACGACCCAGTACATGATCTGGCGATAGACGAGGCGCTGAGCGATCAGCAGATGGAAGGGATAGCGGACCTTGTTGCCGTCGAGCCGATAGGCGATCCATCCGCAGATCACGTCGACGGTGACGAAGGCGATCCAATAGGCACCCATCAGCCCGACGTCGCCCCGGGTCTGCGCCCAGCCGTGCGCCTGTACGCGCAGAATGGTGCCGACGATCGACATGATCAGCGCCAGGTCGATCAATGGCGAGATCGAGGCGAACGCGATCTGGAACAACCAGGCCTGGGGCAGGCCAATGCGGCCGAGACCCTGCGGCTTTCCGGTCGCGATCACCGCCCGGTGCTTCCACAAGCACTGCAATGTGCCGAACGCCCACCGGAACCGCTGCTTGGCCAGCGCCTTGAAGCTTTCCGGTGCCTCGGTCCAGGCGACCGCGCGCGGATCGTAGGTAACACGCCAGCCGGCGCGCTGAATGGCGATGGTCAGATCCTGATCCTCGGCCAGGGTATCGACCGGATAGCCGCCCACCGCGTCGAGCGCCGCGCGACGCCACGCACCCACGGCACCCGGGATCACCGTCATCGCATCGAACCCGGCCAGCGCCCGACGATCGAGGTTCTGGGCGGTGATGTACTCGACCGCCTGCCAGCGCGTGACCAGGTTCACCCGGTTGCCCACGCGCGCATCCCCCGCGACCGCGCCGATGCGCGGATCGTCGAACCAGCGGACCAGGCGCCGGATCGTCTCGGCCTCGAACTGGGTGTCGGCATCGAGCGCGATGATGACCTCACCGCTGGCATCTTGCAGCGCCCGGTTGAGCGCCGCCGCCTTGCCGCCGTTCTCCAGAGTCAGCAGCGTCACGCGCGGATCGTCGCCGAACGCCTGGGTGACGATTTCGCTGGTGCCATCTTTTGATCCATCGTCGGCAACGATGACCTGTAGCGCGGGGTAATCGCTCGCCAGCACCCGCGCGACCGATTCCGCGATCACGCGCGCCTCGTTGTAGGCCGGGATGATGACCGAAACCCGCGGCTCGAAGGTCGGTGGTTCACCACGCTGGCGACGGCTCTGGAACCAGGCGAGGCCAGCCATGATCACCGCGCGCGCGATACCCAGCGAGATCGCGATGTAGAACAACCATACCAGCAGGATCGACAGCGCCATCATGATCACGAACGCTGCGACATCAATCCGGACCGCCGCCAGATCGCTGGTCGAAATCGCGGGCATAGCCCGGCTTTGGGGGATGCCGATCAGTTGTGAGGCCGTGACAAACTGATACCCTTCGGACCTGAGCGTCTGGATGATACGCGGCAACGCGGCAACCGTCTGGGAGCGATCACCGCCGCCATCGTGCAGCAGGATCACGTTCATCGACTGATCCGCAGTGGCGGAATGGACCTGCTCGATCACCTGATTGACGATCGCATCGGTTCCCGGCCGCTTCCAGTCGTTGGGATCGACGTGCAGCCCGACCACCGTGTAACCCGCCTGTTGCGCCTTGAGCGCCGGGCCAAGCTCATCGGGCGTGGTCGGCTCGGCGTCGCCGAAATACGGCGCGCGAAACAGCGTCATGCTGTGTCTTGTATAGGCTTCGACGAGGCGCTGGGTGGCGTTCAGTTGCAGCTGCGTCTCGCGTGCGCCGGCCTCCGCCAGATTGGGGTGGGTATAAGTGTGATTGCCCAGTTCATCGCCATCGGCGACGATCCGCTTGAGAAGGTCGGGACTTCCCAAGGCGTACTCGCCGATCACGAAGAAGGTCGCTGGAACATGCTCGGCCTCCAGCGTGTCGAGGATGCGCGGCGTCCATTCGCGATCCGGTCCATCGTCGAAGGTGAGCGCCAGCAGCTTGGGATTGCCGCCACCGGCGCGCGCAACCACGTAGGGCGTCGGCAAGGCGTCGTAGTGTTCGTCGTGGATCATGCCATCAGCATCGAACGTCACCCGGCGCGCACCGTCGCGCGGGGTCGCGGTGATGTGCAGGATCTCGCCCGATCCCTCGACATCCGCACCGCTGACCGATCGGGGCACCGTGATATCGGGACGGCTACCCTTGTTGAAGGCCTGCAGATCCTGCCAGAACCCGCCATCCTCGATGCCCAGCCGCCACATTGCGACCTGCTGGATGCCCAGCCGGCTCAAGGCATTCAGCTGGTTCCAGCTGGTCGCGGCGTCGAGCATCCAGATCGTGTGCGTCTGGTCTCCCTCCTTGTAGGCGAACCCGGCGTTTCCGCTCGCCTGATCGAACGTGATCTTGGCATCGCTGTCATGTGCCGCCAGCCAGGCATCGTCGATCGAAAGGGCGTCGGTTGTGTTGCCATGCCAGTCATAGGCATAGCTACCCAGCGCGACGACGATCTTGTCGGTTCCGATCCGTTTCTGCGCACTTTGCACCTCGCGAACGAACCATTCCTGTGGGGCGATGGGGCCCGGTTCGCCGCCCTCCCAGTGCTGGTCGTAGGCCATCATGATGACCTTGTCCGAAGCGGCGGAGATCGCCTCGAGCGGCCAGTCGTTGTCCTCCGCAGGGACGGTCACCGCGATCCGGGAATCGTCCGGCATCTGCCCGCGCAGCTCGCGCAGGAACGTGACGTAGTCGGCCATGGCCTGGCGGGGCAACGATTCGAAATCCATTACCACACCCTTCTCGCCACGCTGCGCCACCATCTGGCTCAGCTGCTGCGCGAAGGCCCGGCGTTGCACGGGGTCGTGAAGCAGCGCGGCGGCTCCGGCGCCATCCCACTGATCATCACCGTAGTTCTGCACCATCGGCAGCACCTTGAACCGATGCGATGTAGACGTGACCAGCCGGTCGAAACGACTGTCCTGCGCGATGTCGACATGGTGTTGCGGCCCCGAGACATTGACCAGCGCGGGCACGACCCAATCCAGATCGTTGCCGTGCCGCTGGAGCGACAGGAAGCTCGCATCGTTGTTCGGCATGTAGAAACCCACCGCCAGCGGAGCCTGCCCGGACTTGCCCTGCAGCTTGGGCAGCCAGGCGTTCAGCTTGTGCCCCAGCTTCGACTTGGCGAAGCCAGCCGCGTGCAAGTGTGGCACCGGCAGGTCGAGCTCGCGCTGACGGGGCACCGCGACCAGCGTGGTGGCGAAGGCGATGGCGCCCAGAACCACCAGCAGCAGCGCGATGGAGAGACTGCGGCGCGACCAGCGGCTGCGGCGGCCGGTGGGATCGAAGAAGATGGGCTTGGTCACGGCGACGACGACACTCCGAAAGACTGCGGGATTGTGACGAAATGGAAGGCGTCGACACATGAACGACGCTGCATGCCGGCATCGTAACTCCGGACTTAATTAATAGTCATGTTCGGCGCCGAACGGGGCGAAGATCGCTCGGCCTGGATCAGGGCCGGATGATCGGGATCAACCGGTGCAGCGCCCCCAACGCTGTTTTTACCAGCAGCACGTGATCGTGGTTGAGGTGGTGATTGCCCGGCAACGCAATCACTTGGGCAGCGCCACCCATCAGCGGGCACAGGCTGTCGGTCTCCTCTATCCCATAGACGCAGACCACGGGTGGGCCGCGCAGCGCACGCAAGTCGGCCGCAGGTTGCGCATCGGGAGAGCCAAGATACTCCAGTCCTGTCGGATCGGCGCGAAAGTAGACGCTGCGACCCGGCACCAGCAGGTCGATCGCCGCAACATGGGAGAGCAGTTCGGCGCCAAGATGGGGCGCGGTCGTCGCCACGATATCGCCGCCATAGGATTGTCCGACCAGCACCACTTTGTCGGCGCCGCTGATCCGCATCGCCGAGCGTATCGCCTGCTGAACGATCGCGACCGCTTCGGCCTGCGTGTGATGGTACGCGAAGACCACGGGTGAGGACACGCCGACCACCGTCATACCCCGATCCGCCAAGGCGGTCGCGACCGGCGCGCTCATGCCGCCGCGAAAGCCGATGTCACCGGACAGCATCACCGCCGCCACCGGGATACGTTGATGTTGCGGATGATAGATCAGGTAAGGTGACGTTCCGAACAGGCGCAGGATGGGCGCGGCTGCCGCGATCATCATCAGGACACCCAACAAGAGCGCGGTCCACCCCGCGATCCGCCTGGTACGACGGACCTTGTCTCGCTTGGTTCGAAGGCGAGGCGCGTGCCTGGATCGAGACCGGTTCATGCGGGTTCCTCCTTGCAGGTGTCAAAAGATGGCGCGATCTCCACCCCCGGTTCTCGATCGGGTCCTGGTGGAGGCGTCGCGCCGGGTTGACCGCGACCGATCAGCCGCGAGACGTCGTGCAAGGCCTGGATCAGGCCAACACCTTGCGGCCCTGCGAGGTATCGCGGCTCCCATGTCGGCGCGAATTTCTCCTTGTAGCCGCGCAGGCCACGAAAGCCGTAGAACGTCTCGCCATGGCGGAAGATCAGCGCGGCGGCCTTCGCCCAGGTCGGCGCCAGGCGTCGTCCCTCGATACCGGACAGCGGCACCATCCCCAGCGTGAAGCGCCGATAGCCGCGCTCCTTGGCCCACAGCAGCAAGTTGACGAAGAGGAAGTCCATGCTGCCCGCCGGCGCATCGGAGCGCTGGCGCATAAGGTCGACCGAGGCCTCGTTCTTGTTTGCCGTCAGCCACAAGTTGGCGAAGGCGACGATGCGATCCTCCACCATGATCAGCGCCATGTCGAAGTTGCACAGATAATCACGGTCGAACCGGCCAAGGCTGAAGCCCTTCTCCTGAGCGTTTTTGGCGGACATCCATTCGTCCGAGACGCTTTGCAGTTCGTCCAGGATCACCGGGACCGCCGCAGCGGGCACGATGCGTAAGCGGGCACCGGCCCGGGCCGCCACTCTTTGCGATTTGCGCACACTGCGCAGTTGCGGCGTCTCCAGTTCGAAGGTGTCGAGGTGGACGACCGCCTCCTCACCGAACTTGACGATCTGCAAGCCCATGCCGATGGCCAGTTCGAGCGTGTCGGACGACACCTCGTACAGCAGCAGCCGGCCTTGCTGCCGGTGCGAAAGTTCGCGCAACTTCCACAGCAGGCCAGCCCACGATCCTTGCGCGCCGACCGGATCGCCCATGACGATCCAGCTGCTGCCCTTGATCTGATACATCAAGAAGGCGTCGCCCGTTTCGGACAACAGGAACCGCTTGTCCCCGGTCAGTGCCAGCATCGTCTCGGACCGGTCGGTGGTGGCGATGATCCGCCGCACCGTGTGCCAGTCCGCATCCCCCATCTTGTCGGGCGCGCGTGTCGGCATCGGCGCGAGCAGGCGCCAGATGGTGAACCCGGTCAGCATTACCGCACTGGCCAGGGTCGCCCGCATGAAGCGCGGAGCATCCCCATGCAGCGCGAAGTTCCACCACAGGTCGTCGCTGTATGGCACATGGCGGTAAGCGAACAGACCTGCCCAGGCCGCCAGCGCCGCCGCCATGGCGATCGCGGTCAGCCAGCCGGACGTCAACGGTTGCTCGATCAGCGCGGTGCGGCGATAGAAAGCACGCCGCGTGGCTTGCAGTAGCCCGGCCAGCGCGAGGCACACGGTCGCCTCCTCATAGTCGATGCCCTTGGCCAGGGAGAATACCGCGCCCGCCACCAGCAGTACCCGCGTAGCAAGGCATGCCCCGTCCAGCCTGCGGTACAGGCCGGGCGCGAGCAGCAGCAGCGCGGTTCCGATGACGCTTGCGGCGACATGGCTGGCCTCAATGAACGGCAGCGGCAAGATGGCGGATAGCATCCCCATGCGCGCGTGAATCGCCGGCAGAGATCCCGACAGCAACAGCATCGCACCACCCAGGAACGCCGCAGAGCTGAGCAGCAGCGGCGACAGGTTGCTGGCCACGGCCTGCATCCCGCCGATCACCCTGCCGGCGTGCCGATGGCGCACGCTTTCGTGCCACACCAGCATGACCACGCCGAGCGCCAGCGGCAGGAGGTAGTAGATGATGCGATAAGCGATCAGCGCGGCGAACAGCGTGGCGCGATCGCTGGGCAGCACCGCGAGAACCACGGATTCGAACACGCCGATGCCGCCCGGCACATGGCTGATCAGTGCGGCCACGAGCCCGAGCCCATAGGCGAGCACGAAGGCGGGCAGCTGCGCGGGATCGGCGCCGGGCAGCAGCACGAACAAGGCGGCCGCCGCGCATGTCATGTCCACCGAGGCCACCGCGATCTGGGCGAGCAGTTCGCCACGGCTCGGCACCGGCAGCGTCATGCCGCCCATCGCGAACGGAGCGCGCCTGCGTCCGGCCGCATAGATCGCCGCCAGGGTCGCCAACAGCACGACGATGCCGATCGCCCGGGCCGAGGTTTCGGGGATCGTCAGGCTGGCGATCTGGAGCGGCCCCTGGTGGACGACCATCGCCAACCCGGCGATCGTGAGTACGCCGGCCCAGAACATTGCCGCCGCAATCGCTATCACGCGCGCCACGTCCGGCCCATCCAGCCCGGCACCTGCATAGATGCGATAGCGCGCCGAGCCGCCGGTCAGCAGCGCGAGGCCCAGGTTATGGCTGAGCGTGTAGCTGCTGAACGATGCGAGTGCGGCCGTGCGCCACGGTTGCGGACGCCCGATGATCCTCAGCGCGAGCACGTCGTAGAACGTCAGCGCCAGATAGCTGATCGCGGTGAACCCCAGCGACAAGGCGATCTGCCGGACGGTGAGCGCCGCGACTGCGGCACGCACCTGGTCGTACCGGATCTCGTGCGTAAGCCGGGAAAGCGCCACGAAGCCGAGCGCGATGACCAGCAGCACGACGCCGCCGGTGACGAAGCGGCGATGCCGCGTGATCGATTGCCACAGGTTCCTCATGGAACGAGGAATAGCGGTCGTCAGCTTGCCATCATGTCGCCGCTTTGTGAACCTTTGGCAATCTTGTCACAGGTGTCAGACGCCCAGGGAATAGGTGATTACGAAGCAGGCAATCGTCAGCAGCAGCATGGCGACGATGAAGGTCGCGTCGGCGGTTCGTTCCAGCCAGTGCAGGCGCAAGTTCGATTGCAAACGCAGCGCGAAGTACGACGACAGCGTCGCCAGCAGGAACAACAGCGCATCGATGGACAGCAGATCGTCCGCCAACGTCTGCCGCCCGTGCATCGCGAAGGCCACGCGCAACAGGCCGATGCCCGTCAGGCAAACACCCACCATGCCCGAGGCAATGGGACAGATCAGCCGACAAGTCCGCTCGTCCAGCGCATCGTCGTACCGGCGGGGCGCGCGCTTGTGGCGCGCCTCGTCATGCTTCGGGCTGTGCACCACTGAGTCGATCTCCCGCGCCTGCCTGCCGCGTGCACCCCATACGAAAGCGGATTTACCTTGCTGCTGGCGAACAGATGACCAAAAATTCATCTGGCTCTCACATGATGCCTAGACAATCTCTGGTAGGTACCTGCCTCGAGGTGCGAACGATCAGTGCATGTATCGCAATGACGAGGATTAGCGATGTCCCAGAAGATCCTGCTGGTCGAAGACGATGCCAGCACTGCCGAGTTCATCGCGACCGGCCTCACCGAGGAAGGCTTCGTGGTCGATCAGGCGGCGACGGGACGCGACGGCCTGTTCCTCGCCACTGACGGCAGCTACCACTGCATCGTTCTCGACCGTATGCTGCCTGGCCTGGACGGGATGGCGGTGCTGGCGGCCTTGCGCGGCGCCGGCATCACCACTCCGGTCATCATACTGTCGGCGCTTGGATCGACCGAGGACCGCATCAAGGGACTGACCAGCGGCTCGGATGATTATCTGGTCAAACCGTTCGCCTTTGCCGAACTGCTCGCGCGCATTCGGCTGTTGACCCGCCGGGGCAACGCGGCCGCCGGACCGGAGACGGTGCTGCGCTGCGACGAACTGGAGATGGACCTGCTGTCGCGCCGCGTGAAGCGTGGTGCCCGCAACATCGAACTGCAACCGCGCGAATTCCGTCTGCTCGAATTTCTGTTGCGCCATGTCGATCAGGTAGTGACCCGCACGATGCTGCTGGAAGGCGTGTGGGATTACCATTTCGACCCCGGCACCAACGTCATCGACGTTCACCTAAGCCGGCTGCGCAAGAAGATCGACGAAGGTGAGCCCCGGCCGCTGCTACATACCGTTCGCGGTGCCGGCTATCGGATCGGCGCCGAGCCGTGATGCGATCGACGACGTTCCGCTTCGCAGCGCTCGTTTTCCTGTTCCAGATCCTTGCCGCCGCCATCCTGTTGTTCGGTGTCGGCGCCGTGCTGCGCTCGCAAAGCCGGGCGCAGGCGATCGCCGTGGCCGAGACGATGCGCGACGATCTGCTGACGATCTACATGCAAGGCGGCCTGGCCGCGCTGACAGGCGCGGTTACCGTGCGCACGGCACCTGCGGCGGGACGCCCCGTGGTGCTCTCTGTCATCGACGCGGCGGGCAAGCCGCTAGCCGGCAATCTGGCCGGACGCTCTCAACTGCCGCCGACCAGGACCTATGCGCTGGCCAAGGCGCTACGCATAGGTCACCGGATACCCGAAGCGATGTTCCTGCAGGCCACCCGCCTGAGCGGCGGCGGATTGCTCGTCACCGGCACCGTGGTCGAAAGCGATCGGCAGTTCATCGCGCTGCTCGAACATGCGACACTGGTGGCGTTGGCGCTGTCGATCCTGTTCGCCGCATTCGCCGCGTTTGTCTCCACCCGCCTCATCGTCAATCGCCTGCAAGCCACCATCATGACGCTGGGTCTGGTGCGCGAAGGCAACCTGTCGCGCCGGGTACCGGCCGATGCCACCGGCGACGCCTTCGCTCGTCTGGGGACCGAGGTGAACCAGGCATTGGATCGGGTTGAGGCGCTCAATTCCGAACTGCAGATCGCCACGGATAGCCTGGCACACGATCTCAAGTCGCCGCTGACCCGGATGCAGTCCGCGCTTTATCGAACCGCGCGCATCGTGACCGAACCCGCCGCGCAAACCGCGGTCGATCAGGCTCTGGCTGAAAGCGAACGGCTGCTGGCGATGATTGAGACCGCGCTCAGTATCACCCGCGCCGAGGCGGGCCTGGGCACGGAAAGCTTCAAGCCGACGGATCTTGCCGACATGCTCGCCACGATCACCGAGATCTATGCGCCGGTGGTGGAGGATGAAGGCCGCGCTATCGTCATGGTCGCGCCCGAACCGATCACCCTTTCGATTCATCGCCAGTTGATGGATCAGGCCATCGGCAATCTGGTCGACAACGCCATCAAATATGGCGCCGGGACCATCACCCTTTCGATCGGCGCCCAAGAAGGCCGCGTCACCATCGCGGTTGCCGATGAAGGCGACGGGATCCCCGAACATCAAAAAGAGCAGGCCTTGCGTCGGTTCGCCCGGCTCGATGAAGCGCGCGGCGGCTGGGGTGCAGGCCTGGGTTTGTCGCTGGTGCAGGCCGTCGCCCACCTTCACGGTGGCGACGTCGAACTGCGCAATAATCACCCCGGCCTGGAAGTCGCCATCGGCTTGTCGCAACCAGCAGTCATCTAGCGGCCTGGCGTGAGGGAGCCGCCGAAACGCGGCACAACTGAACGCATGCTTTGCAGTCCCAAATGGTTTGAGACCCTGTGCCGGGCGTGCCGGCGGTTCGCCAAGGCGAGGATCCACCCCCAAAGGGAAACCACCTTACCCGTTCGGCCGTCCGCTCCGCGAAGCAGCGCCCCCGCGAACGTTTAGCTGCCGGGACACCCGGACATCGGCGGCGCGAGACGTTTTGCGTTTCACCGTCCTTCGCATCATCAAGGGACGTCGCGTCGACTCAACGGGTCTGCACGACAAAGGCCGGATGCATGACGCACCCGGCCTAATCGCTCGCTCAAACCAGCGAGCTTCACGTGCCCGCTTTCACGATCGATAAAGTCAGTCTCCGAACTTCACGCGAAGACGCACGCCGTACATGCGCGGCTGTCCCAGGATCAGGCTCTCCGCGCCATACGACTGCCAGCCGTTGCTGACGAAGATCGGGTACTTCTCGTTGAAGGCGTTGGTGATGAAGGCACCGGCATCGATCCGGCTTCCAGCCACGTTGTTCCAGTTCAGGTTAAAGTTGACGACTTGGTTGGAAGGCAGAAGACCCAGCGGAGAGTCCGCAGCGGCGACCTGCTTGGCGGTGTAGATGTACGTCGCGCTCAGCGAGATATCGCCCACGCTGTTGTCCACCGGCAGCTTGATCGAAGGCGTCACGACGATCTTGTGCTTGGGCGACTGCGGCAGGGCGCCACCGACGATCGCGCCGGTGGTTGGCGTCAGATAGCCGGCGAACGCGGGAGGCGAATACGTCTTCAGCTTGGTGTCGAGGTACGTATAGCCGACCGCCACACCAATGCCGCTCCGATTGATCGCGGCATCGACTTCGATGCCCTGGATCTTCGATTTGCCCGCGTTGACGATCGCCTGCGAGGGCGAGGCCGTGTTGTTCGGGATCGACGTATCGGGGATCAGGTTGGCGGTCAGCTGCTGGTTGGAAAAGTCGTTGTAGAACGCCGCGACGTTGAAGTACCCCGTTACCGCGCCACGGAACGACGTCTTCGCGCCGATTTCATAGGAATCGACCTTCTCCGGGCCCCATCCGATCGGGATCGTGTTCGAGGCGTTGACGTTGCCCTGACGATAGCCACGCGCATATTTGCCATAGACAAGTACGTCGGTGGTCGGCTTGAAATCCACGCCGAGCAACCAGGTCGGCTTGTTCGACTTCTGCTCGATCCGGGTCAGGCAGCTTTCACCCGACGGCGCCGGACGACCCGGGAAAGCCGCGCACTGGAACACGGGCGTGTTAGGCTGGAAGAAGAAGATCTGGCGTGTACCACCCTCACCCACGACCTTGTCCATCGTGTAGCGCAAACCACCAGTAACCGAGAGCTTGTCACTCAGGTTGTAGGACGCCTGACCAAAAAAGCCGGCATTGCGGTACTGGTAGCGCGTCAGTGAGTTCTGGATGAGCCCCGGAATGCCGGGAGCGCCAAGGGTGTTCACCGGGCGGCATTGGTATTCCGAGATGTCGGTGCAAGAAACCGACGACAGCGTGAAGAAGTTCGGCGCCACCTGGACCGTATAGGATATCGGCGACAACGAACCCTGGAACGGGCTGTTGTTGGAGCTCTTCTCGTAATAGCCGCCGAGCACGTAAGTGAGAGCGCCGTCGGAAGTCCGACCCTGGATCTGCAACTCCTCGGTGGCCGTCCATTGCGATACGTTGGCGAAGTTGCGATCAGGGTTCAGACCGACCCAGGTGAACGGCGCGCCCGCGTACTGGTTGGGCGTGCCAAGCTGCGTCAACGCCGGGATCGTCAGTGCGTCGGAACCGATGTTGAACGACTGCGCCTGCCGGAATTCCTGGTAGCTCGCGGTGTTCTTGATGGTGATGTTGTCGTTGATGTTCCAGCTGGTGGTGTTCTGCACCCCCCACTGGTCGATCTCGAGGAAGGGATTCGGCGCGCTCGTGTCGACATCCCAGTATCCGTCGCCGCGAGCACGGGCCGCCTGCAGGTTCTGACAATTGAGCGGGGCCAAAAACGACGCGGTGGTGCCGGCGCGCACGCCGGGGAACGCGGTCGTCGAAATGCCATCACGGCAACCCGGAGCATTTGCCGCCGCCAGTCGGGCAGCCACGCCGTTGGTCTTGGAATGGCTATACCGTGCGAGCGTGTAGCTCTCGAGGTCGGGCGTCAGTTCCGCCAGCACGCTGAGGCGCGCGGCCCAATAGTTGACGTCGCCAAAGTCGCGAGCGCCAACCGGGTTCTGGTTCTTGAGGTAGCCATCGCGGTTCTGGCGATCGAAACCCGCGCGAACCTTGAACGTGTCGCTCAGCGGGATATTGATGACACCCTGCACGCGGTACATGTCGTAGTTGCCGTAAGAGCCTTCGACGTAGCCTTCCAGCTTGTCGGTCGGACGCTGCGGAACGATCAGCACGGCGCCACCGGTCGTGTTGCGACCAAAGAGGGTTCCTTGCGGTCCCTTGAGAACCTGCACGTTCTGCAGGTCGAAAAACTGGCCCACGCCAGCGCCGTTACCGCCCGGGGTACCACCTTGCGCACGCGGCCCGATCACGTCGGCGAAGTATACCGCGACGGACGGAGAGGTGAAGCTTTCCTGCGTGAAGCCACGGATCGCATAAGAAGCGGTTTCGGCGCCATAGCGCGAGTTCGCGGCAAGCGACGGCGTGTACGTGGCAAGGTCAGCGCCCGAGACGATGTTGTTGTTGCTGATCTGCTGGTCGTTGAACACCGTGATCGAGATCGGCACGTCCTGCAGACGCTCTTCGGTGCGGCGCGCGGTGACGACGATATCGCCACCAGCATCCTGCGCCATCGCCGGCAGTGCAAAAACGACCGCCGTCGTCGCACATAGAAATAGCTTCGCCGATGCGTACCTCATCAAAATTCCCCTCACTGGTAGCGGCAAATGCCTCATGCCGCTATTTCAGTGCGCGAATACGGCCAATTTCTGCCTTGGCAAGAGCCCCTTATGCTCGCGGCCAGTTATCCAGCCAAGGCGAAGAGAAAGTGTCACAGTCGATGCCACAATCGCCCGCCGGTTTGCGGCGGTGATGGCACGGACCCGCTTCAGAACTACACGACGCTCGCTGCCGACAAACAACACTTGCCACCACAAGCGACCAGTTCAGGGTGCTTAGCCCAGCAACTTGTCGACTGGGATGCTTAATCTAAGGCAATATATCTCCCCAAGGACCATCAATCTGCAGTACGACGCGCGGCCAAGCGCCTGGCCTGCGTCGCAGCAACATCGGCGGTGGTGATGGTGCCGTCCTGGTCGTCGTCCTGCTCGGTGAAGGCACGCGTGCCAGAGGCAGCGTATTCGGCCTGGGTCATCTTCGTGTCGTGATCGCGATCGAGGACGCCGAAGCGGACGTGAGCCTGGCGCATCTGGCGCTGGCGTTCCTCCGTCTTCTTCTCTTCGTCCAGGTGCGATGTCGCGAGCTGCTGCTCCAACCGCGCCTGATACTCGCCGACGTATTCCTCCTGCGACAGCGAGCCGTCTTGATTGGCATCGGTCGCCCGGAAGCGCGCGACGCGCCCGGCATCGAACTCGGCGTGGGTGACCTTGCCGTCGTGGTCGCCATCATAGTCGTGGATGAACGCGGCGCCGTCGTGCGGCGCGGCCCAGGCAGGTCCGGACAGAGCGAGGGCGAAAAGGGCGGCAAGGGATAGCTGCAGTTTCATGATCCGTATCCTCAAAAAGATGGATGTGCGCCGCTCAGGCGGCGTCGAAGGCGAGCGTGTAAGTATAGCTGCGGTACGGCGTCTGCGAGCCGGCCGGCGCGGTGCCGCGGTGACGCACCAGGATCAGGTAGGTGCCCGCGTCATCGGGCTTGAGGGTGAACCGGCCATCCGCCCCGCTGCTCACCTGCCCGGCGATCTTGCGCCCGTCATAGACACCGGCGCTGCGGAACAGGGTGATCTGCGTCGCGGGCAGCGGCTTGCCGTCGAATAGCAGGACGAACTGGGCACCGCTTCCCGCGACGATTGCGTTGGGGTGAGTGATCGCCTGGATCTCCAGCCCCGTGCCTGTGGGCTTGAGCGCGCCGACGCTGGGTTGGCCGCGCGTCACGTAGGCGTCCGCCAGGGTCATGCTCTGCACGTCGACCATGGTGGCACCGGCGGGGGCCTCGGCACCTTCGCCGCGCATCGCCCACGTATCCCCTTGCCGGAACAACTTGCCGATCCGCCCGGCGCGCTGCCCGCTGGTGACGCGGTAGGTGCCGTCCTGCGGCAACGCCGCCTCGAACACCGTCAGATCGCGCAGATGGGTGACCGGTTGTGTTGGTAACGCGTCTCCGGCGGGGCCGACCAGATGGAACGGCGCGTCGCGCATCGCGACTTCGGGCACGAAGGCATCTTCGGCAAATGACGATTGCACCGTCGTGTGGTCACCTTTGCCGACGTCGAACTGCGTGGGCAGCACATAGGGCATGTGCGCCTGCGCAGATGGCGCGGCGGCCATCGCCAGGATCAGGACAGCGGATCGAAATATGGACTTCATGGTACCCCCTTATCGCCTGTCATCTAAAGCTATTGCGACTCACTTGCAATAATTAATCGAGGTGGTAGGTCGGCGTCGTTCGGCGCCTCAGCGTCGGCGATGATGGGCCGACAGGGGGGCCGGACGATGATCAAGACCAAACAGACGCTGCTGCTAGGCTCCGCGCTTTTCCTCTCGCCCGCAATGGCATTGGCGCAAGAGGTTACGGAGGACGACAAGCCCGAGACGACACACATGACGCTGGACCGGCTGGTCGTCTCCGCCGGCACCGAGAAGGTCGCGATCGACACGCCGCAGGCGGTCAGCACCCTCGACCAGGAGGACATCGACCAGACCCAGGCGACCACGATCGGCGACCTGCTGGAAGGCATGCCCGGGGTCAACGTGCAGGGCGGTGTCGGTCAGTTGGGCCAGGGGTTCAACATCCGCGGCCTGGGCACCGCGATCGGCGACAGCGACAACCGCGTGCTCATCACCGTCGACGGCATCACCAAGTTCTACGAGCAGTACCGCATGGGCGCGTTCTTCAGCGAGCCCGAGCTTTACAAGCGGGTGGAAGTGCTGCGCGGCCCCGCCTCCTCGACCCTCTATGGCGCCGGCGCACTGGCGGGCGTCATCAACTTCACCACCAAGGACGCCTCGGATTTTCTAAGTGACGGCGATCCGATCGCGGTGCGCCTGAAAGCCGCCACCGAAACCAATGCCCAGGCGCATACCCTGTCCGGGATCGTCGCGGTGGAGCTGGTCGAGGGTGTCGAGCTGCTCGGTAGCTACAACTACCGCCGCAGCGACGACTACAAGAGCGGCAATGGCGATACGGTGCCCGCATCCGCCACCCTGTCCGACAACTGGCTGGTCAAGGGCCGGGTGACTCTCGGCGGCAATCGCAAGCATGCGATCTGGGCTAGCTACCAGGACTGGATCAGCGACGCTCCGCAAGTCTACGATCAGGTTTCCGCCGCGACCGGCGCGTCGCTGATGCGACGCCGCGTTCACGACAAGACTGCCGTAATGGGCTACGTCAACGACTTCGACGGCAGCAAGGTCCTCAACGTCGAGGCGCAGGCGGGCTATTCGCTATCCGACGTCCACCAGACCGAGACGACATTCCTGGGCCCGCTCGCCTACTCCAATTTTTCGTACGAGAGCTGGCAAGCGAAAGTGCAGAACACCAGCGAGTTCGACATGGGCGGCGACTGGAAGACCTTCCTGATCGTCGGCGGCCAGTGGAGCAAGCAGAAGCGGCGCAACCCGCGCGTCTCGCTCACCGGCGTGGTCACGCCGGGCGCGGGCACCCATCCCGAAGGCGACATGAGCCGCTACGGCCTGTTCGGCCAGCTCGAGATCGTCTGGTCCGACAAGCTGACGATCATGCCCGGCATCCGCGTGGACTGGACCGATCTGCAGCCCGGCGCCACCGTGGTCGGCGGCACCGTGTTGAGCGACAACGTGAAGGACAGCGCCGTCTCGCCCAAGCTGGCCGCGCTCTACAACGTCACCCCCTGGTTCGGGCTGTTCGGTTCGCTCGCGCGCACCGTCCGCATGCCCAACATCGACGAAGTGTTCACACGCAGCGTCACGCGTCCAAACAATCCGAACCTGCGGCCGGAGAAGTCCGACAACTACGAGGTCGGCTTCACCCTGTCGTTCGACGACACGCTGGGCCGGGGCGACCGCTTCCGCGCCAAGACAACGCTGTTCCAGAACGACGTCAAGGACCTGATCGTCAACGTCGCGGCCGCCCCCGGAACGCCGTACTTCCAGAACGTCAATCGCTCGCGCTTCAAGGGCCTGGAGGTCGAGGCCGAGTACGGCATCGGCGGCCTGTTCGCACGCGGCAACCTCTCCTTCATCGAGGGCAAGGACCGATTGACGGGCGCCTATCTCAACACGATCCCGGCGAACGACTATCGCCTGACCTTGGGATACGCCGACGCGCGCACCGGGCTGACCGGCGGCTGGACCGGCGAGTTCGCCGAGCGGCAGGACAAGGTCACGCCCAGCGCCTTCGCCTCGGCGGGATCGGGCCTGCCCACCGGCGGGTACAGCGTCCACAATCTGTTCCTGACCTTCCGACCGCTGGCTGGTTCGGCGAAAGGCTTCGAGTTCCGGATCGCGGCGGACAACGTGTTCGACAAGCAGTTCCGCCGCCACCTGTCGTCGCTGGCGGCCGAGGGGCGCAGCATCAAGTTCACCGTCGCGAACACGTTCTGACGCGATGGCGCGGACGGCACCTTCCCTTCGCATCTGCGGACCGGCGGCGGCATCGCTGCTGGTCAACGGATTGATCGTTGCGGCGCTGCTCGGGCTGCAGATGCGGCGCACGGACGAGCGACCCAAGGCGCCCAACGTGACCACGGTCTCGTTCGCAATGTCCAAAGGTCAGGATCACGGCGAGGAGGATGCACCGGCCCAAGCCTCTCCTGCGATCACCAGTCCACCACCTCCGTCCCCGCCAGATGAACCGATGCTACAAACGGCCCCCGCCGTCGTGCCGCCCGCCCTGCCGATCGTTGCGCGATTGCCAGCCCCAGCCGCGTCGATCAGCGTTCCCGCTCCGACGATCACCCCAGCATCGCCGGCAGCACCGCATAGATCGCCTACCGGTTCCACGTCATCGACGTCATTCTCGGCGAATTTGACTGCGGCGAGGCGAGGCGTCGTAGATGGATTGAACGTCAAGGCGCCATCTGGCAACGGCCGCAGCTATGCCGCCGCGGTCCGCTCCTGGCTGTACGCCCACAAGGTCTACCCTCGTCGTGCGCGCATGCGGCGCGAGGAAGGCCTGGTGCAGGTCCGCTTCGTCCTCAACCGCGAAGGCGTGCTGCTGGAAGGCGCGGTGACGGGTCGGTCCGGCAATGCCGTGTTGGACGAAGAGGCCGAGGCGATGTTACGCCGCTCCTCGCCCTACCCCCGAGCACCCGCCGATTTGCCCGGTGATCGGATCGAATTCAATGCACCTATCGCCTTTACCTTGCCCTCATGAGCAGCCGGCTCATTGTTCTCGACACAATGTCTTTGCCGACCTGCCGTAGGCAAGCCACAGCTGACGGATCGTCGATAGCTGGAGTGCCAATGGTGGCAGGTCGAAGCTGGCGTCCGTTGGCACGAGATCAGGCGCCATCATGGAAATGAACAAAGGGCCGCTTTCGGGTCCGGCATCGTGGCCTGCAGATGACTACGATGAAGGCGACAGGCGCCCTTCCCTGCCCCTCCTGTGCCGCAGAGGCATGGGGTAGCAAACGCCGTTGATGTTGCCTTTGAGCAAAACCCATCGGGCTCTTAGCCGTGAGGTCACCAGCAGAACCTTAACACGATTGGCCGCTGCTTCGCCTCGGTAAGGAATAGCCGCCGAACACCTTGCAACGGCTGCTTGCCTCAGGAAAGTGAGGCGCCACCGATACTTAAAGTCGCATCCTGACGGTAATGCCATAGGTCTGTGGATCGCCCAGCGTGCCGGTGATCGACCCTGTCGTACCCGCCGACAGGCTCTGGTAGTACAGCGAATCCGCGATGTTGCGGGCCCATACCTGGACATCCAGAAGGCCGTCCAGCGTGCGCAAGCCGGCGCGCGCATTGACGAGCGCGTAGCTCGGGATCAGCGAATAGCGAGACAGGTTCGCGGTGGTGTAGAAGTTCGACCGGTAGCTGTAGTCGGCCCCGAAGTAGAGCTCACTGTCGCGCCCGAAGACCGAACCCACGCCGGCATGGGCCTCACCGCCGGTCGAGGCCGCCCACTTCGAAACACCGGGCAGGCGCTGGCCACTCAAGTCGCAGGTCGTCTGGCCGATGATCTCGATGGGACATGGCGAGTTGCGATAGCTGACGTACTTGGCGTCGGTGTAGGCGCCCGACGCATAGAGCGAGAGCCACGGTGCCGGATTGGCGCGCAAGTCGCCTTCGAGGCCGCGTGTCCGCACCGCGCCGACATTGGTGAAGAACGACTGGTTGTTGCGGTCCACATCGACCACCGTCGTCTGGTAATCGCTGTCGTCGGTCCAGAAGGCGGCGAGGTTGGCGGTCAGCTTGTTGTCCAACCAGGCGGTCTTTACGCCCAGCTCGTAGCTGTCGATCGTCTCGGGCTTGATCACCGGGTCGGCGGCAAACGGGCCGGTGGTGGTGATGTTGGCGAGATTTAGCCCGCCGAACTTGTGGCCGCGCCCATACGTCGCATAGACCAGCGCGTCCGGCGTCACCTTCCACGACAATGTCGCCGAGCCTGAAAGCCGGCCTTCGCGGGTGCGCGCGGTGTACGCATTGGCGATGCCATAGCGGGCACGGATCGTGTTGGCGGCGGCGAGCTGCGCCGGGTTCAACCCGGCGAGGCTGGCGCCGGTGGCGGACTGGTCGAAGAAGCCGGACTTGGTCTCGTAGGTGTAGCGCAGGCCGCCGGTGAAATCGACAGTCGGCGTGAGATGCCAGATCGCCTGGCCGAACGCGGCGTAGCTGTTGGTCACCGGCTTGGAGAGGCCGATGATGGTGTAGCCGTTCAACGCGGCGGCGGCGGCGGTCTGGTCGACGGTGGGCGCGACGAACCAGGCGGCAGCCTGGCGGCCGTAGGCGTTCACCGCCTCAGCATCGATCGACTGCCACAGGTAGTAGAGCCCGGCGACGTAATCGATCTTGCGCGGCCCTTCGGAGGCGATGCGCAGTTCCTGGCTGAATTGGCGCTGTTCGTTGCTCTGATGAAAGTCGGTGCCGGCATCCAGGCTGGTGGCGTCACCATCGTTGTGCGGATACCAGTTCCACGCCCGATATGCTGTGACGGAGGTCAGGGTGTTGCCAGGAATCGTCAGGTCGGCAATCGCGGCGACGCCCCACTGGTTCATCTTGTAGCGCGGGTTGGCGTTGACATCGACGAGCCGCGCATCTGGGGCGATCGGGGTCGGCTGGTAGCCGAGCCGGGCGGAGCGGTCGTTGTAGTTGTTGGCGAAATTAGTGCCGTTATCATACTGCCGGATCACCCCGGTAAGCACGGCCGCCGCCGTCTTCGAGCGCTGGCGGCCATAGTCCCCGATCACGCGCAGCTTGAAGTCGGGGGTAGGCGTGAACAGCAGCTGCCCGCGCACGCCCAGGTCGTGGTAATCCTGCGTGTCCCAGCCATCGAAGCGGTTGGTCATGTAACCATCGCGATCGGTCTTCGAGACGTAGAGGCGCGCGGCCAACACGTCATCGACCAGAGCACCGCTGGCGTAGGCATGCAGCTGCCGAAAGCCGTAGTTGCCGAAGGTGATGTCGCCGCCGGCCTCGGGATCGAAGGTAGGCGACTTGGTGGTGACGACCACGGCGCCGGCCGAGGTGTTCTTGCCGAACAGCGTGCCCTGGGGCCCGCGCAACACTTCGATCCGCTCTACGTCCGAAAGGTCGAACACCGCCTGCCCTGGCCGAGCAAGATAGACCTGGTCGACATAGACGCCCACGGCCGGCTCCAGGCCGTCGTTGTAGACGGACACGTTGTTGCCTAAACCGCGAATGTTGATGCTGGTATTGCGCGGATTGGTGTTGGTAACGACCAGGCTGGGCGTCAGCTGCTGCAGGTCGCGCAAGTTGTAGGTCCGGGTGGCCGCGAGCTGTTCGCCGCCAAAGGCGTTCGCCGCCACGGGCACGTCCTGGATGCGCTCGTTGCGCCGGCGCGCGGTCACGATGATGTCGTTGCCGCCGGTGCCGCCATCCGCCTCCGGAGGCGCTGCTTCGGTGTCCGCAGCGGCATCGGCGGCAAAGGCGGGCATCGCGCTCAAGGCCGTGGTCGAAAAGAGCGCAAAAGCTGCGACGCGCGAAAGCTTGACCATCATTATCCCCGTAGAACAGCGGAGTAGCGCCTTGCGGCTGCGCTCCGCTAAATATCAACCCGCTGGGTAGAGTATCTCATCCCCACCGCAAGAAAGATTGTCTACATGGGGTATAGAGAAAGCTTTGTGGGAGTGTAGCTTGCCGCTCGCTAGCCTTGCGTCTTTCACCATCTGACGAACGGAACATATCCGCCGTGATCCGCAGCGCCCTAACTCGCAAAGCCGCCATTCTTGCCGCCGCTCTGATGAGCACCCTCTTGACGCAACCGGCGGTCGCGCAGCAGAGCCCCGCTGTCGCCCCGGCACCGGCGGGTGCGGCACAACAGTCCAGCCGGCCCAACTTCCTGGTGATCGTCGCCGACGATCTGGGCTGGTCGGATCTTGGCGCGTTCGGCGGGGAGATCGACACGCCCAATCTCGACGCGCTGGCCACCAGGGGCGTGCGCTTCACCGGCTTTCACACGGCCCCGACTTGTTCGCCCACGCGCTCGATGTTGCTGAGCGGGGTGGACAATCACGAAGCGGGTATCGGCACGATGGTGGAATCGCGTCCGGTGTCGCTGGCAAATCGCCCGGGCTACGAAGGCTATCTCAATGACCGGGTCGCCTCGGTCGCGGAACTGCTGCAGCAAGGTGGCTATCGCACGTTCATGTCCGGCAAGTGGCATCTGGGCCTGACGGCCGAGCGTGGCCCTGCGGCCCGGGGCTTCGATCGTTCTTTCGCACTGCTTCAGGGGCTGGGCAACCACTTCGGCGCGGATCAGGACGGACCGTGGAAGAAGGCAAAGGCCAATGCGACCTATCGTGAGGACGGCAAGTTCGTCCGCTTTCCGCAGGGTCGTTTTTCGGCAGACTACTTCGCCGAGCGGATGATCGGCTTTCTCGACGCGGCGCCGGCGGACCGGCCGTTCTTCGCCTACATGGCCTTCAGCACGCCGCACTGGCCGATGCAGGCGCCACCGGAGACCATTGCGAAGTACAAGGGTCGCTACGATGGCGGATACGAAGCGCTACGCGCGGAGCGGCTGGCGCGGCAGAAGAAGCTCGGCCTGATCCCGCTCGATCAGCACCCGCACACGCTGGACAAGGTGAAACCCTGGGCCAGCCTGTCGGCGGACGAGAAAGCGATCGAAGCACGCAAGATGGAAGTCTACGCCGCGATGGTCGACCAGATGGACCAGAACGTCGGCCGTATCGTCGACGAACTAAAACGCCGAGGCACGTACGACAATACCGTGATCATCTTCCTCTCGGATAACGGGCCCGAGGGCAACGAGATCGATGCGCCGTTCCAGGTGCGTGGCATTCCTGGCGGCGCCAAGAAGCTGGGGATCGACAACAGCCTCGCCAACATCGGCAAGGCGACATCGTATGTCGGTTATGGAGCGGGCTGGGCGCAGGCGAACAGTTCGCCATCGTGGCTGGTCAAGGGCTATCCGACCGAGGGCGGCACTCGCGTCACGGCCTTCGCCGCTGGCAAGGGTATCGCTGGAGACCGGATCTCGCGCGGGTACATAACGGTGACGGACATCGCGCCGACGCTGCTGTCGCTTGCGGGTATCAGCCAACCGCAGACTTACAAGGGCCGTGAAATCCTGCCGTTCGAGGGCAAGAGCCTGGTGCCAGTGCTGTCAGGTCAGGCATCCGAGGTCCATAGCCCGGCAGAGCCGATCGGCACCGAGCTGTTCTACCGCCGGGCGCTGCGCAAGGGTGATTGGAAGGCGGTGTACCTGCCCAAGAGCGATGCGACTTACCCGCGTGACGGTGTCGGCGAAGGCAAGTGGCAGTTGTTCAATCTTGCTACGGATCCGGCGGAGACGAGCGACCTGGCGCAAACCGAACCCGGCAAGCTGGCCGAACTCGTGGCCGACTGGGACCGTTATGCGGCGGTCAAGGGCGTCGCTCTCCCGAAGCCCGAGCAGACGCGGTAATTGGGGACTGGGCATTGGCGGGTAGAGCTGGCTCAGCGTTCAGTCTGGATCGCTGGTGCCATCGTTCGCAATAGCGTTCAGATGATACAGGCTTTGCTCGTTGCCGGCTGGGACCAGGATCGCCTCGCGAAGATCCCACGCATCGCTGTTCCGATTGCCGGTCTTCACCGGGCGTCTGCGTGATCATGAAAGAGGGCCCCGAGCCGAAGCGCTTCGAAAGAAGGCGCCAAGTCCTCGTCATGCACGCAATGGCTTTTGGCCACGTTGAATGATGCAGATGGTCCGACCGCGCCAAAAGTACGGGACCATCACCCATCCGAAAGAATACGCTACAGCGAAACCTGATCCTCTCTCGGCACAATGGCTCGCAGCTGCAAAACCCGATATCGAACGGCTACGCTCCGGCTTGATCGCGGTGGAGAGCCGATCTGCCGGGTTCTGCCGATCGCCCCATCCACTTACCACGAACGTGTGGCACAGCGCCGCGATCCATCGCGTCTGCCACCACGTACCCAGCACGACGAGGCGATGAAGCCCGAGGTCGGGCGCGTGTTCGACGCCAACTTCAAGGTCTACGGCGGGCGCAAGGTGTGCCGGCAGATGCAGCGGGAGGGCTTCGACATTGCCAGCTGCACGGTGGAAAGGCTGATGCGCGAGCTGGGCTTGCAGGGCGTGATCCTGGGCAAGCCGATGAAGACGACGGTCAGTGACAAGGCCGCGCCGTGCCCGCTATATCCTGGGCTGGCGGGTGAGCAGGACGGCGCATGCCAGCTTCGTGCTGGATGCCCTGGATCAAGCAATCCATGATCGGCGACCGGTGCATCGTGGTGGCCTGATCCATCATAGCGATCGCGGCAGCCAGTATGTCTCGACCAAGTATACCGAGCGACTTGCCGAAGCCGGCATCGAGCCATCGATGGGCAGTTTCGGCGACAGCTACGACGATGCCTTGGCGGAGATGATCAATGGCCTTTACAAGGCCGAGGTGATCCACCGGCGAGGTCCGTGGCGATCCTTTGAAGCCGTTGAATACGCCACGCTCGAATGGATGGACCGGTCAACAATCGCCGACCCCTCGCGCCCATCGGCAACATCCCGCCCCATAAGCCAAGGAACGCTACTACGCCATGCTGAACGACACTCCCATGCCTGCATAATTTAAGCCGAATGGCCTCCGACAATCCCGGGGCGGTTCACAGGCATTTGTGCGCTCAGATCCGAAAGCCACTGGTTGACGTCGGCTTCTGGCGGGAGCTGCCGTTGAGACCGCGCAGCGCAAAAGGCTGCAAGGCCCTAGGCCACGACTTTCGCAGCTATGTCTGAGCCCACATGAACGAAGTTCCGTTTTGGGGATCGCCGTGGAGGCCGCTGATGGCCGAAATGAGGGCGGTAGACGAATTCAGGTCTGTCGATACAATGCATTCATAGACACGATCCGATCGGGGATCGTGGAAGCTACCAGTGCGGAACGGCGTCTCAGGATGAGGAAGCTCTCGCGGGCTGGTCCGAAAAGGAATGTGAGATGCGCGCACTTCTACGTTCCATCGGAATCGTCGGCATGGCTGTATTCGCTATAGGGGCTGCACCACCTGGCAAGCCGCGCTACGTCGCCATGGGTAGCTCCTATGCCGCCGGCATTAGCATTGGACCGCAAGTCCCTGAATCACCCAAGCGTTGTGGGCGCACCGTCAATAATTACCCGCACCTTCTTGCCCAGCATGCTCAACTCAATCTCGTCGACGTCACTTGCAGCGGCGCGACGACCGAGCACATCCTGACGAACTGGAATGAACTGCCAGCGCAGATCGATGCCGTCGGCGCGAACACCCGCCTCGTAACCGTGACGATCGGCGGCAATGACGTGAATTATGTGCGTGACCTGATGCGCGCCGTTTGCGCAGGGAGCGGTGCAGAGGCGATCTCTGCCAGCTGCCCGCCGGCGATCGCGACGACCGAAGCGAGTTGGGCCGTGCTGGAAGCCAACATGCGCCTGATCGCAAGGGAAGTGCGCAAACGTGCGCCGACGAGCCGACTGGTATTCGTCGAATACCTCCGCGTCATACCAGAAGACCGGACCTGCGCCAGCTTGCCGCTGGATGCGCCGCAGCTGGCGCAGGGCCGAGCCACGATACGGCGGCTTGCCGCTTTGACGGCGAGAGTGGCAAAACAGGAAGGCGCATACCTGCTACCCGCCAATACCCTCTCGAAAGGGCACGAGACATGCTCGAGAAAGCCCTGGGCGCAAGGATATCCGGCGACGGAGGTCGGGTGGCATCCCACCGCTGCGGGCCACGCGGCTGTCGCCAGTGCGCTGGCCAAGCTGATCAAGGGCTGGCGACTGTGATCACCCTGCTCTAAGCGACTAGCTCCCAGTCAGGCTGGCGGTGGACTCGCGCACGATCAGCTCAAACGGCAATACCTTGTTGATCGCATGGCCATCGGCCCCGACTTCACCGGCGCGTCCCTCGATCAGCAAGGCGGTGGCCTCCTCGGCCATCTCGATCACGGGCTGTCGCACGGTCGTGAGGTTTGGCCAGGCGACCGAGCTGTAAACGGAATCATCGAAGCCAGCAATTGACAGATCACCCGGCACATCGAGACGATGCCGATGGGCTTGGGCCAGCGCCCCAAGCGCCGTCTCGTCGTTGGCGCCGAAGATCGCGGTGGGTCGTTCTTCGAGAGACAGCAGCGTCTCGGTCGCCTCAAAGCCCGAGCGAAAGGTGAACTCACCAGGCTGCACGTATTCGGGACGCCACGCGATCTCGCTCGACGACAGGGCGCGGCGATAGCCATCCTCGCGTTGCTGCGACGCTGCGTGGGTCGGATCACCCCCGATGAAGCCGACCCGGCGATGGCCGAGGGCAACCAGATGCATCGTCATCTCGAACGCCGCACGCTCGTCGTCCATGTGCACGAAGGCGGAGCGGAAGGCGTCGTCTTGCGGGGATATGCGGACGTAGGGGATCTTCGATCGGTCGACGACGGCCAGGGCGCGCGGGCTGTCGCTGATCGGCGGAACCAGGATGAGGCCATCGACACGGATGTGCTGCAGCATCCGCGTGAGGATGATATCCTCGCGATCCTCGTCGCCGACCGGCTCGGGGACGATCTGGTAGCCCGACTTGCGCGCCCGCTCGATCGCCCCGCGCAGAATCTTGCCCTGATAGTCCGACACCGGGTTCTTGTAGAGCAGCGCGATCAGGTATGACTTGGAGCCAGGCAGGCTGCGCGCCGCAGGATTGGGCCGGTAACCGAGTTCCTCGATCGCGAGCCTGACCGTCTCGCGCAACTGCTCGCGCACGTTGGGTTCCTGGTTGATGACGCGCGAGACGGTCTTGATCGACACGCCGGCGCGTTGCGCAACATCGACGATCGTGACTGACTTCAACGCGCGAATTCCTGGCACATGAGACTTGTTTGATCGTGCCCACGGACGATACTACGTCCGGGTTACGAAGGTGAGCTTGGCACTCTGCCCGTTCTGCGCGTCGTCCGCCACCCAAACCTCGAACAGACCCGGTTCGACTCCGAACTGCATGTCATGCTTCCAGAAGGCGAGCTGCGCCGCGGTCAGCGTGAACTCGACCGTCTTCGTCTCACCCGGCTCCAGCGCGATCCATCGGAAGTCCTTCAGCTCACGCACCGGCCGAACAACGCTGGCCGTCACATCGCGGATGTAAAGCTGCGCCAGCGTCTCGCCCGGGCGTTGGCCCACGTTGGTGACATCCGCACTGACGAGGATCGCGTCGTCCTGCGACATCGTCGCGGCCGAAGTGCGCGCCGGATCGAAGCGGAACCGCGTGTACGTCAGCCCATGACCGAACGGGTAGAGCGGAGTGGGAGGACCATCGATGTATGCGGCCGAGAACGGGTTGCCGTCGTCGCGCCAAGGGCGGCCGCTCGCCTTGTGGTTGTAGAACAGCGGCACCTGACCTGCCCGGCGAGGAAAGCTCATCGGCAGGCGAGCACGGGGGGCTTGCTGGCCGGACAGGACATCGGCGACGGCGTTGCCGGCCTCGGTGCCCAGGAACCAGGTCACCAGCAAGGCGTCGCTCAGCTCCGATACTTCCTCGAGTGGTAATGGCCGGCCAGTGGTCAGCAACGTGATGACCGGCTTGCCGCAGGCGCGGATCGCGCGAGCTAGCTCCATCTGGGCGGCGGGCACGCCGATATTCGATCGCGAGCGCGCTTCGCCCGACCACCGCTCGCTTTCGCCCAGCGCCAGGATCACGACGTCGGCTTGAATGGCCACGGCCATCGCCTCCGCGCACCCTCCCGCGACGGTGGCGTCGAGGTCGCAGCCACGAGCATATCGCACGTTGGCTGCGCCGAATTGCTGCTCCAACCCCCGGCGAACCGTAACGGACTCAGCGGTGGAGCCGAAGATGCTCCAGCATCCGTTGAGATGCGCCGGATCATCGCCCAGCGGTCCGATCAGGGCGATGCGCGTCGTCGGCGCAAGCGGAAGCGTGTCCCGCGCGTTCTTGAGCAGTACCACGCTGCGCGCGGCTGCCTCTCGCGCAAGGATCCGCGCTTGCGGCTTAATGCTCACCGCAGGCGCCTTAGCCAGGCGTGTGTATGGATCGTGGAACAAGCCTAGGGCCCACTTGGCGCGCAGCATGCGCTCGGCCGCCCGCTCGATGATCGCACCGTCGACCTCTCCCGAACGGACGAGTTCGACGCCGTAGTGGACGAACGACCCGCTCTGCAAGATGCTGTCCAGACCGGCGTTCAACGAGAGCGAGGAGGCGTCACGGAGATCGGCTGCGTACCCATGGGCGATCATCTCGAAGTCGGAGGTGTAATCCGAGACCACAACCCCTTCGAAGCCCCATTCATCGCGCAGGATGGTGCGCAACAGCATCTGGTTGGCCGTGCACGGCACCCCGTCGACATCGTTGAACGCTGTCATGATCGCGCCGACGCCGGCCTCGACCGCTGCCTGGAAGGGCGGCAGGTAATGCTCGCGCAAGGTTCGCCATGATACGTCCGCCGCGGTGTAGTCCAGCCCCGCTTCGGCCGCGCCATAGGCGGCGAAATGTTTGGCTGTCGCCATGATCGCGGTTGGGTCTCGCAAGTCGTCGCCTTGAAAGCCCCGGACTCGCGCGGCGGCAAAGCGGCTGGCCAGCAGTGCGTCCTCGCCGCTCGACTCCACGGTCCGACCCCAGCGGGCATCGCGGGCTACATCCATGCCGGGGGCGAACGTCCAGTCCAGTCCGGCCGCACTCGCCTCGGTGGCAGCAGCCCGGGCGGTGCGCTGCGCCAGCGAGGGGTCCCAGCTTGCCATCTCCGCCAGAGGGACCGGGAAGATCGTGCGATAGCCGTGGATCACGTCGGCCGCGAAGATCAGCGGGATGCCAAGCCGCGTGTGCTCGACCGCGATCCGCTGCAGTGCGTGCGCCTGCTGGGCGCTGGTGGTGTTGAACATGCCTCCCACTTCGCCGCGCCGGATCTGCGCGGGACGATCGCCTTCGGCAGCGCTGTCGAAGGTGGGGTTGAAAGCATCCGTCTCCGGGTCCGGATCGGCGGTGTAGAGGCACAACTGGCCGAGGCGCTCTTCCAGTGACATCTGCGCCAGCAACGCACCGATGAAGGCGTCGGCATCGTCACCGGCCTGCCGCAAGAGATCGTGCACCACGCTCATCGCACCTTGCGCATCGGCTGGATGCCGAGCGCTCCCATGACGGCGATCACGGCCGCGGCGCCGAACAGCACCACGTAGTTCCCGCCGGTGCTCTTGAGCACTTGCACCGCGAGCAGCGGCGCGACCGCCTGCCCGAACATGTTGGTCAGGTTGAACACGCCCAGGTGCTTGCCCGCATCACGGCGCGAAGGCAGCACTTGCGCGATCAACGCAATGTCGACGGCGAAAAAGCATCCCATACCTAGGCCGAACACGGCATAGCCGACGAGCATTCCCGGCCAGGTCGGAAAGGCGGCAAAGATCGCGATTGCCATCGCCATGACCAGCCCGGCCGCCATGACGAAGATCTTGCGCCGTCCGATCCGATCCGAGAGGTATCCGCCACCCAGAGTGGACAACACGCTGAACGCGGTGGAGATGACGGTCAGCGTCGCCAGGCCTTCCTCGGCCTTGTGCCCCGGAAACAGCGTCTCGTAGCCGACCGCCTCCTGGAGGTAATACAGCATGTAGCCGCTCACGAGGCTATACGGGATCATGATCAAAAACCGTGACAACCAAGCCCAGGCGAAGTCTGGATGCTTGCGAGGATTGACCCAGAACGCTCGCAACGTCTCGCCTAGGTCGGCATGAGGTGCCGGGTCGACGTGCGCCCTTTCGGGTACCAGCAGGATGAACGGAAGCGCGCCGGCCAGGATGATGACGCCGATGACCGCGAAGCGGGCGACCGGATCCTGAACCACCTGCCCGATCAGCAGCACGCCGATCACCGACCCGATCGGCGTGCCAAGGCCGACCAGGCCCGACATCAAGCCCTTTTGCGCATCGGGCACGCGATCGGGAATAAGCGCGTTGAGCGGCGCGAAGAAGACGTTGAACATGATCTGGAACAGCACGAACCCGGCCACCAGCGCACTGGGCGTATCGGCAGCGGCGATCACGCCATAGGAAATGACGGTGCCGACCACGCCCACCGCGACCCATGGACGGCGACGCCCAAACCGCGAACGCGTGCGATCGCTCAGCGCGCCGGCAATGGGATTGGCGAACAGTGCCGTGATGGAGCCCCAGAACACAGTCATCGCCAGGACATCGGCCTTGTCCGCCCCACCGATGCGCGCGGCAGCAAGCGGCAGCAGGATCGAGAGCAGCGGAATGAAGCTGAGGTAGGCGGCGATCTGCGCCGTCACGTAGAGGGCGATGTACCCTCGCCCGAGGCGTTCTGCCCCTGCATTCGCAGGCTCGACCGCGTCGAGCACGGGTGCAGCCGATTGCAACACAGCCATCAGTCTCTCCAGTACCATGCAGCGCTACTTACGCCTTAACTCCGAGACTTTTCAGAACATGGCAACGTTGTCAACGCTCGCGCCATCATCATTGCAGTCAAACGGAAATGCAGGTTTATCGTGATTGACAACATTGTCATTTGCTGCTTCAATCGTTGAACAATGACGCGTCCCGGGATGCGCATGGTGAGAGGATCGCGGCAGGTGCCCCACGACATTGATAACGCAAAGCCGCGTGCACGCTTGGCGTGGCGGTTGACCCTCACCGCGCGTGGCCTCGTCGCGATTTCCCGTTCTCGCGGCGGCTGAAACCCGCCAAGTTCTCCCGAACATCACGCCCAAGGCCATCCGCTGCCTGGCTCCGTTCGGTCTGGATCGTGCCGCCTGGCCCCACTTGGCAAGGCGACCGGATAACAAGCAATAAACGTTGGGAGGAACTAGCATGTTCGGCAACAAGATTAACAACCATCTTCACCTGTCTTCGACAACCACCGTGTCGATCGCGGCCTTGGTCGCCGCTATGACAGGAGCCGCTCCCGCCGTCGCGCAGGAAGCCGGCGAGATCGTCGTCACCGCGCAGAAGCGGGCGGAGAACGTCCAGGATATCCCCAAGCCGGTCGAGGTCCTGAACCAGCGCGCTCTAACGGACGCGGGCATCAACAACATCCGCGACCTGGCGCGCCTCTCGCCATCAATTCAGGGCACCGGAGCCAGCCAAGCACCGCCGGCGATCCGCGGCATTTCCTCGTTTGCTTTTTCGATCGGCGTGCAGGCCCAGACCGGCGTCGTGCTCGACGATGTACCGCAGCCCACGTTCTCCAGCCTCGCCGACGAGCTGAGCGATGTCGAGCGCGTCGAGATCCTGCCCGGTCCGCAGTCGACCCTGTCCGGGCGCAACGCCGCCGGTGGCCTCATCAACGTCGTCACGCGCAATCCCTCGTCGACGCTGAAGGGCAACTTCACCGCCGAGGTGACCGACGATCATCAGAAGCGCTTCGCCGGCTACATCACCGGCCCGATCAGCGACAAGGTCGGCTTCAGCCTGTCGGGCTTCTGGAACGATTGGGACGGTCCGCTCAAGAACCGCGCCACCGGCAATCGAGTCGGCGGCTACGACCGCAAGGGCGTGCGCGGCAAATTGCGTTTCGAGCCGACCGACCGCTTCACCGCGACCCTCACCGGCTTCTACGTCCACAACGAGACGCCTACCATCGGCAGCGTCGCGGGCTTCCCCTATGTGGTCCTGAACAACAACGTCGCATCGGCCTTCGACCCGCGCCCGCTGACGCAGCTGGGCTACACCGCTTCTTCGTACAATCACGACATCTTCTCGGGAAGCGAAGGCAAGAACAAGAGCGAGGATTACGGCGGTTCGCTGCGGCTCGAGTATGATGCCGACTTCGGTGTGATCAGCTCTATCACCAGCATCCAGCACACCGACAATCCCAGCACGCAGCCGCTCGTATCCTTCTCTGCGGCGACATCGCCCTTCCTGGCGCCGATCTCGATCAGCCAGGCCTACAAGGTCGATTACAAGACGCAGGAATTCCGCCTCACCTCGCCCAGTGCCGGCAGCCGCTTCCAGTACACGCTGGGTGCCATCTACACCGACACCGACATCAAGCAGCCCTATGTGCGCCCGGTCCTGTTCCCGGTGGATTGGGATCGCAGCGCGGTCACGCGCAGCTTGGCGGTTTACGGCCGTGGCACGTACGAGGTCGTCACCGGCACATTCTTGACCGGAGGCTTGCGCTATCAGCGCGATTACCAGCGCTATGGCTGGGACTTCAACAGCATGACGGTGCCCCGTTCGGCAGGATCGAACAAGTACGACTTCATTGCTGGCGAAGCGAGCATTCGCCAGGAAATCGGTGACAACGTCAGCGCCTACTTCACCTATGCGAACGCGCAGACCGGCAAAGCCTACGATCTTGAGGATCAGGCTTCCGCCAGCACGCCGGCCGGCCTGCAGCCACTGGCAAGCGAGAAGGTGCAGAACTTCGAACTCGGGCTCAAGACCCAGTGGCTGGACAAGCGACTGACCGTGAACCTGACGCTGTTCAACGCCGACTACAAGAACTACCAGATCCAGTCGGCGTTGCTGCCCGAAGGCGGCGGTCTGCCTTCGATCCGGCTGCTCTCGATCGGCAAGGTGCGAACCCGCGGCGCGGAGATCACCTCCAGCTTCGCAGTTACGCCCGACTTGCGGCTGAGCGCGGCGGCGACGTTGCTCGACGCCAAGATCCGCGATTACCCCAACGCGATCTGCTACACCGGGCAGACCGATCAGGCGAGCTGCGTCGCCGGCACGCCTTTGTACACCGGCCTGCAGGACAACCTGTCGGGCACGTCGATGCCGGGCGCGGCCCGCTTCAAGGCGGTAGGTTCGGTGAACTACACCCTGCGCCTTCCATCCACGCCGGTCGACCTGACCTTCGCCGCCCAAGGCCGCTATCAGACCAAGACACACTCGTTCGTACTCGACGATCCGGCCAGCGACATCAAGGCGTTCGGCACCGTGAACCTGGTTATCGGCGTGCAGGACCACGATGCGCGCTACAAGCTGCAGGCCTTCGTCAACAACGTGTTCGACAAGGACTACTATGCCACCCTCAGCCGCGACACGATCGTCAATCCGGTCGGTGGCTCGTTCTCGGCGAACGCGGTCTACGCGTCATATGCCAGGGACTCGCGCCGCTACGGCGGTCTTCGCTTGACGATCGACTACTGAGTGGCTTGCGGTGCGTCGCGGCTCAGGCGCAACGCACCGCAACGATTGGCACGATGATGAAAGGCAGCTCGTACATGGCATCTCTCCCGATTGGACGACGCACGTCAGCCAGCTTCGCCACCGTGTGCGCGCTTGCCGCGATAACAGCGGCAAGCCTTGCAACCGCACCCGCGCAAGCCGCCGATTGCGTGTCTCCGGCCTCGGAAGGACCGATGCAAGTCACCGCCGACTGCACCGATCCCCTCTACAACGCCGCCAATTTCAAGATCGTCAGCGTCGCGCCACTCTCCGCAACGCAACCGTACACCAAGGTGCTGGCGCAGTTCACCGGCACGCCATACCAGATCAACATCTACCTGCCCGCCAAGCAGGAGTGGCAGGGGCGCTTCTTCCAGCACGTCTATCCGCTCCAGGCGCTGGATGCCGCTCCTACCGACATCGCGTTCGCTGTCGCAAGCGGCGGTTACCTGGTGAATACCAACGGCACGATGCTCGGCACGGCCGGATATCGCGTGGACGCCGCGGCCGCCAAACTCGCCAGAGCGTATGCCGCCAGCTTTTACGGATCGAAAAAGCCGATCTTCGGCTACATCTGGGGCGGCAGCGGCGGATCGTTCCAGACCCTGGGCGCGATCGAGAACACCACCGGCGTGTGGAACGGCGCCGTGCCCTACGTCATCGCCGACGAGGGCTCGTTCCTCAACTACCAGGCACATGCGGCGCTGATCGAGCTAGCCTTGAAGGACAAGCTGCCCGAACTCGCCGACGCCGTCAGCCCGGGAGGATCGGGCGACCCACGCGCGCTGCTGAATCCGGAGCAAGCGGCGATCTTCGACGAAGCGGTACGCATGGGCTTTCCGCTGCGCGGCTTCGAGTTCCTGTCCTATCGCGTCAACGACGTTCTCTCGCAACCCGGCGCGCCGTCAGACACGCCGCCGGCGCTGCTCATGCCCTATCTGCTATGCGACAGTGTACGCACCAACGATCCCACCTACGTCGATGATTTCTGGACAAAGCCCGGTTACGAGGGCAGCAATCCGCCACCCTACCTCACTGCGGCGAAGGTCGATCACCTTACGACCGTGACCAAGATCACGCGCACTGCAACCGGCGTCCCGACCAGCGTGACCTTGGACAGCGTGCCGACGCTGGGTAGCATCGGTCCGCTCGGGCTCGAGAACTGGCTCTACACGGCGGATGGCAAGACCCGCGTGCCTGGCCTGCTGACCGGCAAGCGCGAAGGATCGGCCACCGAATTGCAACTGGCAGCGGACACCGATCCTGCCCTGCTCCGCTCGCTCGCGGTCGGCAGCAAGCTGCGCATCAACAACCGCATGCTGCTGGCGATGGTGTTCTATCATCGCCACGCGATCCCCACCTCGCCGGAGTTCTACGGCTATGCGCAGTATCGCGACGCTGGGGGCAAACCCCTGTACCCGCAGCGCGCCTTTTCGGCTTCGCGCTGGTCGATGCTGCGGACCGGTGGCGGCGGCATGCAGACGGGCAAGCTTACCGGCAAGGCGATCGTGGTCGGCAACTTGCTGGACATCAACGCCTACCCGTCGAACGCCGATCGCTATGCCAAGCGCGTCCGCACGGCTCTGGGCGAACAGGGCTACGCACAGAACTTCCGCCTCTGGTATAACGACAACGCCAATCACATCGACCGCGCGCCAACAGGCCCCAATGTCCCGCGTTTGGTCACCTACGTGCCGATCCTTTACCAGGCGCTGCGTGACCTTTCCGCCTGGGTCGAGCGGGGCGTCGCTCCGCCGCGGTCGAGCACGTACAAGATCGTCGACTCCCAGGTCATCGTGCCAGACGCCGCCGATGCACGGGGCGGTATCCAGCCGGTCGTCCACCTGACGGTTAACGGCGGCGCCAGCGTGCAAGTCGAGCGCAACACGCCAATCACCTTCAAAGGTGTTGTTGAGGTTCCGAATAAGACGGGTGAAGTCATTGCAACTGATTGGAATTTCGGCGAGCCATCTGCCATGCTCACCAGCTCACAATTTGTGAAGACCCCCCACGGTGCCGAGACGACCGCCACCCACTCGTTCGCCGCTCGGGGAACTTACTTCATAACTTTGCGGGCCAAATCGCAAAGGATCGGCATGCGCACTGATCCGACCGCTCTTGAGAATATCGGACGAGTTCGGGTACTGGTGCGCTAGCAGCGAATGTAATAAGCGTGGTTCGCGCTCGTGTGCCGGCGGTCGTTGAGCTATTTCGCGCTTGGTAGGGTTCCTGTCGTTCCGCTCTTGTCTCAGGCAAAAATGGACTACGTGATCCGCGCAGATGGACTGCCGATGACAAACAAGCGACGACCTACCTCTCGCCACTTCACACTCGCCGAGTTGACGGCGACCGACACAGATGAAGATAACACGTCATTGGGGACTGAACTCAAGCAAATGACCGCTACAGCATGGCACATGGAGTCTGTAAGGCTTTGCTGAATGCCGCCGCGAAGACCGAAGTAATGGGAAGGTAGGTCATATAAGGCCCTTTATACTTTCGACGAAATCAGCGCGCGGCGTCGATGATCGCACCCCCGTCTGGGGTAAGGCTCGACCCGGTGATGAATTGCGAGTCCTTGCTGGCGAGGAACAGGACGACGGGAGCGATATCGTCCTCAGGCGATCCATGGCGGGCAAGCGCGTTGTTCGGCGGGGGAATGTCATCGGTGCCATAGGTATTGGCGACGGGAAGCACGTTGTTCACCGTGATCCGCTCGACGGCCCACTCGCGGGCGGCGACCCGCGTCAAGGCGCGCACCGCTTCCTTTGCCATCGCATAAGGGCCATAATCGGGCATGCCGACGACGCCAGCCATCGAGCCGAAGTTGATGACGCGCCCCTGTTCGCTCGCCTTTAGATGCGGGTAGCACGCCTGCATCATCCGCAGATAGGCGATGGGGCCGGTGTCGAAGTTGCGCTGCAGCTGCTCGACGGACAGCTCGGCGATCGTCGACAAAGCGCTCGATCCATCGAAAGCGTTGTTCACGAGAATATCGATCTGTCCGAAGGCCGTGACGACCCGCTCCACTGCCGCTTTGATCTGCCCGGCGTCGGCGATATCGCACACTACGCCAATCGCGGTACCACCCGCCGCGGCGATGTCCGCGACAACCTTGTCCACGCTTTCGGCCGTGCGCGAGAGGACAGCGACCTTCGCCCCCTCCGCTGCGAACAGTTTGGCGGTCGCACGCCCGATGCCGCGAGCTGCTCCGGTGACGATAGCCACCTGTCCGTTAAGTCGATCCATTTCCATCTCCTGTGAATGTTGTGCTTGAGGAACCGGCCATCGTCCTATGCTTCAGTCGTTGCTGATGACCGGCGCTTGCCGAACCCAGCGCCGATCGGTGAGCTGGCCGATGAGGAAGTCGGCCAGACGCTCTCGCGAGAGGAAGAAAAGCTTGATGCCGGGGTCGCCCACGTATCCGGCGGCTACAGGCCGATCGCTCGGCTTGGAGGTCAGCCATGGCAGCCGGACGATTGTCCATTCCAGCTCGGACTGCCGTATGACCCGGCCCACCTCCGCGAGATCTTCATAGGCCGTGCCAGCGAAGCGCTTGATCATCCCGATCGCCAACCGGAACGACAGGCTGAACCGATCTTTCGGATCGGCGGCCGACGGGGTCGCGGTGGCGATCAGACGGCGGACCCCAGCGCGCTGCATCGCGCGGATGATCTCACGCATCGCACTGCTGTAGGGCATGCCGGTCGACTTGCCGGCCGGGCCGAGCAGGCTGACGACGGCATCCTGACCGGTGACAGCCGTCGCGATAGCGGCGGTATCGGTCAGCTCGCCTTCGATGATCGTCAGCCGGGGTCCGGCCGCGGAAACCTTGCCCGGATTGCGGACATAGACCGTGACATCGTGGCCAACTGCGAGGGCCTTGTCTGTCACCAGTTTACCGGAAACTCCGGTCGCCCCGAAGATCAGAACCTTCATCGTGCAGCCCCCTTTGTCTCGATGCCGACCGACGCATAGGGTGAAGGTGTTTCCCGCGCGGCGTTCTGCGTGAGGAAGGATGCGGCGAGCAATGCGAGACCGAGAGCTGCCGGCAGCGCCGCTTTGACATTGCGCGCGCCGAGGTGCGCGAGGACAGCAAGGAGCAGGTGATAAAGCATCCCGGCATAGGCGAGGTCGCTCAGTCTGACGCTCACGCGTGAAAGGATGGCCGTCACGGCAAACAGCTTGACGATGATCAGGACCGGGACGAGGTAGGCGGGATAACCCAACTTGTTAACGGCCTTCCGAACCTGCGGCCCCTTCGTCAGGTATAGCAGAGCGGAAGTCAGATAGAGCAGTGACAATAAAGCCGTTGCGATCCAATACGAATAGGTTTCAGTCATAGATTTTCCTACCCGCCATTATCGCGACGCAGCCCTTGATCGATTCTTAGGTTTGCTCGCCGGAATATTTCCGACACTGCGCAGAGAGTGTATTGAAGGTGTCGCCTATAAGCGATAAACGCAAGTAGGATGAATTGGTGGTGGTAAGTATGGAAGACCAGACTATTCACTGCCCGGATATGACCATGCAGGATGAGATGCGCCGCGCGTTCACGCTGCTGTCTGGCAAATGGAAGCTGGAGATCATGTGGCTGCTCAACCAACGGATTTACCGCTTCGGCGAGTTGCGCAAGGCGATCCCGGGTATCACGCAGCACATGCTGACAGCGCAACTGCGGGAGCTTGAGGCAGACGGCCTTGTCTCTCGCACCGTCTTTGCGGAGGTTCCGCCGCGTGTCGATTACGAGATGACAGCCAAGGCGCGCGGCCTCCAGCCGACGATGGAGGCCCTCGCGGCATGGTGGCAGCAATATGGATCGAGTATGCCGGCGAAGCCGGCTGCCCGGGGCCGCAAGGCGACGACAGCCAATGCGACTCATAGCGGCGGGAAGTAAGCTTGCAATCCGCGAGCCTGGTGTCGAAAGGCCCGCACCTTCCGTCACCGAGTTTTGCGCAGCGCGGAGGTGCCACCTTGGTCAATCGAACTTTCGTTAGTTTGGAGATGCTTCCGCCGACTCGTTTGTGGCGCACGTGGAACGGTATCCGTAAAGCAGGTGTTGTGTGGCACGCATCACACGCCTAACTTCGTCCCACCCGCCGCCGCGACGGAGCGCTTCACGCCCAAGTCAACGCGATTGCACGTAATATACCGGCCGTTTAGCGCAAGGGCACCTGCCCTCGGATCGGTTATCTGATCAGTGGCCTCGCTAGCACGCCGGCCCGTTGGTTGAACTGCCTCTTAAATAAGTTGGATGCCACGCGCCGGGTCACATCATCACGCGCGGGTCATAGGGCGTCGCCGGCGCAAACTCTCCTGCTCGGGCGCGCACGTGAAGGTCCCACTGTGAGGCACCTTGATCATGGGCGTCGATCATCTTGTCGGGATCTACGAAGACACCGAGAGGATTTCGAGCGAATTCGGGAGATGTCCGAATATATTCCTGAGACGTTAATGGATTTCCAAAGTTGTCGACGTTGATCTCGACGGTATTTCCGTCCGGATCAGTGTAATAGAAAGCAGTCTGTAGACCCGCATCTGTGCACAGGACCGGAAATATCCCGACGTCCTTCAGGCGGCGATAGGTGCCGAGCAGGTCATCAAGCTTCGCATATTCGAATGCGAAATGCTGGACGCGGCTGTGGCGGGAGCGGTTCGAATCTGGTTCGAGGTCAGACAACTCCACGAAGGCCAAGCGATGATTGGCCTCATCGTTGCTCATCCAGATGGTCTTTACAGGCGGCAGGCCCGGGTGTCCGGCAGTGGCCGAGGGCGTCGCGTGAACGACGGTCATCCCCAGCACTTGCCGGTACCACTCGACCATTGGGCCCGCATTGGCGGTTGTCAGGCCAAGGTGATGAAGTCGTGGATGAATTATCGTATCGGTATTTAGGGACATGAGCGGCGGCGTCCTTCAATTGGACACCAGCGATCTTGCAAATAGCTAGGGTGCAACATCGCCAGTGGCAGCAATGGCAAAGCGAAAGCTTGCTAGACATGATTTAATGCATGTGCAGCCACTGGCTCAAGAGGGATGAAATACGATACCTAGGATCAAAATTCATACTGGTGACGTCATCGAAGCTGAGCCAGACGAAGTCGCAGCCATACGTACGCACGTGCGTCGGGCGGTCACTCTTTTCAGCGGAAAATGGAAGCTGGAGATCCTCTGGCTGCTGATCCACCGCGTGTACCGCTTCAATGAGCTTCGGCGAGCTATTCCGGATGTGACCCAACATATGCTGACGGCGCAGCTTCGCGAGTTGGAAGCCGATGGGCTGGTTCGGCGAACAGCCTATCCGGAAGTTCCGCCACGGGTAGAGTATGAAATCACCGACGAGGCACTACTGCTGAGACCCGTCTTCGAAGCGATATTGGCTTGGGCAGGAGATCGCACATCAAACGAATGATGAACGAATTGGGCTAGCGTCTGGTGGGATGGCAGCCAGTTCCGGGCCGACCGGAAACGCTCGCAACCCGCGTCCGGATCCATTCGAATACGATCGGGTTTCGCACACAAGCGCGCGCTATACGTTCGTACGAGATTGGCGTGAAGGGTAGGCAGATCGTGCGGCGTCTATGCGCGCAGAGTTCTCGACGGCCCAATCGGCCAGCATCTGCACTGGCTTCACGAAGTCCCGGCCTAGTTCGGTCAATGCATACTCTACCTGTGGCGGGGTCGTCGGGGTGACGGTGCGCGAGACGAAGCCGTTTTCTTCGAGATCGCGCAGCGTCGATGCCAGAACCTTCTGACTGATCTCTCCAACCATGCGGCGTAGCGCGTTGAAACGCAGCGGTTCATGGCTCAGCGTGCCAACCACCAGCATCGTCCATTTCCCACTGATCCGCGCCAGCATCCGACTGATATGCTCGCAGGGGGTGGTATCCTCCTGGTCATCTGGTTTCAAAAAAGTGCCTCCTTGTTCGCTCTGACGGCGTTGCGTAATTAGGTTTCTCTTAGAGACCTGCATACATGAGGTTACCATGATTGATAAGCCGAGAATCGCGGTCATTATCGGCTCCACCCGGCCAAGCAGATATGCCGACGTCCCGGCTGAATGGATACTCAAACAGGCACGTGCGCGTGGCGACCTTGATGCCGAGATCGTCGACTTGCGCGATCATCCCATGCCCTTCTTCGACGAGTACGCCTCCAACCTGTGGATGCCCAGCCAGAGCCCAGAGGCGGTTCGCTGGCAGGAGACCATCGGCCACTTCGACGGCTACATCTTCGTCGTGGCGGAATACAACCATTCGATCACCGGGGTCCTGAAGAACGCGCTCGACCAAGCCTACAAGGAATGGATCCGCAAGCCTTTCACTGCGATCGGCTATGGCGGGACCGGAGCGGCGCGCGCCATCGAACATCTGCGCGGCATCGGCGCGGAATTGCAGATGGTTTCCACCCATGCGGCGGTTCACATCGGCGGCAGCGACTTCATGGCGGTTCACCCGGCCTATGGCAACAAGCCGATCGAAGAGATCGAGGCCGGTCTCCTGCCCTCGGCGCAGACGGCCCTGGATGCGCTCGTCTGGTGGGCCAAGGCGACGATGGCGGCCAAGGCGGCCGAGATCTCGCCAGTTCCGGTTCCGGCTCTTGCAGGAGACGGCAATTGAACAGGCTCGAAGGCAAGACCGCGGTTATCACCGGCGGTGGAAGCGGGCTAGGCTTCGCAACGGCCAAACGCTTTATCGACGAAGGCGCGTTCGTGTTCATCTTCGGCCAGCGACAGGCGACGCTCGATGCCGCAGCGGCGCAACTGGGACCGAATGCCCGCGCCGTGCAAGGTTCGGTGGCCGACCTTGCCGACCTTGACCGTCTGTTCGACGCGGTGAAGGCAGAACGCGGATCACTCGACATCGTGCTGGCGAACGCCGGGGTCAACGAGTTTGTCCCGCTCCCCGATATCACGCCCGAGCATCTTGATCGAATCTTCGCCGTCAATGTCAGAGGTACGCTGTTTACGGTCCAGAAGGGCTTGCGGTTGATGTCGGCGGGCGGCTCCATCATTCTCACCGGCTCCAGCGCGGCTTCGACTGGCAACGGTGGCCTGAGTGTCTACGGCGCCAGCAAGGCCGCGGTTCGCAGTCTGGCGCGCAACTGGGCGCAGGATCTGCGCGGCACCGGCATCCGCGTCAACGTGATGTCACCCGGCCCGATGCGAACCGAGGCGGTGCTCAATTCACTCAGCGACGACCATCTGAGCGCCCTTGCCGCACAGGTACCGCTAGGCCGTGCCGGGGATCCGGAGGACGCCGCTGCGGTTGCGGCATTCCTGGCCTCGCCCGACAGCGCTTTCATGACCGGAAGCGAGGTCTTCGTAGACGGCGGCCTCGCGCAAATCTGAGGCACGGCCACACGGGCCAGCGCCCGTATCGAGGCAAGGTATGCGCTCAGCGTAGCTCGATATCGGGCTCGCTGACGAGCCGGACGCGCGTGCTCGACGGATACCGGCGCGCACGCGCCCACCCACAAGGACAGATGATCTTATGTCGCAAGAGAATGCCGCTGGGCAAGACGCGGAGACGCGGGTGGAAGACGGCGGTGAGGTAGCGGCACCATCGCCGCTGAAAAACCCGCGCGTTCGCCTGTTCCTCGTCGTTGTCGTCCTGGCGGCGCTTATCGGCGGCGGCATCTGGTTCTACTGCAATCAGACGTTCGGCAAGTACCAGCAGTCCACCAACGATGCGTTCGTACAGGCCGATGCGGTGGTCGTTGCCTCGAAGCTCGGTGGATACGTCGAGCAGGTCTTTGTCACCGATAATCAACAGGTGAAGAAAGGCGACCCGCTCATTCGCATCGACCCGCGTGAGTACAACGCGCAGGTTCGCGAGGCGCAAGCGCAGATCGGCGTCGCCGATGCCGGCGCGCAAGGCGTGCGTGCACAGATTCGCGAACAGCAGGCGACCATCGCGCAGTCCGCAGCGCAACTCGCCGCAGCCCGCAGCCGTCTGGCGTTCGCCCGCGGCGAAGTGGCCCGTTTCGCACCGCTTGCCGCGACGGGTGCCGAAAGCGGTGAGCGTCTGTCGCAATTGCGCGATCAGGTGAGCCAGGCAGCGTCGCAAGTCGAGTTGATGCAAGCACAGCAGACCGGCGCCCAACGCCGTATCGCGACGCTACAAGCGCAGATCGGCGAGGCCGGCGCACGGCGGCGCGCCGCCGAAGCCCAGCTCAGTTCGGCATCCGTCAATCTGGGATCCACGATCATCCGCGCCAGCGCCGACGGGCGTATCGGCAACAAGACGGTGCAGACCGGACAATTCGTCCAGCCCGGCATTCGCCTGATGTCGGTGGTCCCCGTGCAGCGCATCTACGTCACCGCGAACTTCAAGGAGACACAACTGGCGCTGATGCGTGTCAATCAGCCCGTCACCGTGCACGTCGATGCGCTGGAAGACGTCGACGTGCACGGGCGGGTGGAAAGCTTTTCGCCGGGTACCGGAGCGCAGTTCTCGCTGCTGCCGCCGCAGAACGCGACCGGCAACTTTACCAAAATCGTGCAGCGCGTGCCGGTCCGCATAGCGATCGACGCGGGTCCGCGCACGCGCGCGCTGCTGCTGCCCGGCCTGTCCGTCGAGGTGAGCGTCGATACACGCTCGGCGAAGGGTGAGCGCGAGGCAATCGAGCGCGAACAGAACCAGAGGCAGGGGCGGTGACCGACACGTCTCCGCCTGCCGCTGGCACTGCGTCGGCCGGCGCAGGCGTGCGCTCCGACCGTGCCAGTCTGGCAGACTGGCTGATGGTGGTCGCAGGCAGCATCGGCGCGCTCATGGCGCTGCTCGATATCTCTGTGGTCAATTCGGCCTTGCCGACGATCCAGGGCGAAATCGGCGCAACCGGCAGCGAAGGCACCTGGATCGCTACCGCCTATCTGGTCGCGGAAATCATCGTCATCCCATTGACCGCCTGGCTGGAGCGCATGCTCGGACTGCGCACGCTGCTGCTGATCGCGACGATCATGTTCACGATCTTTTCGGTGATCTGTGGCACCGCCACCGACCTCACAACCATGATCCTCGGGCGCGCCGGGCAAGGCATCGGCGGCGGCGTGCTGATCCCCACCGCCATGACGATCGTGGCCAAGCGCCTGCCGCCCGAGCAGCAATCGATCGGCACGGCCCTGTTCGGGCTGACCGCGATCCTGGGTCCGGTGCTGGGTCCGCTGGTCGGCGGTTGGCTGACCGAAAACATCAGCTGGCATTATGCCTTTTTCATCAACGTGCCGATCGCGGTTGTGCAGGTCTCGCTCCTCTTGGTCGCCGCCCATCCACAAAAGCCCGACTGGTCCGAGCTGAGCCAGGCGGACTGGCTCGGCATCGCGGGCATGGCGCTTGGCCTTGGCGGGCTGACCGTGGTGCTGGAGGACGGTCAGCGCGAGCAGTGGTTCGAGTCCGCGTTCATCGTGAGGCTTGCGGTGGTGTCGTTCGTCGGCTTCCTCCTGCTCGCGGCAGGGCAGTTGTTCGCCAGCAGGCCGGTGATCCGCCTGAAGCTGTTACTGGGGCGCGAGTTCGGCAGCGTCGCGGTCCTGTCGGTGGTGCTGGGCATCGTTCTCTACGGAACGCCTTACGTTATCCCGCAATTCGTCTCGGCGATCGCCAACTACAATGCGCTCCAGGCCGGCGTAGTCCTGCTGTTGACCGGCGTTCCGACGCTGGTGTTGATGCCAATCGTTCCCGTCCTGATGAGCCGCGGGGACGTGCGCCTCGTCGTCGGGTTCGGGTTCTCCGTCATGGCACTCAGCTGCTGGATCGATTCCGATCTGACAGCCGCCTCGGATGGCACCGCCTTCACCATGGGACAGCTTTTGCGCGGCGTGGGCACGACATTCACCATGATGTTCCTCAACCAGTCCGCCATTCGCGCCGTACCCGCGAAATACGCCGGCGACGCGGCGGGTCTGTTCAATGCCGCCCGCAACCTTGGCGGCTCGGTCGGGCTGGCGATGCTCGCGACCATTCAGGACCAGCGGGTGTACATGCATGCGCGCCGGATCGAGGAATCGCTGCCCGCCAATGCGGTGGGGGTGCAGAGCTATATGGCCGGCCAGATTGGTGCGCTCGGCAGTCCCGAAGCGGCATTCCAAAGCCTGGGCGGCCTGATCCAGCGCGAGGCGCTGGTGATGACCTACAACGACATCTTCTGGCTGCCCAGCGTCGGGATCATCGCCGTCACCCCACTCGTCCTTTTCCTCAGGCCGCTGCCGAAGGGCGCGCCCGTCGCCACGCATTGAAGGCATGAACATGCATCGCTTCGCTCCTCTCGTCCTCATGCCGTTGCTCGCAGCCTGCACTGTCGGCCCCGACTATTTGGGCCCGCCAGGCGTGACATCGGCCCCGGCGCTCACGCCTTTCGTTCGTGGTGGTGATGTTGCGCGCGCGCAGGCACCCGCGCCCGGATCCTGGTGGACCGTGCTGAACGACCCGACGCTCGACATGCTGGAGCAGCGGGCCTTGGCGGCAAATCCCGACATCGCCATTGCCCAGGCCCGGGTCCGGCAGGCCCGGGGCACGTTGCGCGTCGACCGGGCGAACCGCCTGCCTACCGCGGGCGCGCAGGCCATGTACGTACACGCACGCCTGCCGGGCATAGATGTTGGCGACGGCACACAGTCCGATGGCGTTGCGCAGGAATCGAACGGAAGTGGCAGCGATCCACTCGATTTCTACAGCCTTGGCTTCGATGCGAGTTGGGAGGTCGACCTGTTCGGTGGGACGCGGCGCACGATCGAGGCATCGCGCGCCACCCTGTCGGCGGCAGAGGCCAACATGGCGGATGCTCGGGTTCAACTTACGGCCGAGGTTGCGCAGACTTATGTCAATCTTCGCGACCGCCAGGCCCAACTGGCGCTTTCCCGCCAATCGGCGGAGGCGCAGAGCCAAATCCTGGAATTGACCCGCCAGCGCCAGGCCCGAGGCGCATCGTCGGCAGTGGACGTGGAGCGCCTGCGCTCGCAGCTGATATCCACCCAGGCGCAAACGGTGCCGATCGAGGCGGAAATTGAAGCGCTGATGAACGCACTTGCGGTTCTCGCGGGTGAGCAGCCCGGTGCGCTCGATGCCGTCCTTCGCACTCCCGGGGCGGTGCCACTCGTTCCGGCCGTCGTCGACATCGGCGATCCCGCTGCCCTGCTGCAGCGCCGACCAGACATTCGCGTGGCGGAGCGCCGCCTGGCGGCGGAGACCGCCAAGATTGGGGTGGCCGAGGCAGCGCGATTCCCAAAGCTTAGCTTCATGGGCATTCTTGGCCTTGGTGGCACATCGATCGACGCGTTGACCGATTTCGACAATCTTGCGGGGCTCGCCATGCCCCGGCTCCAGTGGCAGTTCCTCGACTTCGGGCGCAATGCCGCAAAGGTCGAGCAGGCGCGCGGCTCCCGCGATGAAGCGGAGGCCCGGTATCGCCTGGCGGTGCTAGGTGCGCTCAGAGATGCCGAGGATGCCCTCTCGCGCTTCGGCACCCGCCGCCGGACGGTCGCGACGCAGGCGGAAGGCAAGGCCTCGGCCGATCGTGCCTGGACGCTGACCCAACAGCGCTACCGTGCCGGAACCGCCACGCTGATCGACATGCTCGACACGGATCGCCAGCGCCTCTCGGCACAGCAGAACCTCGCCGCCGCCACGGCCAACCTGACCAACGACTATGTCGCCTTACAGAAGGCGCTCGGTCTGGGCTGGACGGTGACGTGACCGACCGCAGTGCCATTCAATCGTCGAACGACGGGTGAAGTCATACGGCGATGCCATCGCACGCCACGTACCGCGAACACGCGAGTGATAGGAAAATGAGATGAAGATCAGGGTGGTTTACTGGGTAGCGACCGGCTTGCTTGCAGCCCTCTATCTGGCGGGCGGTGCCTGGTATCTGTCGGATATTGCGGGCGTGCAGAAAACCATCGTGACGTTCGGCTATCCGGCGTATCTCGTGCCGCTCCTCGGCACCGCGAAGCTGGCCGGGGCCTTGACGATCCTGACGCGCTTCAGCGTCAAGCTCTCCGACCTCGCCTATGCCGGCATGTTTTTCCATCTGCTTCTGGCAGCGTCCGCCCACATCAACGTCGGCGACCATGGCTTTGGTCCGGCGCTGGTAGGGCTGGTCGCGCTGTTCGTTTCCTTCTTCACGCAGAATGACGCGCGCAAGAAGCCTTCGCCTTATCTGAGGTCGTCAGGCTGACCGATTGGGCCAGTCCTGACGACCTGTTAACGGGAAACACAGCACAGGTTTTATCGGTTCGACATCAGATACGGCAACTGTGGTCGCTGCGTCGATTGGGATGGAGGACTGGGCCAGTTCCATAGTAGCGCTGCGGTTGGCTGGATCGGGTCGAATGCGATGATGAGAACCAACTTGCTCATGAAATCGTGCGGAGATGCGATACCGCCCGCCAATGCTATGGCGAAATGGTCGTCTCAGGGAATGAGAAGCAGCTTTCCGCCCACGCCACCTGCTTCCAGGCGCCGGTGCGCTTCTGCGGCTTGGTCGAGCGGCAATCGCACCGATGCAGGCAGCGTCACTCGGCCCGAGGCCAGCGCCTCGGTGTAATGCAGGAGGTTAGATGCGCTGTTCGCCACGATGACATGGTCGAGCGAGATGTCGCTCCCTTCCGGCACTTCGGGCAACTGATTGACGACTGTGGCGAAGCGGCCGCCCGGGCGAATATGAGCGATCAGCGCCTGGGCCAGATCGCCTGCGACGGCATCGGCCACCGCGTCGTAGGGACCGAACTTTGCAATGGCGTCGTCGTCCGGCAGCACTATCGTTGCGGATGCGCCGGAAATCGGCATATCGACCGGCGCCCGCACCAGGGCCACCACCGTCGCGCCGCGCGCGGCGGCGGCATGGACAGCCGCCCGCCCGACGCTTCCCGCAGCACCTGTCACGACCACACACTCGCCAGCCTGCACGTCGAGGCTCGTCTGAATGAGGTCGTAGCCGGTCATGGCGCCCATCGGCAGGGTCGCGGCTTCCACCAGATCCAGCCCGGCAGGAACCGGAACGGCTTCCTCCGCCGGCACGCTGATCCGCTCGGCATAGGCGCCGCCGTGCAGGATGCTGACCATGCCCATCACGCGCTCACCAATGCGTGCATCGCTCACGCCTTCCCCCACCGCGACGATGGTGCCGGAAAAGTCGCCGCCGGGGATATAAGGCAGGGTAAGAGGGACGAACCCCCGCGCCCAGCCGCTGCGCAGTTTGTGATCGACCGGGTTGACCGCCGCCGCGGCGACATCAACCAGCACCTCTCCGACGCCGGGAACCGGGGGATCGATATCCTCGACACGCAACTGATCTGCGCTGCCATAGTCATGGAACCTGATGGCTTTCATTTTCTCTCGACTCTCATTGATGCGCCCGTCGGTGATCCGCAGGCGATGAACGCTCTCGATCAATCCGGCGGCCTTTGGTAAATCCGATTGAAACCCGGCCGGCCAGATCCGGCGGGGTCATGCTGCCCTCAGGCCAGCGAATACGTCTTGATGTTGGCAAACGCGTCCATGCCGGTGCTGCCGAGTTCCCGGCCCACCCCGGACGCCTTGGTGCCGCCGAACGGAACCTCTACAGGTGCGCCCAGATACTGGTTGATGCCTACCATCCCGGTGTCGAGCGCCTCGGCGACCCGCTTCGCTTCTGCAAGATCCTGACCATAGACCGTACCACCCAGCCCATATTTGCTGTCATTGGCCAGTGCGATAGCGGCGTCGGCATCGGCGACGGTGTGGATGATGCCGATCGGGCCGAACGCTTCTTCATGATAAAGCCGCATTTCGCGGGTGATGCCGGTCAGGACGACAGGTTTGAAGAATGCCCCTGGACCTTCCACCCGGCCGCCTTCGACGAGGACAGTCGCGCCCTTGTCGACCGCATCGCGATACTGTTGCTGCAGTATCTCTGCGGCGGCCGGACTGGAAACGGGCCCCAGTGTCGTCGAAGGATCGAAGGGATCGCCGATGACCTGGTTCGCGAAGGCATGCGCATATTGCGCGATGAATGCGTCGGCGACCTTCTCGGTCACGATCACTCGCTTGGGGGAAACGCATACCTGACCACCCAGCGCGAGGCGGCACAGGATCGCCGTCCCCGCCGCGGCATCGACATCGGCGGAGTCGAGCACGATGAACGGGTCGGAGCCGCCCAGTTCCAGCACGACCGGCTTGATGTGTCGACCAGCCTGTTCGCCCACCGCCGATCCTGCGCGCTCGGACCCGGTCAGCGTGATCGCGCGAACGCGCGCATCGGCGATGTAGCCCGACACCTGATCGTGGGAGAGCGCGCCGACCTGGAATACGCCGGCCGGAAAGCCGGCCTCGCCGATCAGCTCTTCCAGGATGAGGGTCGATCCGATGGTGATCTCGGCGGGCTTGAGCACCACCGTGTTACCCAGAAGCAGGTTCGGTGCGACGACGCGCACCGCCTGATACATCGGGCCGTTCCACGGCGAGACACCGAGCACGACGCCGATGGATTCGCGACGCGTATAGACGCGGGAAAAGCCGGCCACCGGAATGTCACGATCGGCCAGCAGCTCTTCTCCATGCTTGGCATAGTAGCGCAGCATGTCGGACGGGATGCCGACCTCGAACTTCGCCTGGGGCAGGGGCTTGCCCATTTCGAGCGTCACCTGATGCGCGAGCCGATCATTGTTGGCGTCAAGGATATCGGCGAGGCGCAGAAGCAAGGCGATGCGCTCTGGAACCGATGTCGCGCGCCATTCGAGGTAGGCTTCATGACCGCGCGCGAGGAGTGCCTCCGCCTCCAGATCGGACAGCGTGGGAAATTCCTTCAGCAACTCGCCGGTCGCAGGATTGAAGGTGCGATAGGTCAAAGCAGAAACGCCCTGCGTCGTGCGCTCCCTCGTCATGGCAAGATCATTCATGGCTTTTCCTTACTGATCGGCAGGTTTTCATTGCGGGCCTTGCGCTGAGCCAGGGGGCCGCTATTAACAGGAGATAGCCTCCGTTTTCATATACGGAGGGTATCTCCGTTTAGCAAGGTGGGAAATTTCACGTGCCGGCCCAAGATGCGATCAAGCGTAAACCGCGCGCCGATGCGGAGCGTAACCGCCTGCGACTGATGACCGTCGCCAAGGAAGCCTTCGCCGAGAAAGGCACGTCCGCCAGCCTGGACGATATCGCTCGAGCGGCGGGAGTAGGGATCGGCACGCTATATCGTCACTTCGCGACCCGTGAGGCGCTGATCGGGCAACTATATGAGAACGAAGGCGATCAGCTTGCCGAGGCGGCGGCGCGGATCGCCCAGGTCGAGCCGCCCGCTGAAGCGCTGAGACAGTGGCTGCTGCTGTTCATCGAGTATCTGTCGACCAAGCGCATCATGGCAGACGTCCTGATCCTGCTCGGCAACGGCGCTGACCGGATCTGCGCGGTGTCGGCCGAAAGGCTGATCGAGGCGTGCGGCAGGCTTTTGCAGAACGCCCGGGAGAACGGTGATATTCGCCGCCCTGTAGAACCCCTCGACCTGCTTGTGGCGGTCGGTGGCGGCGCCAACCTGGGTTATGCGCCCGACTGGGAAATCGGCGCCGCGCGTCTCGTGGACATCATCATCGCGGGCCTCGCCCGCGAGGGATAGCCGTTTGTCCTTCGACCGGCTCGATGACGACCAAGCATTTCGATTGATTCAGTCTTCCGTGTTTGATCGAGGGACCGATGACCATCGTCATCTCCCGACAATCCTTTAGCATGGAGTATCGGTCAAGCGGTGAAGCCATTTCGTGACGCTTGCTTTACATGGAGCTTGGCTGTCGATCGGCGGGCAAACGGCTCGCACGATGAAAGCTATCGCAAGGTTATCGAGGGTTCGATCGGCGGCGTCGCTACGGCTCCCGACGAAATTGCCAACCCCCATCGCGCTTCTGATGAAAGCCGATAGCGCTTCCGTTACGAGCAGCGAATTCCTGATCGACGGCGGCACTACCCCCGTGCACTGGTGCGGCTAGTCCGCCAGTAACGTTCTTTCCGGATAGCCGCTTCCACCGACAATCCGTCATCAATACCGCGAGCGGGGAACGGCGGTTCGGCTCAGACCCGGTCATTACCTCGATCAAGTGGCGCCTGCATCTAAGATTTCGATTAACTTGGACAAGAGTAGTGGTTAGCGTCAGTCAGGTCTCAGTAGTCACTCCGTGGCTACGTATCTGTTTACCCCTGAAAACGCAAAACACTTGTTCTTCGATCTGCGCAGCTCGGGGCACATGCGACGCAGCCCAAAAAGCAAAACTGTCTATCACTTCCTTATCAGTTAGCTCTAAACTCCGGCTGCCATCCCGCCCGTCACACGCATAGTTTCTCCCGTAATAAACTCAGCTTGCGTCGAGGTGAGGAACAGCATGGCATCGACGATATGCTTCTCTGTGCCGTCATCCTGGATGAATTGCTTAGCTTTGACCCGCGCTTTGGTATCTGCCGGCAATTGCGCTTTGATCGTGTCGGTGAGAATCAAGCCAGGAGAGATTGCATTGACGCGGATACCTTCCGCGCCCAGTTCGAGCCCGAAGGTAACAGTCAACGCCGCGACTGCGAGCTTGCTGTCACCGTAGGCAGACCCCCCCATATGGGCGGCGGAGGACGAGATATTCACGATCGATGCCCCAGGCCGGCCTTTCATATGAGGGATCGCTGCCAATGTGCAGGCGACCACACCGATAACGTTAACCTCGAACAGACGTTTGACCTTGGTAAGACCCAGGGTTGCAATGGGTTGACCATATTCACGGCTGTGCAATCCGGCATTGTTGATCAATATGTCGATGCCGCCGTCGATCGCAGCCGCCTGCGCCATTATCTCTCCCATCCGGGCTTCGTCAGTGACATCGCCCGAAAAGCCAGTCGCAGTCCTGCCGCTCGCACGAATTTCAGCAGCGGCCTCCTCGGCTACACCGCCGTCGATGTCTACAAGAACCACATGAGCGCCCGCTGCCGCGAGTGCAACGCCGAAAGCCTTGCCGAAGCCGCGCCCCCCTCCGGTTATAACAGCGACGGTGCCCACACGATCAAGCATTGAACTCATCATCCTAGAATCCTCAAATTGAGCATGCGGTCAGTTCGCTTGCCGGTAGATGCTCAGGCGTTGGATCAAACCCGACTGATCGAACTGGAAGAAGCTGCCCATGTGGTGGACCGCCCCATTAGGCAAGCGCACCTCGACCTCCACCGCAGCAGATGCTTCGTCTGCGACAATGGCTCGGGGCGATGGCATTGGCGGATTTGCCGCATTGAAGACAGCGGTCTCCATTTCCCGGATAGCATCGGCCCCCGTGCGACTAGAGCCATCGGGGGTAATGAATGTGGCGTCCTCTGCAAAAAGAACCATGAATGCTTCGATATCGCGCGCACGGACACTGGAAAAGTATTTGTCCAAGATTTGCCTGGGAAGCATCGCAGACCCCTAAAGAAAGATGTCGACGTCAATTAGCGCGGGTGGGTACCGTTCGATGAAGAATTTCCGCCAGCGCATGAGGACGTGAGTTCATCACCTGGTGGCCTGCATCGATCCGGACGATCTGCCGGGCACCAAGGCGCTCTGCAAAACGCTCTTGCCATTGGGGAGGCAAAGACTGGTCACGGAGGCACAGGATGTATGTTGAAGGCACATCATTGCAGTCGTCATATCGCCAACTGGTCTCGCTGTAGGTGGCGGCCGGCCACATATCCTTGCCTAACTTAGGCAAAAAAACCGCAGTCTGCTCTTCACTCATATCGTTGCAGAACATCAGATAGTACCGGTCGTTCATGGAAGTCGTAGCGGGATCAGCAGGCCAGCCAACCTCGTCAGCGTTTGTAGCATGTAGGCCGCTGCCGATCATCTGCTGCACACTCTGTCCCGGGAGCGGTGCAGAGCAAGTCACATAAACAAGGTGACTGAAAAGATCTGGTCGAAGTCTCGCCATCATAGGCAGGGTCTGGCCAGCCTGCGAGTGGCCTACCAGGACCACGTGGCTAAGCCCTGCTCTCTCGATTTCGGAGACAAACTCGCGGGCGATCTGTTCCATGTCGAGGCCCTCCGTTGTCCGACCTCGTTTCGTACCACAGCCAGGAGCGTCCAATGTCATAATCGAGCCGACATCAGTAGAGGACTGCAGACGGAGAGCAGCGACCGTTTCGTCCCACACCCAGCCGCCCTGGCCGCCCCCGTGAACGAAGACATAATTCGTTGTTGATTTCATCTACACTCCCCGGTGAGCACATTGGCTCCAATAACCCGATTAGGTTGGTCTATCTGTACCTTACCTTTAAAGCGGGCGGACCAGTGAACCGCAAGCTTGTTTGGCACCAGAAGGGAAAATGTGGCCGAATTCGTTCAGAATAGCCCTATGGACGAGCCTGCATATCGTCCACTCAAGGGTAGCGACGCAAACTTGCGTAACGATCCTTCGGAAATCACATGGTTGTCGTTCACCGGCTTAGATCTGCAGCAGTAGAGTTGCTTCACCCCTGACTGCGGGCGACAGGCTCTCAGCAGCGTTACTGAAGGATGGCTCTCCCACCCTTCTCTGCAAGCCTTTCGGATCGCATATCACCCACTGAACCCGCAATGCGGACTTTGCAGCTTGTATCGAAAGCGATGCCTCGTAGTCCTACGGAGCGGATTCCAGGACGTTCCGATCTTGATTACCGTCTTCAACCAGCAAGACCTGAGCAACCGCAACGTCGTCAACGCACAGGATCTAGACGGATGGCGAGACTTTCCACGACAAGCAGGACTAGCAGTCCATTACCAATCGCTGATCTGATTGATGACCTGTTGGCAAGCGTTGGAGAACCATCGAACGATCGCATCGTTGGCAGCTAATGCTCTGCGATCAATCATCGGAAGCAGTTGAAGGTGCGTCACGAGACCCGCTCCTAGTATAGCGATGGCGACCGCCCTCTCACGGCCATCTGGGCCACCGATCCAAGCGCCAAGTGGCTCGACTACCTGCTCTTCCACCACCCGGGTGGCGATCTCGCGTGCTTCGGGATCAGCTGCAGCAAGGACGGCAATGGCCATCGGAACCTCGGCAGGATCGGCATCAATGATCAGTCGCGCGAGATTTTGTCCAAACTCGGTCCTAGAGCCTTGCATGAAGGCACCACTAGCGAGAGCTTTGCGCAACGCCGCTTCGAAGAGTCCGGATTTTGAACCGAAGTAGCGAGACAGCAAAGGCAAGCTGACATCGGCTGCTTGCGCAATGTCGCGTATGCCGGTCGCCGAGTAGCCATGCTCCCCAAACAGGCGTGTTGCGGCGCTGAGGATGCGCTCTCTAGTGGCGCTTGCATCACGCTTGAGCCGGGGCTTCAGTGTGTCCAACCGAGTTTCCCGCTCCTGAAGTTCTCACGGCCCGTCTGCGCCGAATGTCGGTGCCGTAGCATGCCCGAACATTCACGCCAGCGCAATGTTATCAGTTGACAACATGGCGTTTCGCCAGGCTATCCTTGGCGCAACAAGAACGTGCGGAGAGAGTTTATGGCGACATTTGTTCTAGTCCATGGCGGTGGACATGGTGGATGGTGCTACTTCAAGGTCGCACGCCTGCTGCGCGGCGCCGGACACGATGTCTACACGCCCACACTAACCGGATTGGGCGAGCGAGTGCATCTGCTCTCCCCCGAGACAAATCTATCGACGCACATTACCGATATCGTCAATGTGCTGCTGTATGAAGACCTGTGTGAAGTGATCCTTGTTGGCCACAGCTACGGCGGAATGGTCATCACCGGGGTTGCCGATCAAGCGAGCGGTCGCATCCGCGAGCTCGTGTATCTCGACGCTGCGCACCCTGAGAATGGTCAGTCATTGGTCGATACCGCACCAGGCCCGATGGCCTTTGCACGCAGCTCGTCGCAAACTATCGATGGGATCGAATTGGTCATGTGGCCCAATGACGAAGTCGTTGCTGCTATGGGCGTCACCGATCCTGCTGATGTCGCCATCCTGCGCCGGAGAATGAACCCACATCCGTGGAAAGCGTTTGAGGAAAAACTGGCTTTCCAGAATGGCAAGGCAGCGCTAGCGATCCCGAGGACAAACATCAACTGTTCCAGTGCACTCAAAAGCAGCTCAGAAGTTGATCGCGCCAAGCAGCTCTCCGGGTGGCGCAACTACGAGATAGATACGGGTCATGACTTGATGATCGTGGAGCCGGATAAAGTGACCGAGATACTACTGGAAATTGCAAAAGAGTAAGACAGGCAAGATTTGCATTACACGCCAAACTCACGCGAGCGTAACCAAATTGTCGAGCAAGGGCCAGACCTGGACGGTCGAGCCTGAGGCAGCGCACGGGTCGATGGATTGAGGGCCGAGGCGATCAGAGCCAGCTACATGCAGATCCCGGTCCGTGCATCCCGGTTAGTAATCAAAGGATCGTAGCTTGACCGCCGGGGCCTCAGACGCCGCCCTATTGCGTCCCCGACCGGGCGATGTTCGGAAGGGCCGGGTCTTCTTCATGGCCCGCCGCCCGCATTGCCCTCTGGTAAGCCGGACGAGCACTGATGCGCGTCAGCCAGCCTCGGATGTTAGGATAGGGCGAGAGATCGACCGGGGCGAAATGCGACATCGTTCCGAATGGGAAATGGCAGGCGATGTCGGCAGCGGTAAACGTGTCCCCGGCAAGCCATGCGTTCGTCTCGACGCGGGCATCGATCATCTGCAGATGCCACGCGAACCGCTCGCGAAAGGCGTTGGCGCGCGGATCGTCTTGCGCCGCCGGCATTCGCGCAGATGCCATGTGTTGCATGGCCCGTGGCATCAATCCGCCGACCGAATAGTGGAACCAGTAAATATAATCGGCGAAGCCGGGCTGGCCGGCAAGGATCCGCAGCCGCCCTTCACCGTAGAGTTCGAGGATATAAGTCATGATCGCGAGCGACTCGGCGAGCACGATGTCGCCATCTTGGATGACCGGCGCCTGGCCAATGGGGTGCAATTTGCGAAAGGCCGCGGGCGCCATCATCGTAGGTTCGCGCGGGTAGGACAGCAGCGTGTAGGGAAGCGCGAGTTCCTCCATCAGCCAGATGATCCGCTCTGATTGCGACGTCAGCAGATGGTGAATGACAATCATGAAAAGCGCTCCGACTTCTAGGATAATGGCTCGGCTGGTGGGGCCTAGACAATCTTGCCAGACCGCACCGTCCTTCGATATATCGGACCAGCACGACGCGGGTCGAATCCGATGGTACCCGTCGACCCGCGCCAGCTATCGAGTGACAGGCAGATCAGTCTGCGGACACTCGCAATCGGTGTATCCTCAGACTCTTGATCATCCAAGTGCCGCCCACCCGCTGTTAGGTTTCGTGGTAGAAGCCGAATCCCTTCAGCCGCGACAAGGGCGATCCTGCGGGAAAGTACAGCCGGTCGGACATGGCGCAGATCGAGCGTGCTTCCACCTCGCTGACGAAGCTGATGTCGAAATTGAAGCCTTGATGCACGCTGCCAATACCCTGCTACGCTACCCCTCCGTTCGACCACGACGAGCGACCATTGAGAACGATGTTCATCTGCGGCAGAAAGTCGTGGCCGGAACCGGGATCCGTGCAGCAGCACATGTAGTCGAGCACGCAGTTCGGAGCCAGAATGCTGCACCAAGGCCCCGTCGCTTGTGTCCACGCCGCGAAAGTAGCGTGCCTTGCTCTGCTTGATCACTTCGCGCGCACTGACTTCCTTGATGTTCGACATAGTTATTCCTCTCGGTGAAGCCGGCGTGTCATATGTATCGCCCGCCGTTGACGCCGGTGACATAGCCGGCCTCGTCCGAGGCGAGCCAGACGGCGGCACCGGCAATATCCTTAGGTTTGCCATGGCGGCGGATCGGTCCCGCATCGATCATGTTCTGGAACTTCCCCCGCATGTCTTCGCGCTCGAAGGAATCGTTCGACGTTTCGGTATGTGCACGAAGCGCGGAGGGATGATGTTGCAGGTGATGTTGCGCGGACCGAATTCCTGGGCGATCGTGCGGGTGAACGCGATCATGCCGCCTTTGGACGAGGAGTAGTGAGCCATCATCGCCGCCCCGGTCTGCGCGCTCGAGGACGAGATGTTGATGATGCGGCCCCAACCGGCATCCAGCATGTCGGGGATGATCACCTGGGTGACGATGAAGGTACCCTTGAGCTTGATCCGCAACATCGTGTCCCACGCATCGTCGGTCAAACTGCAAGAACGGGACGAACGCGGTGATACCCGCACTGTTGACGAGAATCGTCACGGAACCAAACGCGTGGCGCAGCCTGGCCGTGGCCGCTTCGACCTGCTCGCGATCCGAGATGTCACAGCCGAGCGCGATCGCCCGGCCCCCGGCCCGCTCGATGCCCGCCACGGTCGCCGCGGCACGCTCCTCGGTCAGATCGAGAACCCCGATCGCGACGCCATCGCGGGCAAGGCGCTTTGCGATCGCGCTGCCGATGCCGGCTGCGGCGCCGGTCACCAGGGCTACTCTATCGGCCATATCGGATGCTCCTGATTGAATAACGCTGAGGAAACCGCCCGATGGCGCGGCGTCAGTCCGGTTTTTGGGCAGACGGCTTCGCGCCAAGATGAAGGCCGGCATCGATGAGCATGGTCTCGCCGGTGGTATGACGGGCGGCGCGTGATCCGAAGAACAGAGCGCCTTCCGCCACGTCCTCGGGCGTCGACACCGTCTGAAGCGCCGTCGCGCCGCGGATGTACTCGCGCAGGCGTTCGGTACCGCCATCGACCGCGAACTTGTCGAACCAGGTGCTATCGATAAATCCTGGGCAGATCGTGTTCACGCGGATCCGTGGCGCCAGCGCGATCGCGAGCGAGCGCGTCATCGTGTTCAACGCTCCCTTTGAAGCCGTGTAGGGCATGGACGAGCCGCTGCCGGTCACGCCCGCCAGCGACGACGTGTTCACCACAGCCGGGGCTTCGGCGGCTTCCAGCAGCGCGCGCGAAGCCCGGATCATCTGAAATGGCCCGACGACGTTCACCCGATAGAGATCGAGGAAGTCGTCCGCGCTCACGGCATCCAGATCGCCGTACGTCGGATCGCGACTGATCGCCGCATTGTTGAACAACGTGTCGATCCGACCATACGGTTCGGCCACCGCCGCTATCCGCCGGCAATCGACATCGGCACCCACGTCGCCGCGAACCACCACAGCCTGGGCGCCATGCTCTCTTACGAGCGCGGCGGTGGTGTTGGCAGCCTCTTCGTTACTCGCAAAATTGATGATGACCGCTTTGGCGCCGCGCTCCGCCGCCCCCACCGCAATCGCCCGGCCCAACCCGGTCGAGGCGCCCGTGACCAGGACAACTGCGTCATCGTAGGGAAGCTTCACGACCCTGATCTCCCGTGCGTCGGCGTTTCAGCCTGACTTCGTTTCCAGGTCGCGCACAGGCCAATCCGGCCGGCGCCCATCACAGCCCCTCCACGATGAAGGCGCGCCATTCGGCGGATCGCAGGCGATGGGGCAGCGCGGCCTGGTAGCCAGGGCTTTCATACCAAGCCCTGGCATCTGCCACGGTCTGAAACCCGAGCATGACGACGCCATCGGGCGCATCGCCTTCCACCGCGGTGACATCACCATACGCCACCAGCGGACGCAACGGCACCGCAGGCGGAACCTCACGGTTCTTGCGTTGATACTCGTCATAGGCGGCATGGTCGTGGACGGCCGTTTCGCGGGTCACGATGAGGTAGGCTGGCATGGTCTTCTCCGCCATGAGGAAGGGCGATCTGGGAAACTGTGACTCTGTGGTTCTCAGCCGATCGGTTCGAATGTCCGCGCCAGGTCTTCCTGACGCGCCACTCGCCCGGGCTTGGCCAGTCCACCGATGCTGGTGCGGTGCATGCTGCGACGACCGTCGGTATAGGGCACGACGCGGTGCATCAGGCCTTCGTTGTTCCACACCACCATGTCCCCCCGCCGCCATTCGTGGCGGTAGACGAACTCGGGTTGTGCCGCCCACTGCAGCAGGCTCCACAGGCGTGCACGAGCAGCCGCGCCCGGCCATCCGACGATGCCGTCGGCATGCGTGCCCAGCAGGAGGGACTTGCGGCCGTCGTCGTGGCGCCAGACGAGCGGATGCTCCATCGGTTCGGCCATGCCCTGCCAGCGCTGGCGGCGATCGTCTGGCGTGTGCCCCCAGACCGGGCGCATGCTGGCCTCGAGCGTATGGACGACCCGCAGATCGGCGAGTTCCTCCTTCTCGGCGTCCGCAAGGCCTTCATAGGCGGCATAGAGGTTCGCGAATTCCGTCGCGCCGCCCTTGTCCGAAAGCGTACGCGCCGAAAGCACCGTGGCCTTGGGCAGCGCCATGTCCATGGTCACGCCGTCTACGTGCCAGAATAACGTTCCCAGCACGTAGTCAGGTTCATCGTTGACCTCTTCGTCGAGCGTGACCTTGTAGATATCCTGAGCAGACGCATCCGAGCCCGGAATGTTGCGCGTGAAGTTCACCCGCGCGCCCAGGCCATCGGTGAATGCGAGTTGTTCTTCGTCCGTTACGTGGATCTCGGGAAAGACGAGAACCCCGCGATCCTCGAGCGCCGCACGCACGGCCTCGGCCACGTCCGGATCGCACAGTCGCGTCTTGTCGATCCTCACGATCCCGCCGATGTGCGACTTGATCGGCTCTATGGTAACGCTCATCCCGGTCTCTCCTGCACATTCATGTGGCGCGTCGTGCGCTCTTGTCTCACGCTTCATCCAGCAGGCGCTTCACTTGTGCGAGGTAGGCGATGTGGGCGTCGATATCGCCACCCAGCCCCTTGCCCATGGACGGGACGCAACCGTGCGTGCCCCCCGCATCCCGCCAGATCTTCAGATCGTCCGCAGCGCCGCGAGCGTCGCGTGCGAAGATCGCCAGCAACTCGCGACCGAAGCCCTCTTCGGAGCGGCCGAACTCGCCCAGATGGCGCTTCGTGCTTTCCCACGCTTCGACTGCACCCTGCCCAGGCGCCGCGAATATGAAGCCATCGCCGAACTGCGCGCCTCGCCGATATGCAGCTTCGGAATGGCCGCCCAGCCAGATCGGGATCGTGCGCCGGGGCCGTGGATTGATGCCGGCGCGATCGATCTTGTCGAACCGACCTTCGAAGCTCAGAACCGGCGTCGTCCACAAGTCTCGCAGCAAGCCGATCTGCTCTTCGATGCGCTTGGCCCGGGTCTTGAAGTCCTGCCCGAGGGCCTCGTACTCGACGTAGTTCCAGCCTATGCCGACGCCAAGCCTCAGCCGTTCCCGAGACAACAGATCCACATCTGCCGCCTGTTGCGCGACCAACGCGGTCTGGCGTTGGGGAAGGACCAGCACGCCCGTGGCGAACTCGAGCTTTTCGCTGATCGCTGCAGCAAAGGCGAACAACACGAACGGATCGTGGAACGTGTCCTTTTCCGTGTAAGGGCCCGTAAGCTTGGGTTCGCGCCCCTCATGCGGGCACTTCACCACATGGTCGTACGCCATCATGTGGTCGAAGCCCAGTTCCTCGACCGCGCAAACGAACTTGCGGACCGCGTCGGGATCGCCCGCGACTTCCGTCGTGGGATAGGAAGCGCCAATCTTCATCAAACTCATCCCTCGGCATATGGCTCTGGTGGCCCTGCGATTGCGATGGGATAGAGCGGACACCCCGACGAAATCCAAGAAAATCGCTGTCGCGAGATATGCCCTGGCCCTATATCAGCTTCGCGGGACACCGAAGACGCGCGCCGTGGCGTTCCGAACGGGCGCCAGACAGCTTCCGGACCAGGAGGGATGATCCAAGTGGCGGACTTCAAGAGGCTCGGCTATTTCCTGCAGATCGCCGAGTACGGCACGCTGAGCCTTGCGGCAGAGCGGCTGAACGTTGCCCAGCCATCTCTCAGCCGGCAGATGCGCTTGCTGGAGGAAGAGCTTGGGATACGGCTGTTCACGCGCAATGGGCGCGGGATGCAGTTGACGGATGCCGGTGAACAACTGCGCGCCCGGATAACCGGCCCCCTCCGCCAGGTCGGCCACGCGCTCAATGAAGTCAGGGCGATGCCGTCCGATGCATCCGGGTCCGTCATCCTGGGAATGCCCGCGTCCGTGGTCCTCGCCCTTGGCGAACCCATCGTGAAACGGGCTTTGGCCTATGCTCCGAAGATCTCGCTGCAACTGATCGAAGGCGGTTCGGGCCATCTGGTCGAATGGCTGCAACGCGGACAACTCGACGCTGCGATCCTGTATGGCCCGGCAACGCCGGGTGGGCTGAACGCCGCGAAACTCTTGGAGGACGAACTTGTGCTCGTCGGAGCAGCCGACGCCGATCTTCGAAGCGATCAACCCGTGCAGTTCTCGAGAATCGGCGAACTGCCGCTCATTCTCCCGAGCCCGATCCATGGCCTGCGCGTCACCATCGATGCGGTTGCGATCAAGACCCGGTGTGCGTTGAACGTGCGGATACAGGTAGATTCGTTGCAACTGATCAAGGACCTCGTCGAAGCCGGCATGGGCTATGCGGTCCTACCCCGCGCCGGCGTCCTGCGAGAGATCGCCGCCCGCCGCCTGACGCACGCTCCGATCGCCAACCCGAAGGTTTCGCGTACCTTGTTCGTCGCCATGCAGCTGTCGGCACAGTCGTCAGGCGCCGTGCTCCAGATCGAGCAATTGCTCCGCATGGAAGTGGCCAATCTTGCCGCGGAAGGTCACCTGCCTGGTGCACAAGTTCTCAAGGTTGGAGACCGCTGATATAGAATGGGACTATAGCGAGTGACATCGATTGTCTTGGAGTCGGGTGCCGCTTCGACGCTACGAGCAGACGGCATGGCCTGAACGGCTTCACCGATATCGAGCGGAGATTGGGATGAGTTTCGCAGCCGAAAAGATCAAGCCGCTGATCGGAGCGAGGATCATCGCTGACAAGGAAACCCTTCTTGGGAAGGCAGGGTCGCAAGAGCTTCGCGATTTGCTGGACCAGCGCGGCGTGATCGTTCTTCCTTACATCGAGTTCACGGACGACGAGCAGCTCGCTTTCTCACAAAAGCTGGGCGACATCATCGAACAGGGTACCAAGGGTGTCTTGAAGATATCGCTGGATGAAAAGGTCTCGGAAACAGCAGGTTACCCACAAGGAACCGTGCTGTGGCATATCGATGGCTTCAGCGATGACCTTCCGACCCGTGGGTCGATCCTCAGTGCACGCACCTTGTCGGCGATCGGTGGCCAGACCGAGTTCGCGAATACCTACGCGGCCTATGAGTCCCTGCCCGAGGTCCGCAAGGCCGCGCTCGCGAAGATCAAGGTCGTCCATACGATGGAGGCGAGCCAGCGCGACGTGTATCCCGATCCGTCGCCGCAGATGAAGCTGTTGTGGGACAACTTTCCGCCCCGCACGCATCCCTTGGTGTGGACGCATCGATCGGGCCGCAAATCGCTTGTGCTCAGTTCGAGCGCCGATCACATCGTCGGGATGGAGCGAGACGAAGGACGCGCGCTTCTCGCGGAACTGCTCGCCTGGTCGACGCAGCCGCAATTTGTCTATCGGCACGAATGGAACGTGGGCGACACCGTCATCTGGGACAACTACGGCGTCATGCACCGGGTCGAACCCTATCCTGCTGACAGCGGACGCCTCATGCACCGCACGACCTTGGTGGGTGAGGAATCGATCGTCGCAAAGCCGGCCCATGCAAGCCGGCGCCTTTCGATCCTGCCGGTAAAGCAGGCAGCGGCTTCGTGCATTTGCGCAGATAGAAAACAAGAACGGCGGGATGGCGATCCATGACACACACCACAGAACACCGGCGGATCACGGCAAACGGCGTTGCCCTGCACTACGCGGTGGCCGGTGAAGGCCCGCCGCTGGTTCTGATCCATGGATTTCCGCAATGCTGGCATCAATGGCGCCCGATCATCGATCGGCTGGCATCGAAGTTTCGGATCATAGCGCCGAACCTTCGCGGGCTTGGTGGATCGCCCGGTCCGATCTCGGGTTACGACAAGCACAGCCTCGCCGAGGATGTTCGCGCCATCGTGCTGGCAGAGTGCGGGGATATTCCTGCTTTGATCTGCGGCCACGACATGGGCTCGTTCGTCGCCTTCGCCTATGCGCTCAAGTATCGAGATAAGGTCGCGGGGCTGATGTTGGTAGATGCCCCGCCGCCGGGCACGGGCATCTGGGATGCCGGCGCCGGTAGCCCGCGTGCCTGGCACATCGGTTTTCATGCACAGATCGATGTCGCGTTGATGCTCGTGACCGGACGAGAGCGCGCTTACATCAGCCAGTTCATCGCATCGCGCGCGTATGATCAGACTGCGGTCAGCCAAGCTGATATCGATGTCTATGCCGCCGTTTATTCGGTACCCGGAGCGTTACGAGCCGCCTTCTCGATGTATGCGGCGTTGCAGACCGAGGATCCGGCGCTCAACCGCGCGGAACTCTCAGCCCATGGCAAACTGGACATGCCGGTGCTCCTCGTAGGGGGAGCGATGACGATGCCGAAAGCCGCCCTGCAGATGGCGGCCGACGAGATCGCGACCAATCCCGAGGTGGAAGTCGTCGAACGCGCCGGCCACTGGATCGCGGAAGAACAGCCTGAAGAACTCAGCCGGCTGATCGTGAAACTGTCCGATCGTCGCGCAACGTCAGTTCCTGCTTGAATCTAGCTATCCCGCCTCCCATCGCCCTGCGATCCTGAAAATATGGCACTCGATCACAGGCGAGGTGTGATCAGCGGCATCTCGATAGACGTGCGAATGCCCGGAGCGGCGGCGCAGATCGCGGGGATCGCGTTGATGACCCGGTATCCCGTCAATCCCGCCATGGCGTGGGAGTACGCCTCGGGTGTCATATCGGGGTAGGCGATCTCGGCGATGATCGGTGTGTCGCCTTCGATTTCGATCCGCCAGCCGCTGGAACGCAGGCGCCAGTCCTGATCGATGGTCGTTGTCGCGTACCAATTTATGCGGAATGTAATGAGTGGCTGGCCTTTGTGGATCGCGCGGATCGAGATGCGCTGCGCACCCACCGTACCCGCCTCGATCGTCGTGCCGCCGGGCAGTGTGAAGGTCTCGGCAGCGTTGGCGGTTTCCCCACCGATGGTGATTTCATCCAGAGTGACACCCAACCCGGTCGCGATCACGTTCAGCGATTGGAAAAAGCCGTGGCCGATATGGTGAAGCAGACCGGGGTTGAAATCGCCCTCCGCCTGCCGCCCGAAGCCCATTTGCAAGACCTGAAAATCGGGGCAGCTGGCGGGAATGTCGGCGAACTCGTCGATCGTCATGCGTTCGATCCGACGCGACATCGAGGCCATGACCAGCGGCATCGTTTCCGAACTGAAGCCCGGGCTCGATCCGGTGCCATGGATCGAAGCGCCGCCCGCCTGACAAGCGGCCTCGATCCGGTCGCGGGTCTGGGGATCCATGTAAGCGGGGTCGATATAGTCCACCCGCGACGTCGCGATGTTGATCCCCGACTGAAGTAGTCGGCACATGTCATCGACATTCGCGCCTTCTGGATTGGCGACAACGCAATCGGGCTGCAAGGCGATGATCCGGTCGAGATCGTTGGTCGCCGTCACCCCGGTCGCCGGCAATCCGCACAACTCACCGGCATCCTTCCCGGCCTTTTCGCTTGAGTGGACATAGACGCCGACCAGCTCGAACTGCGGACTCGCGATCAACTCGCGCAAGCTGACCTGACCCACGCGTCCGGTCGCCCATTGCACGACGCGGTAAACGTGATCGGGATCGGGCACGCCGAACCCGGTGGGCAGTGCGATGGTCGTCATTTCTCTCTCCAGTTAGCCAGTTGCAAGCGATCTCAGCCGATCGCCAGGTTCCTGTTCATGGGCACTGATCGCGCAGTCGTGGGAGGGCACCGGCGATCGAGCAAGGCTTGTGCCGGCTATCGAATTCGAGCTCTAGCAGGCCGTCCCAGGCGTCGCGGCAGGCTCCGGTCGAGCCGGGCACGCAGAACACGAAGCAGTCGCCGATCTGTCCGGCTAGCGCGCGCGATTGCATCGCCGCCACCCCGACGCTGGCGAGGCTCTTTTGCTGGAAGGCGATCGCAAAGCCGTCCATCTCGCGACGCAGCAGCGGCCGCACGGCTTCAGGTGTATTATCGCGCGGAGAGAATCCGGTCCCGCCGGTCGTCAGGATGATCTCGACGTCGCCGCCGCTGATCCAGCTTTCGATGCGAGAGCGGATCGCTTCGATCTCGTCACGTACGATGTCGCGGTCGACCAACTGGTGTCCGGCATCGCTCACGCGACTGGCAAGCAGTTCGCCGGAGGTGTCGGTCTCTCGCGTTCGGGTGTCGGAGATGGTCAGGACGGCGATGTGCAGCGGGTGGAAGACGGCGCTCTCGTCGATGCCCGCCCTGCCCCCGACGCGCTTGGCGACGGTCTGGTGCGACTGCCGCTCGTCCGATCCGTCGATTGTAACTTGACCGCTCAATCCTCTCTCCTCCGCACCGTCATATAAGTGAACAGTCATGCCACTATGGCATGGTGCGCGAGAGCGGGCAATTTCAAACTGATGGTCGAACAAGCCATGCCGCGCTCCTCTATTAGTCGCTTCCCTACGCCGGTTGCCACGTGCGACAAGGCATCTTAGGCGTGGGCCATGAACGAGATCGCACCCAAGCGCCGCAACTTGGCGAAAACGCAGGAACGCATAATAGAGGCGGCGTTCGATCTCTTTGCATCGCAAGGGTATGCCAAGACCAGTTTGCGCGATATCGCCGTGCGCGCCGGCGTGGCGACATCGCTGGTCGTGAGATACTTCGGCACGAAGTCCGCGCTGTTCGAGAAATCGCTGGTCGCTTCGCTCTATAGCGAAGGCTTTTTCGTCGAAGAAAAACGCGGGTTTGGTGAAAAGATGGCCCAGCGCCTGGCCTGCGCCACCGACACTCGCATCACCTCCGCGATGGTGCTTTCGATAGCCGACCCGGAGTCGCGCGATATCGCCCAAGCCGTCACCCGCGATGTGGTACTCAAGGCTCTGGCTGACTGGCTTGGTCCTCCAGATGCCAAAGGTCGCGCGTTTCATCTGCTGACTTTGATGAACGGTTTCATGATCCAGGCGCATCATCTGGAGACGGAGCCGGTCTCATCTTCTGCGGTCGCGCGTCTGGGCCGATCGTTGCAGATGATCCTGGACGAAGATGCCGAGATGTCTTCGTAAACATCCGCCGGGGCCTTGCTCCGCCGACTTAAGTAGCATAGATGTTCACTTACGCTATAGCCTGAGTCGCTACAGCGCCAGGATCGTGCCGCTCCAGATCGGGATGTGAACCAGCGCCCGCTTTGGAGCGAGGAGCCCACACCACGCTCATGGACGGTACGAACAGCAAAAGGACCTTTGATGCCGTTCCTTGTCACTGATGCCTGTATCTGCTGCAAATACACAGATTGCGTCGAGGTCTGCCCCGTCGATTGTTTTTACGAGGGCGAGAACATGCTCGTCATCAATCCCGACGAATGCATCGATTGCGGCGTGTGTGAGCCCGAATGTCCCGCCGGGGCGATCGTCTCCGACACGGCCAGCGGACATGAGCAATGGCTTGAACTCAATGCGCAGTACGCTGCGATCTGGCCCAACATCACCGAGCGGCGCGAACCGCCGGCTGATGCCGATGAGCACAAGGGTGTCGCCGGCAAGTTCGAACAGCACTTCTCGCAACGGCCTGCTCTTCAGGCAGGTTAGGCACCCATGCGCCTGCTCCCGCGATCGGCACCTCGGTTTTGCTCTATGTGCTGACTTGCCGCTCGGTCACCTTGCGCATTCGCGCCTGGCGTCACACTCCACGCGACTGCGGCTTACAATTTGCAAAGCGCATCGAACGTGATAGCTAAGTAGCATACCCGTTCACATACAAGAGTCGAATAGTGCAACAGCTTGCGCGATTGGACCGGGAGATCATTGGTGAAGGCTCAACGTCCCTCAGATCGCGCGAGCGTGGAGTGCCCAGCAACGTGAACGGCGCCCCCCTCATCGACACGTTCGGCCGCAAGATCACATATCTGCGCCTGTCGGTGACTGACCGCTGCGACTTGCGCTGCACCTATTGCATGCCCGAGCGCATGACGTTCCTGCCCCGCGCGCAGATGCTGACGCTGGATGAGCTTTATCGCATATCGGTGGGTTTCATCGACCGCGGCGTCACCAAGATCCGCCTGACTGGAGGTGAGCCGCTGGTGCGCCAGGGGTTCATGGAACTGGTGACGGCGTTGGGCCGCAGGATCGGCGACGGCCTCGATGAGCTGACGCTCACGACCAACGGCACCCGGCTGGGTGACTTCGCGCAAGACCTGTTCGCTGCCGGTATCCGGCGGGTGAACGTCTCGCTCGACACCCTGGACCGGGCCGTATTCGCCCGCCTGGCACGACGCGACAGCTTGCGGCAAGTGCTCGAGGGAATCGCCGCCGCGCGGGACTCGGGACTAAAGGTGAAGATCAACACCGTCGCGCTCAAAGGGATCAACGAACATGCGATCCCCCACCTGCTGGAATGGGCGAATGATCTTGGCATGGACCTGACCCTGATCGAGGTCATGCCCTTGGGCGATGTCGAAGAGGATCGCATCGACCACTATCTCCCGCTTGCCGCCGTGCGCGACGGGTTAGATGCCCGCTACACGCTGACACCCAACGCCATGAGCACCGGCGGCCCGGCTCGCTATTTCGACGTTGCCGAGACCGGCGGACGGATCGGTTTCATCACGCCGCTGACCAACAACTTCTGCGAGAGCTGCAATCGCGTGCGAGTGACCGCCACGGGGCAACTCTATGCATGCCTTGGCGGTGACGGCCGCGTCGACTTGCGCGCGGCGATCCGCTCGGACGATCCCGAACGTGAACTCGACCGTGGCCTCGATGTAGCGATGCGGATCAAGCAGCAGCGCCACCATTTCGCGATCGAGCGTCGGGACGAACAGCCCGCGCTGGCGCGCCATATGTCGATGACCGGGGGATGAGGTCGACGCGACCAGCCTGACATGACGCGGGACCGCACCTACCGCACCGAAAAGAACAAGCCGAGAGGACAAGCACGATGGACACCGCCGAACTCACCGCCGAGACCCCGACGATCGATGCTCCGGTCGCCGAAACGAAGAAGACCTATTGCCGCATCTGCATGACGGTGTGCGGCCTTTCCATCGACGTTCTCGACAACAAGATCGTCAAAGTGAAGGGTGACTTCGATCATCCCATCAGCAAGGGCTATACCTGCCCGAAGGGCCGCATGATCGACAAGGTGCTGCACCGGCCCGATCCAGTCACGCACCCGATGATGCGCAAGGACGGCGTGCTCGTCGAAGTCAGCTGGGACGAGGCGCTGGACGACATCGCCGCCAGGCTGCGCACGACGATCGACGAGCATGGCCCCCACGCGGTGGCCATGTACTTCGGCAGCGGCCTCGGCATCGATTCATCCGGTTACACGATGATGGAGGCCTTCCATGAAGCGCTCGACCATCCGCCCAAGTTCTCGCCGCTGACCAACGATGGCTGCGCCAAGCCGATGTTGGCCGGTGCCATGGGCGGCTTCTATGGCATGATGCCGCGCACCGATTATGCCGAGTGCAACCTGCTGATCTATGTCGGCACCAACCCGATGGTGAGCCACGCCCACAACACCGGGATGACCAACCCCGCCGGCTCGATCAAGCCGATCGCCAAGCGCGGCGAAGTTTGGACGATCGACCCGCTGGCCACCGAGACGGCGAAGATGTCGACCCGGCACCTGCAGCCTAATCCGGGCAAGGACTACTGGATCTTCGCCTGGATCGCCAAGCAGTTGATCGACAACGGCGGCGTCACGCTCAAGCAGCAGGTGCAGGGGCTGGACCAGTTCCGCGCCGCGCTGGATGGCGTAACACTGGAAAAGGCGGCGGAGATCAGCGGCGTCAGCGCTCAAGACATCGAAGCGTTGCTCTCTTCCATTCGCCGGCATGGCAAGTTGTCGATCGAGACGGGCACTGGCGTCACCATGTCGGTGGGTTGCAACCTCACCCACTTCTTCGCGTGGGCCATCATGATCCTGACCGGATCGATGAATGCAAAGGGCGGTGCCTGGTTTCACCCGGGCGGCTTGAACATGTTCGACAAGTTCGAACTGCCGATCCTGGAAACGCCGTTCACGCCCGGCCCCAAGACCCGTCCGGACGTGACCGGCATCATGGGCGAATGGCCCTGCGCCGTGCTCGCGCCCGAGATCGAGGCCGGCAATATTCGCGCGCTGTTCAACTTCGGAGGCCACATCATCCGCTCGTTCCCGGACGTGAATGCGCAGATGGCCGCACTGCCCAAGCTCGATCTGCATGTGAACACCGAAATCGCGCGCACGGAATCGACTGAATACGCCACGCATATACTGCCGCCCAAGTACGGCCTGGAGCGTCACGAATTCAATCGGTGGGACACGCTCTCGTGGAACCTGTCCATGCAATACAGCCCGCCCCTGGTCGAACCGATGGGAGATCGCCGCTCGGCCTGGTGGATTCTTTCGCAGATTATGATCCGCGCCGGCCTGCCGGTTCCGGACTACCTGCCCGAAAGCGACCTCGTGCCCGGCGCGGACGAGTTCATGCTGTCGCAACTGATGAAGAATGCCCGCTGCTCGTTCGAGGAATTGCAGGAAAAGCGCTACGTCGAGTTCCCGCTGGAGTTTCCCGGCGAGTGGGTCGAGCGCCACTTCGAGCGCATGGGCGGCTGGCGCCTCGCCACGCCCGAACTGCTCGGCCAATGGGCGTCGTTGCGTTCCATCGACGAGCGATCGCTCGGCAAGCCCAAGCCGTTGGTCTACACATCGCGCCGCCAGCGTCGCAAGTTCAACGGCCAGGTCGAATTCTATCCCGTAGTGGCCGACATCATCCTCCATCCCGAGACTGCGGCTGAGCGCGGCATCGTCGAGGGCGAAAAGGTGCGCGTCTACAACAAGTCGGGTGAGATCTTCCTAACGGCGGTGATCGATCCCGGCGCACGAAAAGGCATCTGTTCGATCCCCCACGGCCACGAACATGCCAACGTCAACCTGCTGACCAGCGCCCTCGACATGGACCCACTGACCGGCATGGCACTCTACACCGGTGTCGAAGTGGAAGTGGAACCAGCCGTCGAAGTGGATCGCCGGAACTGGGTGGAGGCTTAGGCCCCATCAAACATCACAGACCAGGGGGTAGAGTATACTTAGTGGCGAGATCGAACACCAGTAACTGAGGCTTGCTTGGAGGCCGGGTGCTTGTGGCGCACCAACTTCGACCTCCAGGTACGCCGTCTTGATCCTGGGAGGCCCAATACGAGAGCGAGGAAAGCACGCCTACAGTTCACACGTAATCAATACATAATAACAATAATATTTGATGAGCCCACAAAGATGGGTGAAGAACTTGGGTTTGGGAGAAAAACAATGAAAGATATCACGAAGCTCGGTTTGCTTATCGCGAGCAGTTCAGTGGCTTATGCCACTCCTGCATGGGCGCAAGCTTCGAATCAAAGCAATACGAGAGAAGTCCTTACTGGCAACGATATCGTCGTCACCGCGCGGCGCAGTGAAGAACGGCTGCAGGATGTGCCGATCTCGATAACGGTCTTTAACCAGCAGCAGTTGTCGGAGCGCAACGTCGTGAACGCTGGCGATCTGGCGACCTACACGCCGTCGCTCTCGGCAAATTCCAACTTTGGTAGCGAGAATACGACGTTCGCCATCCGCGGCTTCGCTCAGGATATCGGGACTCTGCCGTCCGTCGGCACCTACTTCGCAGAGGTGGTGCCCCCCGAGGTGCCTCCAATGGTCTCCCCACCGGTGATGGCGCTTTGCCAGGTGCGTTCTTCGATCTTCAGAACGTGCAGATACTTAAAGGCCCGCAAGGCACGCTTTTCGGCCGCAACACCACGGGTGGCGCCGTTCTGCTGGTGCCGCAAAAGCCTACCGATGTGTTGGAAGGCTACGTCGAAGGCTCGATCGGCAACTATGACATGCGACGGATCCAGGGTGTCGTGAACATTCCCCTCGCGGACACATTCAAGGTGCGGCTTTCCGGCGACCGCATGGTCCGCGACGGCTTCCTTAAAAAACCAGAGCGGTGTCGGTGCGAGCAGGTTCAATGATGTCGATTATTATGCGCTTCGCCTTAGTGTGGTCGCAGACCTGACGCCCGACCTTGAGAATTACCTGATCGCATCGTACACGCACTCCGATACGAACGGTCCGATAACCAAGCTGGTGGCGGCTGATGCGACCCAAGGGCTTGGCGGCGTCTTCGCCGGCCAATTGTCGCGCCAAGGCAGCGGCTTTTACAACGTAATCAATCCGCTGCCGAATTCCTATTCGAAGATCGACCAGTGGCAGGTCATCAACACCACGACTTGGCGTGCTTCCGACAACGTCACTGTCAAGAACATCGCCAGCTATGCGGAATTCAAACAGAGGATGGACGCACCCCAGTTCGGGGTCCAGGGCGTCATCGACTTTGCCGCGCTGACGGGCGGAGCGTTGCCGCTCGGCACCTACAATGTCCCATTCGCCCAGATCTCCTCGCCGCCCGGTCTAGCGACAGCCGATCAGAATACCATTACCGATGAGTTGCAGATCCAAGGCAAAAGTCTCGACAACCGTCTCAATTGGCAGATCGGCGGGTATATTGAACTCAGCAGGCCGCTTGGCTTGGCTGGAAGCCAGTCTCCGTTCCTGGCGTCTTGCACGGATGGAGGTGCCAACTTCCAGTGCAACGATCCAGTGGGTTTTCTGAGCTATCTTGGAGCAGTCCAACAAGTGCTCGCGGCCGGTGGCAATCCAGCGTCGCTGCCACCGATCAACGTGGGGTCGGTGAACTATACTGTCGGTGAGACCAGGTTCAGCAACTACGGTACTTACGCGCAGGCAACTTATGCCTTGGCAGAAAAGCTTAAGCTGACTGGCGGCATCCGGTATACTTGGGATCGGCAGAGCAACACCAGCCTGCGTCAGACCTATACACTGGCGTACCCCCCTGGCTATGGACCGCTGCCCAGCGTTCCGGGAACGTCGAATCCACGATGCACCGATCCCACATCCATAGCCGACGGCTGCGTGGTGACGTTGAAACAGAAGTCCAGCAAGCCGACGTGGCTTGTCGGCCTCGATTACAACGTCTCTCCCGATGTCTTGCTTTACGCCAAATACGCACGTGGCTACCGCTCGGCCACGATCGCGCCCAATGTCGCTGCCCCGCTCAATCTCGTGGGGCCCGAGAAGGTCGACAGCTACGAACTGGGCTTCAAGAGCAGCTTCCATGGGGCGATTCCGGCGACGCTCAACCTTGCGGCCTTCTACAATGATTTCGCCAACCAGCAGTTACAGGTCGGCTTCAACGCCGTCCCCGGCAGCGGTCAGTCGTCTACAGCTGCCCCAGTCAACGCAGGCAAGTCCGAGATCTATGGCCTGGAAGCGGAAGGCTCGATAACGCCGTTCGAAGGCCTGAACCTCGCGGCCAGCTATACTTACTTACATACCGAGATCAAATCGGTGCCCGATACCTTGCTGAGCTATAACGACCCAAACTTCACGCTCGCCGCGCCGTTTCAGGTCGGTGACCCAGAGGTTCTCGCGCCGAAGCACAAGCTGACCGTTTCGGCGAACTATACTTTGCCACTGGATGAGAAGATCGGCCGCATCACCTTTGGTGAATCCTATACTTACCGCACGAAAATGCTGGTCAACTACGTCGATCGAGCCAATCCCAATCCGGATATCGCCGCCTTCAGTACGCTGCCATCGCTCGGATTGCTTAATCTCAATCTAGGCTGGAACGCGATCGCAGGCTCGCCGATAGACCTTTCGCTGTTCGCAACGAACGTCACCAAAAAGAAGTACTATGCTTTTGCGCCAGGACTTGGTTCGCCGCAGCTGGGCTTCGAAGTTGCCAGCGTGGGCGAACCGCGCATGTATGGACTGCGTTTGCGGTACAGCTTCGGGCGCTGACTGAAAGCTAAGGGTCTCACCACACCGACTATGCCTAAAAACCGTAATATTTGACGCCAGACGACAGAAGACTTTATGATAGCCAAGTATGCCGATTTTCTACAACGAATCTACAAAATCGTTGAGGCACGATAACAGTTCAGGCTCGGCTTCCCGCTTCCGTCCTGTCTAATCGGGATGGGAGCGGCTGATTTGATAACGTCGATATCGCGTGAATGAGATTGGCACCGTGAGCATGCTAGGATTGGCGCACGTCGAAGACTTGTGCGCGGGTGGGCTTGGCGCATTGCGTCATTCTCAGTTAGATTCTTGCGTGCATTTGCCTTTACGGGCGCCGCTTTGATCTGCGACTTGATCGACGTGTCGCCTCCAGGCTGCTGCTGCGAGAATGTGCATCGTGCGCTTGAGGTTGTATGCGATGGCGGTGAGGTGGACTTGGGCGGCGGCTTTGGCGAGACCTCGCCGTCGCATTCGACGCAGGCCGTAGCTTCGCCTCCAGGTTCCGAAAATCTTCTCGATCCGGCCATGCATGCGGTGGATCAGTTGGTTCCACTCGTGGAGCTTGCGCAGAGTTTCCTGCTCATCGCGGCTCCACATGCCAGTCGCAACGATCCGGGGGATACCTCCCTACGCCCGGACGGCATTGCGGATGTGCGCACCGCGATAGGCGCCATCGGCCCGCACCTTGAAGATTGTCGGGCAAGCTTCAGACCCGCCTTGCCGTCATTGATGTTGGCCGAGGACACCAAGATCTCCTCGACCAGCGCCGTATCGGCATCGGCGCCGACATGGGCCTTGAAGCCGTGGACGGCGCGTTTCCTTGTGCTTCACTCAGCGTGCATCAGGGTCACCCTCGAAACCGGACGGCGCAGAATCGACCAATTCTAGGCCATTCAATCGGCATTCTCTCAATCCGAAAAGCCGTCGCTTCGGTTCATTCGGCTTGGTAGTGAGCGAGAAACATTTCGAGGCAATCGTCGATAACTTCGTCAGCTTTTGCGATTTCCATCGAGCTGGCGCCGCTCAAGAACTTTGGCCAGAAAAAAAAAGCTTTCAGTAAAGCGCTTAGCTGTTCTCCAGCGTATTTCGGATCGGCAGGGCGCAACAAACCAGCTGACATAGCCTGACCGATCATATCCTCTATCGGACCGGCGGCGACGTCGGCTTTTACCATGGCTGCTTGGGAGCGTTCCGTGTCACGAATGAATTCTGAAACGATTACTCGCGCCAGCCCAACATAGTCGTCGCCAGAAACAATCGCCATATATGCCTTGGCCAAGCTCACCATCTGCGGCTTCAGCGGTCGAGTGGTATCGAGACGGGGTGCCTCTTGTTTGGCCATGGGCAGCACGACGCTGCCCATAATGGCGTCGAACAGCGCATCCTTGCTTTCGAAGTGCTTGTAAAGAGTGCGTTTGGATACGTTGGCACGCTCGGCTATCCGGTCAACACGAGCGCCAGCGAACCCGAACTCCTGGAACTCGACCGCACTGGCTTTGACAATATCCATCCGCTTTTTCTGCGTGAGCGGGAGGCGGGACTCTGTCATTGATACTCCGGGATGTAAACTCACGGGTTTACATGTAAGTTGAAGGTCGATAAGTACACTCTTCGGTTTACATCGGCAAGATCCGGTGGCTACAGATCAAGGAGTGATCATGCTGTTCTATGATGCCAATGTGGCAAGTCCAAACCCCGCCACCGTTCGCCTCTTCATTCTGGAGCGCGGCCACCTTGATCTCGACGTACAATCGGTAGATCTGATCAACCTGGAAAACCGTACGAAGGCCTATCGGGAGACGGTCAACCAGCGCGGTGAACTGCCAGCGCTGCGCCTCGACAATGGCCAAGTGATTACTGAGATTACCGCAATCTGCCGGTATTTGGATGAGGTTGCCAAGGGTGGCCAATCACTGTTCGGTGCAACGCCCGAGGAGCGTGCCGTCACCGACATGTGGACGCGTCGCGTCTATCTCGAGGTCATCGCTCATTTTGTCGCCCATTGGCGTGGCACCGACGACGCGATCAACTTTTACCGCGGCAATCGACTTCCAGTGCCGGAAGCGAAATTGGCCAATCGCATTGAGGCTGAGCGCGGCTTCAATCAGCTGGATGAAGATATGGAAGGCAAGACTTATATTACCGGAGACAACGTCTCCATGGCGGATGTCCTACTATATGCGTTCATGTTCACCATGGGGCAGTCATTGTCTTGGCTGAATGTTCCTGGCCGCAAGAATCTGGCCTCCTGGTTCGAACGCATGGAAAAGCGGCCGGCTTCAAAACTTATCGGGCAACCTTTGCCAACTCATGTCTGCGCTTAGGGTACAGCGCCACTAACTTGGTCCTCAAGACAACAACGGATCCAGTTCGCCCATTCGACCTCCACGCAGACGGGAACACACAGGATATCACTTGAGGCAGCGAAACTCGGAATGCAGGGACTGACAGTTGGAAGGACAATGAAATCCGAGGCACGCGGAATGTCCGCTAGCATGATCTTCTTGTTCGCGGTTGCCGCCGGCTCTGCCGTCGGTAACCTCTATTGGGCGCAGCCTCTGCTCACCGATATATCGGCGGCCTTGGATTTCCCGCTTGCGGCTTCCGGTTCGCTGATCACAGTGACCCAGCTCGGCTACGCCCTCGGCGTGTTGCTGCTCGTCCCGCTGGGCGACGCCCTTGATCGCCGCCGGTTGATACCGGCGGTGATGACGATGGCAGCCTTGGCCCTGTTCGCTTGTGCCCTGGCGCCCAACTACACCATCCTTCTAGGGACACTGGCCGCTGTCGGCCTGACGACCGTCTCGGGACATCTGCTTCTCCCCCTTGCCGGAGATCTTGCCAGGGACGACCAACGCGGCCACGTCATCGGGTCGATTGCCGCAGGCGCACTGACGGGCATCCTGTTGTCGCGAACGATCAGCGGTTTGCTTGCGGACCTTTTCGGTTGGCGTTCGATATACTTGGTTGCTGCTCTCGTTACCCTGGGCCTCGCCGGCCTTCTGGCGTTCAGGCTGCCTGCCGACAGGCAGCGTACACGCATGTCCTATGGCGTACTCCTCCTGTCGATCGCCACGACCGTGGCACGCAACCGGCCAATCCAGGTCACACTGCTTCTCGGTGCGTGCGGGTTCTCTGTCTTCACCATGTTCTGGACCGGCCTTACCTTCCTGCTCAGTTCCCCGGCCTATTCTTACTCCGTGATGCAGATTGGTCTTGTTGGCCTGGTCGGTTTGGCCGGCGCATTGGCCGCTCGGCGGGCCGGTCTGCTGCATGATCGCGGCCTGTCAGTCCCGGCGACAGGGTCCGCTCTTGGCCTCACTCTTGTCTCGATCGGCATCGCCGCAGCAGGAGGCAGTTCCATCTGGATGCTGCTCCTGGCCGTCCTTCTCATCGATATAGCGCTGCAAGGTGCAAGCGTCCTCAACCACACCCGCCTCTTCTCGCTCGCACCTGAGGCACGAAGCCGTCTAAACACAGCGTTCGTTGTCTGCAATTTCACCGGCGGCGCCGTGACTTCTACCTTGGCAGGATACCTTTGGGCTACCGGTGGCTGGTACCTGTTATTGGCTGGGCAAGCGGCAATTACATTGCTCGGATTGATTGTGTGGGCGTTCAATCGGGAGACTTTGGCAGCCAGCTGAACGACAAGTTCCATATTAAAAGGATCGGGAAAATCGACCACCGCGTTGGTCGGCTTGCTTTTGCTCGCGGTGGTTGGGGCAGGCCTGGGCGGTTGGATTGGACTGACAGCGACCCTCTTTATTCTATGGTCGTACGAACGGGCTGATCGGCGTTAGCACAATTGCTGGAGGCCTTTCGTGGGTGCCGCCACTGCGAGAGCGCGTTCCGGCTGCTCAAGCCGTTTGATGGTGATCGGTATGCCCGAGTACAGCACCATGCCGGTCATCGCATCGACCGTCTGGACACTCGTCAGCAAGTTCACGTTTGCGCTCTCGTGGCCGTGTGGGATCGAGGCGACGCCCGGGCGGATCGTGGCGCTGATGTTGGCGACCAAGACAATAGTTCCGCTCGCGGTCGTCACCTGCACTCGGTCGTCATGGGCGATCCCGTGCAGTGCAGCGTCTTCGGGATTGAGGATGATGTCCGCCGGACTGCCGAGGAACGACAGCGACGCGTTGAGCTTGCGGCGCTGGCGACGCGGTATGAAGCTGAGCGACGGCGGGCCAGCCTGCGCCTCGTCGGCAGCACGGGTCTTCGCCCACAAGTCCAGCAGCGGCTGCGGCGCGACGATCCAGCCGCCGATCCGCTCGATGTGCCGGTCGACCCACGCACCGGGAAACTCCAGAGGACGAGAGATCGTACCCTCGGCCTTCAACTCCTCGAAGCTACAGCGCGCACCTGCCATCTGGCGCGCCAGCATGGCGTCGTCTGCCCCCGCGATCCGGTCGCTCTCCGGCAGGTCATCGGGCAACGCCAGTCCCATCCGAGTCATGAGTTGCGCGACGATCCACCAGGCCGAGCGTCGTTCGCCCATCGGCGGCACGACCGCGGGCGAGTAGAGCATCGACAAGCTTCCGCTCAGCGTGTCCCAGAACGAAATGTCCGGTCGTTCGGTCTGGTCTTTGGTGGGCAGGATATGGGTGGACAGTGCGGTCGTCTCGTTCTCGACGACCTCGAAAGAAACAAAGGTGTCGAGCTTGCGCAGCGCCGGAACCAGCACGTTGGCGTCTGGGAACGAGCGCACCAGGCTTCCGCCCAGATTCACCAGCGCGCGGATGTTCCCAGCCTCGATCTCGCCCGGCAACGCGGCGCAGGGCCAGTCGCCGATGATGCCGTTGACCCCCGGCATCGTCGGCGCACCTGGCGTGAACGGATTGTCCATGCGGGGCAGTTCGAAGCTGTCGTACTGGGTCAGGAACCCGGGGTGGAACCAGACCCCGCCCCGACGGTTCATCCGGCCTGTCAGGATGTTGAGCAGCCAGGCAAACCATTGGGTGACATTCGCGCCTTCGGACATGGTTACGCCAGTGCCAGTCTCGACTGTGACGCCACCAAAGCGAACCACGGCAGCCAACAGGTCCTCAAGGTCGCCCTGGCTCACGCCGGCCACACGGGCAGCGGTCGCGCGGTCGTAGCCTTCCAGCGCGAGGCGCAATGCATCGAGCCCCTGCACGGGTTGTTCAAGCGCGAGCGGCCCGCCATCGATCACCTCGCGCACGAGCCACGCCAGGATTGCGTAATCCTTGCCCGGCAGGGGCGCGATGTGCCGGGTGGAAAAGGCCGCAGTCTCGGTGCGCAACGGATCGATGGTCCAAACCTCACCGCGATCGGCGATGGCGCGGATCCAAGTCGGTGGACTGAACATGCCGGTGTTGTGACCGTGGCTCACCATCGGATTCACCCCGACGTAAAGCAGCAGGTCGACAGTCTCGTTGTCGGTTTTGCCTGAGAGCCCGGGAAAGCCGCCCACCAGGCTGCTGACGAGAACCTTGGCAGTGCCGTCGATCGTCAGTGGCGAGAACTTGGGCGGGTGGCCCAGTGCGTTGTAGAAGACCTCAGCCATGCGGAAGCCCGCCGCATCCATTCCCAGCCCGCTACCGAAGTAGAAGCCGATCGCGTTGGGACCATGCTGAGCGATCACTTTGCCCAGACGCGCCGCAAGATCGTCCAGCACGGCATCCCAGCTTTCGTCGCGCCGCTGTTCGTTCTGCATCAACGAGGGGCGGACGATTGCTCGTTCATGGTGGTGTAACCGGCCCACGGCGCGGCCCTTGGGGCAGGTATAACCCTTGCTCAGCGGGTGATCAAAGTCGCCTTTGACGCGTACGATCTGCTCGCCTTCGACTGTCAGCGTGATGCCGCATTGGTTGGTGCAAATCCGGCAGTGGCTGCGCGTGACGTGCGGCATAATTCTCTCCTGATCGTGCTACCGTTGCGCTGAGCCTAGCACAAGTGAGCAGCTGCTCAACAGTAATGAGCAGCTGCTCACTTGTGGCTCCGGACGAGGATGAGTAAGCTTGATAAATGGAGATGGCAGAACTCACGCCTGAGATACGGCGTCGCGACCCAGTCCGCACGAGAGCGCGCATCCTCGATGCAGCCGTGGCGGTATTCACCGAGCGTGGTTACGGTGCCGCAGGATTGCGCGAAATTTCCGCTCGTGCAGATGTCGCCTCTTCCCTCCCGGTGCGTTATTTTGGGACCAAGGTTGCGTTGTTCGAAGCAGCCATGGTCGAGATCATCCGCGCGAACTCGGTCTTTACCTGGAAAAAGGAGCGTTTCGGCGAGACCATGACGCGCCTCATCCGCGAACGCAGCAACGTCACTATCACCGCCATGCTGATGCACGCATTGGCAGACCCTGAATCGCATGACGTGGCGGTGCGCGTGTGGCGGGAGCATATGATCTCCCCCCTCGCGGAGTGGCTGGGTCCACCGGATGCCGAAGGCCGCGCGGGCATGCTCTTCGCTTTGATGTCGGGGCTGACCTTCCAGGTCCACGGTCTCGCCGCGGGCAAGACTACGCCTGATGCGACTAGATGGGCGGCTAAAACGCTTCAGTCGCTAGTGGACGGCAGCGGGTACTAGCTCGTTTTACGCACATGAAAGAGCGGCGGCTTTAAGGATCGCGTTGAGAGCAGGTGTATGTCTTGAATGAGGGCGACAGGCGCACTGCCTCCTCCCCTTCGGCCTAGCCACGCATTTCGGCGAGACTGCTCAATCATCATTCTCGTAAGTGCCCTAGGTCCTGTTGACATAGTGCGGCAACCAGACGTGAACGGCAGCTAGCGCCAAGAAGCCAAAGAACGACATTGCGGTCTTGTCGTATCGGGTGGCGATGCGGCGGAACTGCTTGAGACGGTTGAACAATCGCTCGACGTGGTTGCGGTCGCGGTATCTGCGATAGTCGCATGATGCGGGTTCTCGCCTATTGGCCTTTGGTGGGATGATCGGCAGGATACCCTGCAGCAACAGGGTTTCTCGCACCGCATCGCTGTCGTAGCCCTTGTCGGCCAGCATCGCTTTGGGTGGTTTTACCGGCATATCGAGCAATTGCGGCACGGCGCGATAATCGGAGACTTCACCGCCGGTCAGGACGAAGCCAAGAGGGCGTTCCTGACCGTCACAGCGGGCGTGGATCTTGCTCGTAAAGCCGCCGCGGCTTCGACCAAAGCCCTCCTTGCAGGTCCCCCTTTAGCGCCCGCCGCCTGAGAATGGCCGCGAACCACGGTGCTGTCGATCATGTGCTGCCAGTCGTCGGTGAGGCTAAGTTCGACCAACGTCTCGAGCATGGCATCCCACACGCCAGCCAAGGCCCAGCGCCGGAATCTGACATAGACCGAGTTCCACTTGCCGTACCGCTCATGCATGTCGCGCCAGGGGCAGCCGACCCGAAGGACATGCAGCATGCCGTTCAAAAAGCGTCGGTTATCGTGCGCAGGCCGTGCCTTGCGGCCCCGCTCCGAGGGAAGCAGCAAACCAATCACCGCCCATTGCTCGTCCGTCAGATCGCCGCGTCCCAAGCCTGCCTCCCAAAAGACAGCCTTGAATCAGAACTCAGCCCGCTCGGGAATCCACTATGTCAACAGGACCTAAATAGCGTAAACGCCATGCCCTCAGCACCGAAGCTTCTCCGCGGCGCCATTGTTCGAAGGAATATTACGCCTATGATTAGTCTAGGTCCGGGCATGAGAGTTTTTCAACACAATCGCTGGAAAGCCGACTTTCGGTTCGCTACACACGAACGCCGTTGGTGTCCTCAATCGGTTCGCCCGTGTAAGCAACACAGAATGTTCCATGACGCACGCCCGATCTGACCCTCTCTGTGAGCTGAGTTGCCGCATGAACAAACGCCCGCACGGAGAGTGAAAAGCCCGCTGGATGATCGGCTTGAGGGCGCCAATAGGATATTGGCGCAGTCTTGTTGGTCGTCGTGCCAGTCGCAACGTGTGTCGGCTTTCCGGCAAATAAGTCGACAAGACGACGGTAGGTTGCTCGGCGCTGGCCGCCAGGCTTGAACAACTCGGCCGCTCTGACCGCCGACACGTGAGCTCGCTTCTGCAACTCGACTATGTTATGCCATTTAGGACGAAATCCGCCAGCGCATTCTCGATCTCTGGACCGGTGGCAAGCTCCTCTGGGAACAGCCAACTCTTAAAAAGCGCAGTGCCCATGACTGCAGCGAAGGAAATCCGAACGATCAGCTGCGGATCCACGCTCGCTCGTTGGTCCAAGCGGCTGGCCCAAGCGGCAGCACCGGTCTCGAAGTAACGTTGTAGCGCTTTGATCGCAGCGCCGTGACCACTATCGCCGGAACCGGCCTGCTGCATCGCCAGCAGTGAACGCAACAAGCCCGCATTTCTTTCGAAGAACATGTTAAGCTCGCTGATGTACGCGCGTGCTTGATCAGGACGCGCAGGACCGCTGCCAGCCCAACCTTCCTGTAAAGCGGTGAAGCGCGACAGGTGCTCGGCGAGCGGTTCGAAGACAGCTTCGCGGAACAGGTCAGCCTTTGTCGCATAGTAGCGGTACAGCTGCGCCTCGGTAACGCCGGCAGTGCGGGCGATCGCCGCAGTCGTAGCGCCCGCATAGCCATTGGCCGCAAATGCCTCGGAGGCAGCCGCAAGCAAGAGCTTGCGGATCTCCGCAGCTGGCCGACGGCGACGTGTGGGTAGTGATGGCGCGCTGTCGTCGAACTTCATCAGGCCACCTTGGCGCATGCGACGCGGCGGGTCGAGCCGCCCGCAACGCCATGGCGATGCGCACACGCGCGAATCGAAAGTACTTGCCGTGTCTTTGATAGTGCGTACTCTCATACGAGTGCCGGGCGAGAGGATGATGATGGTGGATTACTTGCTGTCGAGGCCGCCGGGCATGTTCGATCCCTCGCAGGGATTACTGCGGGCCGAGCATTTCCAGACGGCCTATCTCACCAACGATCTCGATCGGGCAAAGGCGCTGTTCACTGAGCGGCTCGGCATTCGTGAATTTCAGGATCTCGGCGGTCCCCTGCCGCGGGGTGGTGCCATCAGGATCGCGCTCGCCTGGGTGGGCACGCTCATGTACGAGCTGATGGAGGCCGAAGGCTCGCAAATCCCGGTCTATGCGGATTGGCTGCCGGGAGAGGCGGGCTTCCACATGCGGCACCACCATCTCGGTTACATCCTCCACGATCGCGCTCAACTGAACGGCGTCGAGACGGCCGCGCGCGCCGTCGGCTGGCTTGTGTTGCACAGGAACGTCAATCCACTGGTCGAGGTCCTGTTTGTGCATGCGCCCGAGCTTGGCCACTATCTCGAATATATGCTGCCGACCGAAGCTGGTCTCGGCTTCTTCAACAACGTTCCGAGGAGTTGAGTGATGAGCGAGGTCATTCCGCCCCTGCTCGATCTGCTGCGCCCGCTCGATCAGGCAGTCGACGAGATCGCCAACACCTGGCGGCCGGACGACCCCGCATACCGCGCCGACGTCTATCGTCAGATCATGATGCAGTTCTCCTACGGCTACTTCGCCTTCTTTCATGCCGATCCCGAGCATCCCGACTGGGCGCCGCTGTGGAACCCGGTGTACACGCTGCAGCCCAACCCGGACGACATCTACCTCTATTGCCCGATCAGCAGCGACTACAGCTATCGGATCAGCGGCGATCGCGGCACCGTCTTCATGACGACGTTCACGACCCAGCTGAGCCTGTCTGGCATGCCGTGGGAGAATGACTTCACTGGCGCGTATTATAACGACATCGACAGCGATGCGCTCGAGATCGCGCCGGACGGCAGCTTCGAACTGCTGCTGAGCACCGAGCGGCCGCACGGCCACACCGGCAACTGGCTCAAGATCGCCGAAGGCGCGCGTGTCCTGATGACGCGCTACCGCAGCTATGATTGGGAAAACGAACTCGATCCTCGGATGTCGATCGAATGCCTGAACCCCAAAGGGCTCAAGTCGCGTCTGACGCCGACCGAGATCCTCGAACGGATCGACCATATGGCGAACATGCCGGTCCGTGCGACCAAACTCTTCTACGGCATGCAGAACGCCATCCGCGAGCGGGTCGGCGTCAACGTCTTCGAGCCGATGGTGATGGGCGGCTCCTTCACGCGGCAGGTCTACCTGCCCGCAGTCTACGAGTTAGAGGACGACGAGGCGCTGATCATCGAGACCGAGCTGCCGGTGCAGCGCCGCTACTGGAACTTTCAGCTGAACGATCCCTATTTCAACGCAGTCGAGTACGTGCACCGGCTTTCCAGCACGAACGGCCACTTCGCCAAGCTTAGCTCCGATGGCCGGTTCCGCGCGGTGATCGCGCTGAACGATCCAGGGGTGCCAAACTGGCTAGACCCAGCCGGCTTCCAGCAGGGCACGATCTACGGCCGATGGTATGATTGCGACAGCAGCCCGACGCCGACGCTCACCCGCGTGAAGCTTGCGGACCTGCGCGAACACCTGCCCCCGGACACGCCGGTCGTGACACCGGATGAGCGTGCCGATGAGCTGCGTCGGCGGGTGCATGCGTGCCAGCGCAGGAGGCGGTGGTGAGCGATCTCGGCACCTCGATCCTTCCGCTTCTCGCTGACCTCGAAAGCGCGATCGACAATCTCGCCGATACCTGGCGGCCAGATGATCCCGCATATCGCGCCGACGTCTACCGTCAAACGCTGACGAGCCTTTCCTATGCGTATTTCGCCTATTTCCATGCAGATGCCGAGCACCCCGACTGGGCGCCGTTGTGGAACCCGGTGTTCACGCTCCAGCCGAACCCGGATGACATCTACCTCCAGTCCCCGATCCGCGGCGATCTGACGTACCGCGTCTCGGGCAACCGCGGCACCTGCAAGATCCTCAGCTTCACGACCCAGCGGGCGCTCTCTGGCACGGTCGACGAAATGCCGCGGCCCAGCGGCCACAACGAAGTCGACGATGTCGATCTCGGCTTGTCGCTCGGCGAAGACTTCGAGGTTATCTTCAGCGCCGAGCGTCCGGCAGGCTATACGGGCAAGTGGGCGCCGATCGATCCGCAAGCCGGCGGCATGATGGTCCGCTATCGCAGCTATGACTGGGCGAACGAGGTCGATCCAATGCTCTCGATCGAGTGCCTCGATCCTGTGCCGCCAAAGCCGCGCCTGAGCCCCGATGAAATTGCCGCTCGCATCCGCGAGATGGCCAAGTTCCCGGGCCGCAAGACGAAGCTCTACTATCCGATGCAGAACGACGTGAAGGAGCGTGTCGGCTGGAACGTTTTCGAGCCAGTCCGCATGCCCGGTGCGCTCGCCAAGCAGACCTACTGGCCCGCCTGCTTCCAACTTGCGCCCGACGAGGCGCTGATCATCGAAACCGCGCTGCCTGAGCGGCGTCCCTACTGGAACATCCAGCTCAACGATCCTTATTTCAACGCGCTCGAATACGTATACCGCCTGTCGAGCACCAACGGTCACTTCGCGAAGCTGAGTTCTGACGGCCGCTTTCGTGCCGTCATCGCGCTCACTGATCCCGGCGTGCCCAACTGGCTTGATCCCGCAGGCTACACTGAGGGCGGCATCTACGGTCGCTGGTACGACTGCGATAGCGAACCCGTGCCGACGATCACGCGCGTCAAGCTCGCCGACCTCAGCGATCATCTGCCGCCCGACACGGTGAGTGTCTCCGCCGAGGAGCGCGTCGAGGAACTGCGCGCACGCGTCCGCGCCTGCCAGCGGCGTCGGCGCTGGTGACGAGGAGAAAAACGATGACTCAATCGACGGTAGACCTTGGCTATCACGGTAAGGCAATTGTCGTCACTGGCGGATCCTCAGGCATGGGCGAAGCGGTGGCGCGGATCCTCGGCGATCTTGGTGCACAACTGCATATCGTCGACATTCAGGAGCCCAAAGTTGCGCATGCGAGCTTCCATCGATGTGACCTCTCTGATTTCGCAGAAGTCCGCATAGTTGCGAAAGGCCTGAAAAGCATCGCGCCGATCCACTACGTGTTCCCATGCGCCGGCATACCTCCACATGAGCAGGGCGCGCGCCAGTGTATGAAAGTCAACTATATCGGCGCGCGCCACTTCCTCGATACACTGCTGCCGTTCGTAGCGGACGGTGCGGGTATCGCGCTCATCTCTTCAGACGCCGCGCTCGGCTGGCAGAAAAACCTTGCCCAGAGCCTCGAGATGCTCGCGATCGCCGATCCCGATGCGGCGCTGGCGTGGGTCGATGACGATCCTGAAAAGCGGCTGCGCGATGGCTATACCACCTCCAAAGAGATGCTAGCGGTTTGGGTGCAGCATGCCGCGGTGAAGCTCGGGCACGAGCGGCGGATCCGCTTGAACGCGATTGGCCCATGCCCCACTCGTACCGCCTTCACCGACCATTCGGGCGTCACGGAGGAGTTCCTAGACGCGTGGCCCTATCCGTCGCTTGGGCGAATGGCGACTGCCGAGGAGCAGGCATGGCCGCTCGTGCTGCTGAACAGCCCGCTGAACGCCGCCGTCACCGGTACCTTCCTTTACACAGACCAAGGCTTCGCAAGTGGCGTGCTCACCGGCGCGATCGATCCTTCATTCATGATGGGTGGCAAAAGAGATTAACATGATTCAAGATCAACTCTCCTTTAGTGGCCGGGTGGCAATTATCACCGGCGGCGGCACCGGCATCGGCTATGCGACGGCCTTGCAACTCGCGCGCCTCGGCGCGTCCGTCGTGATCGCCAGCCGGGGTGCCGAGGAGCTCGAAGCCGCTGCGGCCCGCATCCGCGAGACAACCGGCAACGCGTGCCTGGCCGTGCCGACCGACGTGAAGGACGAACAGGCGTGCATTCGCCTCGTCCAGCGTGCCGTCGATGCGTTCGGCCGCGTCGACACGCTCGTCAACAATGCCGGCGGCACTCGCATGGGGCCGTTGGAAACGATCCCGACCCGCGGATGGGATTCGATCTTCGAGCTGAACACCCGCTCCGCCTATGTCTGCACGCGCGAGGCGGGCAAGCACATGATCGCGCAGCGGTCCGGCACGATCGTCAACATCTCGTCGAACGCCGGCATCACCGGTGTAAAGGGTGGCGCGCATTATGCCGCGGCCAAGGCCGCGCTGCAGATGTTCACGACCGTCACCGCCGCCGAGTGGGGGCGCTACCAGATTCGCTGCAATTGCGTGGCTGCTGGCATGATCGGCTCCGAGCGTGCCGCCGAGGCCTGGAAGGTCGCCGGGCTCGATCCTGACAACATGGGCTCGGCGATCCCGCTCGGACGCGCGGGCACACCAGAGGAAATGGCGAACATGATCGTCTTCCTCGCCAGCGATGCCGCCTCCTACGTGACCGGCCAAACGATCGCCGTGAACGGTGGCCCCGCGCTCGGCGGCATCCAGCTAGACTAGGATCGGACCAACCGATGGACACAAGCTACGATCCGCCCGATGTGTTCCGCAACGCACTCGATCGGCTGCACGGGACGGTGGCGGCCGAGCTTGGCAGCGACGACTTTGGCCCGCCCGATTATCTCGAGGGTCTCAAGGCGTTGCTCCAGTCCATGGACTATGACCCGCACTTCAGCGCGCAGGGCCGTCGCGCCGCATGGGGCCAGGTAATCGGTGCGCTGCGTGGCCGCGCATCGGCCATCCAGTCGATGAAGGTGCATGCCGGCTTCGAAGCCGCGCCGATCGTCAGCCCGGTCGTGATCACCGGCGTCCCTCGCACCGGCACCACCGCGCTGCACCGGCTGATGGCCGTCGATGGCCGCTTCCAGGGTCTCCAGACCTGGATGCTCGATACGCCGATGCCGCGCCCCCCCGTGAGCGACTGGACGAGCTATCCGCAATTCCAGAGGACTGCGGCTGCGCTCGAGGCGCGCTATGCGGCGGCGCCTCAGAAGCGGGCGGCGCACTTCATGGCCGCCGAGGAAGTGCACGAGGATTGCATGCTCTTGTGGCATGGCTTCGTCTCGAACCTCTGGACCTGCGGCTGGTCGGCGGCGAGCTACGATGCCTGGTGGCAGACGCAAAGCGAGGCGCCGGCATATGACTATTTCCGGCGTTGCGTTCAGCTGATCGGGAGCGGCGAGCCCGAAAAGCGCTGGCTGCTCAAGAACCCTGGTCACATCGACAATCTCGACTTGTTGTTCGCCGTATTCCCCGACGCTCGCGTGATCCAGACGCACCGCGATCCGGCCAAGGCGGTGCCATCGCTTGTGTCCCTGCTTATGCAACTACACCCACTGATTGAAGAGGGCCGTGCCGATCAACGAGCAGAAATCATGCTCCGCCGAGAATTGGCGAAGTGGGCAAGCGCGACACGCAAGGCAGACGCGGTACGGCAGAGCCATCCGGGTCAGGTGCTCGACATCGTCCATGCCGACTTCCATGCCGATCCGATGACGGTGCTCGAGCGGATCTACGCCTTCATCGGATGGAACATTCCGGACGACGTGCGGGCAGGCTTTGCGCAACGTATCGAGGAGAAGCCCGAACTCGCCCGCGGCATCCACCGTTACAGCATCGCCGACTTCGGCATGACCGAGGCTGAAGCCCGCGAGCCCTTCGGCGACTATGTCCAGCGCTACGATCTCATGGAGGTACTTCGATGAAGGCCGCCATCTATCCAGGTCACGGCAAGCCGATCACGATCGGGACCCTGCCTGATCCCGAGCCCGGCCCGGGCGAACTCGTTATCAAGGTCCACCGTTGCGGCATCTGCGGCACGGACCTTTCGATGACTAAGGGCGAGATGTGGGATTACGGCCCCGGTAGCCAACTCGGCCACGAATATGCCGGCGAGATCGTCGCGCTCGGTCGCGGGGTCGAGGGCTTTCGTCTCGGCGATCCGATCAGCGTGCTTCCGTCCGGCGCGTGCGGGCACTGCGCTGGCTGTGCGGGCAGCAATCCAGTTCTGTGCCGGGAGAGCGGCGGCGCGATGCGTGGGTTTGCCGAGTTCGCGCGCTTGCCTGCCGAACTTGCGGTCAAGCTGCCGGCAACGCTGTCCATGGCTGACGGTGCGCTCGTCGAGCCGCTCGCCGTCAGTCGCTATGGCGTCCGCCAATCCGGGATCAAAGCGGGCGACACGGTACTGGTCTTGGGCGGCGGCACAGTCGCGCTCTACGCGATCTACTGGGCGCGCCGGATGGGCGCGCGGCGGATCGTGGCCATGTCCCGGTCCGAGCGGCGAAAAGCGCTTTGCCTCGAAATGGGTGCGGACGCCTTCATGACCTTTGGCGACAACGAGATCGGCGAGGTCGTCGAGGCGCTCGGTGGCGCGCCGGACATCGTCTACGAGTGCGTCGGCAGCGAGGGCATGCTGACCAAAGCCGTGATGCATGCCAGCCTCTACGGTCGCATTGTCTCCCTTGGCTTTTGCACGCGGCCCGACCCGGTGATGCCGGCGATGGCGGCCTACAAGTGCGTCACCATGCAATTCCTGGTCGGCTACACGATGCAGGATTTCCGGATCATCGCCGATCAGATGGACAAGGGTCATGTCGATCCCAAGGCTATCGTCACGAGCACCGTCGGTCTCGACGCGCTGCCGTCCATCTTCGAGGCGCTGCGCGGGCCCAACCATGAGACGAAGGTGCATGTGCGGCTGTGAGCCCCGTGCGAACGGGGGAAGATAGAATGGCGATACCCGCATTGGTGGTGGGCACCGGCTTCGGAGCGCGTGTGCACGTGCCGGCGCTGCGCGCGGCAGGCTTCGAGATCATGGGCCTGGTCGGCACCAACGCCGACCGGCTCGCCAGGAAGGCGGCGGACTTGTCCATCCCCGCCCACTTCACCGATCTTGACGAAGCGATCACGCGCACGGGCGCGCGGGCGGTCAGCATCGCGACACCGCCGGTCACCCATGCTGGCCTCGTGCGCAAAGCGATTGCGCACGGCTGCCATGTGCTGTGCGAAAAACCGTTCACGCTCGACGCGAACGAGGCTGCCGAACTGGTCACCGCAGCGGAGCAGGCGAACGTCGTCAACCTGGTTGCGCATGAATTCCGCTGGCAGCCCGAACGCGCGTTGTTCGGCCGTGCGATCGCCGACGGACTGATCGGCGAACCTCGCTTCCTCGTGATCGACCAGTTCCTGCCGATGGTCGCCGATCCGAAGGCACGACTGCCGAATTGGTGGTTCGACAAGGCGTCCGGAGGCGGTTGGCTTGGTGCGGCCGGGTCGCACCTGATCGATCAGATTCGGGCCTGGCTGGGCGAGTTCGCGTCGCTCAGCGCGAACCTCCTCGTCGTGTCCGACCGCAGCGACGTGGCTGACGACAGCTACTCCATGCGTTTCCTGACGCAGAGCGGCGTCGAAGGATCGCTGCAGCAATCCGCCGGCGCGTGGGGCGATATGGCGACGCTATGGCGCTGCGCAGGCAGTCGCGGAACGGTTTCGATCGAACGCGGCATCGTCAGATTGTCGGATGCAAGCGGTACGCGCGACCTTTCCATTCCGCCCGATCTTGTCCTGCCTACGATGGCGGAAGCAGATCAGCGTACTCCATTCGAACTAGGCGCCTTCACGGCCCTTGCTCAGACCTTTGCCATGGCCATCGAGGATCGTGCAGGATCAAGTGCTTCGATGCCAACCTTTCGCGACAGTCTCGACACGATGCGGGTGCTGGATGCGATCCGTCGCTCCGCGGAGTTTGGCGGTGAGCTGCAAAGACTTTGTTAGTCACGCCACCGTTTGCTTTCCATTGCTCAACCGGACGAAGCTCGGCTGCTCAATCGACGCGCGCCTAAGCCACAGCAGTGTGCGTCAGTCGCTTCTGGCTATTGAAGCGCATGAATGTGACGGTTGCCCTGGATTTCGGCTTTGACCGAAACCCGCCATTCGCGCTACTTCTCTGGAACGGCGGCGAAGTCCCCGGTCTCCGCCCTTCGTTGCGACGCGGTCAGCAAGATGAATGAGAGTCCGCTATCGGGAGCCCTAATGAGGCTTCGGAACGTCTTATATGAGGGCGGGTCTAGACTCATTCTTTGAAGCTCAATTAGCCTGCGGTGAGGATCGGCGGGCAAACAGTATTGAGACACTGTCCATCCTCCTCCAGCTCGAGCTACACTGCAGCATAGCGCATCGTGGCGAGTGGCGCGCGTAGCAGCCGCGTCATCGTGATTGGAACAAAACGGTCAAATTACTCAACGCGTAAAAAAGTCGTGCCCAGCAAGCTAAGAAATGCAAAAATGCTTATCTTGGACGCCTACAATACAGCGCCACGGTCCTGATCGTCAGGGCCGCGGCATGACCGCATCGACTATCGTCAGCCTTTCCAGCGGTTCGGCCCCGACCTGAGAAGCCGTCACCAGGATTGTTGCGCCGGGGCGCAGTTGCGCGCGCACTAGCTGGTAGAACGCGCTGGGCATTCGGACGCGGTTGAGCACGGCTTCGTCCACTTGCCGCCCCTCCTCCTCGGCATGACCCGGCATCCCGACATAGACCCACTGCGGTTTGCCGTTGCGGGTCACCAGATTGATGACGTGGGACCCTGGATCGTCGTCGTTGATCTGCGCCACGCTGCGCCCGATTTCGATGCCATTGCGGAGGACCACGATGCGCTGGTCGCTCTTGGAGACGATGATGCTCAACGGCCCTTGAGCGGCCAGTTCAGGCGTCCAGCGATATTCTTCCTTCTGGAGCGGACGGTGAGTGACCGGCTTTCCCTTCGCATCGAACGCCGCGAGCAGACTGTTGTCGCTGGTGCGTATATGAGCAGCGGCATCGCCGTCGATGATAACCGTGATGCCCAGGTTGGTTATCCCGAACAGTTCTTGCGCAAAGACATAGGGCAGATGAACGCAACCGTGGCTCTCGGGATAACCGGGCAGGCCGCCGGCATGCAGCGCCACCCCGTCCCACGTCAGGCGCTGCTGGAACGGCATGGGCGCGCTGTTGTAGAGGCTGGAGCGGTGGGCAGCGTCCTTCTGCAGGATCGTGAACACACCGGTGGGCGTAACGTGGCCCTCCTTTCCGGACGACACCGTTGTGGCGGCGATGCGCACGCCGTTGCGATAGACGATTGCGATCTGCTTCGACAGGTCGACATAGACCAGGATCGGCCCGGCAGGCGCGACAGCCGGCGCCCAGACCCACTCGCCCGGCTTGAGCCGATCAATCTTGCGCGCGAACTCAGGGGGTGAACTCGCCTTGGCGCCTTGGGCTTGAACGATGCCCGAAGCCAGGAAGGAAAGGGCCGCAGCCAGACCGATTGCTTTGTGCACCATGTCCCTCACTTGTTCGTCAAAGCGTAACGGAGGCATAATTGCTTGAGGTACGTATGTAACCCCGTAGCGTAGCTGCCGTCCCCAGAAGATCCGACGCGTGTTGCCTTGCCGGGGCCCGTTCAAATGCTAATGTGGATGACGATCACGGTAAGACCCTAGGGGTTTGCAATGTCAGACAGCCAAGCTTCGACACGCGTTGATTACGCCAACTCCGTCCATTCGCGACGCGGCGTTCTGGGAGGGCTGACTACCATCGGTGCGTTTGGCGTTCTCGGAAATACGACGGCGATCGCAGCGCCATCAACCGTGGCTTCAGGTGACGCGAAAGCCATCACCCCTGATCAGGCGCTTCAGGAGATCATGGCCGGAAACGCCCGGTTCGTGGCGGGGGCACCTGTCGCGCATACCCGCGATCTTGCGATTATACGCGCCAAGGCGGCCGAGGGGCAATGGCCGATTGCCGGCGTGTTGTCGTGCGCGGACTCTCGGGTGCCGGTCGAAATGGTCTTCGATGAGCCGATCGGACGGCTTTTCGTAACCCGCGTGGCAGGCAACATCACGACGCCGGAGATCATCGCCAGCCTGGAGTATGCGGTGGCCGTGTTGGGCATCAAGGCGATCGTGGTCATGGGCCATTCCAGTTGCGGAGCGGTCAAGGCGGCGATGGATAACCCGGACGTTCCGGGCCAGATCAGCGCCTTGTTCCCGGCGATCCTGCCTGCGATCTACATGAGCAAGAGCCGCGATCCGCTGGCCGTGACACGGCAGAACGCGGTGGTGCAGGCGGCGACCCTCATCAACTCCTCGACCGTGATCGAGGCTGGCTTGAACGCCGGAACGCTCAAGGTGGTGCCCGCCCTGTACGATGTCGCGACGAGCAGGGTCGAGATCCTGCCGATCCCGCCGTCATTCCGGCAGACCGAGTCAAAGTAGGCGCTATTGGGCTGGGATTGCAGCTGGTCGCCAGCTCAGCTTGTAGATGACCCTGAAGCCATCGTGATCGGACAGCTTCGGGCTGCTTGGCGCTCCGTCGAACATGGCCTCCACGCGCATCGGAACGATACTGACCGTGCGGCCCGAGACGAAGAGTTGCAGGTCCTGCGTGTCCATCCAGGGTGCATCCCCGTCCCATGATATGCGCACGTCGCATCTCTCGCCCGACAGGCAATAACGATGCACCTGTTCGAACGGCATCTTTGCTGAAAACGTCTCATAGCGATCGTGAGAGCGTCGCATATTGAAGTCACCCCCAGCACCAGTGGGGCGTCAGGCGAATGATTTTGCTCGAGGAACATCGCCAGTTCCTGCGTCTGAAATCGATGTGCGGCGAGGTGGCGTTCCCGCTTTACCCTGGATGCCTTTTGCGAATTCATGTGGGTGTTGGCGATTTCCACCGGCACGGGTACTCCGGGCATGGCGATGCGGATCAACATGACGCCTTTGTTGGAAAGACAATCGAAGCCGGCGCAGGTCTTTCGCGAATAGGCGTCCATGGCCGATACGGTGATCGGATAACGACTGGCGACTACCAAGCCCGAGCCAGTGAAACGAATGCCAAGCTCCCCTTTGGTTGGCCTGACTCGACCCGGCTTCTTGCCTCCCGCGCTAGCGAGACTGGCCTGCGTACGCGATGGGCCACCAATGAGGACAGGATAACCACTGTCCTTCAGTGCACGGATCGCCGATCCGGAGAACGCCTCCTGAAACAACACGACATCTGGCGCATGCCCGCTGGCGCGCAGCTGTTTGAGGGCAAGCCCGATCCGGGCCAGATCGCCGGAACGCCCGCTTCGCGCCGGCCACTGCAATCCCTCAATGTTGTAGGTGAGGACGTCGAGAGTCGTGCTGGCTTCACGTGGGCCCGGTACGATGCCGGGCGCTTCCGCAACCATTGGGGCGGGCGTGTAGATGGCGGGAAAGCTCGCACAACCTGTCGCGCTTAGGCAGCTGACTATGCCCAGTAGCGCGCGCATCAGGCGATTGTCCTTCAAAACTTAGAAGCCGTTGTGGGTCACGGCCATGACGTCGATAAAGCGGTTGCGCGCATCGAAGCGGCAACGGAACCGCTTCACCCCATTTCGCCCCTGATCGGCGCTTCCATCAATCGCGCTGCCGCCGCGATCCGCAACAACCCGTCCGGTGGTGATGGAGTTGGGCCGCACGCCATACTGTTGCGACGCCTCGCCGCGACAAAATGCCGTCATGTTGCTCGCAGAGATTGGTGCGCCGCTCCCGCCCGGAACCGGCATTCCGCCACCTGGGCTCGGCCGGCTGCTAACGGCGACGGTCAGACCGTATGCCGCCCGTTCTCCGCGCCGCGCGGCATTGCGCATCAGGTAGACCCGGATCCGGTAATCGCCGGAAGTCCGCAGCCTCGTTTCAAATCGGTTTCCGGCTATAGAACCATTGAAGAGCGCCGTGTCCGAGCGCGGGGCCAGCACATTGAAATAAGCCGACTTGTTTGTCGTCTGCAGTGTCACGGACATGGCCTGGCCCGTCTGCGCACCAAGGGTGTAGTCGACGGTTTCATAGCCGCGCAAAGTCCCCCGCACCGTGCTGGAGCTGGTGCCGCGGGCGAACTGCAACCGCTCGCTTCTGATCGGCGCCTGCGCCACGACCGGCACCGCCGCCAGAACCGCCAGGGCGACGATCGATGCAGATTTCCAAACCATGTGCCTACTCTCTAGCGGCGCGAACCCAGATCCAAGGTTCGCCTGAAATCTTAGAAGCGACGGTGATCCTCGCCGTCGATGAGATCGCACACCCCCCTGAACGCATAAGGCTCTGTTCCCCGAATGCTGATCTGCCCGCTGCGCCGATTGATGGTGATGAGCGGCTTGTTAAGGCCGTTGAGGCGGTACTTGGCCCGGATAATGTCAGAGCCCGTCTCGACGTCGTACAGATCCCACCAGCCATCGTTGCCTCGGCTGTTGATCGGCGGCACCAGCTTCTTTGGCAGGCGAATGTGACCACCGCCCGGCCAGAACTGCAGGGTGAGCGAGGCATCGAACTGCTGCCCGGTCATCTCGGTGCGGTTGCCATAGTCGTAGCGCCGGGTCCGGCTGTTCCAGGAATAGCCGTAGGTCGTCGCCAATCCCGGGCGCTGCCCATCGCCGAAGCAGACCAGACCCAGATCAAGATCCCGACCAGCGACTTGGTAACGATCCCCACCACGGTCCCGGTCTTCGACGGAGCTTGGGGACTGCCGCTGATTGGATGCCGCGTTGCCATACGTGAAGCCGCTGCCTGAGCGATTGCCGCCACGACTGTACGAACTGCGCCGATCTGCCTGCTGTCCACAGTCGGGCACGAGCGTGGATGTAATAGAGTCGTAGCGCCCGTTCATCGTGGCGATCGACACACACTGCCGGCTCGAGGCGTTCCACCAATAAGCGTAGTTGCGATCATCGCCCCTCTCAGTCTTGACAAGGGTGTAGCCGCGTGACCGCATCTGGGTCTCGGCGCCCGCAGCGCGAGACCCTACGAGATCGTTTAGGCCAGAAGGCGTCTGCGTCTGCGCCTGCGTTGAGCCTGACATCCCTAACACGATTACCGATCCAGTAACGATGATCGCCCTCATGTGACCGCCTCCCCTTTTGTTGCGCTTTAAACATCCAAGATCAAGAATGGCTCCGACGCTGAAACATGGCTTTGGCTGCTTCGGGTATCGATGAGCCGATCTCGTTCTCGAGCAGGTCGCCGAGCATTGTCACATGCAACGGCCCCTTCGGCGCCACCCAGCCACACTCGGTGAGGTGATCTCGGATCGCAATGATCAACCCGGTGGCTGACGCACCAGCAAATTGTAGGTGCCGAACACCGGGCCAGATGCCTGTTGCTCTTTAAAGCTGACGTCACCGGCGCCTCTCTGCAGCCGCGCCCCGTGCGACGATGAAGATGAACGACGGTCCGCTTTCGGGCACGTCATCTTAGACCCACAATGGCTGGAATGAGAGCGTCAGGCGCCCTGCCCCGCGCCTTCTCTCCAGCCACGCATGACCGCAACTCTAGCTTGGTTTCCTAACTCCGGACATGCCGTTCGCGCCCCACTTGCTGAAATCCCAGCCTGCATGTGACTCTTCCACCTGTGGCGTTCTGTCAGTCCGTGAGCTTCAGTCCTTAAGAGGTGTTGCGCCGACTGAAACCAAATACCGGCCAATCTTCTTCGCCCAGTTCAAGAGTGACTTCGGTGCTGAAGAATGGGTTACCGTACGAAACTTGATCCGCCGCGATCGTGACGGCGCTGGCGATCGCCGTCTTCCACGCCTGCATGTTGTCGGCCGACTGCTGCTCCGCTGTATGGGAGAAGTGCTCGCTGACGATTCTGATGGTATAGCTTGGCATGGCTGATCTCTAAGCTGACGATGTCCACGGCTGCGACAACGTGAGTTGCGCAACCTCCGGGTTTGTCTTCGATCGCCGAGCTGCGACTCCGTCGCTGCCTCCCAACCTTGGGCAACCACGGCATCGATCCCCGCCTCCTTCGCTTGCGCTTCGGCGAGGTTGGTCGCCGTCGCAAGCAGGACGCCACCCGCCGATTTAAGCGGTGATGGCATCCACGCGCGGCAAGCCGAAATGGAAGCTGACTACCGGGGGGCGAGATCAATTCGCATGGCGAGCATGTCTTCATCCTCAACCAGGCTATTATATATCGATCATAAGGCAGCGGGAGAAGCAGCACCGAAGCTTTTGAAGACCGGTCCAAGCGCGTCCAGCCAAGCAGCTTCACGAGCAGCATCGCTTGGAGCCAGCGCGTGAACGAACGAGTTGACGTTGAAGGGTCGATCAGAGCGAGCGCGCGCGTCTTCTATCATCGCGAGCGCCACACGCGTCTGTCGCGCCTACCCCGATAAGGCCCAACGCACCGGCGTTCGAGACGGCCGCAGCCAGCTCAGGCGTGGATACGCCCGCCATAGGAGCCTGCACGATTGGTAGCGTGATCTTTAGTGCTCAGCGGCGTCCCTGAGAAGCAGTCCGCTCAGGGGCAATGGCGCGCAACGGATAATGGCCGCAAGTGTCATTACCGAATAATTTTTACGCTGCAGGCAAACTCATCCTTTTGCGCGCGCTTCAGAGCGTCAAGATCCTGCATCAGAAGGTCCGAAACAGAATGGCTACCGGCGACGACAACCGTAACGACTTGCCGCGCTTCAAACCCGAGGCGATTGCGGTGAACCTCCGCATGGTCAAGGTGCTCAACAGCTTGGGTCCTACCGACGGCGTAACGGCCGCGCAGGGGGCGCCCGCCTAGACGATGGCCAATAAACGGTGGATCATCTCCATTTTGGGTATGACCAAACTCGCGCATTGGGATAAGAATTTGGGCGCGGCCGGTCTTAGATTCACTGCGGTTGAAGTCAGCGAGCTCGTTAATGCTGTTACCCCAGTATTAGGCGTTGGTATTCAGCTTCGGCAAAGCCGTACGTATCACCTGCTAAACGCAGAAGGCGTTCCCGGTCACGCACGATCACCCGGCCGCGAAGTGATCGGATCGCCTCGTCCTCTTCGAGTTTGTGAAGTGCATCCGTGACGCTGCTGCGCCGAACGCCGAGCATGAGCCTAAACTCCTCGTGGGTCATGCAGATGTCGTCCTCACAAACTCGATCGTGATAGAGCAGGATCCAACGCGCCATCCGCCGTTCGATCGAGTGCGCGAGCGACGAGACGATCGTCCTGGCCATCTGGGCCATCAACACGCCGACGAAGCGCAGCAACACAGTTCGGATTGCTGGATGCTCAGCCATTGTTCGATCCAGTGCTGCAGCCGAGAGCCTCATCGCCATGCCGTGCTCGGCTCGCATCACCACGTCATGAGGCCACCGGTCGTTCCCGAGTAGCAGCGGCCAACCGATAAACCCCTCATTCCCAACCAGCGCGACGGCGTAACGGCGATCGCCCTCTAGTGAATCGAGCACCGCTGCGATCCCAGTCAGCGGAAAGCAGATGCTGTCCGCCGGATCTCCGGCCCGCGCGATCATGTCGCCATTGCGAAACGGCACCAACTCAAGATGTGGTGCAAGTGCAGCGCGGTGAGCCCTGTCTAAGACGCGCAACAGAGCGTTGTCACCCATGCGGCTCGCCTGCAGCAAGCCCGCATCCTCCGCATTCAGACTTTGATCTCTCATGCGTCTGCCTACAATCTCGACCCTTGCTTCGCAAGTTAGGTCTACTTTCGTACAGAAACACCGGGTCCTGTTCGGTGTTGATATTTGAACGCCAACAGGAGGGACCATTGCGCAAAACGATTTCAATGCTGATCGCCGCATCCGCCGTGATCGCCATCTTTCCCGCAGTCGCTCAGTCGCCGAGCTCGATCACGACGCCCCCTCCCCCTCCGTCACCCGCAACAGCTGTCCAGCCCGCCAAGGCCGCAACCGACATGCAGGCGGTTCTCGACGCGCTCGCGTCGCTCGGGGGCAAGCCGATCGAGACGCTGACTCCTGCGGAGGCGCGTGTGCAGCCGTCGGCAGCCGATGGCGCCAAGGCGGTCATGCAGAAGAAGGGTATGTCGACCGCCCCCGATCCGGCGGTAACGACCCTGGACACACCCTATGGTAGCGATCCCAAGCAGTTCGCGCGAATCTACAAGCCGGCGAATGCAGCCGCTGACGGCAAGCCGATGCCGGTCATCGTCTATTATCATGGCGGCGGCTGGGTCATCGCCGACGTTAATACCTACGACGCTGCTCCGCGCGCGATGGCAAAGGCGCTGAATGCCATCGTCGTATCCGTTGAATATCGCCACGCGCCCGAGTTCAAGTTCCCGGCTCAGCACGACGACGCGGCTGCGGCCTATCGCTGGACGCTACAGAACGCGGCAAGCTGGGGCGGTGACCCGGCCCGGATCGCCACGGTCGGCGAGAGCGCGGGCGGCAACCTCGCGGTCGCGACCGCAATCTACGCACGCGACAACGGCCTCACCGCGCCACGCCACATCGTCTCGGTCTACCCGATCGCCAACAGCAGCATGACGCTGCCGTCCCGGAAAGACTCGGCCAACGCCAAGCCGCTCAACGGCGCGATGCTGCCGTGGTTCGGCTACTATTATCAGACCAGCAAGGCCGATGCGCAGGATCCGCGCCTGAACCTGGTTGCGGCGAACCTGCGCGCGCTGCCGCCAACGACGATCATCAACGCGCAGATCGATCCGCTACGCTCGGATGGCGAGACGCTGGCAGCGGCGATGCGCGCGGCGGGCGACAAGGTAGAGCAGAAGACCTTTCCCGGCGTGACGCACGAGTTTTTCGGCATGGCCAAGGTGGTGGGCGGCGCAAAGCAGGCCAACGATCTCGCGGTTGCGCGGCTGAAGGCAGCGTTCGCGGCGACTGCACCTCGCCGGTGAACGTTTTGGCGGCGACGTGGAGCCGCCGCCACTCCCCTGTTCGATAGGATTTGCGATAATGACCGACACCCCTGTTCGCTACTCCCCCGACGTTGAGGACGTGAAGCCCGAAGAGGCCGAGACGATCGCGAAGCTCAACGAGACGTTCGACACGATCCTCGAAAAGACCGCAGCAGATTACGACCACGCCGTCCGCTCGGTCCATGCCAAGGCGCACGGGTTTCTCGAAGGCACGCTGACCATCCGCGACGGCCTGCCGACCGAGCTGGCTCAGGGGATGTTCGCAACGCCGGGAGACCACAAAGTCGTCATGCGCTTCTCGACCAACGCCGGCGACATCCTGCCCGACACGATCAGCCTGCCGCGCGGTCTCGCGGTGAAGATCATGGATGTCGAGGGCCAACGGCTGCCCGGCGCCGACGGACGCACGCAGGACTTCGTCATGGTCAACGGTCCGGTATTTCAGAACAAGACCGCCGACCAGTTCCTGAGCAACCTCAAGCTCCTCGCCGGCACCACCGACAAGCTCGAGGGCACGAAGGAGGCGATGTCGAAGGTGCTGCGCGGCGTGAACACTGTGCTTAGCGCTGTCGGCATCGAGAGTCCCAAGATCCAGACGCTAGGCGGCGCTCCCAGCACCGACCCGATCGGCGAGACCTACTTCAGCGTCACGCCGTTCCGCTACGGCGACTACATAGCCAAGTTTGCGGTCTTTCCCGTGTCCAAGGACCTCACCGATCAGACCGATACGACGATCGATGCCAGCGACCGCCCTGACGCTCTCCGCGATGTGATTCGGTCCGAGACCCAGGTGCTCGACATGGAGTGGGAGCTGCGGGTCCAGCTCTGTCGCGACCTGGAGAAACAGCCGATCGAAGACCCCACCACCGAGTGGAAGCAGGACGATGCGCCCTTCGAGACCGTCGCGACAATCCGCGCCGCGAAGCAGGACAGTCTCAGCGCGGACAAGTTTCAGCAGATCAACGAAGAGATGCGGTTCTCGATATGGACCGGGCTCGCCGCGCACCAGCCGCTCGGCAACATCAACCGAGCACGGAACGGGACCTATCGTCACTCCGCCGACTTCCGCGCGCGTGTGAACGGCTGCCCCTACCATGAACCCTCGGGCGCCCAGGCCTGAACCGCTTTACAAAGGATCTAGCATGACCAAGGCTCTCGGTTACGCCGCCAAGCATTCCTTCAGCCGCTTGAAGCCGCTTGAGTTCGAGCGGCCGGCGCCCAAGGCCAACGAAGTTCAGATCGACGTGCTCTACTGCGGCGTCTGCCACTCGGACATCCATCAGGTTGAGAACGACTGGGGCAACACCGTCTACCCGTGCATGCCGGGGCATGAGGTCGTCGGCCGAGTCAGCGAGGCTGGCGCGTCGGTGACAAGGCACAAGGTCGGCGACCTGGTTGGCGTCGGCTGCATGATCGACAGCTGCAGGAGCTGCGAGCCTTGCCGCGAGGGCGACGAACATCACTGCGAAGGTCACAACAGCTGGCTCGCCACCTACAACGGTCCGATGAAGCCTGCCGCGCAGACCGACGACGGGGTCAACACCTACGCCGAAGACAACACCTATGGCGGATATTCCAACGTGATCGTCGTGCCCGAGGATTTCGTCCTTCGGGTACCCGAGAGCATTCCGGTTGAGGCAGCCGCACCGATCATGTGCGCTGGTGTCACCACCTTTTCGCCGATGCGTCATTGGGGCGTAAAGTCAGGCGACAAGGTCGGCATCGTCGGCCTCGGCGGCCTTGGCCACATGGCGGTGAAGCTCGCAAAGGCGCTCGACGCCGAGGTAACGGTGTTCACCACCGACAAGGACAAGATCGAGGCGGCAAAGGCGCTCGGCGCGACCCGGGTCGTCGTCGAGGGCGATAAGCAGGCCTACAAGGACCTGGAGCTCAGCTTCGACTTCATCCTCTCGACCGTGCCCGAAAAGCACGAGGTCGACCCGTTCATCACGCTCCTGAAGCGAAACGCGACGTTCTGCGCGGTGGGCGCTCTCAACGAGCAACCCAAGTACAACAACCAGGAACTGATCATGCACCGCCGCACGCTGGCGGGATCGCTGATCGGCTCGATCAAAGAGACGCAGGACGTCCTCGACTTCTGCGCCGAGCACAACATTGCGCCCGACGTTCAGGTCATCGATATTCAGGACGTCAACGACGCCTACAAGAAAGTGAAGAACGAGGACGTCCGCTTCCGCTACGTCATCGACATGGCGAGCCTCAAGCGTGAGATGGACGAGGCGGCCTGATGCGCGCGCCTCCGTTCCCACCGGCCGAAATGCCGAGCGGCCTGCGTGCGCTCAACGACGAGATGACGGGCTACATTGCCGAGCATCTGAAGGGGTTCGTATCGAAGCGGGAGGACGGCGCGCTCGTCGGGCCGTTCGCCCCCATGCTGCGCTTCCCCACGTTCGGGCGCGCCGCCTGGACCTACACCAAGGCGCTGATCGACAATTCTAAGCTGCCGAAGCCTGCGCACGAAGCGGCGATCTTGGTGACCGGCGCCGCGTTCAACTCGCGCTACGAACTGTATGCGCACGAGCGGGTCGGCTATAACCTCTGGGGAAAGCTGTTGACCGGTGCCTGGATATTGGAAGGGGCCTTCTCCGCAATCATCCTCGGATGGGCAGCGACACGCTTTCGCGCGCGGGGCGTGAAACCCGTTATCCGATCGATTCCGAGATCGCCTTCGCCGCCTCGAGCGCCGTTCCCAATCGGGAAGGATTAGCGTGCGCTCAAAGCAGGTGCCCGCTAGATGAATGGGCGGCAGCTTTCGGGCTCCGTATGGAGCGGGCTAGATGACGAGGTTGGACGTGGCAAGCGGCCATTCGGCAAGGGCCTCGGCATGATCACCTTGCGCCTAAGTTGGTCATTCAAGGCCTCATTTGGCAACTCTGTAAGCCAATCGTCCCGTAATTCATGCAGACCGGCCTGCACTCCGGTACTCTTTTTGTCATAACTAGATTTGCTGTTAAATGACGTTGTCCAATTCTGCCACCCGCTAGATTCGTCACCTCCCATTTGACCAAATTCCCGAGACAGGATTATACCACGTCGTAATACCTAGACCTCTCACTCCTAATACCATGTCTACACCGCATATGGGTAATGTATCCGCACGGGCCAATAAGCCGGTAGTCGAACAGGTGGCTGATCGGGATGCGTTCTGTGACCTGCCCCCCGGCAGTCACTCGATCATAACGAGAGTCCAGCGGTTAAGTACGATGGCCCGGACGCCTGCACAAGCGCGTCGGGGATGATGGTCTCGTCCTGCACGAAGGCTCGACGCGCTTGTGCAGGCGTCCGGTTTTCTAAAGATGAGTGGGGCCGGACATTGTTGTAGTCGTATCGCCAGATCGCCAGCTTCCGGCGGGCATCGGCCAGGCTGTCGAACAGCTCCTCATTGAGCAGTTCATCGCGCAGCGAGCCGTTGAAGGACCCGATGAACCCGTTCTGCTGTGGCTTGCCCGGATCGATGTAATGCCACTCAACCCGGTTCTTGCCAGCCCATTCCAGGATCGCCCGACTGGTAAAGTCGGTGCCATTGTCGCTGACAATGCAAGCCGGTTTCCCATGGAGGCGCACCAGTGTGTCGAGTTCCCGCGCCACTCGGGCGCCCGAGATGCTGGTGTCGCCCACCAGGCAAAGGTTTTCCCGGCAGCAATCATCATTGATGGCTAAAATCCTGAACTTGCGCGAGGCGCCGAACGTGTCCGAGACAAGGTCCATCGACCACCGCGCGCCCGGAACCAGCGGCATGGGCATCGGCGTGCGGCTGCCACGCGCCCGTTTGCTGTCGGCCAGCAGCCGCTTGAGCTTGCCGTTCTCGTCCTCAAGCTGGCGGAGCCGGCGGGCATCGGACACTTCCATTCCGCCGTACTTGCCCTTCAGCTTGTAAAACGTCGCCGTGCTCAGCCCATGCTTTCCGGCAAATCTCGACCGTCGGCAGCCCGGACTCCTGCTCCTTGATCATCCCGATGATCTGCGCCTTGGTAAAACGGCTCTTCCTCATGCGTCTGCTCCTTCTCCTGGACAGACTCTACATCAGAATGAGGGACCTTTCGGGGGGCAGGTCAAGCGCTGTCGCGCTTCGGCAAGCCGGAAATCTTCAACACGTCTCAGGGCAGCCAGTTCACCGGCTTTGCCTTCACCAGGTGTGCTGCGAGATGCCGAGGTACGGATCAGCATGGACGGACGTGGGCGCTGGATGGACAATGTCTTCATCGAGCGCCTGTGGCGCTCCCTCAAATATGAATGCGTTTATCTGCACGCCTTCGAGACCGAGTCGGAGCTGCGCGCTGGCCTTGGCCGGTGGATCACCTATTACAACACGCAGCGACCATATTCAGGACTAGCAGGGCGAACCCCGGCAGAGGCCTATGGGCGGATCGACGCTTCAGATCATGGCGGGCATGCCCCCCCATGATCTGGTGACCAAAATGGCGGCATAATCACACCCGGGATTAGCTTAACTTAGCCGCCAAACTGTCCAAAAAGGCGGGACCACCTCACTCGTAGATAACGAAAACACCTTTTTGTGGTGCATTCGCTGCGATTGACGAGGTGAGAGACCTGCCACTGCCGGTAGGACACGGCTGCCCAAACGCGGATATCGCGATCGCATCGATCGCGTAATAAGGTGCGCGAACATAGGCTGGCTCCCGACCGGCTATCACACACGCTTGTTGAAGCCGTAGAACCCGTTTTTGACGATCCCCTGTAGTTGCCAGCGGCGCTAGGACGTAAGCTGGCGATATCTTCCCGGCGTCATGCCCGTCGCCCGCTTAAAGGCAACGATGAAGTTGGAAACCGAGGTGAACCCTAATGCTTGCGAGGCCATCGTCACGCTCATTTCGCCGGAAAGAAGCCCCTTGGCATGTTCGGATCGATTATTGGCGACATATGCGCCGATCGGACACCCTCGGCTTGTGGAAAAGCCGCGTGTCAGCTGTCGCACCGAAATACGGCAAAGGCTTCCCAGCTCCGCAAGCGATGGGGCTCGATCGATTCTTCGTAATCTCTCGTCGATAGCCCTGAGTTGCCATGGTGCAAGGCCACCTTGGCGCGAGCGCTCCTGGATGGCGCAGCCAAAGCGGACGAGTTCGATGGCGGCTTGCTTGATCAGCAAGTCGATCATCTGCGCGCGCCCTACATTCGGCTGCCTGATCTCCTCGTTTACTTGTGACAGGATTGATCGCAGTCGGATGCTGCGCAAGTCTAGGCTTGCCATGAGCATCTCGTCGTTGAGGTCTGGGACGGTCTCCAGCAATGGCAGGATCACATCCGCTTCGATCATGCAAAGGAGCGAGGCGTGAGAGGACCGCTCATCGCTGCGCATCATCATCTGGGTGTCCAGCGGAACCAGGAACACGTCGCCGACCTGTTCGAAGCGATGGTTTCTCCAATGAGCCCCAAAGCAGGCACGGGCGCTTCGGGGCTGAGGCGACAAGCTCATCTCAAGACGGAACTGATGGCGATGGTGCACGACCTCGCAGTCCGGCTCCCAACCTCGCCGATGGATCAGCTGGATCCTGGCACCATCCGTGGTTAAGTCGGCTTCGACCTGCATCCTTGCTCCGCTCCCGTCAGGACTTGTTCCTGATCCTTCGCTCTCGATCGACCAAACGGCGGTCATCTGGCGCATTGAGCAAAAGCATAGCACGCAAGCGAAGTCGGTCTACCCCGAGCGGGACAATCGTCATGTCGGAGTAGCGATGGTGGTGGCAGCGGCGTCGCGCCGGACGGTCAACGCGACGCTTCCGCGATCAGCGGTCTTCGATGGGGCCCGACGGCAGGATCGGAGGAAGTTGCTCCGTCGTTACGATCCCGGGCTTCGCCTTGATCACATAGGGTATCGCGTTCACAGGAAGGTTCGCATTGTACGCCGGTATGTATTGCCCCAATTCAGCGTAGGCCACTGGGAAGGTCAGATCCGCGTCGAAGGGCGCGTCCCCATTGACCTTCACTCTCCAGCCTGGCTTGCGCATGTCCCAGGTCGGAGCGTCGACTTTCAACGTCACGTAGGCGTACTGGTCGAGCATGACGACTTCCCGGCCTTCCGAGAGGACCGACATGATGAAGCGCTGCCCGCCGACGCTGCCCTTCTTGATCAGCCCGGCGATGATCTGAACATCCTCGGTCGCGGCAGCGACTTCCCCGCGAACCGATGTTCCATCCGGTTTGAAGCCGGCAGCCTTGGCCAGCTGGATCAAGGGGCCCGCATAGTCCTCGATAAGGTGCGCCGACCAGGCATCTGCGGAGAATTCCGCCATTGGCTTGCCGAAGCCCATCTGGTCGAAGATCATGTGGGGAGACGGACGGCGGGATAGATCGCCGAACTCGATGATTTCCACGCTGTCGATCGTGCGCTGTGCCGCGAGGAAGGCGTAGGCGATCTGTTCGAGCACATAGCCGGGATCGGTGCCGGCGGCGTAAAGCGATGCGCCGGTGCTCTCGCAAGCCTGTCGTATCCGCTCGAGGCCAGTGCCCAGGCGCGGGTGACCGAATGCATGAAAGTCCGTGACGGTCGTGGTGATGTTGGTGCCTGCTGACAGCAAGCCAACGACGTCATCGACGACATCCTCGATGCTCGATCCGATCCGACTGGTCCCAGCGCTCGAAGCTCTTGCCGTGTAGACGCAGCAGTCAGCCTTCAGGTCGTAGATCGCCTGCTTGTCCATGGTGAACAGCACCCCGTTAGGCGCTTCGCCGGTGAAGTCCCCTGCATCCCGGCCGACTTTCTCGGGATTGTAGGTCAGCACGCCAACAAGATCGAGGTTCGGATGCCGGATGATTTCGCGGATCGCCCGCTTGCCGACGTCACCTGTTGCCCACACGACCACTCGGTATGGCTTTGCACTCATGATCTCGTCCTATCCCACATCTATCGAGGCGTGATCCTGCGGTGTGTCGGCGGTGACGAACAACATTCTATCCAGGCCTTTTCGTTCAAATCGCGCCGCCTTCGCCGCATGACCAACGAAAGGGGTGTCGGTTACACGGCGGCGCAACTTATACGGATCAGCGCTCGAATGAGGTCTCATCCGAAGCGAGCAGGCAGGCAGATGGATGCGTCGATCATGGACTTTGCGGGTAAGGTGGCGCTGGTGACCGGAGGCGGTGTCGATCTGGGGCGATCCTGCGCCATGATGCTCGGGCGGCGCGGGGCCAGCGTGATCGTCGCTGATGGCGACCTTGCCGCGGCGCAGGACACGAAGGCCGGGATCATCGCTGACGGCGGTAGCGCGATCGCCTTGCAGGTGGATGTCAGGGATGCCGGCCAAGTGCGAAAAATGATCGACCGGGCGCTAAGCGCTTTCGGCGGCTTTCATATCGCCATTAATGCCGCAAACTACGCAATGGGCAAAGCCGCACTTGCCGACATCGACGACGACGCATGGAATGCGGCCAAGGCGGTCAACGTCAACGGCGTGTTTTTTTGCCTCAAGCACGAGATCCGCGCCATGCTCGCGCAAGGAGACGGGGGAGCGATCGTCAATGTCGGTTATGGAACCGAGCATAGCTCTGGTGCCGGGCTTGCCTGGTACGTCGGCGCCAAGCAGGCGGTCTACGGCATGACCCGATGCGCGTCGCGCGACTATGCCGATCAGGGCCTGCGGATCAACGCCGTGGGCCCGGGAATGAAGTGGTTGCCCGGCTTTGCAGGGAGCACTGGAATGAACGCGGAGGCTCCTGAGGAACTGGATCGGATCGCTGCGGCGGCAATCTGGCTGTGCTCTTCCGATGCGTCCTACGTCCATGGGCATACGCTGGTCGCCGATGGCGGAATGCAGCCATGAACGGGGGAACGCATGTGATCGACCGACAGTTGGCAGGCAAGGTCGCGCTCGTGACCGGCGCAGGCCGCGGGCTTGGACAGGCTTGCGCCCGAACGTTCGCACGAGAGGGAGCGCGGGTCGCGGTCGTGGACCTCAACGTCGATGATGGCGAAGCGACCGTCGCTGCTATCGAGCAAGTGGGTGGAGAGGCCATCTTCATTCGGGCCAACGTCGGCAGTGCAGAAGACATCCGGGGCATGGTCGAGACGACGCTCGCCACATGGGGCGGGCTCGATTGCGCCATCAACAACGCCGTGTGCGGGATCGGCCGGATACCGCTTGCAAACATTAGCGATGAAGACTGGATGCGAGCCGAAGACGTCAACCTGACCGGCTTCTTCCTTTGCATGAAGTACCAGATCCGCGCGATGCTGGACCGCGGAGCCGGTGCCATCGTCAACATCGGCTCAGGCAACGAGCACGGAGCGCAGCCGGGCCTGTCGTGGTACCTTGGGGCCAAGCACGCGATCTATGGCATGACCCGTTGCGCCGCGCTCGACTATGGCGCGCGTGGGATCCGCATCAATGCGGTAGGGCCTGGTCCGATGTGGACCCCGGCGCTTCGCGACACCGCCAAGACGATCCCGGGCCATGTGGAGCGCCTTTCGGCGATGACGCCGATGGGGCGGCTTGCCGACCCCCAGGAGGTCGCGGAAGTCGCGGTGTGGCTCTGCACCTCGCGTGCGTCATATGTTCATGGCCACACGCTCGTCGCGGATGGAGGCTCGGTGCTTGCTTGAAGGTCGTAGAGCCACCGATCTTTGCCCTGGCTCGGCCGCTGCAAAGAGGGTGAACACTTGGATCACTTCGCAACAGGGGTGGCGCGGAACTGTCACTGGCCCATAATGCTCGCCATCCCGGTGCGACGTCACAGCTCGGCAACCGGGAAGATCGGGAGAATGAGACCTTGCAATACGTCGAATTCAGGTCGGGTTTGGGGGCTGCATTCGTAACATCGGACCATGCCGGATTGATGGAGATGCACGATGACCCTTCCCATTGACTTGCGCGACCGCCTGACGCTACCGGCGTTTTGCGCACCGATGTTTCTCGTCAGCGGCGTCGAACTGGCGATCGCCTGTTGCAAGGCTGGGATCATCGGCTCGCTCACCCGCAATCATTGTCGCGACATCGCCGAGATGGAGCAGCAGCTCGTCACCGTGGCGCAGGCGCTGGCGCGTTACGCCGGGGAGAGCCCGGACGCGAAGATCGGCCCGCTGGCGATGAACATCTCGCCCACGTTCAGCCAAGAAGAGTTTCGCGCGCATCTTGAGATATGCCGCCGTCACGGGGTGCGCATCATCGTCACCTCGGTCGGCGATCCGACGAAGAATGCGCCGCTGGTGCAGGAGTATGGATTGCTCCACTTTCACGATGCGACAACGATCCGGTTCGCCGAGAAGGCTGCTGCAGCGGGCGTGGATGGCATCGTGTGCATCGGTACCGGCGGCGGCGGGCATGCCGGCACGATCAGCCATCTCGCCTTCATTCCGCACGTCCGCGCGATGTTCGACGGCATCGTCGTGATGGCGGGCGCGGTCTCGACCGGAGCGGTGATCCGCGCCGCCGAGGTTCTGGGTGCGGACTTGGCCTATGTCGGCACGCGGATGATCGCCACGCGCGAATCCGCGGCGCCAGATGCCTACAAGACCATGCTCGTGCAGGGCGGAGTGACCGACGTCATCTACACGAGGGGTGTGAATGGATTGCCGGCCAGTTGGCTTACGGCATCGCTGCGATCGATCGGCCTCGATCCCGACAACCTGCTGATACCTGAAGGTCGCAGCACGGAGCACCTGCCGGATGGCAAGGCACCCTGGCGCGACATCTGGAGCGGCGGCCAGGGCATCACCCTGATCGACGATGTGCCCACAGTTGCGGACCTGGTGAACCGGCTGCAGCGAGAATATAGAGCCGCCTGTCATGTGCCCGACATGGCCGAGGCGGCGCGCGACCCACAAGGCCAGCGCGCATGACGGTCCCTCGTATCATCCGACACGACGAAGGCGGCCTCTGCAGCCTGATACTCAACCGACCGGACAAGTTGAACGCGCTCGACTCCCAAGCTTTTGAGGAACTGGACGCGCATCTCGCGGATCTGGAGCAGCAGACCGAGACGACCGGATGCGTGCTGCTGCGGGGGCAAGGTCGCGGCTTTTGTGCTGGTGCCGATCTCGGAGCGATGGGGGTGAGGAGCGACGGGTCGGCGATCGATCCCCGGTATAAGCCGCGAGTGATTGAGCGCTTGTCGAATCTGCCCCAACCGGTGATCGCTGCCGTCCATGGCGTGTGCCTGACGGGCGGCCTGGAACTGGTGCTGGCCTGCGACTTCATCGTCGCCGACACTTCCGCCCGCTTTGCCGACACTCATGGCAAGTGGGGCCTCGTGGCCGCGTGGGGGCTCATGCAGCGCCTGCCCCGGCGGATCGGTGCGGCGTCTGCGCGCCGGATGATGATGACCGGGCGGCACGTCGCGGCCAACGAGGCGCATGCACTGGGTCTTGTCGACATCCTGGCGCGCGAAGGAGAGCTGGAGGCGACGGCCGTCGGTCTGGCGCGTGAAATCATGGACAGTTCCTGGCACACCAATTTCGCAGTGAAGCGGACCTTGCGCGAGACCGAGGGGATGAGCCTTTCGTCCGCGCTCGCACACGACGGTTTTCGTTATCCCGGAGACGCTCTCGATCACAACGAGCGCGTTGCTCGTTTCGCGAAGAAGTAGAGGGATTGCAGGTGACGGGCGGGTCGGACAGAAGCAAAGCCGGGAAGGAAGTCCTGGAGCCGGGTCGGCGTATCATCGACCCGCATATGCACTTGTGGGACATTCCCACATTGGACGGTGGTCTGCAGGAGGCGCAGACCTTCCTTGTGCGAGAGGCCGCCGACGCCATCCAAGTCAGCGGTCATTGCGTGACGCACACCGTCTTCGTCGAATGCCATGCCATGTACCGCCCGAGCGGTCCGCCCGAGCTGCGATCGCTGGGCGAGACCGAGTTTGCCGTCGGCATGGCCGCCATGGCGGAAAGTGGCCTGTATGGACCTTCGCGAATCGCCCACCGCATCGTCGCGCATGTCGACCTTGGTATGGGAGATGCGCTCGCCCCGGTCCTGGAGACGCACCGCGCCCGCGCGCCCGAGCGGCTGCGCGGCGTACGGATGAACACCTCCTTCAGCGAGGCCGGCCTGTTCGGAGCTCCGGCCGAGCCTGGTGCCAGGACGCGGCTTGAGAACTTCGATTTCATACGCGGCGCCGGTGTGCTTGCGCAGATGGGCCTCAGCCTCGACGTATGGTGCCTCCACCGACAGCTGTCTCAGCTCATCGCCCTTGCGCGTGCGGTCCCCGATCTTTCGATCATCCTCGATCACGTGGGGACGCCCGACCGGCGCGGCGCATATCGACAGCAAGCCGAAGAAGCGTGGGAAGACTGGCGTGGGGACATGCGGACGCTGTCGTTGCAGCCCAACGTACGGGTCAAGATCAGCGGCCTTGGGATGGACGTGTCCCGACCGCTCAGTGCCAGGACTGGAACCGCGCCGTCGCAGATGCTTGCGCAGGAGTGGCGCGCCCGCGTCGAGTTGGTCATCGACTCCTTTGGTCCCGCACGCTGCATGTTCGCCAGCAACTATCCCGCGGATCGGTCGGCGGGGTGCTATGGAGCAATCTGGAACGCCTTCAAGCTGCTGGCGGAAGGATACAGCGAGGCTGAAAAGGAGCAGCTCTTCCGCACCACGGCGGCCGAGGCTTACCACATCGACTTGACGGACTGAGGATGCACGAATGAACTTTCAACTTAGCGGCAAGCGAGCCCTCGTCACTGGAAGCAGCGCTGGGATCGGACGAGCCGTCGCGATCGCCCTCGCGGGCGAGGGCGTCGCGGTCGCAGTGCACGGACGTGATCGTGGGCGAGCCGAAGAAACGGCACGCACAATCGAAGCGGCTGGCGGCTCGGCTTACGTTGCCATTGGCGATCTGGCCACGGACGATGGCGCACGAGCCGTGATCGATTATGTAGGCCACGCCCTTGATGGCCTAGACATCCTGGTCAACAACATCGGTGGCAACGAGTCCGCCGGGGGCGGTCTGAACGGATGGTTCAACGACACGCCCGAGGTCTGGACCGGGACAATGCAGCAGAACCTGGTCGCCCCGATACGGATGATCCACGCCTTCGTACCGCAGATGCGCGAACGCGGATGGGGTCGCGTCATCAACATATCGAGCGGCGGCGCCATTCAGCCGACGCCGCAAGCCCCAGCCTATTGCGCGGCAAAGGCAGCCATCAACAACCTGACCGTCAGCCTCTCCATGGAACTTGCCCGCTGCGGCATAACGGTCAACACCGTCAGCCCGGGCTGCACGCGAACCCGGATGTTCGAAGGCACGCTCAACACCATGGGAGACGCGAACGGTTGGCCCGACGACCTGGATGCGCGTGAAAAGGCCTTTATGGACCTTGGCCTGTTTCATTGCTCGTCGTCACGATACGGTCGGCCTGAAGAGATAGGCGCTCTGGTCGCATTCCTGGCGAGCCCGCTCGCAGCCTTTGTAAACGGCGCCAACTACCGCATCGACGGTGGACAGGTGCAATCCATCAACTAGATGCTTGCACCTTTGCGTTCTGGACTTGGCTCAGGTTGGACAAGTCGCCTTGGTGGGTTGCCCCCGGCGTGCTGTCGCTATGTCTCTTCGCTTTACTTACTCATGTTGCCGGATGCTGATCAGGCCGGAAGGTCATATGCCGCTTACGGTGGTGTTTACGTATTTTCAGCCGTGCTTTGGCTATGGCTCGCTGAAGGCACGAAGCCTGATCGATGGATGTCATCGGTGCGCCAGTCTGCCTGATCGGTGCCGCTATAATCTATTTTGGCCCATGCGCCGCTACCAGCAACTAGCCAGCCCAACCGGACAGGAGCAGTGCCGGAGACAAGCCCGTAAGCTGACGTCGCCAGCGCCTCTTGGCAGCCGCGTCCCGCGCGACGATGGAGATGAACGACGGTCTGCTTTCGCGCACGTCATCTTGCGCCCTCAGCGGCCGGAATGAGGGCGAAGCCGGCCATCGTCGTCGGACATAGGCCGTCAGCACCGTCGCGGTGATGAAGGTACATTCGACACCGCGATGCCCGGCGGCAAGGTGCTGTATGTGGAGGATGCTTCGAGCGCCTCGATCTTCCCAATCGATACGACCGGCACAAGCATTGAGGTCAGCGTCGCCGACTAGCGGATCATGCCTGACAGCATGTGGATCGGGATATCACCGCCGGCTTCGCACAGCGGATCGCCACGCTGAGCTTGTTTCACGTAGCTATGGCGCAGCGCGCGCTGCTGCCGGGCGATGGTTAAACGGGAGAGCCAGCGCCAAGCCCGCCCCCCATTCATCGAACAGAGGCCTCAGCAGATTTTGAAAGCAGAAGGCGTCTAAGAGACTAGAGGCTATTTACTCTGGAAGGATTCGCCTATCTGGCTGTCGTGATCGACCTGTACTCCCGCCGCGTGGTGGGTTGGTCGATGCAAAGCCGCCAGACCACCGATGTGGTGCTGCAGGCGCTGCACATGGCGGTATGGCGGCGTAAGCCAAAGCACCAGGTGCTGATCCACTCGGACCAGGGCTCGCAGTTCACCAGCATGGACTGGGCCGCGTTCATAAGGGCTCACAATCTTGAGCACTCAATGAGCCGACGCGGTAACTGCCATGACAACGCCGTCGCCGAGAGTTTCTTCTCCTCGCTCAAGCGTGAGCGCATCCGGCGCCGCGCCTACAAAACCCGTGAGGAAGCCCGGCAGGACGTGTTCGATTACATCGAGATGCTCTACAATCCGGTGCGTAAGCACGTCAGGACCGGCATGCTGTCGCCCGTCCGATTCGAACGGCAGCAGATTTTGAAACTGGAAGGCGTCTAGAAAACTCGGGGCTACTCAAACCCCAACTACCTGAACGAAAAGCGCTCGGTGCCCCACTCACAAAGCAGCAGACGTTATCAAGACGTCGCGGCGCCATGGGCACTGCCGCAATCGCCGATACAACTGTTCAATGAAGCATGGTTAACACTAGAAGTAGCGACAGCTTTGTTAACCGGCAGGCATGATGCATGTGCAGTGGGGCTCGGGGCCCCAACTACTGCAGCCGTGCCGGCGTCTGTTAGCAGATGAAATCGTTTCTTGTTAGCAGCCGTTCGTGCGCGGCGGGCAAACGTAGCTCTTCGTCCTTGTGATCGGCGCTGGGCCCACTCGCCGATTTACCGCGACCGGCCGCGAGTGCGTTCTCGAATAAAACGAGCCGGCGCCGCACTGTTGGGACAAACAGCATTAGCAGATCCAAGGTACGGAACCTGAACTTTTTAGCATGGATTTGTTCTGTTCGAATTAAATCCGTCTATGATTCGTGCACTGCCAGTCGCCAAAAAAATGATGCTTGCATGACGGGGATTTTCGAACATGGAGTGGTTCACGGTTGAAGCACCAATAAGGAAAAAGCTCCAAATAGCGTTTGGAACGATGATTGGCGCGGTAGCGCTTGCCGCGATGATTGCCATTTTCCTTGATGGCTGGATCGGCGCCGCACTTCATCTTGCGATACTTGTTGCCGCCGTCATCGTCGCGATGAAGTTTCGGTCGGCGATCGCCGACCCCTACGTCGAAACGGTGGTGCGCATGGAAGGCCTGGCCGCCGGCGATCTTCGCAGTCCGGTGGCCTATACCCACTACAAAGACTGCGTTGGGCGCATGACCAAGGCGATGCTGACCTTCCGTGATGCCGCCGTCGAGCAGCAGCGCCAGGCAGCCGAGCAAGCCGAGATCGTGCAGTCGCTCGGCGAGCATCTTGGACGCCTTCGCGCAGGCGACCTTATGGCATCCATCGATCAGCAATTTCCCGCAACGTACGCGGTACTTCGCGAGGACTACAACCTCACGCTGGAAAGCTTGCGTGAGTTGATCGGGGCGGTGTCGACAAGCGCAACGACGATCGAGACTGGTGCGAGCGAAATTGCGCACGCTTCTGAAGATCTCGCGCGCAGAACCGAAGCGAGCGCTGCCAACCTGGGAGAGACCACGGCGGCAATTTCCCAGATGGATGAACGCCTGAAGCAAACCGCCACCGCCGCTGCGCGCACCGTCATGCGCGCCGATGCCGCAATCGGTACGGTCTCCAGCGGACGCGAGATCGCCGACGAGGCGGTATCAGCCATGGGACGCGTTGCCGATAGTGCCAAGGGCATCGATAGCGTCATCGAAGGCCTCGACAAGATCGCCTTCCAAACACGGGTCCTCGCCATGAATGCCGCCGTGGAGGCAGGTCGCGCCGGGGAATCGGGCCGTGGCTTCGCGGTCGTCGCAGATCTCGTCTCCGCCCTGGCAATGCGCGCAGAGGAAGAAGCGGGTCGCGCCCGCGATCAGCTGACGACGACGCAAACCGAAATTACCTCCGCAGTCGAAATGGTACGCAAGGTGGATGACGCCTTCGTGGGCATCTCCAACAACGTTTCCGAGGTCCATGATCTGCTTGGCAACATCGCCAAGGACAACAATGCGCAGGCGAGCGCCATTAGTGAAATCACGGCTACTGTCGAAGCGATGGACCAGGCGACTCAACAGAATGCCGCGATGGTCGAGCAGACCTCGGCAGCTGCGCGCAACCTTGCAGGCGAGGTCAGCCAGTTGACTGATGCGACCGCACGGTTTGACATTGGTGAGGCAAAGAAGCGCCCAGTATCCGCTATGGCGTGGGACAAGCCGAAAGTGCGACCTGTGGCTCAACGCGTTTGCGCCATCAAGGCGCGGCCTGAGGCTGAACAGTGGGCCTCATTCTAACCATTGTTGCGTCCTAATCCGGGCCCCTGGATACGTTCTCGCGTTAACAAAACAACCAGTGCCGAGCCGACCGTAACAAATTTGACTGTGCAATCTGAACAGCTCGAATGAGCGCGTTGACCTCTGTCAACATCCGCCGCCGCCCTGCCTGCTATCATTCTGATGCCGGTTTGCATCAGATTGGCTGAGACCGAGCGCGCCGGTCCCACCGCAATTGATTGCATTCAGGATATAATCCGGCAGCTGCAACCTTCTGGCTGTTCATCGCGGAAGTGGCAGCTTCGAGGCTAGGATCTTTTGCTCTCACCCACCGAGCATAGTCTTTTAAGATACCGGCACTAAGACGTAGAGGATGTCGACGCTCATCCAACAGGTTCGTCCGCAATCGCCCGAAGGGAACAGCAGCTGGCCAAGCGGGTCTGGATTGCATTGTCTCGGACAAATGGATCCACTACTCGACCGCGCGATGGCTTTGGCAAAGATCGGTGCTTGGTCATGCAATCTTGCGGACAATCGTCTGAACTGGAGCACCGGCGTCTACGATCTATTCGGCCTTTCGGTTAGAACAGCTCTTGACCGGCGACAGACTGTGGAAATGTACACTGAGGAGTCCCGTGAAGCCTTGGAGCGACTGCGAACGCAGACAATCGCCAAGCGTGGCACTTTCACTCTCGACGCCCAGATTGAGCGTGCAACGGGCGACAAGCGGTGGATGCGGATAACTGGGGAGGTGACCGATGATAAGCACGGGACCCCTCATCTGCATGGCCTGAAGCAGGACATTACGGAGGAGAAGTCCCGCTCTGAAGAACTGCGACGTCTTGCGGAGAACGACACGCTTACCGGCCTGGCAAGTCGCGCCGTATATGAAGATCGCTTCCTCAACAGGCACCGGCTCACTTCATCTGTCATGCGGCTTGGCGCCCTTATTCTTTTCGACCTGGACGGCTTTAAGAGCATCAATGACCGCTTGGGCCATGCCGCTGGCGATGCCTGCCTGAGAGTCTTTGCGGAACGTTTGTCCGCCAACTTCCCGAAGGCCCTGCTGATCGCACGAATAGGCGGAGATGAATTTGCCGTGATCGTCGGCGACGAAGAGCCGAAACTGTTGATTGAGGCGCACGTGGCCCGCTTTCTGACCAGGCTGCGCGCACCAATCCTTTGGCGGGAGCATATGTTCACCATCGCGGCAACGAGCGGCCTCGCCATCCCTTCCGATTCACATTCGTATGACGCCGAAGAGCTGTTCGTGAGTGCCGATCTCGCGCTATATGATGCCAAAAGGAGGTTCAGGTCCACTCCTACGCTCTGCCACCTCTGAGTCTAAATGCATAAAGAAGGTCCCATGTCGGCGTCCCGTACAACTGGTCTAGCTGGTGCGACCGCCTCGCTCACTGGGATTCTGTGTTCTAAACCGTGGATTTGTCGAGCGGCGCGAGGATCGCGTGCTGCGTAAGCGCTGTGCGGCCCCCACCTTGCGCGGGTAACGTCCAGCGTTGAGCTTGCGCGGCCTGATTTGGGCCGAGGCGCTAGTCCTATGATAATCCCGTGTGATCATCCTGTGAGCAAGGGCCCGCAGCGGTTTGAGATATTCACCGGTGCGGGCAAGCGGCGCGATTGGCCATCGGAGGTCAAGGCGTCGATCGTGGCGGAGTGCTATGCAGGCAACGAAGGTGTCGGCGCTGTTGCCCGTCGCCATGGCCCTGACCCTTCGCAGGTCTATGCCTGGCGGAAGGATTTGCACAAGCAACTGGCGGACCAAGGACCGGCACCTTCGTCGGCAGAGCCGGTCGCCGCGACGTTTGTCCCCGCAGTGGTCGAGTTGGGTCCGCGACCGGATCCAGCACCTGCGCGCCGAGCCCGGCGGAGGCGGCGTGCGCCAACAGCTGCGGTAGAACTGGAGATTGACGGCGTAGCGGTAACGATTGCGCGCGGCGCCGATGCTGGTGTGATTGCTGCGGTGATCGAAGCGCTAAAGGCAACCCGGTGATCGGACCGGGCGCCAACGCGCGCGTGATGGTGGCGACGCGCCCCGTGGATTTCCGCAGAGGACCTGACGCGTTGGCGGCGCTGGTCGGCAAGGAGTACGGCGGCGATCCGTTTTCGGGCGTAATCTACGTGTTCCGGGCGAAGCGCTCGGGCCGTATCAAGCTCGTTTGGTGGGATGGCACGGGTCTGTGCCTAATGGCCAAAAAGCTGGAATCCGGCGGTTTCAAGTGGCCGGGCATCCAGGACGGCGTTATGCGGCTGACGGCGGCGCAGCTCGGCGCTTTGCTAGAGGGTCTGGACTGACGTCGGGTGCATGGCTGGCGACGACCGATCGCCCCGCAGATTGCCGGTTGACGGGGCTTTTGACTGCTGATTCAATGCTTCCATGCTCATGGAAGCGGATCTTTCCGAGGACATCGAAGCGCTCCGCGTGCTGGTCCTCGAACAGGCTCGCGAGCTCGATGCGCTCAAGGTTTTCAAGGCTGAGGTAGAGCGCCTGAAGGCAATCATCGACGCCTTGCAACGCCACCGTTTCGGTCGCCGTTCCGAACAACTCGATCCCGATCAGTTCGAGCGGGCTCTCGAAGAGGTTGAGGCGGCATTGGCCCAGGCCGAGCACGCTCGCGACAAGGCAAGTCGGACGCCGATTGAGCGGCCGCGCAAGACCAACCGCGGTTCGTTGCCGGCTCATCTCGAGCGGATCGAACAGATCGTCGATGTTGAGGACAAGGCTTGTCCGTGCTGTGGAGGCGCACTTTACCAGATCGGCGAGGATGTGGCCGAGCGGCTCGATGTCGTACCAACCACCTTCCGCGTGCTGGTCACGCGCCGCCCGCGCTACGGTTGAAGGTGACGTCGTACTGCATATCGAAACCGTCGCTGACATGGCAGTCGATATAGAGGATCGGATCCAGCCGGCGCAGCAATGCGATCATCGCGCGGGTCTCGGGCGCGTCCACTTTGGCGTAGTCGCGGTTGAGGTTGATGCTCCGGGCATTGCCGACGGTGGCCTCGTCGAAACCGGGGCGGTGCCGCGTACCGCACTCCCTACCGCAGCACTGTCAGGCCTCGCCGCCAGTGGCTTCCTGTGCATCGTTACCGAGACGCTTCCCGCTGGCTTGCTGCCGCAAATTGCCTCTGGCCTGCGGATCTCTGAAGCAATCGCGGGACAACTTGTTGCGGTCTATGCTCTGGGGTCCTTGCTCGCGGCGATTCCGCTTACCAGCTTGACCCAAGGCCTTCCCCGCCGGCCGTTATTGCTCGGTACCATCATCTGCTTCGTTGTCGGGAATACGCTGACGGCATGGGCAGGGTCTATCAGCCTCGTGCTGGTCGCGCGGTTCGTCGCCGGGTGCGCAGCGGGGCTCGCCTGGGGGATTCTCGCGGGTTACGCGCGCAGCATCGTACGTCCGGACCAGACCGGCCCGGGCATGGCGCTTGCCATGGTTGGCGTGCCGCTGGCGCTCTCGCTAGGGGTGCCCTTGGGGACCTTCCTGGGTGGTCTGGTTGGTTGGCGCGGGTCGTTTCTGGTCCTCTCCGCGCTCAGCGTCGTGCTGATCGGCTGGATCATCGCAAAAGTGCCCGATGCGCCTGGCCGGACGGGCGATGATCGTCCGTCGCTACGCCGGGTCATAGCCACGCCGGGAGTCGTGCCGATTCTGCTCGTCATCCTAACCTGGATGACGGCGCACAACATCCTGTATACCTACATTGCGCCGTTCGCGACGGCTGCGGCCGTTCGGGTCGATCTCGTGCTGCTTGCATTCGGTTTCAGTTCGCTCGCCGGCATCTGGACCGTAGGGCGACTGGTGGATCGGATGCTCCGTGTGCTGGTACTGCTTGCGATCGGATCGTTCGCGGCGGTCGCGGTGCTCCTCACGATTGCCGGCGGACAGGGCATCGCCGTCTATGCGGCGGCCGTCATCTGGGGCCTCGGCTTTGGCGGTGCCGGAGCGATGATGCAGACGGCGTCGGCAGACGCGGCCGGTGATGGCGTCGATCTGGCGCAGGCGATGGTGACCACGGCGTGGAACCTGGCGATCGCGGTCAGCGGTGCGCTCGGCGGTGCGCTGCTCACGACGGGAGGGACCTCGCTGTTGCCGCCCACTGTCGCGGCGCTGGCCCTGATAGCCTTTCTCATCGCGCTGGCCGCACGCCGTTTCGCCTTTCCACCCGGTCACCGCGCGCCGTCGCGCCGCTGACCCGCCCCTTTTCTTCGAGAACGAGGTTCAGACATGAAGCCCTACAGCATCTCCTTTGCGCTTGCTGCACTCGCTATGACAGCAACGCCGATCCAAGCCGCGCCGCGTGCTGTTCTACCCGCCGCGCATGAGGAATTTCCGATTCCTGATGGATTTAGCGACGGTTACGAAACCATTGACGGCGTGAAGCTGCATTTCGTGCGCGGCGGTCGAGGCCCGCTCGTGCTCCTCGTCCACGGTTTTGGGCAGACATGGTATGAGTGGAACCGCCTCATGCCGGAACTTGCCGGGCGCTATACGGTGGTGGCGGTCGAGCTGCCGGGTCTTGGCCTGTCGGAAGGACCCCGCACGTCCTACACCGGCGTCGACATTTCCGACTATCTGTACAAATTCGCCAAGCGTTTCAGCCCGGACAAACCTTTCTATCTGGTCGCGCACGATATCGGCATCTGGAACAGCTATCCGATGGTTGCGCGCCACCCCGCCGACATCGTCAAGGCCGCTTTCATAGAAGCGACTGTACCCGACGACACGCTCTATTCGCTACCCGCGTTCGTCTCGACCGGCGAGGCAGCGGGTTGGCATCATAGCTTTTTCGCAGCCGACGATCAGCTGGCGGACGCGATGGTGAAAGGCAATGAGCGGCTGTTCCTGACGCACTTCATTCGCCATCATGCAAGCAACCAGGCGGTGTTCACCGATGCGTTGATCGATCGCTACGTCCGCTCCTATGCAAAGCCGCAGACGTTCCATCACGCCTTCGAATATTACCGCGCGTTACCCCGATCGATCGTGCAAAATCAGGCATTGGCGGCGAGCAAGCTGACCATGCCGGTTCTTGCCGTTGGCGGGGGTGGCAATGGCGGCTTCGGCGCAAAGCAGCCGGAAAACATCCGACGCTACGCCACCAACGTCGAGGCGCACGTGCTGCCCGGGTGCGGTCACTGGGTTCCCGAGGAATGCGCGCCGGCGCTGGACCCACTAATTACCTCATTCCTGGCTCGACCATGACACCCGATGCCAGCATGGCCGGCAATGTACGCGGGATCGATCACATTGGGATTACGGTGCCTGACGTGGAAGCGGCGACCCGGTTCCTAAGTCAGGCATTCAACGCAACCGTCGTCTACGATACAGTAGTTGATGGTCTACCGCGCCGGTCACCCGAGGATCTCGCCGCGACGGTCGCGCTGAACCAAACTCAACGTGTCATTGCGACCCGCATCGTTCGCCTTGGCGACAGCGCAACATTGAACTGTTCGAGATCAAGGATACCGTGCCCGGGGTCCACGGGATCGGTGCGCTCGGGCTCCAGCACTTCGCCGTCTACTGTGACGACATTGCAGAGGTGCTTCGTCGAGTATTGGCGGCGGGAGGTACGCAGCTTCGCGGGCTGAACCCATTGTTTGGGGCGGAAGAAGGGCCCGGCAATGCAATGCATTATGTTCGGGCACCATGGGGTACATTGATCGAGTTGACTTCCACTCCGGCCGGCACTGCACCAGGACGCGAGATGAACCGCTGGCAGCCTACCCGGAGCTAGAACTCGTCTCTTCGGAGTGCCGCGCAGCCCGCTGATAGATTTGATCGTCGAAAACGGCATATTGAGGATCATGAGACACTGCACCGGTAGTTCGCTGCGAAGGCCATGGTTTCCTAGACCAAAATACCGGGGAGGCTTTGGTATTCCCGAAATTCGATCCTAACGGGAATGGCTCGGTTGCCTCGCTGGCCGTTCGTTTGTGAGACACGAAACGGCTGGCGAACGATCGGCGCTGCGTCGATGAATCCGGAGATGAAGAAGGTGGGATGGATATTTGTATTCAGCTGGATGCCTTTTCACTATTTCAAAAGATCAATGCCGGTTGCGTAATCGAGACGGTCGGCTTCATTAATATGGTCCAATGAAGTGGACCATTGTCATCCTCAGTATGCACCGTTCTCTCTTTGTTTGCGGTTAGCGTACGTAAAACTCACTTTTGTGTAGTGACCCCTTTGACCGAGCCCTATACGATCCCGCATTAGCTCAGGGTGCTGGATGTCATCAGCCACGGGCACGAGGGCTGGAACGCCATCGGTACGAACGATTTCAGTCTGGCATGCCGCTGATGATTTAAGGCGTTGCACTGTTGCCGGCGGTGGGGAATGTATTTTCAAAGCGTTCGAAAGCGGTCTTCAACTCTCCCTGTAGTCGAGCCTTGTCGCGAGCGGCAATGAAGGCATACTGCAGGCTGGCGCGCGCCAGATCCTTCAGGTCGGCATAGTCCATGCCTTGCTCGGTCACGGCGCGCTGGTACTCGTTGGTGAGGTCGGAGCGAAGCACACCGGCGTCGTCGGTCGACAGCACCACCGGAACGCCGTGGCTGCGATACAGCTTTAAGGGATGCATGCCGCCGAAAACGCCCAAGATCACCGCGTTACTAGTCAGGTTAATTTCAACGGCGACATGGTCGCGCGCCATACGGGCGAGCGTGGCGTTCGCGTCGTCCTCATAGGCTATGTCCGTACCGTGTCCGATACGTTGCGCGCCTGCGGCCACGGCCTCGGTAATATGGTCGCGCAGGTCGTCCGGCGGCACCAGCCCTAGCGCGAGTTCGCCCGCATGCATCGAGATGTGAACCTGAGGATAACGTGCCGCCAGAAAGCGGAACATCGCCATGTGCAGGTCGTAGCCGCGCAGCGCGACCGGGTCGTCCTCGGGCATGACGATGTTGACGCCGACAAAACGCGGGTCGGCGTCGGCCAGCGCGAAGGCGCAAAGGAGCGAACGGAAGGCGCGCCTGGGCGCCACTCCACGCCACGCGAAGCCAAGGTAACGCACGGTCACGTCGCAGGCGGGATCCGCAGCCTTGCCACCGCAACCCAGCCGCCGGCTCGCCCGAGCCTCCAAACCGTCCACTTCGGCCATGCTCTGCTTGATCACCGCTTCGAGCAACGGCGCCTCGCGCTTGTAGGTGTCGGCGATCTGGTCCGTGAGCAGCGGCTCCTCGTTTGCGGCCATTGTGTAGTCCACCAAGGCTTTGGGGTCGTGCATCAACTCCAGGTAAATGGCGTGGTCGCGTGCCGCGTTACGCCGGGCCACCGCCAGCCATCGGGCCACATCGACGGCGAAAGCCGGGTCGAACCGGCGAAAGCTGGCGAAGAACTGATCGTGGCTCGACGTGGTCCCGAAGCCGACGCCCTGCTGAAATCCGCGAGTCGACAAACCATCGACCAATCGCGCGAAGGCGAACGGATCGTGCACGGCGAGCGCCGCGACGGTGCGTTCGGCCGAACAAGGCGCGGGGGCGAGCGCAGTTCCCGCCGCATCGACACACAGCCCCTTGGCCGCCGCGGCTTGGAGATAGTCCTCGGCATAGGGCGTGCCGCTCAGGTGATTGTGCAGGTCGCCACCCTTGGGCATCACCTGCAGAAAAACCCGAAGCTGCGCAGCGTTGTCCTTCACCGCGGCAAAGGCCGCGGCGGCAGCCACCTCGTCGGCATGCGCGGGCGGTGTACCGGTCACTGCAAGCGCGGCTATTGCCAGCGCCAAGGCGCACGCCGTGAACAGGCGCAAGCTCGCTCTCACGGAGCGGGCGCCTCAGGGATGGTGTCCTTGTACCTGGCCCAGTTCGCCAGAAGCGCGTGCACGACAGACGCGCCGACGCGGTAATTGGCTTCGAACGCAGCCTTCTGCCCGGCGCCTTCGTTGGCGACGCTCGCCACTGCCGAGACGCCCGGAGGCGGCATGGAGGGATTGCTGCCGGTACGCAGCACCAAGACACGCGCGGGATCGACCAGCCCGAGCTTGCCGGCGATCGAAACGACGCCGGCCATCGACTGGCTTTCCATGTTGGTCATGGCGAAGCGGCCCTTCCCGCCGGTCCACAGCTTGACCCAATCGCGCGCCCACTGCGTACGTCCGGGGCCGTGCCAGTAGCGCACAGAACCGAGCGTCTCACCCAGCAGCACGAACGGGGGCTTCTGCGCATTGGGGAAACCCCGCCATCGCGCGCGATCCTTCGCCAGCTCGGGACTGTCCGGGATCGGCACGCTCTTCGTCATGTCATAAGCCCAGTAGGCAAGTCCCTGGTTGAGCTTGGCCGCCATGGAAAGCTTGCCAGTATCGGTGAACGCGGCGAAGTCCTGCGTCGCGCTTGGCAATTGGTTGGGCTTTTCGGCCCCAATCGCAAAGAGGCCGTAACGCCAGTCCTTTGGCACCTCACGATCGTCGAACTCACGCAGGGTGTCGCCCTGCACGACCCAGCGGGACCACGCCGCGCTGCCGACGGAGGCGACCTGCGGGTCGACCCCGGAGATTCCGGTAAACAGCCAGTAAGTCTTGGAGAAATCGAACCGGGGATCGAGCAGCAGTGCCATGAACTGTTCGGACACGCCGCCCAGCATGGTATCTGGGCTGCCCCAGACCATGCCATAGAGGCCCCGAGCGTTGCGCCGCAACGGGTGCAGCGCGCCGCGGATCGGGATCGCCTCGTCCAGCTTCTCACGCTCGGCCCAGAACTGGAACTCGCCGGGCGCATCGCCGACATCCTTGTCCGGCTCGAAATTGGCGACGACGATGACCTTCACCGGGATGGGCGTTACCTTCGGCAACAACGGCACGGGCGGCTCGGTCGCATGGACGGCGCTCATCGCCGATAGGCCGACGGCCGACGGCAACGCCGCCGCCCATGCCGTTCGCCATAGCTTTCGATAACTTCTAGCCATGCGCCTATCCTTAACTTGTGACGGGCGCCGACCCGCCGCGCTTGCAGTATGATGCCGGCCGCAGCCCATCAAACGCTTTAAATTTGCTCCAGCGTTGCAAAAAACAAAGCGCCTGAAGAATCAGGAGCCGTATCTAGATTATGTTCGAACGTCTGAAAGACTGGCGCCATCACCCTCGCCACCACCGTCATCTTCTGGCATGATCAATGAATCGTGGGCCTAATCGCGTTCATTCTACGATGGTTCTGGTAACAAATCATTTGTGGCGTCCAGCAATGGATTTGGATCGGCAAAACAGACTCGATCAAATCCCGACCGGTTCGTGATATTGATGCGAAACCCAGAATTGTGTTCAGCAATACGCAAATTGGGAACAAGCACGCATTGGGGGCAAATTCCTGCCCTTATCCGGTCCCTCTCTCTCCGATGTTTTGAGGGAAGCACTGATCGTGGAAAGCTTCTCGGGCATCGCAATTCACAAAGCGGAGGCGTTGTAACCGCTTCTCGATAGGGGATCCATTCTGGGAATGTCTGGGCCGTCTCGCTGGCCGTTCGTTTTTGAGAAGCCCTCGATCCGTGACGAAGTTCGGTTAAGTCAGCCTTATGGCACTCAACATTATAATTCCCGAGAACCCATCCGATACCGATCGCGAAGCGGTCATTGCGCCGCTTCGCGCTTACAATATCGCCCATGCTGGCGATCCGCGTATCCGATCAGTCGCACTATTGCTGACCGATGAACATGGCGCGCTCATGTGGGCGGCTTATGGGGTAAATGCGCTTACGACTGGCTGTTTGTGGAGCTTTTGGCTGTCCCGGAGGAGTACCGAGGCGGCAGCTATGGCAAGAAGTTGATGCACGAAGCCGAGAGCATTGCTCTCGCGAACGGCTGCATTGGTCTTTGGCTTGATACCTATGAGTTTCAAGCTCGCGGTTTCCATGAAAAGCTGGGATTCAAAGTTTTTGGGGAATTGGAAGATCATCCTGTCGGTCAGAAGCGATTTTTTTCTGCAGAAGCGCTTCTGAAGGGACCACGCTTTCCCGTTCAACCATCCCCTTCGAGACGGCTCGGCCGTCCCAATCGCCGTTCCAATCGGGCAGGTTCTGCCATGTCGATTGCCTGCGCCGAGTAGACCGTAATGGCCTATGATACGGTCTCTGTAAGCACCGCTCGTGGCTTGGCGGAGCGTGAGCAAGGTGGTCCGGTTGTGGCTTGCCCCAGGGGCGCAATGGGCTAGGCTGGTGGCTCGGTTACCGGAGATTGTCATGCGCCGTTTTGCAGCCCTTCTGGCGACCCTCGTGCCGAGCGCTGCGATAGGTCAACCCCTCGAGGAGCCGCATCCCCGGATCATCGTCAGCAGTGCCGCGACGATCCAGAGCCCACCCGACCGTGCCGTCGTCAGCTTCTCCGTCCATGGGGAGGGCGCGACCAGCGACGAGGCCGTACGCGCAATGGTGACGAAGCGGAAGGCGATCGAGGAGGGACTTGCCGGCATTTCCGCGCGGCCGGACATCCGTGCGGCGCAAGTGGGGATCGCCGAGGTGCGTGGGCGTGACTGCAATCGCAACGGCTATGGCAATCCGCGTCTATCGACCGGCGAATGCGCGATCGTTGGCTATACCGCCGATCTTCAAGTGGAGGTCCGCACCGCCGCAGTGAACGAGGCCGGCACGATGGTGTCGCTTGCCGGCCGGCTCGGAGCGACCAACCCGCGGATCGAACGCTTCTTCCTCGCCGAGGACAAGGAGGTTCGACGGCGCGGGATCACGGAGGCTCTGGCCGAAGCCAAGCTTCAGGCGGAAGCGATCGCGCGCGCCTCTGGGGTCAAGCTCGGCGGCGTTCTCAGCGTCTCCAACCTGAGCTTCAACGGCCCGGGCCCATATGATGACATCACTGTCACCGCGGCGCGGGTCCCGGCACCGCCCCCGCCTCCACCACCGCCGCCGGTCGTGGTCGGATTGCAGCCCCGGGCTATCGAAACGCAAGTGCGAGTACAGGTAGTCTACGCGATCCAATCCTGACCATCGGACCTTTCCCTACCGTTGGACGTTTGATTAGGCGTGAACGGGCCGTCCGGTATCAAGCGACGGACCGAGAGTAGCGACTATTCCCGAAATTCGATGCTGAAATGGGAAAGCCGACGCCAGGTCTGCTATGCTGGCATCATCGCTCTATTCCGGACAGGCCGTGCGCGCCCCAGGATCGAACATACCAACTGATGTAAGCCTCGGACGCAATCATTCGTTCACCGGTCGCCGATAATGCGATGGTTGGTAGGATGGGGCTTATAGATGCTGAGTATATTCGTTGGCTTGCTTTTCGCTGCTGCATCCGGCCTGACGGTTGATGAACCGGCTACCCGCGCATTTGGCGCCGCTATGTACTCTGAAGCCGAGTGTGCAAACCACAGACAGCGTTATTGTGAGAACAAGGACACTAGGGTTGGGTTTTCAGCAGCACCGTTCTATGTTTATGATTTTGGTGACGAACTGCGTGTGATCTACAAGACAGCTGATTGCGGCAGCGTCTCTTATTTCACCTACAAGGACATTTCTAGCAAAAGTAAGTTGAAAGATATATTTCTCGAAATACGTTGCACGCGACATAAATCTGAGGGGACCAATTCGTCCATTACCAGCTTGGATGACATTTACGCTGCAACACGCTTCATGAAGACAAGAGCGGCGGTCTTGTTTGGACCTTTGAACAAGCGCTGCAAAGTCGTCAGATCGCGGCCTGGTTATCCCCTGGGCACTAAATGTCCACGTGAGTAACTCTCATACTTACGAGTATGCGGGAGTTCCGTCATTTCCGTTACCCAGTTCAACACGGCAGGATCATGACCGCTTTCACCGCCAACCCAGACGACGACGGTGCAAGCCGCGCCGCCTGAAAGCCGCCCTTTGCTGGCGTCTGTTAGCACCAGGTCAGCCGCCAACATGAAGATGAACAAAGGGCCGCTTTCGCGCACGTCATCTTAGGACCACAGTGGCCGCAAGGAGGGCGTTCGGCGTGGAACGGATTGCTTTCCACCCTGCACGTCGGAGCACCTGATCCTGATTGCCTTGCGCCGCTGCAAATCAGCCTAGCTGCGGACCGGCCAGGTACTGCTCGTCGCTTACCTTTTCCATCCAACTGACGCTGATACCGTCCAAGGCTTCCTGGATCGCGATATGGGTCATGGCCGTCGTGGGAGTGGCGCCGTGCCAGTGCTTATGGCCCGGCGGGCACCAGATGACGTCACCGGCGCGGATTTCGACGATGTCTTCGCCTTCGCACTGGGTCCACCCGCAACCGGCGGTGACCACGAGTGTCTGTCCGAACGGATGGGTATGCTAGGCCGAACGCGCGCCGGGCTCGAACGTCACTGCCGCGCAAGAGTGGCGAGCGGGTGCTGGGGGTGCGTTCAGCGGATCAATGCGCACGGTGCTGGTAAAGAAATCAGCCGGGCCGGGCTGCTAAGGCAGGCTACCGGGTCGATGCAGTATTATGGTGCGTTCCTTTTGTTGGCGGTGGCATTTGCTTAGAGGATCAGGCGTTGATGCTCCGAGCCACTGCTTGACCTGGTTGAGGGTCCGGCGTTCCTGATCGGCCTCCATCACGAAGGGCTCCACGATCGTCGCGCCGATGGCTTCGTTCCGAACGATGTCCATGCTGTTTCCCAAGTTATAGCCGCCATGCGTGATGAACGGCCGCAAGGTCTTGTTGCGCCAATCGTGCGATTTCAGGAATGAGCGAATGACCGGCGGAGCGGTCTCGCCCCAGATGGGAAAACCTAGATAGACCGTCGTGTAACGGCCAAAATCTGGAACGAGCGCCTCGAGTGGCGAACGGAATCCGCGCTCGCTCTTCTGTCGTGCCTGTTCGACGGTCTGCTCGTAGTCTTCTGGATAGGGGCTCTCGGGACGGATCTGGAACAATGTGGTGCGATGAAGCCGATACACCGTTCCGGCGATGACCTGCGTGTTGCCGGAACGCGTAAAGAAGGCGACAAGGGTTCCTGATACTCTGGGCTGCACCGAAGCCGCAGCAAGCTTTGTTCGACCTGCACGCCCGTGCGCACAGCATCATTGATCCAGCGCGATGCAAATCGCCATATCGTCCAGCCAATTGGACGCCGCACTGCTCGATCGCGCTCCGGGTGGCGGACGAGCGTCGCGAAGCGGCAGGTCGCCTGCTGGAGACCTACTTTACGCCGTTTACGCTTACATTCGACGTGGTGGACGCCGTTGCGTCGCCGCCAATCTCGGTCATTGCGGAACGCACTTTGAATGACCTGCGGGCGCCGGATCAGCTTCGCTCCTGAGGCGAAGCGCTTTCCCATTTCTCTATCCCATCGGGAAGGCCTCCACCGTCTCGGGTGCCGTTCCCAATCGGGAAGGCCATTTAGAGGCTGATTTCACCACGCATGACCGATACGCACGAGCCGCGTATTGTGGCGACAATTCCCTCGGGACTGCGAGCCGCATTAACATGCAGCAGGCTGGGACGGCCCATCTCCACGCCTTGATGGATCACAAAGCTGGCCTGCTCCGTGTTTAGGTCTAGCGACAACAGGAAGCACGCGAGAGGTGCATTGGCGCTGCCTGTAGCGGGGTCTTCCCATGTCCCGGAGAGAGGCGCGAACATGCGCGCGCGAATGGACCCACCATCCTTGCAATAGACGTGAACGGGGAAGCGGGTTCCAAACTGAGGGTGGTTCCCGAGGGCTTCTTTGAAAGCGGGCAGCGAGGGCGCGCATCGTGATAGCCCCTCGGGAGTCAGTTCGGCGATGATGTAGAACGTGCCGTTCGAGGCAACGGTCGGAGGGTGGTTAGCCGTGATTACATCCGCCGGGTCTGGCTGGAGCGTTTTGGCGATCACTTCCGGCGCGACCGTCTCCCCGATGCTCAATGCTTGAGGTGCCGCGATGCTGACCGCGACCGGGTTGCCGTCCGCGTCGCGATGAACCTCTACCCCCACGATGCCTGCCAGAATCTCGAAGGTTGCAGCGTTCAGGTCGGGCCGCTGACCCGCCAGAATGAAAGCGGTGCCGACCATCGGATGACCGGCAAAGGCCATCTCCGCTGTCCTGTTGAATATGCGGACACGTGCCGTGTTGCTAGCCTCCGTTGGAGGAAGGAGAAAGGTGGTCTCGCTCAAATTGAACTCGGCAGCGATCGACTGCATCGTCTCGCTCGCGAGCGTCTCGCCCGGTGACGACGGCGAGGGGATTTCCGCCAGAGCGCGTGTCAGTAAATACATCAACGGTCGAGAACGGCAGTACGGACACGGTATCGCCCCGGTTCTGTTACAACAGCGGCGCGGTTATGGGCGAGTATCGTTTGCCTGTCTCCCGTCAGCATCAGGCGTCACTTTCCCAATTCACCATCGGATTTCGGGAATCCTGAGAGCTTCCCAAAAGCCCTAACAGACCGCTATTGGGAAGCCCCACGCCATGTCATGCGCCTGATTTCCAGATCTAATTCGTGGCTAGGTTCGCCCTTGAAGAAGCCCGTGCCATCGTGTCGCGCGACGATCGCAAACCCGAGTTTGGCAAGGAGGCCCAACAAAGCCACATTCCGGGTATCGACTAGCGCCCAAGCGCGATCTGCACCGAGACGCGAAAAGAGCATGTCCAGCGTCTCGGACAACGCACGATATCCGACGCCAGAGCGCCAACACGCTGGAAAGACTTGATAGGCGTTAAGTGCCGACCGCGCCTGGATCGTTGCCTGTGTATAGCCCAACGCCGCACAAGAGCCCCCGTCTCGAATGACCCAGTTATACCAGCGTTCGGTGCCGTCGTCGGAGCGGCCGCGAGCCTGACGCTCATATCTGCCGGTCAGCTCGGCTAGATCAGCAGGCGGGTCGTCGGGGAGGAAGCAATAGCCCTCGGGTGCGCTCAAACCGGGAAGCATCTCGGCCGCGTGCTGTGGTTTTAGGGGTTCCAATCGCACCATCTCGCACCCGATACCCCTCTTCGCACATAGGACGACCGTTCCGCCAAGGGATAGAAATTTGGGAAACGATTAGATCGTGGTTGCCGTCCGCGCCTTTGCCAACCAGTCTCGACGAACTGCGATGCTGGACGCAAGCCAGAGCGCACCAGCGGCCATGAACCCGGCCATCTCGCCGCCTGTGGGGGCTTTGACAACGAAGCCCATAATCGCTGCAACAATCAGCGCTGTTCCAAGAACATAGAACGGACGGAAGCCAGCGGCAAAAGCGATTGGCAGGAAATGCAGGCCGACGACCAACGCCATTGATGGCAACAGAAGATCAGGCCGGTGCAGGTTCATGACGATGTTAGCGGCTAGGAAAAGGCCGACGCCTTCACCGATGCTGCTCCACATGATCGCTCGTTCTTCCTTCGGCGACGGCTTGATGCCCTCGCCAGGTGCACGGATCACATAGCTCGCGGCGAGACCGATGAGGATGAACCCCAAGAAGGGTAGCGCCAGAGTGATCCCGGACAAGTGCCATTGCCAATATAGCGTCATCGCCGCGAACGCCGCTCCGAAGAAGCTCATAATCAGCGCGCCCCATGCCCCCACAGACGGTCCCCTTATCCTTCGATAGGCCCATAGTACGTCTGCTAATTTGACAGGTCGAGACAGATTGGATCAAGCCTATGCCGCCGCCGTTCTCGATTGGGAACGGCGATCGAGACGACCGAGGCTTTTCCATAGGGATCGATTTTTGGGAAAGGAGGCCGGATGGACTGAAGCGGCTGAATCAGGCCAGAGGCCAGTCGTATTGCATCTGCCGAGCGGTAAGCCGCGCTATCTTTGTTCCAATCAGGCGTTTGACCAGATGAAGGCTCATGCTGATCCCCGCCGAGATCCCAGCTGACGTGACCACCGGTCCTTCATCGACGTAAGGCAATCCGTCAACGACATCGACCTTTGGAAACATGCGCCGCATCTCGTCGACGTCTTCCCAATGTGTGGTGGCCTTCAAGCCGTCGAGAACCCCGATGCTGCCGAGGAGGAAGGCTCCTGTGCAAACAGACGCGGTGATGGCAACGTGAGCTGACTCGCGCTTCAGCCAAGCTAGCGTCAGACGATTGTTCATTGGCTCAGTGACAATGCCACCTGGGATGATCAGAACATCGATGGCAGGAGCATCTTCAAAGCCATAATCTGCCGCGACCCGCAGCCCGTGCCGCGCTACCAGGGTCTTCTGTCCCTCGGCGACAGTCACAATCCGGAAGGGCGGACGATCAATCCCCAAGGCTTTGGTCGCGACGCGCGCCGCGACGGAAAACACTTCATACGGACCGGCAAAATCCAGTACCTCTACGTCAGGAAACAGCAGAATACCTACGGTGATGGCCATCGGCAAATCATGAGGGCGTCTCGCTGGGTGTCAATAATCGGTATCGGGAAAGGCCGAAGGTGGCGCGCTTCCTGCCGTTCCCGTCTCATAAGGGATCCCATTGGGAAGGACCGACGGACGCTCAGAGTGGGTGCCCGCTCGATGAACGGGCTTCAGCTTTCGGGCTACGTCGTAACCGGGATTCATGACGAGGTTGGCGGTGGCGAGCCGACACTGGCTGTTCGCTTTAAGTGCCCTCACAATGCCTCTGTCTAACGGCACCACCAACAGAATGCTTCCGATAAAATAAGCCGCGCGGAGGTGATAATTAGCAATGCAGCACACGCACATGAGTTATTGTATGTTTATCATCAATTTACAATATCGACGAAACTACGATTATTCGGCTCTGGCTTGTTCCTAAGCAAGTCATAGTACCGCGGCGGTCCAATCACAGTGTCATATGAGACAATCAGCATTTTGCGCCACTTCAACTTCCTTCGCTCCATGAATACGGCAAGGGTCGATGACCTGCAATATTGATGTATCGCTCGCGAAGATTATTGCATTATGGTTACCGATCAAAGGTCTGTTAAACCCTATCGTGTGCGTGTCACTGCATGCTTCTGGAGAAACAAGTCTAGCATTCTCTAGTCTAGGTTCAAAATCTTCAAGGCGTAGTATGCGACTGAGTTGTGGGATATAAGTGCGGCTTTGCTCCTCTAACTCGGACAAGAAAGCCTGGTGAGGTTTATCTGTCTTATGTAGCTCGGTGATCATCCGCTTTGTGATCGCGATCAAGTACTTGGGAGGTCGGGGTTGCTCACTGGTTTGTGTACTGACGCAGAACCGTCCACGAGTTAAGCTATCGGATTTCTGCTGTAGAACTACCTTCAATATCTGGGTCTCGACGGCTTTAAATCTTGGCTCATTGATTGTAGCAGCAAGTGCGGCCGACGCTTGAACTGCTAATATGATCGACAGCGTGCCAGCGACTACACAGGTGGCGCGGCTTTGTGATGAGAGAGTATGCATCGAACGGGTGCGAGCGGAATTCATAAACGAAACATGCACAACGTTGGGCACGTCCGCAACTGGGGCGACACCGGAAATCGGCTCACGCCCGAACGACGGATTACTGGGATGTGGCGCTCCAAAGCGGCCGTTCTGCTTTCCACCACGACATCGTGTTCGAAGCTAATTGTGTCCAACAGCTCCGCCTAGAGCCGACCTGCAGCTGTTGGGCAGGAAAACAGTCCCTCTGCAATTAGCGACATCCGGATTCAGCCTCATCACCAAATCTATCGAGAGTGACCACTTGAATCTGCCGGTTGCCCAGTTCTATATCGCTAGTGGACAATAGAACCATAGATGGTGTCCGAAACCCCCCTTCGTTACGGTCTTTCCGGAGCATGTCCAGCGCCTGGAAGCTCACGCGAGGCAGGTAGGCATGGATGCGACGTTCGGCAGCACAGCCAACTCGATTGCCCCCGAGTGCCTTCGCACCGGTGAAGCGGTCCTTCAGGCGCTGACAGTGGCCCGTCGGATTGAGATCGACCTCACCCGTCCGCTGATGGATTCGATACCAGTGACCATTAACTGAGCCGTAGCGGTTGCCCAAAACCCGATGTCCTCAGCAGGCCCGGCAACAATCCATCTTTGATCCCACCCGCGCTTGTTGCCGGCATCATCTCGGTCCCGGCCACCTTCCGGCGCGGCCAGAACGGATAGCATCTCATGGCGTACATCGGCTCTCCCGGCGCAGTCGTCGATGTCCGCGGAGCCGAATATTACCCTGCCTATGCTCATGGCCAGGTCCAGCTCACCCACCTGATTACGGGCGAAATCTTCAAGTACGAGCAACGAGACGGATCGCTCGAGTTACCGACTGTCGAACAATTTCAGCTTATGCAGCACTGTGGCGACGCCGTTAGCGCCGAAGCCGACGCTCGCGACTGTCCGGTCGTGATTACCTGCACCGTGACCGATAGGCCCTATCTCGCCTTCCACTGGCTCAGCAGGGGAACATTCCTGGCCAACGTCTCGATCATGGACGTGGAGCGGAATGTATTCCTCAAGGTCGACAAAGTCGTTGTCGACGACTGGGACCAGTCCAACCGCGAGAAGAAGATCATCAACCTGCTTGTCGAAGCGGGTGAGTTCTCGCGCGAGCAGCTGCATGCGGAGCTTGGCGAGATCATCGTCGGGGACAAGCCCGGCCGTGAGACGGATGACGAGATCATCCTGCTCAATCCGATGGGAATGGCGATCGACGACATCGCCTGCGCCAAGGCGATTCTCGGCAGGGCCGAGGACAGGAACATCGGCACGGTCCTGCCCCTCTTTTAGGGTGCGGGCACGGCCGGCTGGCTCTTCGGTTTGCCCCACATCGTCTATCTATTCGCCTGTCTTCCACTGGGGCGGCATCTGCGGGACCGCGATCCCGCGCCCTGGTTCGCCGCCGGATGCCTGATCGTGGGCGGCATGCTCGCGGTGCAAGCATTTACCGCGTCGCTACTCGTCTTTGCGATGGCGCGGGTCGCCGGACGTGCAACGTCAGCATCGACTGTCGCGAGCATGCGACGCAATTCGACTATATCGGTGATGGCTGGCTGGCGGCCTTTCTTGGGCATCGGCTTCAGGGCGGCACCGACCTTCTCTGCAGGATCACTCTGGGCGATGCCCGATGCGATTGCGTAGGCGTAGACACCGGAGATGCGCTGGTGCAGGCGCTTGGCCGTCTCGATGGCCGAGCGCGCTTCGACCGCGCGGAGGACCTCAAGCAGCTTGGGCGGCGTGAGCGCGGAGATCGGCAAACTGCCGATTGCAGGGAAGACGTCGCGTTCGAACGAGCGCAGAACGTCGGCGGCATGGACCTTGGCCCATTGGGGCGCGTTGACCTAGTGCCACTCCCGCGCGACCTTCTCGAAGCTGTTGCGAGAAGCCTCGATGTTGGCCTTCAGCTTTAGCTTCTTCGCAACGCCCGGGTCGTGACCTTCTCGCAGCTTTGCCAAAGCATCGTCTCTCAGCCTGCGCGCTTCAGCCAGGCCCAGTGAGGGATAGCGGCCGAGCGCGAGGCTATTCTGCTTACCGTCATATTTGTAGTTGAGGCGCCAAAGCTTCGAACCGCCCGTTGTCACCAGCACGAACAGCTGGTGGTCATCAAAAAGCTTGTAGCTTCGATCCTTCGGTTTGGCAGCCCGGATCTGCGCATCGCTGAGCATGAGATCGACACCCTATTTTCGAGGTTCGATACCCTATTTTGCCACCCTACCGCCCGTGGATGGGCGTGAACGAGAAGGAACCGGTCAATGCCGAAAACCCTCGCATTTCTGCCGATTTTGTCAATCCCATTGCACTGCTGGGAACCCCTGAGAACGGGCACTTGGCGGAGAGGGTGGGATTCGAACCCACGGTACGGTTTCCCGTACACTGCATTTCGAGTGCAGCGCATTCGACCACTCTGCCACCTCTCCGCGAAGTCGTGCTGTTGTGGGCGAACCCACCGGTCGAGCGAAGGGCGCGGTTAGCGAAGTCCGGCGGGCTTGCCAAGCCCTATCCGCAGCAAAACCGGATATCGCCCCTGAGCCTTGCTTGTTTCGCTACCGCAGCAAGCCTATATCCGCCGCATGAACCGAGCGTCCTTCTATTCACCTCAGGCCGGCCGCATCATCGAGGCGCCGACGCGAGTGCGGGCCCGCTTCACCATCGGCAACATCGTTCGCCACAAGCTGCATGGCTTTCGCGGCGTCGTGTTCGATATCGATCCGGTGTTCGCCAATAGCGAAGAATGGTATGAATCCATCCCTGCCGATGTCCGCCCGCAACGCGAACAGCCCTTCTACCACCTGCTCGCGGAAAGCGACGAGTCGAGCTACGTCGCGTATGTCAGCCAGCAGAACCTGCTGGAAGACGGTGATGGGGGCCCGGTCGATCACCCATCCATTCCCCAGATCTTCGAGGATTTCGCCGAGGGGCATTATTGTATGCGCCACGGCATGACGCACTGAGCCACTCCAGCTTGCTGCGGAGCCTCAGCTCTTGAGCTTCCAACCCGATCGTAGGACCAAGTAGGTGGCAACGCTCAGCACGAGGTTGACCACGCCGAAACCAATGGCCGAATGAAGCACCGCCATGGTGGTATCGCCGATATCGCTTTGCCCCAGAAAGCCGAAGCGGAAGCCGGAGATGATGTAGAAAAACGGGTTGAAACGGCTGATCGTCTGGAACACCGGCGAAAGGTTGTCGATGACGTAGAAGGTGCCCGACAGCAGCGACAAGGGTGCGATGACGAAATTGGTGACGGCTGCGTTGTGATCGAATTTTTCGGCCCAGATCGAAGACAAAAAGCCCAGCAGCGCCAGAAAATACGTGCCCATCAGTCCGAACCAGATCACCGCCCAGGGGTGCGCGACTGCCAGGCTGACGCCAGGCCACAGCATCATCGCGAGCGAGAGCGCAAGTCCCACCAGAATGCCACGCGTCACCGCCGCGGCTGTCATCGCCGCCATGAGTTCGGCATTGGTCAGGGGCGGCATCAGGAAGTCGATGATCGTGCCCTGGATCTTGCCGGACAGGAACGAGAAGCTGGCGTTGGCGAAGGCGTTTTGCATCATGCCCATCACGATCAAACCCGGCGCGACGAACGTGGCGAAGTTCACGCCCAGTACTTGCCGGTCACCCCGGCCCAGCGCTACGGAAAAGATCACCAGGAACAGCAGCGTCGTGATCGCGGGCGCCCAGATGGTCTGGGTCTGCACCTTGAAGAAACGGCGCACCTCCTTCATATAAAGGGTTTGGAGCCCTACCCAGTTGATCCGGTGGATCACGGGCTGCCCCATTGCCGGAAAGCTACGAGGTTGCGGAATGTGGGCGGGCGTGATGAGGTCCGCCGAAGAGGGTTGATCGGCCATGTTGCCGCGACTATCGGCTGACCGCTTCGCAGGCAAGCTTGCAGATGGGCCGTGTCGGCCGATGATGGCGCGAGAAAACGTAAAGACGGCCTTGGTGAAGGCCAGCAGATTGGAATGCAGATGAGCTGGACGGACGAGCGGATCGACAAGCTGAGGACGATGTGGGAGGGCGGCGCGACCGCCAGCCAGATCGCCGACGAACTGGGCGGCGTCAGCCGCAACGCCGTCATCGGCAAGGCTCATCGGCTTGGCCTCAAGGCGCGCCCGTCGCCGGTGAAGCCCAATGAGAAGCCGGCTCGCCCTGCGCCCGTCGCCACCAAGCCGCGCGACGACGATGCTCCGCCGTTCGATATCGACGAGCCTGCGGTAAAGGCCACGCCAGCGCAGCCAGCGGTCGAGCGGCCGACGCCCGCCCCGGCAGCGGCTACCACGCCGTCTCCTGCCAGCGAGCCGGCGTCGGAACCGGCCGCGCCGCCCCCTCCGGTGTCTGATCGGCCGCGGATCGTCTCAGTTGGCCCCGGCGGTTTCCTCCGCCAAGGTCCGGGAGATCAGCAGCAGCCTATCCCGCCCGCTCCGCCGCGTCGTCTCGTACCATCGAAGCCAAGCGCGGATATCGCCGGCAAGACCAGCCTGCTCGACCTGAACGATCGTATCTGCCGCTGGCCGATGGGGCATCCGGGCGAGCCGGATTTCCACTTCTGCGGCGAAAAGGTGAACCCCGGCTTCCCTTATTGCGTCGAACATTGCGGTCGGGCCTACCAGGCACAGCTGCCTCGCGGTGCGCGCCGTCCACCTCCGCCGCTACCATTTGGCGGACCGCGCGTTCGCTGAACATTGTAACATTACCGGACGCGCGTCGGCTCACGCTGGCGCGGGTCCGGCCTTGTTGTTTGCCCGCAACAGTATCGCGCACGCTGCTCCTGCCAGAGTCAGCGCTGTCATGACCGCCATCGTCATCAGATAGGACGAGGGCGCCGGAAATTGCGCCCCTCCCCCCGGCGCCGGGATCGTCCGGCTCGCCAGCAGCATCGCGATCACTTGTGCGCCAATGGCCGCGGCGATCCCGCGCACCACCTGCATCGAACCGATTGCTTCGCTGGTACGATGCGGCGGCACGGTAGCGACGACGATGTTGGGCAATGCGGCCTGCAGGATGGTGGTGCCAAACGAGATGACGCACAACAATGCGATGACCAGGCCCAACACGTTGGGCAGCAGCATGGCCGCGCACCAGCCCGTCGCCGCAAGCAGGGCGCCCACGGTCACCGTGGCGCGATTGCCCAGGCGTTGCATCATCCGCCCTGCAAGCGGTCCAGCGAAGAACGACAGCAGGTTGGACGGCAGCTTTGCCAGTCCTGCGACCGTAGCTGTCAGCCCCAGGCCGACCGCCGTCCACCCAGGCGACTGCATGTACGAAGAAAAAACATAGACGATCTGCATCGTGCCCATACCCAGCAGGATGGTGATAAGATTGGCGACCGCGAAGTTGCGGTTCTGGAACAAGCGCAGATCGACGAACGGTTCCTCGGCACGAAGACTTCGCCGTGCCCAAAGGCCGAACAACGCCAGGCAGACCGCGAACATGACCAGCACCTGTGGTGCGAGCCAGCCAGCCTGCTTGGTAGCTCCGATGGCATACAGCATCAGCCCGATGGCGGGCACTGGCAGCAGCCCCTCGATCCAGTCGATCGGGCGGCGGGTCGGCGTACCGGGACGGTCCGGGACGAAGCCCGCGATGGCAGCGATCGAAGCCGCGAGCAGCGCCGCGCTGACCCAGAACAATGCGTGCCAATCGAGGTTGTCGACGATCAACCCACCTGCGACCAGCCCCAGCGCGGCACCCGCGCCCAGCGCCGTCGTCAATACGCCGATACCCATCGGCACCTTGTCCTCGGGAAGGCTCTCACGAACTATTCCCACCGACAGCGGCAGGACCACGGCGGAAAGCCCCTGCAAAGCCCGGCCGACCAGCACTACGCCCAGGTTCGTACTCATTGCGCTGATGACGGACCCCAGCAACGCCAGCGCCAGCAGCACCAGCACCAGCCGCTTACGTCCTCGAATGTCGCCCAGCCGGCCAACGACCGGAGAAGCAGCAGCGGCGATCAGCATATGGATCGTGATCAGCCACCCCACCCTGATCGGATCGCCGAACTGGCGGATCAGGGTCGGCAACGCGGCGTAGATCATCGACGCTTCGAACGTGACGGTCATCTCCGCCAGGAACAGCGCAGCGATGATCGTAGCCGGGCGTGATTGCATGGCAGCCTCTCCAATGCAGCCGAATTGTTCTTCGGCCTGCGCAGGCACGCCTAAGCATGTTGCGATCATGCGCCAAGCGATTTGGCGGCTTCCACTTGCAGCCTTCGCCCCGCGCGGCAAGATCAGGCGATGCTGAAACGATTCGCGCCCTTTGTCGCCCCTGCCCTGCTGTTCCTTACGGCCGCTGCGCCCGGTCCCACCACCGCGTCGGCGCCGCAAGCCGGCGATGTCTTTGTCGCCATCAGCACATCGGCGGGCACCATAACCCTCGACCTCGACAGCGCGCATGCGCCGCTGACGACCGCCAACTTCCTGAAATACGTCGACGCGAAACGGTTCGACGGCACCACTTTTTATCGCGCGATGCACCTTGACTGGGGCACGCCGCCCAATGGCCTGATCCAGGGGGGTACCCAGAACGATCCGAAGCGCATTCTAAAGCCGGTCCCGCACGAGCCCACCAGTCAGACGGGCGTACTCCACAAGCGGGGTACGATCTCGATGGCGCGCTTCGCACCGGGTACCGCGACGGGTGACTTCTCGATCATGGTATCGGACCAACCCGGCCTCGACGCCAAACCGGATGCCGCCGACGCCGACGCAAAGGCCGGCTTCGCAGCGTTCGGGCATGTCGTCTCGGGTATGGAGACCGTCGACAGGATCTGGGGAATGCCCCGCTCCGCCACCAAAGGCGTGGGCGTGATGAAAGGTCAGATGCTGGACCCGACCGTAAAGATCATCAGCATGCGCCGCGTGCCGCCTCCAGCGCAGATCACGGCTCCTGCACTCCCCCAAGATGCCGCCATGCAAACACCAGCTGCCGATTGAACGCATCGGCCATCGCGGGCTTGCTCAGCGCCCGGAGGCAGGGCCGGCCGTCGCCGCCTTGCCGGTCAGGTAGGGATAGGGATCGAGCGCGGGCGCGTCCTGTGACCAGCCTTGCGCCGGATTGGTCACCCACATGGCGAAATGCAGGTGCGGCGCCTCGGGACTGGCATTGCCGCTATGACCGACCGTGCCCAGGAATTGTCCCGCCTTTATCGCCAAGCCCTCGCGCAAGCCGTTCGCGTAAGCGGAAAGGTGCGCGTAGTAGTATATCATCCGCCGATCCGATGAGCGCACATAGATCGTATTGCCCCCGTCATGCGAAGCGAACAGTTTCTCCACCCGCCCGGCTGTCGCCGCGACCACCGGCGTGCCGTCAGGCGATAGGATATCGATTGCGTCGTGGCGGCGGGCACCTTGCGCGCGGGCTTGCGCGAACGTGTCGACCAACTGAGACGGCCGCACGCCCACGACGGGTATGCGCAGACCGCTTGATCCGGCATGCGCTTGCAAAAGGCCAGCAGGTGGCGCCACTCGCGTAGATCCGGAATAAAGCGCCAGAAAACCTCGACGGGGGGATTTTCCCTCGGGCCTCTCCGAACTCGATCGCAGGTCATGATCAGAGCGGCTTTGTGTGCGCTGTTGCTGTCCCGCAGTCGGATCGAGCTTGCAGCCCGACATGCTGACGCCGACGAGCAGAGTTACGATCCGCCATTTCCCCGCATCTGTGCGAGCCACCGACCTGCCTCCCTTGTTGATGGGCAAACGCGCGGTGTGGCAATCGGCTGCCGACGGCAAGGTCATTATGCTCGCTTGTCAGACTCGCGGAAGCAACTCGCGTGACCCGTACCCCTCCTCTATTTGGCGAGCCATCAGATTACCTCGCTGGCGTTACTTAAACGCAACCAGGAACATTCGAGAGCGAGGCAAATCATCAGCAATCGTTAGGGATTTCGTCTTATCGTCACGACCATAAAAGAAACGAGGCACATCGCTGTGCACCAACAGAATACATTCACCGCGAACCTGCGCATGACGTCCAAACGTCGCGCCGCTATCATGTTGGTGCAGGCAAGCAGCTGCGTGAGTGTGGGTATGGTGGCGTTCGGGCCCGAGTGGCTGGTACGCCCGGCGGCGACGGTATCGCTGATCATCGTCGTAACGGTGTTCCTGACCGGTCTCGGCTTTGCCAGGAGCGCGCTGACGCAGGCTCAGCGCCAGCATCGCCTGTTTACAGAGGCCGAGAGCGCCAAACGGCAAGTCGAGCAGCTCTTCGCGATGACCGACATGCTCCAGGCCGCCGAGGATCACGAAGACGCAGGCGCCGTGCTCATGGCAACCGCGCAACGACTGTTGCCGACATTCAGCGGGGCCTTGTACGTCTTCAACAATTCGCGGGATCGCCTGGATCTTGCCAAAGCCTGGAACGTCGTTGACAGCTTCCATCCAGGTGAAACGCTGCTGCCCAGCAATTGCTGGGCGCTGAAGCGTGGCAAACCGCATGTCAACGATACCCGATCCAACACCTTGTGCTGCATGCACCAAGTCGGAACGGCCGCAACCGTCGAAGTGCCGATGATGGCGCGTGGACAAGTGCATGGCCTGCTGATGCTGGCGACGGACAGCGATGACGCGCAAGTCGAACTCGACGAGGTGAGCCGCGTTGCGCGTGCGCTTGCCGACTCCATGTCGCTCGCGCTTTCGAACATCGCCTTGCGGGAGAAGCTGCGCACGCAATCGCTGCGCGATCCCCTCACCGGGCTATACAATCGCCGCTACATGGAAGACGCGCTGGAGCGCTACATCAGCCTTGGCGAGCGCACCGGCAGCGCCACCGCGGTGTTGATGATCGATCTCGATAATTTCAAGCGCGTCAACGATGAGCATGGCCATGCAAAGGGCGATGCGGTGCTGCGGGACGTGGCCAGCCAGCTGGTCACGGCATTGCGGCCGTCCGACGTGGTGGCTCGCTATGGCGGGGAGGAACTGATCGTGATCCTGCCCAATTGCGGCCTTGAGGATGCTGCGCTCAAGGCTGAGATGCTGCGCCTGCGGATCGCCGGCTTGTCGGACGTGCACGGCGCCGCAATCAGTGCCTCGTTCGGGATCGCTTCAGTGCCCGAAACGTCGACCAGCGCAACCGATGTCATTCCGATGGCCGACGCGGCTTTGTACGACGCCAAGAAAGCGGGCAAGAACCGTATCGCCAATGCCGACAGACGTGGCGATCGTGACGACAAGAGCGCGCCGAGGCTGGCAGTCCTGGGCTGATCTTCGCGTAGTTGCCGACCGACCGTCAGAGAAGCGTGCGAGCAGCCGCTAGCAAAAAGGCCGCGCCGGTTTCCCGACGCGGCCTTTTTGCCGTTACGCGATGATCGCGATCAATCTTCCTTGAGGAAAGCCGGCATGTGGTTGGGATCGCCACCGGCGGAACCGCCGCCATTGTCGTCCCGACGCGGGCCACGGCCACCATCGCGGTTGCCACCACGGTCACCACCGCCGCTGCCGCCGCGATCGTTGCGCGGACGACGGCGATCACCGTCGCTGCCGCCGCTGCTACGGCCACCACGATCGCCACCCGGACGATCGCCGCGCGGCTCGCGAGGCTCACGGGCAGGACGGGTGTCCTCCAGCTCGGCGCCGGTTTCCTGATCGACGACGCGCATCGACAGGCGAACCTTGCCGCGCGGATCGATCTCAAGAACCTTGACCTTCACGGCCTGGCCTTCCTTGACCACGTCGGTCGGCTTTTCCACGCGCTCGTTCTTCATTTCGGAAACGTGGACGAGGCCGTCCTTGCCACCCATGAAGTTCACGAAGGCGCCGAAGTCGACGATGTTGACGACCTTGCCGTCGTAGACCTTGCCGACTTCGGCTTCCTCGACGATGCCCAGGATCCAGGCCTTGGCGGCCTCGATCTGCGCGGTGTCGGAAGACGAGATCTTGATCACGCCCTCGTCGTCGATGTCGACCTTGGCGCCGGTCTCGGCGACGATCTCGCGGATGACCTTGCCGCCGGTGCCGATGATGTCGCGGATCTTCGACTTGTCGATCTTGATCGTCTCGATGCGGGGCGCGTGGGCCGACAGCTCGGTACGAGCCGAACCCAGCGCCTTCTGCATCTCACCCAGGATGTGCGTGCGGCCGGCCTTCGCCTGCTCGAGCGCCTTGCCCATGATCTCCTTGGTGATGCCGGCGATCTTGATATCCATCTGCATCGTGGTGATGCCGGCCTCGGTGCCTGCGACCTTGAAGTCCATGTCGCCGAGGTGATCCTCGTCGCCCAGGATGTCGGACAGGACCGCGAAGTCCTTGCCTTCCAGGATCAGACCCATGGCGATACCGGCCACCGGACGCTCGATCGGAACGCCCGCGTCCATCATCGACAAGCAGCCACCGCAGACGGTCGCCATCGAGGACGAGCCGTTGGACTCGGTAATGTCGGACAGAACGCGGATGGTGTACGGGAAGTCCGCCTTGGTCGGCAGCACAGGGTGCAGCGCACGCCATGCCAGCTTGCCGTGGCCGACTTCGCGACGGCCCGGCGCGCCGAAACGCCCAACTTCACCAACCGAGTACGGCGGGAAGTTATAGTGCAGCATGAAGTTCGAGTACGACAGGCCTTCCAGCCCGTCGATCATCTGCTCGGATTCCTTGGTGCCCAGCGTGGTGGTGCAGATCGCCTGCGTTTCACCGCGGGTGAACAGCGAGGAACCATGCGTGCGCGGCAGGAAGCCGACGATCGCCTCGATCGGACGGATCTGGTCGAGCTTGCGGCCGTCGATGCGCGAACCGTCCTTGAGGATGGCGCCGCGAACGATGTCCGCTTCGACCTTCTTCATGGTCTTGTTCGCAACCATCTGCGTCTGCGGAGTCTCGTCCGCGAACGCCTTCTTCGCCTTGGCGCGCGCTTCGTTGAGCGCGTTCGAGCGGGCCGACTTGTCGGTCAGCTTGTAGGCGGCGGCAACGTCCTTGCCGATGGCAGACTTGAGCTTCTTCTTGATGTCGGCAGTGTTGTCCGACACGTCGATGTCCCAGGGATCCTTTGCGGCTTCCTCGGCGAGATCGATGATCAGGTCGACGACCTTCTTGATCTCGTCATGGGCGAACATCACGGCGCCGAGCATCTCGTCCTCGGACAGCTCTTTGGCTTCCGATTCCACCATCATCACGGCATCGCCGGTGGCGGCGACGACGAGATCGAGGCGACCGTCGCCGGCCAGAGTCTGGTCCTGCTTCGGGTTCAGCGTGTACTCGCCATCGACGAAGCCGACGCGGGCGGCGGCGATCGGGCCCATGAACGGCACGCCCGAGATGGTCAGCGCGGCCGAAGCGGCGATCATCGCGACGATGTCGGGCTCGTTCTCACCGTCGTAGCTCATGACCTGAGCGATGACGTTGATCTCGTTGTAGAAACCTTCGGGGAACAGCGGGCGGATCGGGCGATCGATGAGACGGCTGGTCAGCGTCTCCTTTTCGGTCGCGCCACGCTCACGCTTGAAGAAACCGCCCGGGATACGGCCAGCGGCGGAGAACTTTTCCTGATAGTGAACGGTGAGCGGGAAGAAGTCCTGCCCTTCCTTCACCGACTTGGCGGCGGTCACGGCGCACAGCACCACGGTGTCGCCCAAGGTCGCCAACACGGCGCCATCGGCCTGACGGGCGATGCGGCCGGTTTCCAAAGTGAGCGTCTTGCCGCCCCACTGCATGGATACAGTTTTTACGTCGAACATTTGGTTTTATCCTCGACCCACGGGCCCAATTGCCTCGCGGGGTTTACTGCCGGGGATCCCGTCCCGGTCCGGTGTGGAGCCTTTCGTGGCCCCTGGCCTTGCCGCCGAATTGCAGCGCTGGCCTCAAGCCCTCGTTCCCTTTGTTGGCATGCGTGTCGCAGCCGGGATCTCGAGAGCCCAATAGAGCAGCGGCCCCGGTTTCCCGGAGCCGCCGTGAAACTTACTTACGCAGACCCAGCTTCTGGATCAGCGCGTTGTACCGCGCGACTTCGACCTTCTTGAGATAGTCCAGCAGCGATCGACGCTTGTTGACCATCGCCAGCAGACCGCGGCGCGAGTGGTTGTCCTTGTGATGAGCCTTGAAGTGCCCGGTCAGGTTGTTGATCCGCTCGGTCAGGATCGCGACCTGCACTTCCGGCGAACCGGTATCACCCGACTGGCGGGCGTTGTCAGTGATGATTTCCTGCTTCTTTTCAGCCGTAACCGACATAGTCTTACTCCGCGACATCTACGAGGTTGAAGCCCCTGACGACGCGGGCGTCACCGCCCGTCAATTCCAGCAGCGCGACCGGGATCATCCGTAGTCTCGCCAGATGGAGCCCGTCATCAAGGGGCAGTCCGGTTAGAACGCGGCCCTGTCGGACCGCCCTTGCCTGCTCCGGGTCGAGGTCGATGGCCGGGATGTCGTCCAGCCCCGCCTCCAGCGGCAAGAGTATGTGTTCAAGAGGCGCGCCCTTACCGATTTCGTTCAACTTGTCCAGCGTAATCGCGTGGCTGACTTCGAACGGACCGGCCTTGGTCCGGCGCAGCATGGTCACCGTACCGCATGTGCCGAGCGCCTGCGCGATGTCCCGCGCGAGGCTCCGGATATAGGTTCCCTTTGACACGTTCGCCAGGAGAGTCACTCCATCTGACTCGAACGAAGTGACGGTCAGCGCGTGGATCGTCACGTCGCGACTGGCGAGTTCGACCGTCTCGCCGGCACGCGCGAGATCGTATGCCCGCTCGCCGCCTACCCTCAAGGCAGAATAAGCCGGCGGAACTTGCGCGATCGGACCGGTGAAGCGCGACAGGATCGTGTGAACGTCAGCCTCTGACGGACGCACATCGCTGGTCGCGATCACCGCACCTTCAAGGTCCAACGTGTCGGTCTCCTCGCCGAAGCGGACGGTGAATTGGTAAGCCTTGCTGGCGTCGAGCATCCGCCCCGCCAGCTTGGTCGCCTCACCCAGCGCGATCGGCAGGATGCCGCTTGCCAGGGGATCGAGCGTACCGCCGTGGCCGACTTTGGTCGACTTGCCAAGGCCAGCCTCCCGCAGGTTGCGCTTGACGGCGGCAACGGCCTGCGTCGAACCCAGCCCCACAGGCTTGTCGAGAATGATCCAGCCCGACGGCACCGTTCAGACGCCTGCGACAGCGCGCGCAAGCGCGTCGTATTGATCCGCAGCCCAGCCAACCGGGGGCAGCACAAACCGCTCGACGACGCCCAGGTGCGGCCAGAAGTACGGCACCACCAAGAGCAGCAGGAACAGCAGCGGAAAACCATAAGGTCGCAGCCGGGCATAGCTGCGCGCTGCGCGTCGCGGCAGCAGGCCTTCGACGATATGCGAACCGTCGAACGGGGGGATCGGCAGCAGATTGAACAGCGCCAGAAACAGGTTGATGAGGATGAAGTTGCGCAAGTTGAGCACCACGAAGCCCACGACATCGCCGCTACCGCCGCTTCGCGCCAACAAGCCCAGCATCACCGCGCCGATCGCCGCCAGCACGAAATTGGTCAGCGGCCCGGCCGCGGCCACGGCCATCATGCCATAGCGCGGATTGCGCAAGCGACGCTGGTTGACCGGCACTGGCTTTGCCCAGCCGAATGTCGGCAAACTGGCCAGCGCAAGCATGCCAGGGATCACCACCGTCCCCATCGGGTCCACATGGCGCAGCGGATTGAGCGTCAGCCGCCGTTGCTCGCGCGCGGTCGGATCGCCCAGTGCCAGCGCGACCCAGCCATGCGCCACCTCGTGAAAGACGATCGCGATGATCAGGGGAACGATGAGCGCCGCAGCCTGCAGCAGAGTATCTTGCATGACCGCGATCTAGGCGGAGCACGCAGGCGCTGCAAGGCGGCCGCAATAAAGCCTTATCGCGCCGCCTCGATCAGCAGGACTTCGGCAAGCGCCTGGGGGCGCGTGTTCATCACCTGCTGCCCGGCATCGATGCGGTGGATCGATCGCGCTTTGCACCACAGCCGGGACCGTCCAGGGCCAGACAGCGTGCTGCGCCACCCGACTGCTGAGCGATCGCCGCGATTGTCTCGTACCAGACCCAGCGGCCTTGCCCGCCTCCATGCAAGAATGCGATATCGCGCATGCCGCCACTCTCCCCTCGCATTTGCTCAGGATGGTATCGGGTCGCCCATGTCAGGCAATCGGCCTAGCTGGGCTGATCTCCAAGGTCGCGCGCTACGCGTGGATCGGAGAGCAAGCGATCGATCCGGTCGGCCTCCTCGAACGTCGAATCGACCCGAAACCGCAGCTTCGCAGCCGACTTAAGGCCCAGGTTGCGCGCGACTTCCTTCTGGAAGAAAGCGGTGTTCTGCTGCAACGCCTTCAACACCGCAGCCTCGTCAGAGCCGAGCAACGGCTTCACGAAAGCGGTGGCGAGGCGCAGGTCTGGCGACATCCTCACTTCCGTCACGCTTACCGAGTGTGCACTGAGCGTGGCATCATGCACCTGCTGGCGCGTGAGGATCTCGGACAGGATGTGACGAACGCGCTCACCCACCTTGAGCAAGCGGACAGAGTGTTGTTCGGGAGTGATCTGCTGGCGAGCCATGATTGCGTCCATTTGGCGGCGTGGCGACATATTGCAACAATTGATTACGCCACAAAGCTGGACGCACACCGTTTATCCAGCGAAATTGCAATCCAAGGAGTTACCCGATGAGACGCATAGTGCTCGCCAGCCTCGCGATCGTTTCCCTCGTGCCGACGATTTCGATCCCGGCGATAGCGAAGGATAACCGGGCGGACGATCGTGGTCGCCAGGTCGGTCATGCTGCGCCTCATCACCAGTTCAAGCGCGGCGAGAAGTTCGACCGCCGCCAAGCTTCTAACTATCAGGCAATCGACTATCGTACGAACAAGCGGCTCAAGGCACCGCCACGTGGATACCAATGGGTGCGTTCAGGCAACGATGCACTGCTGGTGTCTTCACGCGACAAGGTGATCTCATCGATTATCGCGGGAGTCTACCGCTAGGCAGATCCGTCGGGGTCGGTGGAGGCACGGTGTCCCTTTGCCTTCTGCGATCCTGACCGATGACATTGCGGGGCCTTGCGAGGCCCAGGGCGAACCGGCTTTTTCGCCGCCGTCCGGCAAGCTCTTCCCCCCGCCCTGCCCCGGCGGGGGGACGCAATGTCCCTCATTCAAAAGCGCTGCGTTAGATCATCTTATCAAGAATGCGCGCGAGCGTGCGCACATCGCGCGAGGCGCCTTCACACCCCAGCCGACGCGCGATGAACGGGCCGGTCAAACGGCTGGCGACGGGATCACCCTGATAATCGATGAACAAAGCTCGCTCGGCTATCGCCAAACGCTCGGGACCGCGACCGGAAAAATCGGCGACAAGCCTGGCGAACTGCGCGGGCTCGGGCCGCCCGGCAAGAAACTGGGTATGAACCGAGCCGTCCGCATCGTCATTCCTGAACGGATTGCCCTCGATGCCAGCGCGGATCTCGCCCGTGTTGCGAACGGCGACGAAGCTCTCCATGTCGAACCGCTCGACCATCATGTGCCTCAGAAGGTCTTCCAGGCCCTCAGTGGGCCTATCGTCGTAGGAGAACAGCACGTTGCTGCCGGAGACGACGGTTTCGACGTCGTCGAACTCCTCACGCTCCAGCGCATAGCGTAAATCCGCCAGCGTCAGGCGAGTGCCACCCGCGGTCAGCTGGCCGAACAGCGCAACATAGCGGGTCATCCGGAGCACGCCTTCGAATAAAAAGTCAGGCGGTTACCTGCGGGATCGGTGATCGTCATCTCGTCGGTTCCCCAGGGCGTCCGCTTCGGCTTACCGGGACGGGCGTTGCCGAAGCGCTTGGCACGCAGCTCAGCCGCAAAACCGCAGACATCATCGACCGGGATGCGAACGGCGGAACCCGGCGTGGCATCGCCATAATGCTCGGACAGATGAAGCTCGCAGTCGCCGCGCCTCAAGCCCAAGTACAGCGGCAGGTCCGGCTCGAAGCGATGCTCGAATGTTACTTCGAAGCCCAGGAAGTCACGATAGAAGGCCCGGGCTCGCGCCTCGTCGAAGCTGCGCAGGATCGGAACGGGGGAGCCGCACGTCATTGCCGGCTACCCCCGCCCAGTCAGCCGACCGTACGATCGCGATGGCTGACCTCGAACACTTCGAGCTGGTCGCCGGCACGCACGTCGTTCGTCTCCGCCAACACGACACCGCACTCGGTACCGGCGCGCACTTCGTCGACATCGTCCTTGAACCGGCGCAGCGACTGGATGAGCGTGGCCGAGATGATGACGTCGTTGCGGGTAAGCCGCGCGTGGATGCCCTTGCGGATGAAGCCTTCGACGACCAGCAAGCCGGCTGCCTTGTCCTTCTTGCCCGCGGGGAACACCTGCTTGACCTCGGCACGACCGACGACGGTCTCGATCCGCTCGGGGCCCCAGATGCCGGCCATCTGCTTGGCGACTTCTGCGGTCAGCTCGTAGATGATGTCGTAGTACATCATCGGCGTCTTGGTCCGCGCCACCTGCTCGCGCGCCTTCGCGTTGGGACGCACGTTGAAGCCGATGATCGGCGCGCCGCTGGAAGCAGCCAGCGTCACGTCGCTCTCGGTGATCGCGCCCACGCCGGAGCTGAGCACGCGCACCTTGATCTCGTCGTTCGACAAGGCATGCAGCGCCTGGTTGATCGCCTCGACCGAGCCTTGCACGTCGGCCTTGATGACCACCGGGTACTCGATGACGTTCTTCTTGTCCGCGAGGGCAGAGAACATCGTGTCGAGGCTGGCGGGCGCCGTGGCGGTGCGCTGGGCGGTCGCCTGCTCCTGACGGTACAACGCGACTTCGCGGGCACGCTGCTCGCTCTCGACGACCGACAGCAAGTCACCGGCCATCGGCACGCCGCCAAGGCCCAGGACCTCGACCGGCAGCGAGGGCGGGGCTTCCTTGATGGGGCGACCCTTGTCGTCGAGCATGGCGCGCACACGGCCGCTCTCGGACCCAACGACGAAGATGTCGCCGACCTTGAGGGTACCGCGACGGACCAGCACGGTGGCGAGCGGACCCTTGCCCTTGTCGAGCTTGGCCTCGATCACCGTCGCGTCGGCATGACGGTCCGGGTTGGCGCGCAGCTCGAGCAATTCCGCCTGCAGCAGGATCTTCTCGATCAGTTCGTCCAGACCCTTGCCGGTCTTGGCCGAGACTTCGACGTCCTGCACGTCACCCGACATGTCTTCGACCACGACCTCGTGCTCAAGCAGGCGCTCACGCACCTTCTGCGCATTCGCTTCGGGCTTGTCGATCTTGTTGATCGCCACGATCATCGGCACGCCGGCCGCCTTGGTGTGGCGGATCGCCTCGATCGTCTGCGGCATGATGCCGTCATCGGCCGCAACCACCAGCACGACGATGTCGGTCACGTTGGCACCGCGCATGCGCATCTGCGTGAACGCGGCGTGGCCCGGCGTGTCGAGGAAGGTGACGAGATCGCCGCCCTTGGTCTTGATCTGGTAAGCGCCCATGTGCTGGGTGATGCCACCCGCCTCGCCGCGCACCACGTCGGTGCCGCGCAAGGCGTCGAGCAAGCTGGTCTTGCCGTGATCGACGTGACCCATGATGGTGACGACCGGCGGCCGCGGGACTTGCGACTCATCGGTGTCGACATCGTAGGAGCTGTCGAGGTCGACGTCGCTCTCGGACACACGCTCAAGGTTGTGGCCGAATTCGGTGACCAGCAGTTCCGCGGTATCCTGGTCGATCGTCTGATTGACCGTGACCATCATGCCCATCTTAAAGAGCGACTTGACGAGATCGGCACCCTTTTCGGCCATGCGGTTGGCGAGTTCCTGGACGGTGATCGCTTCGGGCACGATGACATCGCGGATCTGCTTGTCGCGCGGCTGCGACTTGCCGCCGAAGTGCGAACGACGCTCTTTCTCACGCGCACGCTTGAGCGCGGCGAGGCTGCGGGCGCGAGCACCCTCGTCATCGTTGAGCGCGCGGGTGACGGTAAGCTTGCCGGACTGGCGCCGATCGGCACCAGCACCCGCGCCACCCTTGGCACGATCGCCGGGGCGTGCAGGTGCAGGAGCCGGGGCGCCCTTTTTGGCGTCGACCTTCTTGGCTGGCGAAGCGCCGGTAACGGTCGGGCTCGAACCCGCAGCATTGGCGGCAGGGGCTGCCGGTTCGGGACGGCGCGGCTCGGGGCGCGCCACGGGCGTGAAGCGCCGTGGTGCGGGCGTGATTTCGGGTTCGGGCGCGGCCACCGGCTGTGGAGCCGGCGCGGGTGCTTCGGCCGGCTGTGCGGCAGCCGTGGCTTCCGGCGCTGCAGCCGGTTCGGTAGCGACCTTTTCCTCGGCTTCCGGCGCAGGTGTGGCCGGAGCAACTTCGACCGGCGCTTCGGCTACCGGCGCTGGCGCTGCGGTCGCCTCCTCTTCAGCGCGACGCTTCCCTTCGGCGCGGCGCTTTTCTTCCTCGAGCGTGCGGGCACGCTGCTCTTCCTCGCGGCGCCGCGATTCCTCGGCCTGGCGAAGGCGATCTTCCTCGGCCTCGCGCTGGAGACGGGCAACGCGCTCCTGCGGCGTCTCGTTCGATGGCGGCGCGCGCTTCACCGGCGCAGGCGCGGGCGGTGGCGGAGCAGCCTGGACCGGTGCCGGCTCGGGGGCAACGGCCACGGTTTCGGGCTTGGTCTCGACAGCTTCGCCCGGACGGCCCAGCACCTTGCGGCGCTTCACTTCGACCACGACCTTGTTGGTCCGGCCGTGGCTGAAGGTCTGCTTGACCTCGCCGGCCTCGACCGAGCGCTTGATACCAAGCGGCTTGCGTCCGAGGGTAGGCTTGTTGTCGGTCTCGCTCATAAGTCTCTAATCGCCCTTCGAATCAAATCGTCGTTGCGGCCGCGGCGTCGGCTTGCGCCGGCCCCTGACCTTCATTTGCATCAGTCTCGGCCACGGCTGCGGCCTGCCCGCGAAAATGCAGCAGGCGCTGCAACGGCGCGGCGACTCGTTGTGCCGCTTTGCCGTCCGTCAGCGCCAGGTGAACGACGTTGTCGCGGCCCAATGCCACAGACAGCGCCGCTCGGTCCAGTGGCAACACTGTCCCACGCAAGCCACTTCCTTCACTCTCGCTGCCCACCCGCCAGGCTTGGTCGAGCTTACGCGACCCGTCCTCGGCAGCATCGGCGGCATGCGCCAGCCACTGCACCTGGCCGCCGCGCGCATTTTCGGCGATCCGGTCGGAGCCGAGCAGCAAGCGGCCCGCCTTCGTTTCGAGGCCAAGCCGGTCGGTGAACGCACGCACCAGCGCGCTGTCGATCCTGTCAGCCAGATCGTCGGGAATAACGAGAGTTGCGCCGTCGAGCGACTTGCCGAAGGCGCGCATCAACGCACCCTTTAGTTTGCCCTTCGACTGCGCTTTTTCAAGGTCCGCGCGAGAAACACCGATCCACGCGCCGCGCCCGGGGGCACGCGCGTGGATATCGGGTAGCACGATGCAAGCGCCGTCCAACCCCGGTGGCGATACCGCCAGGCGGGTCAGTGCATCACGCGCGGCGACTTCCCCGGAAAGGATACATGTCCTCTCCGGCTCGTCACCGGACGTGCCGGCGCGGGTATCGGATCTGTCGGAACTTACGCGATCATTGTGAGGAATCCGCATTGGCGGCCTCCTCGATTGCAGGCTCTGCAGCCTTCGGTTCGTCTTCGAACCAGTGAGCGCGCGCGGCCATGATGATCTCGTTGCCCTGCTCTTCGTTCAGGCCATATTCGCCCAGGACGCCGCCCTTGTCCTCGTCGCGAGCGCGACGATTGACGGTGCCGTCACGACGACGCTGCTCGACGCGCTTTTTGGCGATGAGCTCGTCGGTGGCGAGATCGGCCAGATCGTCCAACGTGCAGATCTTCGCCTTGCCCAGCGTGACCAGCATCGCCTCGTTGAGGTGGGGCAGGTCGGCCAGGGCATCGTCGACACCCATCGCCCGGCGCTGTTCGCGATAAGCTTCCTCACGGCGCTCCAGCGCTTCGGCGGCGCGGCTCTGCAGTTCCTCGGCCAGTTCCTCGTCGAAGCCTTCGATGTTGGCGAGCTCGGAAATCTCGATGTAAGCGACTTCCTCCATCTCGCTGAAGCCTTCGGCGACCAGCAACTGTGACAGCGTCTCGTCCACGTCGAGCTCTTCCTCGAACATCTTGGAGCGCTCGAGGAATTCCTTCTGGCGCTTCTCCGAGCTTTCCTGCTCGGTCATGATGTCGATCTGCGAGCCGGTCAGCTGCGAGGCGAGACGCACGTTCTGGCCGCGACGACCGATGGCCAGCGAGAGCTGGTCGTCGGGTACCACCACTTCGATGCGGTTCTCCTCCTCGTCGATGACGACGCGGCTGACGGTCGCGGGCTGGAGGCCGTTGACCACGAACGTCGCGGTGTCTTCGCTCCAGGGGATGATGTCGATCTTTTCGCCCTGCAGCTCCTGCACGACCGCCTGGACGCGGCTGCCCTTCATGCCGACACAGGCGCCGACGGGATCGATCGAGTGGTCGTGGCTGATCACGCCGATCTTGGCCCGCGAACCCGGGTCACGAGCAGCAGCCTTGATCTCGATGATGCCGTCGTAGATCTCGGGCACTTCCTGCGCGAACAGCTTCTTCATGAACTCGGGGTGCGCGCGGCTAAGGAAGATCTGCGGGCCGCGGTTCTGACGCTCGACCTTGAGGACGATCGCACGAACGCGCTCACCGACGCGGGCGGCTTCGCGCGGGATCTGCTGGTCGCGGCGGATCACGCCCTCGGCACGACCGAGGTTGACGATCACGTGGCCGAACTCGACCGACTTGATCACGCCGGTGATGATCTCTCCGGCGCGGTCCTTGAATTCCTCGTACTGGCGATCACGCTCGGCATCGCGAACCTTCTGGAAGATCACCTGCTTGGCCGACTGCGCATCGATGCGCCCAAGATCGACGGCAGGAAGCGGATCGACGATGAAGTCACCGACCTTGGCGTCTTTTTGCAGCTTCTGCGCCTGCGCGACGTCGACTTGCTTGAAGTAGTCCTCGACCGCCTCGACCACTTCGACGACGCGCCACAGGCGCAAGTCGCCGGTGCGCGGATCGAGCTTGGCGCGGATGTCGTTCTCCGCGCCGTAGCGGTTGCGGGCCGACTTCTGGATCGCTTCTTCCATCGCTTCGATGACGATCGACTTGTCGATCATCTTCTCGGTGGCGACGGAGTTCGCGATCGCGATCAGCTCGGCGCGGTTGGCGGTAATCGCACTGGCCATGGCTTAGTCTTCCTGTTCCTCAAGAATTTCGTCGGCGCCCTCTGCTTCGAGCGGGCGGGTAGCGGCGATCAGCTTGTCCGTAAGGATCAGCCGAGCGGAAACGACATGGTCGAGCGGGAACGTGACCCGGCCCGACTTGCGATCATCGAACGACACCGTATCGCCTTCGAGGCCGACAAGATCGCCGTGCAGACCCTTGCGGTTGCCCTCGATCGGTTCAGTCAGCGTGATCTTCGCTTCGTGGCCCGACCAGTTGGCGTAGTCCTTGGCGCGGGTCAGCGGGCGATCGATGCCGGGCGAACTGACTTCGAGGCGATAGGCCTCTTCTATCAGCATCTCGCCCGCGGCTTCCAGCACGTCGAAACGATCGGAAATGCGACGCGACAGCGCCGCACAATCGTCAAGGATAAGCTGACCTGTCGCCGGGTTCTCGGCCATGATCTGCAAGGCGATCTCGTCGTCGCCGACCTCGCTCTTGCCGAAGATGCGCACACGCACAAGATCGAAGCCGAGGGCCTTGACCTCAGGCTCGACGACCTCGGTGATGCGCGCGATATCTACCAAACGAAAGCTCCAAATGCCGATGGGGCAAACGCGTCCTGAGTGCCGGCCCCCTGCGGCGCCAGCCCGATTTCGCGTTACCAATGTCGGGATGAGCGGCAGATAGTCTCAAGCAAGTAAAAACGCAAGGGCCGGCTGAAGCATTTGCCAACAGGCTTTTTGGGAGATTCACGGCGTTCGCCTCAAGCATGCGGTCCGAGGCCATGCTTCCTGAGACAATGCCGGAGTTGATCGTAACTGAGTCCAAGCGCGGCGGCGGTCCGGCGCTGGTTCCAGCGATGCCGCTCAAGTGCGGCTGCCACCAATGCGCGCTCATGAAGCTCGACCGCCGCACGCAGATCGTCGACTGGCGGCTCGCCGGCAATCGACGCTGTGGATGCGGCTTTCGGCACGGGTAAAGCCATCTTCGCGCCCGCGATGTCCGAACCCGCTGCGCCGACATCCGAAGGCGCCCAGGCGCTTTCGAATGGATCGAATACTATCCGGCCCACGGGATGCGTGTGATCGTCCCATCGATAGACCGCGCGCTCGACCACGTTGCGTAACTCGCGCACGTTTCCCGGCCAGCTATAGGCTTCAAGCGCATCCATCGCCGCAGACGTGAACCCTGGCCAGCGGTCCCAGCCGATTTCGGTCGCCATACGTCGGCCGTAGTAGGCGGCAAGTTCGGGCACATCACCCTCGCGCGCGCGCAACGGCGGCAGGGTAATTACCTCGAAGCTCAGCCGGTCGAGCAGATCAGGGCGAAACCCGCCCTGGGCGGCGAGGCGGGGTAGATCGGCATTGGTGGCGCCGACAATTCGCACATCCACCTGGATGGGGCGCGAGGCGCCAATGCGCGTAACTTCGCCGTATTCGACCGCGCGCAACAGCCGCTCTTGCGCGCCCATCGACAGGGTGCCCAGTTCGTCGAGAAAAAGCGTGCCCTTGTCGGCCTCTTCGAAACGCCCGGCACGCGCCCGGGTGGCGCCGGTAAAGGCCCCCGCCTCATGCCCGAACAACTCAGCCTCGATCAGCGTCTCGGGCAATGCCGCGCAGTTGAGGGTGACAAGTGGCTCGCCCCAGCGAGGGCTTAGGCGATGCAGCCGTTGCGCGATCAATTCCTTGCCCGTGCCGCGCTCACCGATGACGAGCACCGGCCGCGCCATCGGTGCCGCACGAGATGCGCGTTCGACAGCGTCGAGGAACGGGATTGATTGACCGATGAATTGGAAGTCGCGCTCCATCGCCAACACTTAGCGAAAATTACCAATTTATCGCAAGTGCAGCCTTAGCGAGAAAGATGAAGCAAAGTGTCAAACCGCACTTTTGCGCGCCGGAATGCAGTTGGCACGTTGTTTGCTGAGTGGTTCACGACGACAACTCCAGGCACTGGCAAGGACGAGACCCATGCTTTTCCGTGACGAAGCAAACACCGGCAACGCGAACACCCGCACCCGCCTCGACGCCGCGATCATCGCCAGCGTACTGGCGATGGGTGCGCTCAACCTGCTGGTGATCGCGGATCAGATCGGCCCTTCGAAGGCCTACGCCGCCGCGCCTTGCCACTGCGGCACGATCGCCGGTGTCGCGCTGGCATGACGCGCCTCGACGCCGAGATCGCCGGGCTCCGACACGCGCGGGTTCCGGAAACGCCTTCGCTGCTGACGCTCGACGGGCTGGACGAACCCCGCTCGACGCAAGCCCCCTCCCCGGTTTATCGTCTTTCCAACGCCGACCGGCACATGACCAGAAAGGGCATCCCCGCCATGGGTATCTTCTCCCGGACGCGCGATATCATCGCCGCCAACTTCAACGACCTGCTTGAAAAGGCCGAAGACCCGGCCAAGATGATCCGCCTGATCATCCTCGAGATGGAAGAAACCCTGGTCGAAGTGCGCACCTCCAGCGCACGGACCATCGCCGACCAAAAGGAGATGCGCCGCCACGTCGCCAAGCTCGACAAGTTGCAGGCCGACTGGTCCGACAAGGCGCAACTGGCGCTGAGCAAGGGCCGCGAGGACCTTGCGCGTTCCGCCCTGGTCGAGCGCAAGAAGGCCGCCGACATGAGTGACCAGCTCAACGCCGAGATCGAAGTGCTGGACGATGCCCTGCGCGCCTACGAGCAGGACATCGACAAGCTTCAGAACCGCCTGCGCGAGGCCCGCTCGCGCCAGACCTCGATCGCGGCGCGGCTGCAAAGCGCCGAAAACCGGGTCAAGCTGCGCACGCTGCTGTCCAGCGAGCGTGTGGATGAGGCTATGGTGAGGTTCGACCAGCTCGAGCGCCGCGTCGACTATGCCGAGGGCCGCGCCGACTCCCTGAGCATGGGCGACAGCCGCCAGCCCAGCCTGGCGGACGAGATCGCCGCGCTGGAAGATGGCGACAGCATCGAGGCCGAACTAACCGAGATGAAGCGTAAGATGGGCGGCGCCAGGCCTGCCGATCCTGCGCAGACCTCGAACTGATCGAACGACAACATGACCGGGCATCGACTCGCTATCCGTGAAGGGAACAGGACAGTGGCACGCGGAAAATTCTATCGTGACAAGGCGAACGGCAAACTGGCGGGGGTTTGTGCGGGGCTGGCCGATTACACCGGCGTCGACGCGTTATGGATCCGCATCGCCGCGGTCCTGCTGACGCTGACGGTGTCGTTCATCACCATCCCGCTTTACATCGGCGCCGCGATCGCCGCGCAAAAGCGTCCAGCCTCCCTCTACAGCGAGGCCGAGGAGGACCGCATGCTGCGCCGCCTGGATCGGGCTCGCAACAAAAGCCGCTATCGCTCCGAACTGTCCGAGATAGACCGGCGCGTCGCTGACATCGAAGCGCGATACACCACCAGCAACGCGCGCCTCGCCGCCGAGATCGACAGCCTGCGCTAGGCGCTAACCAGAGGATATTTCGTCATGGAAGCTGCAGCGGTTCTAGTTCCACTCGCTCCGTTCATTATGGTCTGCTTCATCGTTTGGATTAAACACCAGGGGAAGATCGCGCAGTTGCAGGTCACCGAGACGGCGGAGAAAGCCGCGCAGTACGCCTCTCACTCGCGCGAACTCGAGGAGCGGGTGCGCGTGCTGGAGCGGATCATCACCGACGGCGGCTACGACACCGCGCTTCAGATCGAAGCCCTGCGCGATACCCGCGGTGTCGAAGCGCAGCGGGCAGCGGACAAGTCCGTCAACTGAATCGCGGCGCCCCGGGCGCGCAAGCAAGGAAGTGAAGTCATGAGTCTTGGAGCTGTGATCGTCGCCATCGTCGCCATCGTCGCGTTCGTCTGGCTTGGCGCGCAGAAATATCGCAGCGATAACGCCGCTTTCGGCACAAGTTCTCGCGAGCCGGAACTGGAGCTCGAAATCGAGCGGCTGCGCAAGCGGATCGCGGTGCTCGAACGCATCGCGATCGAGGAACGCGGCGGCGACAAGCTGGCACGCGAGATCGAGGCGCTGCGCGATTGAAAGACCCCGCGGCGCTTGCATCCCACCCTCAGGGTAGCGCGCGCTTGAGCTCCTCGATCCACACTGCCGCGCTCGCATCCGAGGGCGCGCGCCAGTCCCCGCGGGGGCTCAGCGCACCACCCGAAGACACCTTCGGCCCGTTGGGGATCGCCGAGCGCTTGTACTGGCTGAAGCTGAAGAACCGCCACAGAAATGCCTCGAGCCACCGGGCGATCACCGGCAGGTCATAGGCGACCTTCGCATCCTCCGGGATACCGGCGGGCCACGTCCCACGGCTCGCATCATGGAACGCATGCCAGGTCAGGAACGCCACTTTCGACGGCTTCTGCCCGAACCGCATGATGTGGTGCAGGAAAAAGTCGTTTAGCGCATAGGGACCGATCTTGCTTTCCGTACTCTGCATCTCGCCGTCCTCGCCAGCGGGGACCAGTTCGGGCGAAATTTCGGTATTGAGGATTGAGAGCAGCACCTCGGCGGTGGTCGCATCGACCTGGGTCTCGGCGGTCCAGCGGATCAGGTACTGGATCAGCGTCTTGGGCACGCCGGCGTTTACCGCATAGTGGCTCATTTGGTCGCCGACGCCATAGGTGCACCAGCCCAGCGCCAGTTCGGACAAGTCGCCGGTCCCGACCACGAAGCCAGAATGCTGGCTCGACAGACGAAACAGATAGTCGGTGCGCAGGCCCGCCTGAACGTTCTCGAACGTCACGTCGTAGACCGGCTCGCCGCGTCCGAAGGGATGGCCGATGTCTTTCAGCATCGTCGTCGCGGTCGGGCGGATGTCGATTTCCTCGGCGGTGATGCCGAGCGCGTTCATAAGCTTCCAGGCGTTGCTCTTGGTGCCCTCGCTGGTGCCAAAGCCGGGCATCGTATAGCCACGGATCGCCGAGCGCGGCATGCCAAGCCGGTCGCAGGTCTTTGCCATGACGATCAGCGCGTGGGTGGAATCGAGCCCGCCCGAGACGCCGATGATCAGGCTCTTGGCCTTGGTCGCCTCGACGCGGCGCATCAGCCCGTCGACTTGGATGTTGAACGCCTCGTAGCAATCGGCATCGAGCTTGTCGGCGCGGTCGGGCACGAAGGGGAAGCGGCGCAGATCGCGCGTCAGACCGATGTCGCCCTTGGCAGGCTGGTGGTCGAAGGCGATGGTGCGGAAGGTATTCTCCGGGCTGCCCGCCGCCTTGCCGGCGTCGGCATAAGTCGGCAGGCGCAGGCGATCGTTGACGATGCGAGCGCAGTCGATGTCGGCGATGCACAGTTCGGGCTCGAGCGAGAACCGCTCCGATTGCGCGACGAGCCCGCCCAATTCGTAGATCACCCCCTGTCCGTCCCACGCCAGGTCGGTCGTGCTCTCGCCATGCCCGCCGGCGGAGTAGACGTAGGCCGAGGCCGTGCGCGCCGATTGCGAGGCGCACAGCATGTGCCGCTCGTCCGCCTTGCCGATGACGATGTTGGAAGCCGACAGGTTGCACAGGATCGTCGCCCCGGCGAGCGCGCCCAGTGACGATGGCGGCGTCGGCGCCCAGAAATCCTCGCAGATCTCCACGAAGAACCGGAAATTGCGCAAGGTGTTCGAGGTGAACACGAGATCGGTGCCGAAAGGTACGTCCTCACCGCCTAGACGGATCGTGCGTCCGGTCACGCCGATGCCGCTGACGAACCAGCGCTTCTCGTAGAATTCGCGATAATTGGGCAGGTACGACTTGGGTACCACGCCCAGCAGCTTGCCGTCGGCGATCGCCAGCGCGCAGTTGTAGAGTCGGCCGCGATCCGCCAGCGCGGCGCCGACCAGCAGCACTGGCGACAAGCCGGCGCTGGCTGCGACGATATCGGCGATGGCCTCCTCCACCGCCTCGATCATCGCCTGCTGCAAATGCAGGTCGTCGATCGCGTAGGAGGACAGGCACAACTCTGGATAGACAAGCAGGTCGACGCCAGCCGCGTGCGCACGGCGCGCTTCGGCGAGGATCGCGTCGCGATTGTAGGCGACGTCGGCGGTGCGGACCTTCGGGGTGGACGTGGCCACGCGGACGAAGCCGTGGCGGTGCATGTCGTAGAATGGGTGTTGTTCGCTCATGCCATACGCTCTGTCAGTTGCAGCGTCTTCCCGCAACGCCTGCCCGGTCCGAAGGTGCTGGATGATCGACGTGGCTCTTGCTCCGCTGGCTGCGCCCCTTACATGCGATGCGATGCGCACCCTTGATGATATCCGCGAAGAGTATGAGTTCCTGGAAGGCGATGAGCGATACCGCTTGTTGATCGAGCTTGGCCGCGAACTCGATCCCATGCCCGATGCGCTCAAGACCGACGCCACCAAGGTGCGCGGTTGCTCGGCCAGCGTGTGGGTCTATCCCACCAAGGCTGATGACGGCACACTGCACTTCCTGGCCGATAGCAATGCCGCGATCACCAAGGGCATCGTCTCTCTCGTGCTTTCCGCGGTGCAGGATCGCCCGGCCGCCGAGGTCGCGCAGACAGATATCGCGGCAAGCCTGGAACCGTTCGACTTGCGCAATCAATTGTCATCGAACCGCACACAGGGCGTGCCCAACATGATCGCGATGATCCGCGAGACTGCCGCGCGCTATGCCGGGTGACGAGGCGGATGAGCCTGCCGAACTGGTGACCGGCAGAGCCCGGCTGTTGTGGGCGGCCGGCGGCTGGTTCTTCGTCGGGGTCGGAACGGTCGGCATCTTCCTGCCGCTGTTGCCCACAGTCGTGTTCTATCTTCTTGCGGCCTGGTGCTTTTCCAAGAGCCATCCGCATCTGGCCGAAAAGCTTTACGCCGACAAACGGTATGGCCCGCACCTGATCGCCTGGCGCGACCGGCGGGCAATCAGCCGCAAGGGCAAGATTTCGGCGATCCTGGCAATGAGCGCCAGCGTGCCCTTCACGTACTTCGTGCTTGGCTATCCGCTGGTGTTGTTGCCGCTGGCGGTGCTGGTGATCCTTGGTCCATGGATCTGGACCAGGGCGGAGTAATCAAAGCAACTTACGTCATCCCCACCTAAGCGGGGATGACGAAGTTTGACGCAAGTCTCTGACTTACCGCAGATCGAACTTACCGCAGATCGAAGCGATCGGCGTTCATCACCTTGGTCCACGCCGCGACGAAATCGCGCACGAACTGTTCGCCCGCGTCGGTTGCCGCATAGACCTCCGAAATCGCGCGCAGCTGCGAGTTCGATCCGAACGCCAGGTCGGTCCGCGTCGCGGTCCACTTGTGCTCGTCGGTTTCGCGGATGGTGCCCATGAACACCTGATCGCTGCTTTCGTCGATCACCTTCCACGCGGTGCCCATGTCGAGCAGGTTGACGAAGAAGTCATTGGTCAGCTGGCCCTTGCGGGTCGTCAGAACGCCTTCCTCGATATCCCCATGGTTGGCACCAAGCACGCGCAGGCCGCCGACGAGCACGGTCATTTCCGGCCCGCTGAGGCCAAGCAAAGCAGCCCGGTCGATCAGCAGCTCTTCCGTCGGCACGCTCTTGCGCGTCGGCAGATAGTTGCGGAAACCATCCGCCTCGGGCTCCATCGGCTCGAAGTTCTCGATGTCGGTCCACTCCTGCGTGGCGTCTGTGCGGCCCGGTGTGAAGGTGACAGGCACGTTGTAGCCGGCATCCTTTGCCGCCTTCTCCACGCCGACAGCGCCGCCCAACACGATCAGGTCGGCGATCGACACCTTCTTCGCAGGCGTGTCGAACTGCGACTTGATGTTCTCATAGACCGCCAGAACCCTGGCCAGCTTGGCGGGCTCGTTGACATGCCAGTTCTTCTGCGGCTCCAGCCGGATCCGGCCGCCGTTGGCACCGCCACGGTGGTCCGAACAGCGATAGGTCGAGGCCGAAGCCCAGGCCACCGATACCAGTTCCGAGACGGTAAGGCCCGAGTGCAGGATGCGCGCTTCCAGATGCGCGACATCCGCCGCATTGATCCTGGCATAGTCCGCCTTGGGGATCGGATCCTGCCAGATCAGGTCCTCGACCGGAACGTCGGATCCGAGATAACGCGCCTTGGGCCCCATGTCGCGGTGGCACAGCTTGAACCAGGCGCGAGCGAAGGCGTCTGCGAACTGGTCGGGGTTGGCGTGGAAACGCTCGGAAATCTTGCGATAATCCGGATCGACCTTCATCGCCATGTCCGCCGTGGTCATGATCGTCGGCACCTTGACGCCGGCGGTATGAGCTTTTGGCGCGAGCGTCTCTTGCGGGTTGCCGACCGGATGCCACTGCCAGGCGCCGGCGGGGCTCTTCTCCAGCTCGTATTCGTGGTTGAGCAGGTTGTCGAAGTAGCCGTTGTCCCAGGTGATCGGGTCGGCGGTCCAGGCGCCCTCGATGCCACTGGTGATCGTGTGGTCGCCCATGCCGCTCTCGTGGCCCGACTGCCAGCCGAGGCCCTGCATCGCGATGTCCGAACCTTCCGGGTCCGCGCCGACAAGGTTGACGTCACCCGCACCGTGGCACTTGCCGAAGGTGTGGCCGCCGGCGGTGAGCGCCACGACTTCCTCGTCGTTCATGCCCATGCGGTGGAACGTCTCGCGAATGTCGCGCGCCGAGCCGACCGGATCGGGCTCGCCGCCGGGACCTTCCGGGTTCACGTAGATCAGGCCGAGCTGGATCGCTGCCAGCGGGTTCTCCAATGCGAGGCCTGCCTTCTCGTCGATGCGGGTCTGGCCGAGCCATTCCTCCTCGGTACCCCAGTAGATGTCCTTCTCCGGCTCGAACACGTCGACGCGGCCGCCGCCGAAGCCGAACACAGGGCCGCCCATCGATTCGATGGCGACGTTGCCGGTCAGGATCATCAGGTCGGCCCATGACAGCTTGCGGCCGTACTTGGCCTTGATCGGCCAGAGCAGGCGCCGCGCCTTGTCGAGGTTGCCGTTGTCCGGCCATGAGTTGAGCGGCGCGAACCGCTGCGAACCGCTGGACGAACCGCCGCGCCCGTCGCCGGTGCGGTAGGTGCCGGCGCTGTGCCAAGCCATGCGGATGAAGAACGGGCCGTAATGGCCATAGTCCGCCGGCCACCAGGGCTGGCTGTCGGTCATCAGCGCGCGCAGGTCGGCCTTCACCGATTCGAGATCGAGCGTCTTGAACTCGGCGGCATAATCGAAGTCGTCGCCGTAAGGACTGCCGGTCGCGCCCTTCTGAGGCAGGATGTCGATGGAAAGCTGGTTGGGCCACCAGTCCTTGTTGGCCCGGCCCAGCAGCTTGCGCATCGCCTGGCCTTCCTTCATCGGACAGCCGCTCAGCGGGCTACCGCTTGTCTCTGCGTCCATGGTCGCTCTCCTCTTGCGAAATGTTGAACTGTCGTCCGATTAGCCGGATCGACCGCCAAGGTAAAAACGAGTTCGATCAATTACTGCGATAGGCGCGTCCGAATGCCCTTAGTACAGAGGCCCGGGTACAGGGGGCCCGGGGTACAGGGGGCCGGGCACCCCTCAGTCTTCGACCGCGTCCCGCAGCACCGCGACGCCGGCCAGCCGCTGCCGGCGCAAATCCCGTTTCAGGCTGGCAGGATCGCGCGCGACCACGAAGCCGAAGCTGACGCCGCCCTCCTTGCCGATTGTCGCATGATGCAGCTTGTGGGCCTGAACCAGGCGCTTGGCATAACCGCGTTTGGGCACCCAACGAAAGTAACGCTGATGCACCAGGCCATCGTGGATCACTGTGTAGATCACGCCATAGGCAAGAATGCCGATGCCGATCCAGGTGGCGGGCCACCAGGCGGCGGCGCCCAGTATCAGCGGCGATCCGATCGAGAATGCGGCGATGCTCATCGCCGCGCCGAAGACGGCGTAAAGGTCGTTCTTCTCCAGCACCTTGTTATGTGGCTCGTGATGATCGCGGTGCCAGCCCCAGCCGAACCCGTGCATGATATACTTGTGGCTCGACCACGCGACGAGCTCCATCGCGGTGACGGTGGCGAGCACGATCAGCAAGGGTCCGAGGATGGCCATGACGTGCTCCTACGCCTGTTCGTCGCGCTTGTCAGCCGCCCCGAGGAACGTGCGAGCGTCGCGACACTTTCATACAAACGTGCACAATCATGCGACGCGTTATATTCCCGCCGTTCATCTTTGTGCGCCTAAATATGAATGCGACGGACGATACGCCGCCGTACCACCGAGGATAAGATATCATGCGCAAGTTCACCAAGATCGTCGTTCCCGCCCTGATCGCCGCCATGGGCATCGGCGCTGCCGCGGCTCCGGCGCTGGCGCAGCCTTATGCGCAGCAGCACAATGGTCGCCATGACGCGGGCCGCCCGACCCCCGTGCGCAATTCGAACATCCGCGCCGACATCGCCGGCCTGAACCGCGCCATCGACCAGGCCGCCGCCCGCCGCACCATCTCCAACCGCGAGGCGACCAGCCTGAAGCGCGATGCCGTGCAAGTGCAGCGCCTCTACACCCGGTACGCCCGCAACGGACTGACTCGCTCCGAGACGCAGACCCTGCAAAACCGCATCGACCGCATCCACGTCGCCCTGCGCGCAGAGCGCCGTGATCGCGACAACCGTCGCGGCTAACGGCAACCTTCGCACGACGCCGCCCCCGTCCCGCTTGAAAAGCGCGGCGGGGGCGCTTAATCGCCGGCCATTATGACAACCGGCCCACGCACCCTGTACCAGAAGATCTGGGACGCCCACGTCGTCGACACGCGCGATGACGGCACCAGCCTCGTGTATATCGACCGCCACCTCGTCCACGAAGTGACCAGCCCCCAGGCCTTCGAAGGGCTGCGCATGGCGGGTCGCACGGTCCGCAGGCCAGACCTGACACTTGCGGTGCCAGACCACAACCTGCCCACGACCGCGCGCAAGGACGCCGCCGGCAATCCCATCCCGATCGCGGACAAGGAAAGCGCCAACCAGCTCGCGACGCTGCGCACCAATGCGCCCGAGTTCGGCATCCGCTACATCGACGCGACGGACCGCGAACAAGGCATCGTCCACGTCGTCGGACCCGAACAGGGTTTCTCGCTGCCCGGCGCCACCATCGTGTGCGGCGACAGCCACACCGCTTCGCATGGTGGGATCGGCGCGCTCGCGTTCGGCATCGGCACGACCGAGGTCGAGCATGTTCTGGCGACACAGACCTTGTTGCTCAAGCGCAGCAAGACGATGGAAGTGCGGGTCGACGGTCAGCTCGGCCCCGGCGTGACGCCCAAGGACGTCGTACTCCACATCATCGGCGTAACCGGGATGGGCGGCGGAACCGGCCACGTCATCGAATATCGCGGCAACGTGTTCGAGGAAATGTCGATCGAGGGCCGCCTGACGGTGTGCAACATGGCGATCGAGGGCGGCGCCCGCTCCGGCCTGATCGCCCCCGATGAAAAGACCTTCGCCTATGTCAAAGGGCGCCCCTATGCGCCGACCGGTGACGACTGGGACAAGGCCGTCGCCTGGTGGAAAGGCCTGGCCACCGATCCCGGCGCCACGTTCGACAAGTCCTGCGTGATCCGTGCCGAGGACATTCAGCCGACCGTGACCTGGGGCACCAGCCCCGAGGATACCTCGGCGATCGGTGGCTTCGTGCCCGCGCCCGAGGATTTCGCCGACGCATCCAAGCGCGATGCGGTCAAGGTGAGCCTCGACTACATGGGCCTGACACCCGGCACCAAGCTGACCGACGTGGAGGTGCAGAACGTCTTCATCGGCAGCTGCACCAACAGCCGCATCGAGGACATCCGTGCTGCCGCCGCTGTGCTCAAGGGCCGCAAGAAGGCCGATCACGTGAAGTGGGCGATCGTCGTGCCCGGTTCGGGTCTGGTCAAGGAACAGGCCGAGGCCGAAGGCCTCGACAAGATCATCATCGAAGCTGGCCTCGAATGGCGCGAGCCGGGCTGCTCGGCCTGTCTCGCGATGAACCCGGACAAGGTGCCGGCCGGCGAACGCTGCGCCTCGACCAGCAACCGCAACTTCACCGGCCGACAGGGTCCGGGCAGCCGCACTCACCTGATGAGCCCTGCGATGGCCGCCGCGGCCGCGGTGACCGGCCGGCTCACTGACGTTCGCGAACTGGTAGGATAATCGACATGGCAGACGACAACAATCTCGCAGGCAAGGCTGCCATCGCCGCCGGTGCCGCGATCGGTTCGGCCGCGATCGCCGCCGCCGTCCTCTATGTGAAGCGGCGCAGCGACAGGAAAGCCGCCGCGCGCGCCCTGCCGCCGCCGACCAGCACCGCGCCGCACTTCCCGCCCGAAACCGACTGAGGCGATCGAACGATGAAGCCGATCAACCACGTCGCGGGACGGGCGATCCCGTTCGGGCGCAAGAACGTCGACACCGACGTCATCATCCCCGCGCACTGGCTCAAGACCGTCACGCGCGAGGGCCTGGGTCGTGGCGCGTTCGAGGCTGTCCGCAAGGAGCCGGGCAATGTGTTCGCAAACCCGGAATTCGCGCATGCGCCGGTGCTGATCGCAGGCGATAACTTCGGCTGTGGGTCAAGCCGTGAACATGCCGCCTGGGCTCTGCTCGACATGGGTGTGACATGCGTGATCGCGCCGAGCTTTTCGGACATCTTTTCGGGCAACGCGTTCAAGAACGGCATCTTGACGGTCGCTTTGCCGCAAGAGGCGATCGACCGCCTGATGGAGGTGGCGCAGACCGATCCGATCGACATCGACCTCGACACCCAAACCGTCACCACGCCGTTCCAGGATCGCTTCTCCTTCGAGATCGACGCCTTTCGTAAGCATTGCCTGCTTGAGGGACTCGATGAAGTCGGCCTTACCATGGCGCAGGGCGACACGATCGGCAGCTATGAGCACCGGGCGCGCGCCGACTTGCCGTTCCTGGCCAAGACCCCGGCCACGGTGGACTGACAGCGCCATGGCGGTAACTGCGCCATTGAACGCACGGCCCCCTGCCCGTATCGCACGATCACGATCAACCGAGCAGGGGCCGAGCCGATGACGATATTCGACGAACGCGAGCGCGGTGAAGAAGCCAGGTTCGCCCATGACGCCGACATGCTGTTCCGCATCCAGGCCCGGCGCAATCGCCTGGTCGGCGAATGGGCCGCCGATCGCATGGGCCTGTCGCCCGCCGAGCGCGAAGCTTACGCCAAGTCGGTCGTTCAGGCCGACTTCGAGGAAGCGGGCGACGAGGACGTGATACGCAAATTGCTGGGCGATCTGACCAGCGCCGGGATCGAGACCGACGAAGCCGAAGTTCGCGTGGCTCTCGAAGCCAAGCAGGTCGAGGCACGACGCATGCTCATGGGCGAAGCCTGAGCGAACGCCCCCAAAGACCGAAGGACATATCCGATGGCCATGCCAGCCGCCGAAATCGAAGCCTTGATCCAAAGCGCCCTGCCCGATGCGCAAGTTACCATCACCGACCTTGCCGGCGATGGCGATCACTACGCCGCGCATGTCGTCTCCGCCACGTTCGCCGGCAAGAGCCGTGTCGCCCAGCACAAGCTGGTGTACGAGGCGCTGGGTGGACGCATGGGCGGCGTGCTCCACGCCTTGCAACTCACCACCGGTATTCCCAACTGATTGACCATAACAGCCAGGTCGCGCCGATGCGCGGCGGCCACAAGGAATTGCAGACCATGTCCGACGTCAACACCCGCCTTGGCGAGATCGTCAAATCCAACGACGTCGTGCTGTTCATGAAGGGCACGCCACTGTTCCCGCAGTGCGGCTTTTCCAGCCGGGCAATCGCGATCCTCGATCATCTCGGGGTCGCCTACGACAGCGTCGACGTGTTGCAAGACATGGAGATCCGCCAGGGTATCAAGTCTTTCTCCGACTGGCCGACGATCCCCCAACTCTACGTCAAGGGCGAGTTCGTCGGCGGCAGCGACATCATGATGGAGATGTACGAAGCGGGTGAGTTGCAGCAGCTGATGGGTGAGGCAGGCGTAGCGCGCGCCAGCTGACCATCCGCGCTCAGGCGGGCGTCTACAAATGTTGAGAAACGGCGCACTCGTGCGCCGTTTTTCGTGTTGGCCGCGGTTCGCTTGGGAAAGTACCGGGTGAGGCGGGGCCGGGAGACTTGTTCGACCCCGCCTCTTCGAGACGTGCTCGGGGGGTACGAGATCATCATAGCATGACCCGTGCCAATCGCCCGTTTGCGCCGTTCACCGCCCATTGCATCGGGTTTGCCGACACCGGTTGTAAAGTCATCCGACAGGGGCGAGCTTGACAGGGCTGCTCAAGCAGAGCTTGCCTCCCCGCGCCGGGCAAGCGACAATGCGGCATGTTTGAATTTCCTGGTACCGGCGCGATGCCGGCGGATGGTCCAAAGGTCATTCCGGCCGCGACCGTCGTCATATTCCGTCTTGCCGCTGATGGGCTCCCCGAATTGCTGATGGTGCAGCGATCGCGCGAATTGCGCTTCGCCGGGGGCGCGGCGGTGTTCCCGGGCGGCAAAGTCGATCCGGCCGATCGGCTGCTCGCCCAGCAGCTATATCCGGACGGCGATCCCGAAATCACCGCCGCGCGCATCGCTGCGGTTCGCGAAACGCTGGAAGAAACCGGACTGGTCATCGCCGTGCAAGAGAGAGTGTCCAGCGCGGACGCCGCTGCTGCGCGGACCATGCTGCTTGGCGAGGGCACCCTTGCACCGGTGCTGCAGCACCATGGCTGGACGCTCGACCTTGAGCGACTGACATTTTACGCACACTGGTGCCCACCTTTCGAGCGGGCGTTCGATACGCGCTTCTTCGTGATCGATCTGGGTACCGGCGCGGTCGACGTCACCGTCGATGCGACCGAGAACACGAAGCTGTTCTGGGCCAGCGCCACCCGCGCGCTCGAACTTGCGGATCAGGGCGAGATCAGCGTCATCTTCCCCACGCGCCGCAATCTGGAGCGGCTCGCCCAGTTCGCGAGCTTCGATGATGCACTCGCCGATATCGGCCGCCATCGGGTCAGCCGCATTTGCCCCAGGCTGGTCGAGCGCAATGGCGAGGATTGGCTGGAGATACCCGACGGGCACGGCTATCCGGTACTGGGCCAGCCGCGCGTGACGGCGCAGCGCGGGTAGGCGGCGGTACGTCGTCCCCGCATCAGGCTGCGGCCGGCTGTACCGTCGCCACCCCCGCTTTACGTCCACTCGCGGCGTATAGCCCAAGGAAGACGGCAGCGGCGAAGACGACCGCCATCGTGGTAATCGGGATCGCGAAGGATCCGGTCTCGCGCGCGATCCGACTGGCACCGATCATCGCCAGCGCCATGAACGGCAGCGCGATCACGGTGTTGAGCCCGAAACCACGGCTGTAGCTTGGTTGCCCGAAGGTATCGCTGATCCCCTTGCCCAGCGCCGGGATGGCGCCGGCGCCGTGCATGCCGATCAGGCCGACGATGATGGCGACCATGGCGAAAGGAGGCTTGAGCAGCAGCAGGCTCCACAAGATGGCACAATCGAAGGCGACCAGCGCCAACGTCCGTCCGCCGCCCAGCTTGTCCGCCACCCAGCCGAACAGGACCGATCCGGCAATGCCCACCATGGACATCAGCGAGGCGAGCAAGGCGGACTGACCGCGCGTGAAATCCCAGGTCTCGCCCATCGGCACCAATAGCGTGCCCATCATGACCGAGCTTGTGATGCTGGCACAGTTCGCCAGCGACAGCGCCCAGAACTTTGGCCGCCCAAGCAACTGACCGACGCTTAGCGAGCCATCCGCCGTCCGCTTTTCAACAGTTGCGGCCGGTGGCTGATAGCCCGGAGGATGATCGACCGCCAACGCGGTCAGCGGCAGCATCAGCAGCGCGGAGACACCGGCTAGCGTCAGGTAGGCCGCCTGCGCCCCGAAATCGCCGATGAAGGCATTGATCGCCACCGGCATGATCGCGATCATGATCGGCAGGTGCACCAGGCCGAGCGCGAGACCGCGATTATGGTTGAACCACCGTGTGACCAGCGTCGCGGGTCCGATCGATCCGGCCAGGCTCAACGCCGGCCCGAAACACAGCCCATATGCGGCGAGGTAGAGCGGAAAGCTGTTGGTCAGGCCGAGGATCAGATATCCCAGGACCGTCAGCACCGCACCGATCATCAGCAGCAGGCGCAGCGAATAGCGGGCCACCAGCACACCGACGATCGGCGCGAGCGCGGCACTGCCCACCATCATCAGCAGGATCGCGGCGGATGCCTGCTCCAGCTTGACGCCCAGGCGCGTCTCGACCGAAGCCAGCATGACGCTGAACGATCCCATCACCGTTCCGACAACGACATTGTGCGACACGCCGGCGATAAGGCCCATCCGCTTCGCAAGCGGATGGTTCGGCATGTCGCCCCCAGAAACGGTAGGATTCAAGGCCACGCAATTCTCCCGAAGGCCTCTGTTGGGCCCGACAATTCAGGAGAGTGTGACCGGATCGTACGGCGAACGCCAGCACCTTTTGCCGCGACAGGCCATGTGACCTGACAGAATGAGCTAGTCGCGGGTCACGTGGATCAAATCACCGGCCTCGTGCATGCGCACAAGATGGTCGATGACCGGCGGGTAAATCGCGCGATCGAACTCTACGCCGGCGCAATCGCCAGCGACCCACCGTACCCTTGCGCCCAAGGCTTCGAGCCCGGCAGGCCGGATGACGACGTGCGAGCCGACCCTGAACAGCACGGTATCGGTCCTGATGCAGCACCCTTGCGGCGAAATGTCGGAGATCTCCCCGCTATCGCGCAAACCACTGCCGATGCGGCACTGCGCGGGCAGCACCACCGACCTGCGTTCGACGCGCCGAGGAACTTCTGGGGACATGCCGATCTGCATCGCAGAACCGGGTGTAGAGAAGGTTAAGCCCGCCATCCGTTCAGGCCGCCCGGACGGCGGAAGCCGCGTCAGCGTTGCAAGCGCATCGCGTAGGACGGGTCGTTCCGGTTTCGCGTCGCGCCGCCTACCGCGCCCGAGGGTACGCCCGGCACCACCAGATCCATCCGGCCGAAATCAACCAGCATCCTGCGGCGTGCGATGCGCCAGGTTCCCTCCCGCTTCTCCATGCGATCGACGTAGCGGCCATGCGAGACCCAGTCGCGCTCGGGCCCGTCCTCATCGGCGGCCATCCGGTGCGACGAAACCGTATAATGCTCTGCCCAGGCGACATCGCCGTCGACTTCGACCAGCTGATTGCCGGTGTTGTGCCAAGTCCAAAGATAATGGCTGAGAACCTGGTCGCCGAACGCGATGAACTCCTCGACGCCGACCTCCTTGTGCAGTTCGATCACGGCGTCGGAATGGAAACAGCTGCGCAGCAAGGCGTCATCGCGACGATCGTTGGCGCGGCAATAGCGTAAGTGGACGTCGCGGATCTCGGATTCGGCAATTACGTCATCGATAGTTTTGGCCATGGCATGTTCTCCCGTGTCCGATAATCACATGCCTTGCGGGACCGGTCACGGACTTTTGTCGCGTTGGATCTGTCACGCGGCTCGGCAACGCGTTGCGCAAGGCGCCGTATTCGTCAGGCTTTGGTAGGCGCAGGCTTTACAGTATCATCAGGCTGAACGCCGTCGCGACCATCAGCGATGCGAGCGTGGCGGCGACCACCGGCATGGCCGCGCGCCAGCCCATCTGCATCACCAGGTCCAACCGCGATCGCATCGCCGTGGCCGTCACCGCCAGCAGCAGGAGCGACTTCGACAGCGTTAGGCAGGCGTGAGCGACGGACGTGGGCACGACCACGATCGAGTTCAGCACCACGACGGCCAGGAACAGGGCGATGAACCAGGGCAGCGCCAGTTTGCGGATCCAGTGCCGCCCCGCCTTGTCGCTGTCGGCCGCCCAGAACGACACCACGGTGACGATCGGCGCCAGCAGCGCCACGCGTGACAGCTTGACGATGGTGGCATAGCTGCCCGCCGTATCAGAGTAGGCATAGCCTCCGCCGATCGCCTGTGCGACGTCATGGATCGAGGCGCCGATCAGAAAACCGGCCTGCCGATCGTCGAGATGCAGCATTGCGGCTAGCGGCGGGTAGAACGACATCGCCAGTGCGCTCGCCAATGAGATCACCACCAGCGTCAGCGCGAACTGCGCCTGGCTGATCCGCTTGGCGCCAAGCACGCCGAACAGCGCCAGCGCGGCCGAGGCCCCGCAAATTGCGGTCGCTCCTCCGGCGAGGATGCCCATCGCGGTCGACGCCCCGGTCAAACGCGCGACCAGCAGCGCCGTGCCCATCGCTGCCGCCATCACCATGAGCAACGCGAGGAACGGTACCGGTCCCAAACCGCCGATTTGCGCAATGGTGACTTGCGTGCCCAAGACGACGATGCCCCATCGCAGGCACGACTTCGACACGAAATCGAGGCCGGGATGCACCCGAGGCTCGCTGGTAACGAAATTCAACGCCAGCCCGATCAGCAAACCCATCAGGATGATCGGAGCGCCATAATGCTCGGACAGCCAGGCCGCAGCGATGCTCGCGATTGCACAGACTGCAAAGCCCGGCCACAGCATCTTCCATTCGTCGAGGCGCGATCGGCGGGTTTGCGGCTGATCCTGGCGGGCAAGAAACAGCTCGCCATACAGGTCGCCGGCATGATCTGGAGCCACGTCATGTCCCTCGCGCGTCCATCGCATGAAGACGCTTGCTGTATGTCCTACGGTGTCATACGTCTCCTAAGTCGATGCGCCATTGCGAGCAAGAGCTTTGCAGGCGCATTGCGTAAAGGCCGGCGATGACCGGCGTGGGTGGGAGAAGGCGATGACGATGCACCTGGAACCGGCCGCGCGATCGGCGGACGGCGCTCTGCCCGGCACCGCACGGGCACAGAACGTGCTCATCGCGCTGATCTTCTTCGCCACCGCGCTCAATTATGTCGATCGTCAGGTGCTGGCGCTGCTCAAGCCCATGCTCGAGGCGGAGTTCGAGTGGTCGGATCAGCAGTTCGCGCATCTGGGATCGATATTCCAGCTTTCCGCCGCGGTTTCGCTGATCGGCGTCGGCTGGTTCGTCGATCGCGTCGGCGTGCGGCTTGCCTATGGCCTGGCCGTCGCGGTCTGGAGCCTGGCGGGCATGGCGCATGCGCTGGCGGCAAGCGTGCAGCAGTTCGTGGTGGCGCGGGCCGTGCTGGCGACAGCGGAATCGGTGAACACCCCAGCGGCGATGAAGACCGCCGCCACCTACCTGCCGATCGAACGGCGCTCGGTGGGGATCGGCATCATCAACACGGCGCCCAACGTCGGCGCGATCATCACGCCCCTGCTCATCCCGCCATTCGCGATCGCATTCGGCTGGAAAGCGGCCTTCGTGGTGACGGGCGCGCTCGGCCTGATCTGGCTGGTCGTCTGGCACCTCAACACCGCGAAGCTGCGCCCGATCGGCGGCGCGGTGGCGGCCAAGCCGCAGAAAGTCGGTTGGGGCGAGGTTCTGGCCGACCGTCGCAGCTGGACGGTGATCGGGGCAAAGGCGATTACCGACCTGGTGTGGTGGTTCGTGCTGTTCTGGGCTCCGGACTTCTTTTCGCGCCAGTTCGGCCTGAGCCAGGGCGCGCTCGGCGGGCCGATCGCGGTCGTCTTCGCACTGGCGGCGCTGGGCGCGGTCAGCAGCGGTGCGCTTTACCCGGTGCTACTGCACCGCGGGTTCTCCCTGAACGCCGCGCGCAAGAGCGCGATGCTGTTCTTCGCGCTCGTCGTGCTGGTCATGCCGCTCGCGATGCTGGCCACCAGCCCGTGGATCGCGGCGCTCTGCATCGGTCTTGGCCTGTTCGCGCACCAGGGCTTTTCGACCAACCTGTTCGGCATGGCGACCGAGATCATCCCGACCCGCCGCATCGCCACCGTCATCGCCCTGGGCGCGATCGGCGGTAACCTGACGGGCACGGGGATCATCGAGTTCGCCGGCTGGTCGCTCGATCACGGCATGGGATATGCTCCGCTGTTCGTGATCTGCGGTGGGGCGTATCTGGTCGCGCTGCTGTTCATTCACCTGATGCAGCCAAAGCTCCAGACGGCGGAGCAGTAACGCGGCACGACGCTGCGCAAAAGAAACCCCCGGCGGGACGGCGCCGGGGGTTTCCTGTCGTGTCGCGTGAAGAGCGGACGCGCAGGCGCCCACGCCGCGGTTACTTGAAGCGAGCGCGTAGGTTCACGCCCGCATAACGATCCGCATCGCGCGGGATCATCAGTCGCTGGCCGGCGGTGGTGTTCAGCAGGACGTAGCTGTCATCCAGGATGTTGCGGACCATGAAGGTCAGGCGATACTGGTCCTCGGGGTCCGATACCCCGACACTGGCGTTCCAGATGCCATAGGGATCGATCGGTCCGCTCTCGCCCAGATCGGAGAACTGACGGCTTGCATGGTGCCAGTCGCTCGACAGGTAGAACTTCACCGGGCCGGCGTCGACGTCGTAGTCGCCGCCGACGGTGTAGCTGAACTTTGGCGCGAGCGGCAGACGCGTACCATCGCGTGCATCGGGCGCGTTGGTCAGCGGGTTCGGATTGAACCGGCGCACCTTGGCATCCGCGTAAGCGAAGTTCGCGCGCAACGTCAGACCCTGCGTGGGCGCGACGGTCGCATCCAGTTCGAAGCCTTTGGAGCGGACCGAACCGGCATTGGTCAGGTTGGTGACCACGGCGCCGTTCAACAGTACAAAGTTGTTGGCCTGGAAGCCCTTGTAATCGACGAGGAATGCGGTTGCGTTCACCTGAAACACGCGATCGAAGAACTGGCTTTTCAGGCCCAGTTCGTAGCTGTTCGACTTTTCGGGATCGATCGGGGTCGAGTTGGTCGGCGCGACATGATTGAAGAACACGTTGAACGCCGGTCCCTTGTAGCCACGCGTGTAGCTGGCATAGACCATCGCATCCTGCGCGACGTCATATTGCAGCACCGCCTTGCCCGAGAAATTGTCGGCACTGGTCGATCCGCGCGACTGGTTGGTGCCGTTGCCGCCGGTGGCGATGGTGCCGCCCGCACCCACCGTGGTGAGCCCCGCTCCCGGCGTGATCACGCCGTTCGTGGCGTTGACCGAAGGCGCGCGAAAATGCGTATAGCTCACATCGTCGTGCGTGTAGCGGCCACCCAGCGTAAAGCGCAGCGCGGGGGTGATTTCGTACGTCGCCTGACCGAATGCGGCATAGTTGCGGAACTCGACCCGGCTTTGCGAGCTGGCGGTCGGGAACAGCGTGTTCACCGTATCCGCCAGGTTGCAGGGACGTCCGCCGGTGATCGGATCGATCGGCGAAGTCGATGACGCGCAAGTGACGTCGCTGCGGGTGAAATCCTGGGTGTTCTTCGAATACCACATGAAGCCGCCCACCTGATAGGTCAGCGCCTGGTTCTGCGGCGAGGCGAGGCGAACCTCGGCGGAGATCTGGTCGGTCTCCACGGTGCCGCGATCGTGCAGTTGCGGCGTCCCCACGAGCGCACGAGGCAGGAAGTCGCCGTCGCGGATCTCGGTGTTGCGCCAGTTGCGGTAGCCGGTGATGATGCTGACGGTGTGATCCGCGAAAGTATCGATATCGGCGTTGAGCGTCACGCTCCATTGCCGATCCAGCGAACGGGTGATCAGGTTCTGATTGACCCGGCGTGTGTCCTCGCCCTGGGGGGCGATGCCCAGTTCACGGTCAAGCACCGTGCCGCGCGACACGCCGGTCACTTCGGCGCAGCAGTCGTCGTTGGCCCTGAAGTAGTCGGCGATCAGGCGGACGCGGCCACCCTCGCCGTCGAAGTCGATCAGACCGCGCGCGCCGTAATGCTCGTAGCCGTTGACCTGACGCTCGCGTCCGCCGGTGATGTTCTTGATGTTGCCATCGTAGTTGCCGTAAAATCCGGTGACGCGCGCGCTGAGATCCTGGCCGAGCGGACCCGACAGCGTCAGGCGGCCGCGGTATTCCTCATCGGTGGTCGCGGACGCGTTGGCTTCCGCCTCGAACGTGTCGGTTCCGCCCTTGGAAACGATGTTCACGAGGCCGGCGGACGCGTTCTTGCCGAACAGCGTCCCCTGAGGGCCGCGCAGCACTTCGATGCGATCGAAATCGACGAGATCGAGGAACGACTGGCCCGAACGGCTCAACACGATACCATCGACGACGGTGGATACGCTGGGTTCCGCCGCCACCGAAAAGCTGATGGTGCCGACGCCACGCATGACGATGGCACTGTTGGCGTTGGTGGTTCCCTTGCGGAACGTGACGGACGGTACGATGCTGGTGATGTCCTCCAGGCTTTTCGCGCCCGCGCGTGCCAGCGCCTCGCCCGTTACGGCGCTGATCGAGATCGGCACATCCTGTATGTTCTGCTCCACCTTCTGCGCGGTGACGATGATCTCGTCGACCTGAGCAGCAGCAGGCGTTGCCATGGCGACGGCAACGGTGGACGCGGTCATGGCGAGCACGGCACGACGCGCCATGCGATTGCATGTGAACTGGATCATAGGTTGCCCCTCCTGACGCGAAGCCCGAGCCTCGTGGCCTTGGGTCTTCCTCTTGGTCGCTTCCTCTTGATTGGCACCCCTGTTTCTGTCAAGCGGTGTCATATCAGGGCCGCGGCTATAGGCGGCTCGTGTCGCGTTCTGGCAACGCCATGGGATCGAGATCCGGAGAGCCGCTTCGTTGTCGCTGACTTTCGCCATTCGGGATGACGGTTTTGCATGCCTCCTGTCGGGGCGGGAAGTGCTGCGCAGCACCGCTGAAATCCCCGCCATCGTCATCGCGAGGGGACAGGCGCAAGTCCTGATGGTGCGTGGCAATTTCGACATCAGCGATACGCCGATCGAGATGACGCCGCTCGCTCACGCACGGTGGGATGGCGACTGCCTCCTGCTTTCGGCGCTGCCCGGCTTCACCCCCATGGTGCGCCTGCGCGGCGACGGCGCGAATCTCGTCGTGGAAACGCTTGAACCGGGATACGACCGTGTGTGGATCGATCTGGTCGCACAGCCCGGCGAGCATGTCTGGGGTGGCGGCGAGCAGATGAGCTACCTCGATCTATCGAGGCGCCGCTTTCCGATCTGGACCAGCGAGCCGGGCGTCGGTCGCGACAAGAGCACCGAGCTGACCCGGTTGATGGACGAGCAGGGCATGGCCGGCGGCGACTATTGGTGGACCAACTATCCGCAGCCGACGTTCCTCACCTCCAGCCTGATCGCCTGCCACCTCGACAGCAGCGCCTACAGCGTTCTCGATTTCACCGACCCGACGCATCACCAGATCGAAGTATGGCAAGGCACCTTCACGCTCGAGTTCCTCCATGCGGAGACGATCACCGACCTGGTCGGCCAGCTCAGCGCCCGCTTTGGCCGCCAACCACCGCTGCCGGATTGGGTAATCGGCGGTGCGATCGTCGGCCTGAAAGAAGGCGAGGCCAGCTTCGCCCGATTGGAGCGCATCCTCGCGGCTGGCGCGCAAGTCAGCGCCTTGTGGTGTGAGGACTGGATCGGCATCCGCCAGACCACCTTCGGACGTCGCCTGTTCTGGGACTGGTCGTGGAATGCGGCACGCTATCCCGAACTGCCCGCGCGCATCGCCGCGCTGGCGGAGCGCGGCATTCGCTTCATGGGCTACGTCAATCCATACCTCGCCAACGACGGCGTGCAGTACCAGGAGGCGCTCGCGGGCGGTCACCTTGCCTTGCGGCAGGACAGCGACGAGCCATACCTCGTCGATTTCGGGGAGTTCGACTGCGGCGTGGTCGACTTTACCAATCCCGCCAGCCTGGAGTGGTTCGCCGAGCGGGTGATCGGACAGGAGATGCTCGACTTCGGCTTGTCCGGCTGGATGGCCGACTTCGGGGAATACCTTCCCGTCGACTTGCGCCTGCACGACGGCAGCGATCCGATGCTGATGCACAACCGCTGGCCAGTGCTGTGGGCGGAGGCCAACGCCCGCGCCGTCGCTTCGCGTGGCAAGACGGGGGAAGCGGTGTTCTTCATGCGCGCGGGCTTTACCGGGGTGCAGGCGCACTGCCCGTTGCTATGGGCGGGAGACCAGTCGGTCGATTTTACCCGGCACGATGGCATCAACACGGTGATTACCGCCGCGCTGTCGGCCGGGCTGCTCGGCAACGCCTATTCGCACAGCGACGTCGGCGGCTACACCAGCCTGCATGGCAACGTCCGCACCGCTGACCTGATGATGCGCTGGTGCGAGCTTGGAGCGTTTTCACCCGTCATGCGCAGCCACGAGGGCAACCGCCCCGACGACAATCTCCAGATCGACAGCTCGGATGCGCTGCTCTCGCAATTCGCGGCGATGTCGAAGGTGCACGCCATCCTGGCGCCGTATGTGCGCCACCTGAGCGACGAGGCGGTGGCGACGGGCATGCCGGTGCAGCGCCCGCTGTTCCTGCACTACTTCGACGAAGCGCTGTTCGCAGTCCAGGACCAGTATCTCTATGGCGCGGACATGCTGGTCGCGCCGATCGTCGAGGCCAGGGTGACCGGACGCGAAGTCATCCTTCCCGGCAAGCAGCCCTGGCGGCACTTGTGGTCGGGCGAGGACTTCGCGCCGGGCACCCACTTCGTCCCCTCACCATACGGTCAGCCGCCGGTGTTCTACCGTCCGGAAAGCCGGTTCGCGCCGCTTTTCGCCACCTTGGAGGCGCCGGCATGAGCGATCGCTCCAACATCAAGGACGTCTCGGCGCTAGCAGGCGTATCAGTAAAGACGGTCAGCCGCGTGCTGAACGGCCACCGCTACGTCAGCGCCGATACCAAGGAGCGCGTCGAAAAGGCGATGGCGGAGCTTGAGTTCCGCCCCAGCGTCGCCGCGCGCATCCTGGCGGGCAACAAGTCGGGCCAGGTCGCGCTGATCTACGACAATCACAGCCCCTACTACATGAATCAGATCCAGATGGGCTGCTGGGAGGGATGCCAGCAGACCGGCTCGCGCCTGCTCGCCCAGCCGGTCGACGTCACCGATCCTTTGGTCGGCGAACAAGTGCGCGGGCTCGTCACCGAGACGCATGTCGATGGCGTAATCCTGTCGTCCCCGGTGACGGACTGCCCCGCCGTGCTCAAGGCGCTGGAAGGCATGGACATCCCGTTCGTGCGGATCTCGCCCGGCACCAACCACGCGATGACCTCGTCGGTGTTCATGGACGACGCGCAAGCCGCGGACGACATGACCAGCTACCTGATCGCCAAAGGTCACCGGCAGATCGGTTTCATCCGCGGCCACTCCAACCACATGGCGTCGGAAGAGCGGCTGTTCGGCTACCGCCGCGCACTCGACCGCGCCGGACTGGCGTTCGAACCGGCGTTGGTCGCACCCGGTGAGTTCGATTTCGACAGCGGAGTCACCGCCGCACGCCAGTTCCTGCGCGGCCCCCGCCGACCGACCGCGATCTTCGCCAGCAACGACGACATGGCCGCAGGTGTTCTCTCGGTCGCGCACGACATGGGCCTGGCGGTACCGGACGACCTCTCCGTCGCCGGGTTCGACAACACCACCCTCGCCCGCATGGTCTGGCCGCAGCTGACCACGATCAACCAGCCCACCCGCGAACTGGCGCTGGCCGCGACCCAGCTGCTGCTGAGCGGCGCCCAACTTACCCATCGCCGCCTGCCGCACGACCTGGTCGAGCGCGCCTCGGTGGCCACCATCAATCCCGACATCATCGCCTGACAGGAATGCCCATGACCCTTCTCCCTCCCCTGGAAAGCCGCCGCCCGCTGGGCAAGAGCGGCCTGACCGTGTCCGCGCTCGCCTGGGGCAACTGGCGCCTGTGCGGTGACGATGTCGCTGCCGTGGTGAAGCTGCTGCACGCCGCGCTCGATGCCGGGATCGACTTCGTCGACACCGCCGACATCTATGGCCCCGACAACGACGAGCCGTTCGGCGCCTCCGAAGCGCTGCTCGGCCGCGCCCTCGCCACCGATCCGTCGCTTCGTGACAAGTTCACGATCGCGACCAAGGGCGGCATCTCGTTGGGCGTACCTTACGATTCCAGCGCAGAATACCTCACCGGCGCCATCGACGCCTCCCTCCAACGCCTCGGCACAGACCGGGTGGAACTGTGGCAAATCCACCGCCCGGACATTCTCACGCACCCTTCGGAAATCGCAAAGACGGTTCTGACCGCGCACAAAGCCGGCAAGATCCGCAGCTTCGGCGTATCCAACTTCACAGTCGCCCAGATCGCCACGCTGCAACAATACCTTAGCCTCCCCATCGTCTCGACCCAGCCCGAGCTTTCCGCGCTCAAGCTGGCCCCGATCGAGAACGGTGAACTCGATCAGGCCATCGCCATGGACATGGCGGTCATGGCCTGGTCGCCGCTCGGCGGTGGACGCATCGCCAACCCTGCTGACGAACGCGCGCAAGCCGCCGCCAGCGCGCTGGACGAAGTCGCCCAGGAATTTGCGGTATCGCGCACCGCTGCCGCCTACAGCTGGATCATGGCGCACCCGGCGCGCCCGATCCCCATCGTCGGATCACAAAAGGCAGAGCGGATCGCCGAAGCCGCCGACGCACTCCGGGTCCGCTGGGACCGGGCGCGGTGGTATGGCGTGCTGGTCGCCGCAAAGGGAGAGCCACTACCATGATCGATAAACCCTGCGAAGTCAGCTGGTTCTCAGCGCTTTGTGACGACGATTACGAGTTCCTTGGGGTACCTGATCCGATGCTGGCCTCCAGCTGGGATCACTGCCGCAACATCGTGCTGCAAGCGGAGAAAGGCGGCTTCGATAACATCCTGCTGCCGTCAGGCTACCAACTGGGCATCGACACGACGATGTTCGCCGGTGCCATCGCGCCGCTTACCAAGACCATCCGGCTGCTGTGGGCGCTGCGCATGGGCGAGGATTGGCCGCCGCAGCTGGCGCGCCGGATCGCCACGCTCGACCGCATCCTGGGCGGTCGGCTGACGGTGAACATCATCTCCTCCGACTTGCCGGGCGAGAAGCTGGATAGTCGCGCACGGTACCAGCGCACGCTGGAGATCATGCAGATCCTCAAGATCATGCTGTCCGGCGAGCACCTGAAGTACGAAGGCGAGTTCTACAATCTCGACCTCGCCCCGGCGCGCATCGGCACGCTCTCCGGCAAGTGCCCCCCGCTCTACTTCGGCGGCCTGTCCGAAGACGCCCGCGAAGCCGCCGCGAAGGGCTGCGACGTCTACCTTATGTGGCCCGACACCATGGACAAGGTGCGCGAAATCATCGCCGACATGACCGCCCGCGCGGCGCGCCATGGTCGCACGCTCAAGTTCGGCTACCGCGCGCACGTCATCGTGCGCGAAACCGAGGACGAGGCGCGCACCTACGCCGATCGCCTGCTGTCCAAGCTGGACGACGAGGCCGGCGCGGCGATCCGCGCCAAGTCGCTCGACAGCGCCAGTGTCGGCGTGACCCGCCAGGCGGAACTGCGCTCGGCGGCGGGTGGCGATGGTTTCGTCGAAGACAACCTGTGGACCGGCATCGGCCGCGCGCGCTCCGGCTGCGGCGCCGCGATCGTCGGCGATCCCGATCAGGTACTGGCGAAGCTGCGCGCCTACCAGGCCGAGGGCATCGATGCCTTCATCCTGTCCGGCTATCCCCACGCTGCCGAAGCGGACCTGTTCGCCCGTCACGTCTTACCGCAACTGCATCACGCGCCGCTGACTCTGTAACGAACGCCGGCGAGCTTTCGGCTTCACGATGTCAAAGAACGTTCACCGATCTGGCACTCTGTTGCCGTGTAGGAAAGTTCTTTCGCCGACGGCTCGACGCGTCCACTCGCTTGAATCAAGTCTACCAATGAAGTTAAGGTAAGACGATCATGGACCGCCTCGATCCCCTTCTCGCCATGGCCGTTGCCCGCCGGCGGTTGCTTGCCGGCGGCGCGTTCGGCCTTGTCGCCGGCAGCGCAGCCCTGGCGCAGAGCGGCAAGTTCGCGCAACTGCTCACGGCGGGTGGTTCGGAGCAGCGCCCGCTGACCAGCGCCTTTCCCGAGAAGGGCGAGATGATCCTGCAGCGCAATCGCCCGCCCCTGCTGGAAACGCCGATGCGCGTGTTCGACGAAGGCGTATTCACTCCCAACGATCGTTTCTTCGTGCGCTGGCACTGGGCCGACATTCCGCTCGACGTCGATGCCGATACCTTTCGCCTGACCATCACCGGCGGCAAGAAGCCTCTCGCCCTGTCGCTGCCCGAGATCCTCAAGCTGCCGCGTATCTCCTACGCCGCGGTCAACCAGTGCTCGGGCAACAGCCGCGCCTTGTTCTCGCCCCGCGTGCCCGGCGCGCAGTGGGCGCATGGCGCGATGGGCAACGCGATGTGGGAGGGGGTCGCGCTCAAGACCCTGCTCGCGGCCGCAGGCGTTGATCCGAAGGCTACGGCGGTGCGTTTCGGAGGGCTGGACAAGCCGCTGACCCAAGTCGACGCGTTCGAAAAGTCGTTGTCGCTCGATCACGCGATGGATGGCGAGGTGATGGTGGCCTTTGCGATGAACGGCGAGCAATTGCCCCTGCTCAACGGCTTCCCGCTGCGGCTGATCGTGCCGGGCTGGTATTCGACCTATTGGGTCAAGTCGCTCAACCACATCGACGTGTTCTCGGGCAAGGACACCAATTACTGGATGGCGAAAGCTTACCAGATACCCACCACGCCCGACGCCGACGTGGCGCCCGGGACGGCCGAGTTCGCCAAAAAGCCGATCAGCGCAATGAACGTCCGATCGTGGATCACCAGCGCCGAGCCGGGCGCCCGCCTGCCCTTTGCGCCCAGATTGCCGGTGCGCGGCATCGCGATGGGCGGGGCCGGCGTCCTCAGCCGGGTGCAGGTCTCCACGGATGACGGCAAGACATGGCTGAATGCGAAACTGGGCCCGGACGAGGGCCGCTATGGCTTTCGCCGCTTCGAAGCGGATGTGCCGATCCGCGCGCGCGGTGCGATGACGCTGATGAGTCGGGCGGTGAACGGCGACGGCGCGATCCAGCCGATGACGGCGAACTGGAACCCGGGCGGCTACATGCGCAACTGCGTCGAGTCCTGCCCGATCGAGATCGTATGATGGCGCGAACCTCGCTTTCGCTGGCGATGATCGTGCTGCTGTCCGCCTGCGGATCGAAACACGCGTCCGATGCACCCGAAACGACCGCCACGACAACGCCAGCGGCTCCGCTGGCCTCGGTACGCTCGGCCAACATCACCCTGCCGCCGGATGACGAAACCTTCGGTGAGGGCACGGATGCGGATCTGCTGAACCGCAGTTGCCTCGCCTGTCATTCCGTGGCGATGGTGCGCTACCAGCCGCCGCTGAACGAAAAACAGTGGACCGCCACCGTGACCAAGATGCGGGAGGCCTATGGCGCGCCATTCGCGAAGTCCGAAACGGCGGCGATCGTGGCGGCGCTGATGCGGCAACACCCGCCCGCGCCCTGATCGTCGTGCCGGCGCGGGGGCCACGCCCCCGGTGGCTGGAGCAAGGAACCCGGCGCTATACCAGCCTGTCGGCCGTAGCCTGTCCGTGGGCGAAGGCAGCGGCGGCATGGATCATCGCATCATCGGGACGCACGCCGGTGTAGAGCACGAACTGCTCGATCGCCTGCAACACGATCACCTCGGCACCCGAGATGACCGTCTTGCCGCCGGCCAGCGCGGCCAGGATTAGCGGCGTTTCGGCGGGTTGCGCGACCACATCCATGACGTGGCTCGCCGCCGCGATCTGGGCAGCCGAAAACGCGAGAACGGCGGCGTCCGCGCCCTCCATGCCAAGCGGGGTGACGTTGACCAGCAGCGGCGCCACGTAATCCGCCGCCTGCGCGCTCCAAGCATAGCCATAGCGTTCGGCCAGCGAACGGCCCGCCGCCTCGTTGCGAGCGACGATGGTCCCTTGCTCGAAGCCCGTGTCCCGCAAGGCCGCTACGACCGCCTTAGCCATCCCGCCACTGCCGCGCAGCAGGAACGGCATCGCCGGATCGAAGCCTCTGCGGCCGAGCAGTTCGCGCACCGCGACGTAGTCGGTGTTGTAGCCGGTCAGAACCCCGTCATCGTTGACGATCGTGTTGACGCTGTCGATCGCCCGGGCCGACGGATCTAGCGCTTCGATCAGCGGGATCACCGCCTCCTTGAACGGCATCGACACGGCCGCGCCCCGGATACCGAGGCCGCGAATTCCGGTGACGGCGGCGGCGATGTCATCCGTCCCGAACGCCTTGTAGACGAAGTCGAGCCCGAGTTGCTCATAGAGGTGGTTGTGCAGCCGCGACCCTGCATTGCCGGGCCGGCCCGACAGCGAGATGCACAACCTGGTGTCGCGGCCGATCGGCGGTTTCTTCATCGTCATCGACATGGTCCTACACTAGATCCGCGAACGATGCAGCGTCCGCCCAGCACCACCTGGCGTGGAGGGCCGTCAGGCCGTTCGAGCCGATCGGACAGCATCGACATCGCGGTGCGTCCGATCTCCTCCACCGGCTGCTCGATCACGGTAAGGCCGCCGCCGACCAGATCCATCCACGGCTCGTTATCGAACCCGGCCAGCGCCATGTCCTGTGGCACCGACAAGCCGAGCGCGTGAACTGCCCGCAGGATCGAGGTGACCATGACACCGTTGCTGGCGATCAGCGCCGTCGGTCGATCGGAAGCGGCCATCAGCGTCGTCAGCGCGCGCTCGGCCTCACCCGCGCCGTGGCCGACGGGTATCGCTTCGGGTGTCAGACCAAGCTCGACCATTGCCTTGGCATAGCCGTCGCGGCGTCCGCTGCCGGTGGTGCTGGTGGCGCCGAACAGGCCGGCGATACGGCGATGTCCGGCGCCGTGCAGTTCGGCAACCAGCAGCGCCGCCATCGCCTCGTTATCGAGCACGACCGAATCCTGCGCGGCGCCCGGAATGGTTCGGTCGATAAGCACCACGGGAAAATCGAAGCGCTGGCGCGCCGAACTTTCGACCCCGGAACGCGTGGGCGCAAGGATCACACCGGTGACGCGCTCCTCCTGCATCAGCTGCAGATACATCGCTTCCTTGGCAGGATCTTCATCGGTGTTGCACAGGATGACGCGTAGCCCCTGGGCATAGGCGATCTCCTCGACCGAGCGCGACACCGCGGTAAAGAACGGGTTGCGGATATCGGCGACTACCAGACCGATCGTGTTGCTATGCCGCGAACGCAAACGGCGCGCCGCCAGGTTCGGGCGATAGCCGGTTTCCGCCACGGCCGCGAGCACCCGCTGCTGCATCGCCGCGTCCACCGTGCGGCCCGACAGCACACGCGACACCGTCGCTGCGGACACATCGGCGACACGCGCCACGTCCTTTATTCCTACCGCCATCGAGAAATCGTTCTCCGCATCAGCCTGGGTTCTGTCTGTTCCAAGCTACACCGATTTACAAGGTATTCACCATCTACTTGACAAAGTGATGAGAAAACGTTTTCTTGGTGGGGCGAAAGTCTTAGGAGAGGCCGCAATGACGCTACAAGAACCGGCGGACACGCTGGCGAACGACCTAATTCGCATCGACGCGCACGTGACGGACAAGGCCGATGCGATCCGCCAGGCCGGGCAGCTGCTCGTCGCGGCCGGTTGCGTGGCGCCGGGATACGAGGTCAGCATGGCGGGGCGCGAGGCGGTGGCGAACACCTACCTCGGCTCGGGCGTGGCGATCCCGCATGGGCTCGGCGAGGACAAGGGCCTGGTCCGCCGTGACGGCATCGTCGTGCTGCAGATACCGGGCGGCGTCGAATGGAACCCGGGACAGATCGCGCATCTCGTCGTCGGCATCGCGGCCAACTCCGACAGCCACATCGCCATCCTGCGCCGACTGACGCGGTTGATCCAGGACGAGCCACGGTTGCAGGCCCTCTTCACCACCGCAGACGCGACGCTGATCGCCGATGCGCTGCATCGCGACGAGGCCGCTCCTGCCCCCGCCTCTCCCGCCGAGGATCTGGCGGAGACGATCGCCTGGACCGTCGATTATCCCACCGGCCTGCATGCGCGCCCTGCCTCCGCCTGGGTCGAGGCCGCGAAGGCCAGTGGCGTGACGTTGCGGGTGCGCCATGGCGACGAAACCGGCGATCCGCGCAGCCTAATCTCGCTGCTCCAGCTTGGCCTGAAGGCCGGCGACACCGTCACGATTTCCGCGAGCGGCGAAGGTGCGGCCGAAGCGCTCCGCCGGTTCCACGGCGTCGTCACCCGGCTTTCCTCGCGCGAAAAGGCCGATGCCGCGCGGGCACAGGAAAAGGCGCAGGCGCCGGTGCGCGGCTGGAAACCCACCGGCACGCCGCGCATGGTCGCGGGCGTCGCCGCCAGTCCCGGCCTCGCGATCGGCAAAGTCCACCTGCTCGCCGCCGCCGAGCTGGACGTGGTCGACCAGCCGGTCGCGCTCATCGAGGGCGGCACGCTGCTCAACGATGCGCTGGTCCGCACCCGCGCGCAGATGAAGGCGCTGGTCGACGAAACCTCGCGCCGCCTCGGCGCCGGCGATGCCGAGATCTTCGCCGCGCAGGCGACGCTGCTCGACGATACCGACCTCATTACCCTGACTTGCCAGCTGATGGTCGAGGGACACGGTGTGGCATGGTCGTGGAACGAAGCGATCCAGCGGCTCGCCGGCCAGCTGACCGCTTTGGGCAATCCGGTGCTGGCGGCACGCGCGGCCGACTTGCACGACGTGGGACGCCGCGTGTTGGCGCAGATCGATCCCGCGCTTGGCACCGGCACGCTTGCCGACCTGCCCGACGAGCTTTCGATCCTCGTCGCCGCAGACTTGTCGCCCTCAGACACCGCGACGCTCGACATCGCCAAGGTCGCCGGCATCGCCACCGCACTGGGCGGGCCGACCTCGCACAGCGCCATCCTGGCGCGGACGCTCGGCCTGCCGTCGGTGGTCGCAGGCGGCGCCGAACTGCTCGCGTTGGCGGCGGGCAGCACCGCCATCGTCGACGGGGACAGCGGCCGCGTCTGGCTCAACCCATCGGATGAAGACCTCGCCGCCGCACGAGCCTGGATCGCCGACCTCGCCGACAAGCGCGCTGCCGAGGAGGCCGAGCGTGGCCAGCCCGCCGTCACCACCGACGGTCGCCACGTCGCGATCGGCGCCAACGTCAACCGTGCCGACCAGGCCGCATTCGCGCTGGCACAGGGCGGCGAAGGCGTCGGCCTGATGCGCACCGAGTTCCTGTTCCTCGAACGTGGCGACAGCCCGAGCGAGGACGAACAGTTCGCGATCTACCGCGCGATGATCGACGCACTGGATGGCCGGCCATTGATCGTGCGCGCGCTCGACATCGGCGGCGACAAGCAGGTGCCGCACCTCGACTTGCCCAAGGAGGAGAACCCGTTCTTGGGCGTGCGCGGCGCGCGGCTGCTGCTGCGCCGGCCCGACTTGCTCGATCCGCAACTGCGCGCGCTGTATCGCGCCGCGAAGCTGGGCGGCGACCTGTCGATCATGTTCCCGATGATCACCTCTGCCTCCGAGCTGATCACGCTACGCGCCCATTGCGAAGCGATCCGCGCCGAACTCGGTGCTCCCCAAATCCCGATCGGAATCATGATCGAAGTGCCCGCCGCCGCGGTGCAGGCGCATGTGCTGGCCGCGCACGCCGATTTCTTCTCGATCGGCACCAACGACCTCACCCAATATGCGCTCGCGATCGACCGGCAGAACCCCGAACTGGCGAGCGAGGCCGACAGCCTGCACCCCGCCGTCCTGCGGCTGATCGCGATGACGGTGGAAGGGGCGCGGACGCACGATCGCTGGGTCGGCGTGTGCGGCGGCATCGCTGGCGACCCGTTCGGCGCGGCGCTGCTGGTGGGACTCGGCGTCAGCGAACTGTCGATGACCCCGCGCGATATCCCCGCGGTCAAAGCGCGCATCCGCGCCGCCGATGGCGAGGCGCTGACCGCGCTGGCGGCAAAGGCGCTGGCGGCGGAGAGCGCGGCGGATGTTCGCGCGCTCGATGGAGCGGCGGCGTGATGCGCGTCCTCACCGTCACCCTAAACCCCGCGATCGACCAGACGATCACCGTCGACCGGCTGGTGCCCGGCGAAGTCCACCGCGCGCGCAGCGTGCGGCGAAACGCCGGGGGCAAGGGCATCAACGTGGCGAGTTGCCTGGCCGATTGGGGCATTCGCTCCACCGCGTTCGGATTGCTGGGCACACAGAATGCCGCCACCTTCGAGGCGCTGTTCGCCAACGGCGGGATCGAGGATCGCTGCCATCGCGTGGACGGGGCGACGCGGGTAAACCTCAAGATCGTCGACGCCGACGACACCACCGACATCAATCTGGACGGTCCGCAAGTCACGCCCGATCAGGTCGAGGGGATCGCCGTCGAGATCGAGGCGCTGGCAGATACCGAGACGCTGGTCGTGCTGGCTGGCAGCCTGCCGCCGGGGTGTCCGCCCGGCATCTACGCCGGCCTCATCGCGCGATTGCGCGCACGCGGTAGCCGGGTGATGCTCGATACCAGCGGCGCCCCGCTCGACCATGCGCTGGCAGCGCCGGTCCTGCCCCACTGCCTCAAGCCCAATCGTCACGAACTCGCCGAATGGAGCGGCGAAGCCCTCGGCGACGTGTCCGACATCATCCGGGTGGCTACCCAGCTGCGCGCGCGCGGCGCGGAACTGGTGGTGGTCTCCATGGGTGCGCAAGGCGCGCTGTTCCTGTCGGACGAAGGCGCGATTGTCGCGAAGCTCGCGGCGCAAAGTGTCGTCAGCACGGTCGGTGCCGGCGACGCCATGGTGGCAGGACTGGCGGCAGCACTGGTGGAAGGCGCGACGTTAGAACGCAACGCGCGGCTGGCGACGGCGTTCGCGGTCGCCAAGCTCGGGCTAGCCGGACCACACCTGCCCGATCGCCCCGAGGTCGAGGCACTTGCGAGCAAGGTTAGCATCAACACGGCCGAAACGGCCGGTACGACACGCATGGGAGATGCGAAATGAGCAGGATACTCGCGATAGTCGAGGCGGAGGAAGCCGGGGTCACCGGCGTGCTGGCGGGCGAGGCGCTGCGCAAGGCGGCGCGCGCCAGCGGGCGCACGATCGAGATCGTGCAATCGGGACAGGAGGCGGCCCCGCCGCCCGCCGACGGCGATACGCTGCTGCTCGTCGCGCCCGCGGACAACGCCCTGCGCTTCGGCGATAGACCGCATCGACACCTGACGCTGGAGCAGGTGCTGGCCGATCCCGCCGCCGCGATCGCCGCGACCGATGGGGGCGCCCCTGCCACCACACCGGCAAAGGGAACGCCACGGATCGTCGCGGTCACCTCGTGCCCGACCGGCATCGCCCACACCTTCATGGCGGCCGAGGGGCTGACCGAAGGCGCGCGCCAGCTCGGCTATGACATTCGCGTCGAAACGCAAGGCTCGGTCGGCGCGGGCAATGCGCTGACCGCCGAGGAGATCGCCGCCGCCGACGTGGTGCTGATCGCCGCCGACCGCGAGGTCGACCGCGCCCGCTTCGCCGGCAAGCGCGTGTTCGCAGGGGGCACCAAGCCCGCGATCACCGGCGGCGCCAAGCTGATCGAGCAGGCTTTGGCCGAAGCGAAGACACAAGGCGGCGGCGCATCCGACAGCACGCCTGCGGGCAAGGAGCGCACCGGCCCCTACAAGCATCTGATGACCGGCGTGTCGTTCATGCTGCCGTTCGTGGTCGCGGGCGGCCTGCTGATCGCGCTCGCCTTCGCGCTGGGCGGTATCCACGCCAACGAGGACACGGCGGCGGGTACCCTCGCCCATGCCCTGTTCGAGATCGGCGCCAAGGGCGGCTTCGCGCTAATCGTGCCGGCGCTGGCGGGCTACATCGCCTTTTCGATCGCCGACCGTCCCGGCATCGCGCCGGGCATGATCGGCGGCATGATCGCCGCCAACCTGGGCGCAGGCTTCCTGGGCGGCATCGTCGCGGGGTTCATCGCGGGCTATGGCGTCGACGGGCTCAACCGGCTGATCCAGCTGCCCAAGAACCTCCAGGGCCTCAAGCCGGTGCTGATCCTGCCGCTGCTGGGCACGCTGCTGACCGGGCTACTGATGATCTATGCGGTCGGCACGCCGGTCGCGGCGCTGCTGACCTTCCTGACCGAATGGCTGCGCGCGATGCAGGGGTCGAGCGCGATCCTGCTCGGGCTGATCCTAGGCGCGATGATGGCGTTCGACATGGGCGGCCCGGTCAACAAGGCGAGCTACGCCTTCTCGGTCGGGCTGATCGCCAGCCAGGTCTACACGCCGATGGCCGCGACGATGGCGGCGGGCATGACGCCGCCGCTGGCGCTGGCGCTCGCGACACGGCTGTTCGCCAACCGCTTCACCCCCGAGGAGCGCGAGGCGGGCGGCGCGGCGGCGGTGCTGGGCCTCGCCTTCGTCACCGAGGGCGCGATCCCGTTTGCCGCGCGCGATCCGTTCCGGGTGATCCCGGCGATGATGGCGGGCTCGGCGATCACCGGCGCGATCTCGATGGCGGCGGGCGTCGAGCTGCGGGTTCCGCATGGCGGCGTGTTCGTGCTGCCGATCCCCGGCGCGGTGACCCACCTGGCGGCCTACGCCATCGCGATCGTCGCCGGAACGCTCGCCAGCACGGTGCTGCTCGGCGTGCTCAAGCGGCCCATCGTAGCGCCGGCTCAGGCCTGATCGAATTCACGGGAGAGCAGGCATGAAGACCACGAACCTTGCCGCCGCCTCGCTGGCGGCGATGCTGACGCTGTGCGCGCCGATGGCCCACGCGCAGGACGATCCCGCGCCCAAGGATGCGCCCCCGCCGACCCTGCCCCAGGCGACCCAGAGCAAGCCGTGGCAACCGCTGGCGGACCAGGGCATCACCCTCTCGCTCAGCTACACCGGCGAGGCGGCGAGCAACATCACCGGCGGCTTGCGCCGCGACGCGGCCTATGCCGGCCAAATCTACGTCGGGGCCGACCTCGACCTCGACCGGATCGCCGGGATCGGCGGGGCCACCATCCACGGCGCGGTGACCAACCGCCATGGCGAGAACCTGGCCGCGATCGCGCTGGGCAATAACACCTCGGTGCAGGAGATCTTCGGCACGCAGAACACCCACCTCGCGATCCTGACCTGGGAGCAGAAGCTGGGGCCGCTGACCATCGAGGCGGGGCGCAGCCAGGCCAACGTGCACTTCCTCAGCTCGCCGTTCTACTGCAATTTCCAGAGCAATTCGGCCTGCGGCAATCCGACGTTCGTGTTCAAGAACAGCAACTTCACCTACTTTCCGGCCTCAAGCTGGATGGCGCACGCCAAGCTCAACCTGACGTCGAAAGTCTTCGCCCATGCCGGCGTCTACGAGGTCAATCCCGACCGCAAGCGCCCCAACGACAGCGGCTTCAACTTCTCGACCCGCAACGCCACCGGCGTGATCGTGCCGTGGGAAGTGGGTTACGGTACCGATTTCGGCAACGATCGGTTGCCGCGCCACTACATCCTGGGCGGCTGGATCGATCGCGGCGACTACGCCGATCCCCTGCGCGACGATCAGGACGGCATCGCCATCGTCTCGGGCCGGGCGGCGGCGACTCGCAAGGGCCGTTCGGGCATATACGCCCGCTTCGACCAGATGCTGACGCGCCCCGACCCCACGAGCGAACGGGGCCTCGCCGTGTTCGGCGTGGCGATGACCAATCTGTCGGGCCGGGTCGAGGAACGGCATTTTCTAGAGCTTGGCTTGGTGCAGACCGGCACCTTCGAGGCCCGCGACCGCGACACGCTGGGTTTCGTGATCAACCAGCAGAGCTTCAGCGATCTCGCGCTCGAACGGATGAACGCGGCGCGGGCGTTCGGCGGCGGCACGGCCGGGGTGCGCCGCAACCAGTACATGATGGAACTGGCCTATGGCGCGCAGCTTGGCCCCGCGTTGCGCATCTCTCCGAACCTGCAGTACATCCTTCACCCCGACCAGACCGGCGCGCCATTCCGCACGCGCGATATCGACGATGCGTTCGTGGTCGGCTTCAAGTTCACGGTCGACGCGATGGCGCTCGCCGGGCGCTAGCGCCGCCAGGCCCCATCCTGGCGCAGCAATCGACCAAGATCACGCCGGTACCACATGTTCAGCAGGGACACGGTGATCTTCAGCTGCACCCGCGCCGTCTCGTTGAGCGTGAATATCGGATCGTAGCGGTCGGCGGCCAGGTTGGGATCCGGCACTTCGCGCAAGATCGCAGGCGGCGCCGTCGTCATATGCAGCGCCGACATCAGCACATGCATTTCGAGATGTCGCATCAGTTCGGCCCTGTCGAGCGATGGGCCGCCAGCTTGCGCGAACGCGGTGATGAAATGGTTGAGCAGTCCGGCAAGGTGATGGTCGTGCAGATCGGGTTCGGCGGCGCCGATGCAGCCCCAGATGGAGGATGCCACCGACATCTGGCCGACGCTGCCCCAATCGATCAGTCCGGCCTGCAGCGTGCCATCGGCCTCTTTCCAGAACCAGGCGTTGTCGATGTTCGCGTTCATATGGCACAGCGCGATCATGGCGGGCTGCGAGAACAGGAAACGCCAGACGTCCTCCTGCTGATCCACGACCAGCCGCGCATCAGCGCGCACACTGGTGAGGAAGGCCGGATCTGCCAGATGCGACGGCACCAGGTGGGGGTATTCCCCGATAAACTGCGCGAGGCGCCCGATCCGCTTGTCGAGCAATGCCGCATCGAACCTGGGCCGCCGAAGGATCGCCGCCTCGCGATCGAAGGGAAACGCCCGCTCCGCTTCGCTACCCAGCCGGCCTGACTTGTGCGACCCTGCAAGCCGCGCAAGATTGCTGAGCAACGCCCGGTAATGCGCAAGAGGCTCCGGTAGCTCCTGGTCCATGCATTTGGGATGATGCGGCTCGATGGCCCCCTGCCCGTATGGTATGCGTTCGGTGATGATGATGCCGGTCAGCGTCTCGGTCTGGATGTCCGCGAAGAAGCAATACGGCACTGCCACCGGAAACGCCGGATCGCGCGACACGTTGGCCAGCAGCACCTCGGGCGGCATGTGGTGGCGACCGGCATCGCGCACCTTGTCCTGAAAGTTGCGCGAGAACTTCACGAACAGATCGCGCGACAAACCCGGGACATCGTGCTGGTAGGTGACGCAGAGAAGCGCCTTCACACCGGTGCCTCCCAGCGTCCATTCGGCAAGACGGGTGATCCGCGTCACGCTGTTGTCAGGGCCGAGCACACCGGCTTGGCGAAATGCTCGGGTCAGGAACTCGGGGCCGCCCGCTTGCAACGCCTCAGGGTGCGCCGGAAAATCCAGACCGGACAGATCACCGCGTGCCCAATCGATCGTGCTAACTTCGGTCATGCGCGGCAGGCTACGCGGGGGCGCGCCCATTCACAATGCGTGCCGATAGTGCGTGGTCCGGGTCGGTCGAAGCATCGCGACGATCGTGCACCGGGGCGATGAACATCATTTTTCGGATAAGGCGCTTTGCAATCCAGCCCAATCTTCCGCTATCCTGAGTGCGAGAGCCGGGTCGGACATTAAGCGTGTCGGGCCGGGCGAGAATACAAACAGTGCCCGTCAAGGAGCCAACATGAACGATCAGGCCCACGATTTCGATTCGCATGATTTCTTTCGCAGCGATCGGTTTATCAAAGATCCCTACCCGTACTTCGACTACATGAGGTCGCAGTCGCCGGTTCATCGCGAGCCGCATCACGGCATCGTGATGGTGACGGGCTACAGCGAGGCGCTGGAAATCTACAACGATCCTGTCCGCTTCTCTTCGTGCATGTCGACCACCGGGCCGTTCGCCGGCTGCCCCATCCCGCTCGATGATCACCGGAACGAGGACATCTCCGAACTTATCGAGCAGTGGCGCGACAAGACGCCGTTCCACGATCAGTTGCCAACGATGGATCCGCCCACCCATACGGCCCACCGATCCTTGCTGATGTCGCTGATCACCCCGCGACGCCTCAAGGAAAACGAGGAGTTCATGTGGAAGCTGGCCGATGAGCAGATCGACACCTTCCTGTCGCAGGGCAAATGCGAATTTATGGATGCCTTCGCGCAGCCCTTCGCCGTGCTGGTCGTCTCGGATCTGCTCGGCGTGCCGCCCGAGGATCGGGTCGAGTTTCGCAAGCACCTGATCCGCGTGGAGCAGGATAGCGGCGGCGCCGTGGTCGGCGGCACCGATGGCGAAGTGACGCACGGGCCGCTCGAATTCCTCTACGACAAGTTCTCGACCTATATCGAAGACCGCAGGCGCAATCCCGCAGGCGACGTGCTGAGCGGACTGGCGCAGGCGACCTTCCCCGATGGCTCGGTGCCCGAACCGATGGACGTTGCACGGATCGCAGCGAACATGTTCGCCGCAGGTCAGGAGACCACCGTCCGGCTGCTCAGCTACGCCTTCCAGTTGATCGGCGATCGCCCCGACATCCAACAGCGCCTGCGCGAGGATCGCAGCCTCATCCCCAACTTCGTCGAGGAATGCCTGCGTACCGAAGGGCCGGTCAAGGGCGACTTCCGCCTGGCGAAGATGCCGACGACGGTTGGCGGTGTCGAAGTCGAAGCTGGCACGTTCCTGTTCATCGCCAATGGCGCGGCAAACCGCGATGCTCGCAAGTTCGAGGATCCGGCCGAGTTCAAGGTCGATCGCAAGAACGCCCGCCTGCACGTCGGCTTCGGAGCCGGACGGCATGCCTGCCCCGGCGCGCCACTTGCCCGCGCCGAGACCGTCGTCGCGATCAACCGTATGTTCGATCGTACCACCGACATCCGCGTTTCGGAGAAGGTGCATGGGCCGGTCGACGCCAGGAATTACAGCTATCTGCCGACCTTCATCCTGCGTGGCCTGACGCATATCGCGCTGGAGTTCGATCCGGTGGAGGCCGCCTGAACGTGAAAGTCCATATCAACACCGAGATATGCGCCGGCTTCGGTATTTGCCTCGGCATCGCTCCCGACGTGTTCGAACTTCATGAAGACGGGTACGCCGTCGTTCTGGTCAGTGACGTGGCGCCGGAAGATGAAGACACGATCCAGCGGGCCGTGAACCAATGCCCGGCACAGGCCATATACCTGGTCCAGGATTGACCGGAAGATCGCGTCGCGCAAAGCGCGGCGCGATCTATCTGGGTGCAGTCCTTCGTCTTTCGCAAGGCCGGATAAGCCGGGCGAGATGACCCGTATCCGTCGATGGATGCCATCGCATCACCAGAAAGATTGCCGGCAGTCCGTTTCAGCCCCTGGTGGGATCGATCAGGAACTTCTCGCCGGTCGCTTTTCGCGCGTAGGCCCGCACCACGTCTGCATCGAGAGCCTCCGCCAACCCGATGACCCGTGTGTATGCGCTGGCGAAGGTGGTCGTGAGTTCGTCGACCACGCGCCGACGCAGGCGCTGCGCCACGTCATCTCCTGCTTTTTGCAGGAAGGGAAACAGCAGCCAACCCGACATGCTCCAGTGGAAACCCACCGCACCGCGATCGAAGATCGTCGGCGAGGTATCGAGTGCGCCATAGATGTAGAGCTGCTTGAACGTCGTCGAACCGTAGCGGTTGTATTCGGTCGAGGTGCGTACCGCTGCACGTTCCATCGCCTGCATGATCTCGCCGCCAAGGGTTCCGCCACCGATCGCATCGAACGCGATGGTGGCTCCGGTTTCGGCAATGGCATCGACCAGGCGGTCGGCGAAATCCGCGTCCCTGCTGTCAAGGACGTGGGTGGCGCCGATGCCTCGCAGGATCTCGGCCTGTTGCGGCGATCGGACGATGTTGATCAAGTCGATACCCTCTGCCACGCAGATTTTTTGCAGCATCTGGCCAAGGTTGGAGGCTGCAGCGGTGTGGATGATCGCCTTGTGACCCTCGCGCCGGGCGGTTTCGACGAAGCCCTGCGCGGTCAAGGGGTTCACGAACATTGCGGCACCATCACGCGAACTCGCCCCGTCGGGTAGAGGAATGACCTCGGCTGCCTTGATCCGCCGGTAATCCGCGTACATCGCGCCACCGATCATCCCGACCCGTTTACCGGCAAGCTGCGCGCACGCCCTGCCGGCGGCGACCACGGTACCAGCGCCTTCATTGCCGACCGCGTGCGATTGGCCGATACGCCCCTGAACGCCCGCCCGGCGGCTTTTCGGAACATCGAGCACGATGCCGGGCCCGCCGTCAGGCCCCTGCTTGATCGTGCCAAGGTCAGCAGGGCCGAGCAGAAGACCCAGGTCACTGGGATTGATCGGGGCCGCTTCGATCCTGACGATGATCTCGTCATCCGCCGGATCCTCGATCACGACATCGTCTAGCGAGAGGATGAGCCTGCCGGCCTCGTCGATTGTCGATCGCAATTCGCGTCCCGTGAACGCCATCTTGGTCTCCGCTATTCAGTTGAGACAGTCACATGGCGCGTGATCGCCATCGTGCAACCGGGAGCGGGACAAGTGCGGCTTTGCGTGCAAGGTCGACGACACGGGGAGTGCAGCGCGTTCCTCGTGCCGCAAAACCGTTGATGGTCAGTCGGCGCCCGGTCCGTCCGCCAGGGTGGCGGCGATCACCCGTTCCGCTGCAGTCGCATCGTCAGCGAGCAGCCGTAGTGCCTTGGCCATATCCTCCAACAGACCACTGCTGATCGGCCGCTCGCCATTGATAAACCGGCGGATCGCCCGCTCATCGATGCCGAGGCGTCGCGCGGCGGCCGTTGTGCCGCCAAGCACTTGGACGCACCAGGCGAAGTGCTGGCCAGCGTCCGTCAGGTCGGGTGCTGCAGTCATTATTTTCCTTTCGCTCGAAGGCCGTTGGCGCCAACAGGTGCCGTATGTCTAGGCTTTGCGCATACCGAGATCCAGAATGGCTTTGAGCGATGAAGACGATCAAACCCTGCCAAGAACACAGCGACGGCTGCTCCGCCGGATCTACAATGGTCGCACGGTGCCGATCATCGCCGATGGCCAGGCGTTCCTGACCTACAAGGATGCGAGCCGCTACCTGCGGTCCATCGCGCCCGACGCCCGTGACGCGGCCTATGCACAGATGAAGGCGCAGGCTCAATAGCCGACCGGGTGCATGCGCACGGATACCGGCGTATCGGCCCTGCGATGAAAGCGATGTACCGTAACCGATTTGACCGACGCGACGTGGTGATCGATAACCCTCGCCAAGAACCCGACGAATTGGGTCGACAGTTTGAGAGGATTACCCCCGCATGAGCAATGATGGCGCAAGCGCAGGACTTATCACGAATCCGCAGCTTCAAACACCAGCTACCGAGAAGCGCTATCGCGTGGTCCAGTGGGCTACCGGTAATGTCGGTTCGCGTGCCTTGCGCCGGGCGATCCAACATCCACAACTCGAGGTCGTGGGCTGTTGGGTGCACAGTCCCAGCAAGGCGGGGCGCGATGTAGGCGAACTTGCCGGGATCGCGCCGATCGGAGTGACTGCGACGAACAGCATCGAAGAGGTGCTGGCGCTAAAGCCCGATTGCGTCCTGTACATGCCGCATGTCTGCGATTTCGATGAGATTTGCCGGATCCTGGAATCGGGGGCGAACATCGTCTCGACCCGCATGGAATTGCAGAATCCAGCGGCGTTCGATCCCGCGATTCATGCCCGGGTCCAGGCGGCGTGCCGCAAGGGCAACAGTTCGGTTCATGCCAGCGGCTCCAGCCCCGGCTTCATCAGCGAGGCACTGCCGATCGTCCTGGCCTCGATCCAGCGGCGTCTCGATCATCTGGCGATCGTCGAATTCGCGGATTGTTCGTCGCGCAACTCGCCCGAGATGATCTTCGAAATGATGGGCTTCGGGGCGCCGGGCGGGACGATCAGCGAAATGCAGCAGGATCACATGCTGCACTCGTTCGCACCGTCGCTGCAGCTGACCGCCACCGCGCTCGGCCTGCCGATCGATGACTTCAAGGTTACGGGCGCACAAGGCCTTGCCCGGCACGAGGTGACGATTGCGGCCGGCGTGATCCCCAAGGATACCGTCGCTGCCACCAAGACGGTGCTGACGGGTTACCGCAATGGCAAGCCGCTGATCACCTTCACGACCGTCTGGTTCGTTTCCAGCGACGTCGAGACCAGCGATGGCGAGGAGTGGGAATTTCGCAAGGAATCGGGATGGCGCGTGGTCATGATGGGCGATTGCCCGCTCGACATCGCGATCACGTTTCCGGTGTCCGAAGCCGACTATCCGGAGATGACCCCCGGTCTGACCGCGCACCGCCCGGTGAACGCCGTGCCCTATGTGTGCGAGGCGCCTGCCGGCATTCAGACGACCATCGACCTGCCGCAAATCATTGCGCGGCTGGCATGATCGGCGGCGAGCCTCATCTCCGGGAGCCGCTATAAAGCGTTCCAGCGCGCTTGCTGAAGCTCCTGCCATGATTAGGTCGGGCACCATCCGGGGGCTGGATCGACATCCATCCAAGTAAGATGGCGCAACTCAGCGACGAACAAAGCCGCACGGCTGCCCCCGGTCAGCCTGCGGAACAAGGATGGCGATATCCCGCCCCCACGGCTTGATACCGATCGTTTCCGCGTTTTTGGGGACCGCAAAGTTTACGGCTTCAACCCGCAAATCGGGGACGATTGCATCCGACCGGTATGTTTTCGGACGACGGCGGCAAGCTGGATAGCACGACAACCGACCTCGCAGCGCTAAGCAGATCCTGACCCAAAAGGCACTGCGATCACGCATTGCAAACCCGGCTGCACGCCCCACGTCCTCACCTGCGATCGATCACATGATCTCTTTTCAATCAGCTGGAGCTTACGCCATGTCAGCTGTCACCTTGAGGAACAGGTTTGCCGAAGTTTCTGATTGCCGAGAGCGAAACCGATGTTGAGCGTAAACAACGCCGCGATCATGTCGGCAAAAGCTCGGCAGAAAGTTATGCCGCCACCCTGCAGCAGATGGTTTTGGGATGCGAAACGGACATCGTGTTTCCCGCAGAGCCAGAGGCGCAACCGTTTACGGCGGCGCGATTGGCGCAATACGACGCGGTTTTCCTCTCGGGCTCACCGATGCACGTCTACGACGAGACGCCGGAAGTACGAAGGCAACTCGATTTCATGAAAGCGGTGTTCGCATCGGGAACCCCCTCATTCGGCTCTTGCGCAGGATTGCAGATCGCCGTCGCGGCGACGGGAGGCGCAGTGCGCAAAATGCCACGCCGCATGGAAGCCGGCGTTGCCCGCAGGATCATGGCCACAACAGCGGGACGGGACCATCCCTTGCTTGCGGGGCGACCGGCATGCTGGGACGCGCCTGCCATCCACGGCGATGAAGTGGCGGAACTGCCGTCAAGCGCCACCTTGCTGGCGACGAACGGCGCGACCAGGGTTCAGGCTGTCGAAATTCGGCACGACGGTACGGTGTTCTGGGGCGTGCAATACCATCCTGAACTTGCCCCTGGCGAGATCGGGGCCGCATTGCGCCGCCAGTCGAGCGACCTCATCGCCCAAGGCCTCGCGCGGGATGAGGCCGACGTCGACCAGCATGCCCGCTTGTTCGATGCCCTGCACGATGACCCGGCGGATGCGGCGGCACGCTGGCAGCTTGGTGTCGATGACGAATTTGCCTGCGAACCGGTCCGACGGCGCGAGCTACAAAATTTTCTCGCCGCTGCACCCGCGCTCAAGCGCATCTTTGCGATGGCGGAGCCTGCGTGACGCAGCAGCGAGATCACAAGGGGTCGTAGCTGAATAACCATAGCGCCGAAGCCTGCTTGTCCTTGTCACCTGTTCGCTGCAGGCGGCCCACCATCGTGTAACGCTGCCCCTGCACAAGCTTTCCAGCCGGCATCAGCCCATCAAGTCTCGGCGCGACGTAGAGGATGATCGGATAGCCATCGTCGGTCTTCATGCTGACGGCGGTATAGCCCCGTTCGCCTCCGAGAAGGCGCTCGTTCGCCTGTCCAAACCCGGTGGGTGCTGTAAGGTCGGTCACCGTGCCTGTCACGCGGATGAGATTGCCCAACGGCTGATCGGTCTGGTCATCGAAGGGCCGCTTGCTGCGCATCCGCTCGGCATTGACCTGACTGTAGTGTGTCAGCAGTGCATCCAGGCTGGGATACGCAATCGTCCACTTGGTGTGCTCGACATTGTTGAGCGTTTGCGAAAAGATGTTGATCAGGTTGTCGGTCCACCCCTGGCAGCCATCGGCATCGTCGCAATAAGCCCAGGCGGCATCCGCCCACTGCAGCAACTGCTTGCTCGGATCGGAAAACTCCGCCTCCTTGGCGAAGCCCGGTCCGAATGCGACCGCAGCCTGGTGCTGGCGCGGCGCCACCACTGCCACCGCGCCATTCCCCACATCCAGCTTGCCCACGCGCAACTGGCGCATCATCGCCCAGGCATAATCGTTGGCCGATATGCCACGCAGATCGTTCACCACCAAAATCGCGAACTCCGCGCCCACGTCCTTCGCAAGACGGTAAAGCCGCGCGTCGATCTTGCGCGCTCGTTCGGGATCGAGCTTCCCGGTCTCATCGACGATGAAGTGACCATACTTGAACGGTATGGATCCTGGGCGCGGCAGCGCCGACGCGATAGTGGACTTTGGATTTTCGCCCGCGGTCGCCAGCGACGGAAGCGGCGCCGCTCCTGGACGGCTCCCGGCATTTGCAGGCGAGGCCGCGACGGCGCTGCCACCAGCGCAATCGCTTGCGCCTTCCTGCCGGCAGGACTCGTTCCACCCTTGCGAGATCGCTTCGGCGCGGCGCTGTTTGTCAGGATGGGTCGCGGAACCATGGATCGTGCCGATCTTCAGGATCATCATCGTCGCGTCGCCGCGACTGGCCCCCATCTTCTGGAGTACGAAGCCGCTGAACTTGTCGGCTTCCAGTTCAATCTCTGGCCGGCTTCCTCCCGGCACGATAGTGTGCCCCGACAGATGATGGGCAATCTCATGCGCCATGATGCTGATCGGTCCCCAGTCGTTGCCGCCAGCAAGCGAACGCGCTGCAGTCATGAACTTGGGGTTGAAGGCGATGACGCGGCGCGGAACCTTGTTCTGGTCAAGCAGGATCACGGCCGCGGCGTTATCCACCGGACCGGAAACGACGGTGAAGTTCGCCGGCAGTCCGGTGAAGTTCATGACCTTCTTGACCGCCACGACGCAATCGTTGGGCGCCGCCCCGTTGAGCGAGGCTGATTGCGCCTCGACCGGGCGACCGTCATATGAGCATGCCTGGAGGGTCGATGCGATAGCCTCCACACGCTTCGATCCGGAAAGGGCCGTAGCGGCCGGATCGTCTCCAGAACCACAATTCACCAACAGCAACGCAGCAAGCGGGGTCGTCGCGAACAGGACCTTGCGCATCTTCGGGCTCCTCTTTGATCTCTTTACGTCATGCGTCAGCTTACGAACCATAGGATCGCGGCTGCGTAGATCCGCAGCAGCACCCAGGCAGTAACCGCATAGACGATGAGTGCCGCTGTGAACCGTAGCCAGTCGGACTTCAGATCCAGCAGGAAGAACTGCTTGTAACCTGCCGCCACGATCAACAGCTTGATGATGAACATGTAATGTTGCGACGCGGCCTTGTGCTCCATCACGAACTGCGGGTCACGCCACAACAACGTCGGCAGCATGTTTAGGATCACGACCCCCAAAGTGACGCTCTGGCAGTAGATCGCCAGCGTGGCATGCTCGATCATGTTGAATGCAAGTCGTTTACGCAGGGCGATCCACGAACCCATGAAGATCGCAAGGATACCCAGAGAGAAGCTCCAGTTGGCATAGAGCATCACCCGCTCTGCCATGCGATCGATCGTCTTATCGTGGCCGGAGAAGTCGTACCGGGCAAAATACTTGTTCGCCGCCAGGATCAACACCAGCACCGCTACCAGCGCCACCAACAGCTTGAGCGGATGCATGTTCGCGCTACGCCGGCCCAACACGAATTCGCGTGCAACCTTCCCGGGTGAAACCAGCAGCCGCAGCGCAGTCGACAGCAGCTGCCATTCGAAAACGCGCACCCGTTCCCAAACTTCCTTCAGGAACGTGCGATGTGAAAGTCGCCGGGCAGCTTTCTGCCCGCACGCACCGCAATAAGCGCTATCGATTGGAACGCCGCAATTGCGACATGAGGATTGATCGACCCAGGCCTCGTCCCCCGTTTCCTGCGGGATAAAATCAGCTGGTCCTGCAAAGATGCGGCGCAGGATCCTGGATGTCGAGCTGGGACTCAAGACCTCTTCCTTTGGCATCCTCTACCTTGTTGCCGGTATCGATCGGCATTCGGGCTTATTGCTGTTTCTTGCGTCAGCACGTTTGCTGGTACACGCTCAAACAGTTCGATACAAATATGGCCACACCATCGCAGTACCGGAAGTCAGCTGCGTCCAACCGTCGACCCCACTTCGTCCTTGCGGACCCAGCCGGTCACCGGTGGGCCATCGGCATCGACATAGGCGATATACAACCAGGCACCCCGCTGATCGATGACGGCGAAGGAGTCGAATTTGACAAGGTACGGGCTCGAACGCCGTGCCTGATCAGCCGGTTTGCGCCGCAGGAAAACGCGCGGCCTTGTGACGATACCCGCGCCGATCCAACGCGGCTGTGCCTGATCCAGATCGAGCGTGTAAGGAGCCGCGACCATGTCGCCCGAGGTCATCGAACAGCCTCCATGGTTCTCCGACAATTGGATCCCGGGTTTCGAACCAAGATCCAGAGTGCCCCGGATGTGCTCGCCGTCACCTGGGAACCAAGTGTCGATCGCGGCCTGGCTACCGGTCAGCCGGCCTTTGATCAAAAAGAGACAGCTGAACTGCGGCGCATCGACGGTGCCGTTGCCAACGCGCCATTCGGAAAACACCGCGTTCACCTGCCCATCGCGAACCGACAGAAGCAGCGGACCGTATCGTCCGGAGACGGGCGCTGCCCAGACGTCGCCGATCGACCAGACAGCGCCGATGACGGCAGCCAGGCTAAGGAGCAATGAACGCACATGACGGGCCATGCAAACGAGACCTCAGAAACGGCTCCCGGCAAGGTGGAGCATGTCGATATCGCAATGCCTAGACGGCAGCGCGCCCCCGGTCCAGATCGGCGGGCGCGACTATGGCAAGGTCGCCCGGGCGCGGTGTACGTTGATACGACAAGGCGACCTCAACCGATCGCTGGTGCGCGGAAGCGAGCCCGGCTGCTTCGAATCGAGGGACCGCCCGATGCGGCTGCATCTCATCTTCTTCGAGCTGAAAGAAGGGCTGGCGACTGGCGGTCGTCAACTTCGACGAGCGTGACGCTCATACCAGAACCCGGCAGCAGCGCCTCGATTCCAGTCGCGCTCTTGCACGGCGACTTCGCGCTCATCGGGGCAAGCCACTCACGACTTCGCAGGATCCAAGGTTCGTGACGCTCTACTGGGGGCGCCCTGGCGGCGGCTCTCCCTCCCTTCCCGATCTCGTAAGCGCCACCGTTCGCCCTGATCTTGGTGCGAGCATCACGATGACCAGCTTCTGGGCCTATGGCCAACTCCGCGATGCGCGCTGACGTGGCAGGACCTGGGTAAACGGCGCAAGGTTCCGCGACCAACTCTAGCTTTACCTACGCTTCTGGTGCAGCGTCGGCGTCGCAAGGAGAAGTTTGCCGATGCCCGATGAGACACCGCCCCGTCCGGAACGATCCCCGGGGATGAAGCTGTTGTTCGTCGGGCTCGTGGCCACGGTTCTGATACTTCCTCTGCTGCTGATCTACGCGCTGGTTTACGATCGTCAGGATCAATCCAGTACCGCGCAGGCGGCGATCTCAGCCGGCTGGGGCGGCACGCAAGTGCTTTCGGGGCCCATCCTCGCGGTGCCGTTCCGCACCACCCAGACGCAGAGCGAGGTCGTGGATGGCAAGCAGGTAAGCCGGGTGGTTGAGGTCGAACGCCTGCTCTACGTTTCCCCTACCGACAATCACGTCATCACGCGCATCGAGCCACAGGAGCGGCGCAAGTCGATCTATCGTTCGGTGCTGTTCACCGCCCGGATCAAAGGCAGAGCGACGTTTCGCTTGCCGGCTGATCTTGAGCGCTTCGGTGTCACGCGAGAGCGACTGCTGTGGGATCGGGCGGAAATCAGAGTGGGCACGTCCGATGCGCGCGGGCTGACGTCTGGCGGCTTGATCCGCGCAGGCGGCAAATCGCTCGAAGTACAGCCTGGCAAGGGGCCGGCTGCGTCGGGGGGCCAGGGCTTCTTCGCGTTTCTGCCGTGGTCTGGCGAAGGTAGCCTGCCGGTCAGCTATGCGCTGGACGTACGCGGAAGCGGTGGCATCAGCCTGGTTCCGCGCGGCGGCGTGACCCGTTGGGACATCAGTTCCACCTGGCCCAGCCCCAGCTTCTCGGGTTCGTTCCTGCCCGAAAAGCCGCGCATTTCCGATGCAGGCTTTTCCGCGAACTATGTAATCGACAAACTGGCGCTCGGTCAGCCGCCGGTTTCCTCGCAAGATCTCGGCGTTCCTTCGATCGGGAGTGGAGACTATCCCGTCAACAACGTCGAGACGGGTATGGAATTGTCATCTGCCACCAACGGGCGCGCCGCCGGTGAAGAGGTGATCAATGGCGCAAGTCGTGCCGTGACCGTCGACCTCGTCGAGCCGGTGAACTTGTATTCCAAGGTTGTACGTTCGGTTAAATACGGGTTCCTGTTCATCGGCTTCACGTTTCTCGCATTCTTCCTGTTCGATGTGGTTGGCAGCGCACGGGTAGCTGCGGTCGAATATCTACTCACCGGCGTCGGACTGGTGCTGTTCTTTGCCTTGTTGCTGGCCTTTGCCGAGGTTATCGGATTCACGCTGGCCTACCTTCTCGCGAGCGCATCGGTAATTGGCCTGTTGACCGCGTACAGCGCCGCCGTGCTTAAAAGCTGGACGCGTGCACGCTTTATCGGCGCACTGCTGATCGGGCTTTATGCCCTGCTGTTCGTGCTGCTCAATCTGGAAGCCTGGTCGCTCCTGATCGGCTCGGTGTTGCTGTTCGTCGCGCTTGGCGGGGTTATGTACGCTACGCGCGGCGTCGATTGGGGCGCGGTCAGCCGCACCCGCGCCAAGCCTGTCCCAGAGCGTTCAAGACACGTCGGTCGCGCGCCTTGATGAACCTGTGGAGGCTTTGGACTGGATATCTTAGGCAACCGACCGGGGCTTCTACGCGCTCGATTCCATGAGCCTACGGGCAGCCCGCTAAGTGCCGATTTGGCTGACCGTGCTGGTCACCGCGTCATTGGGTCCTTTGCGCGACGAAGGTCAGGCTTTTTCGGCGAAGCTCGTCATCGTCGGCTTGCAGACGGCGTTTTACGAAGCCGAAAGATCGATCCATGACTCCGCGACGTACCGTCAGACAATCCCGTCGGCTCAGGTGGACACTGTCAACATCCGGTCACTGGCTACGGTGATGTTAAAGCAGACTGACATCTAACGAGTGCCTGGCGCGAAATTCAGGAGACTGGCCGATCCACCATAAGACGGACTTAGCTCGATCGAGCATCATGCCCGATGCTGGCGAGCACGATCTCGTACAACCGCTGGGACGACGCGGTACCATGGCCCAGCGCGAAGCCGATCATGAACGCCGTGGCTTCGCCATCGTCTGCCTGACGCATCGACCACGTTCCGAACTGGCGCGTCGACACCTCACGATCAAGCAGCACCTCGATCTCGGCATGACGGCTGTCATTCCCGATGCGATCCATCGTTTCGCCCACGTGCTCATCGACGCCTTCCAGCACTTGTGCGAAATGACCGTCACCAACCCACAGCATACCCGTGATGCCAACGGCACTGTTTCTGGCCGTCGAGATCGCGATAATCGCTTCGATCTCTCCGGCCCCAGGCCCGATAAGCGAGCGGCTGATATAGATTAAGCGGCGCATTAGCCTTTTAACGATCCGTTGCTTCGTTTGTGCCGCTGCTGCCGTACCTTAGACACAGCAGACGCATCAGGCCGCCGCCGGATCGCCGTCATTTCCTCGCGTCAGTTCGAAGCTTCTGGTCATATGCTCACCAAAGCCGTTCTCCACCGGATGGAAGGTCCACAAGCGCGACGAATCGCGGATCGTGTCGATTTCAGCGGCAACGTCATCGATCGTCCACGCAGGTCGATAGGCGCCTTCGGTTTCCGTGATGAAGGCGCGCGCAATCCGCCCGGCCATCGAGACGTACATCTCGCCTGAGACCGTGCAGTCCTCGTGGGCAAGGAAGCCCACGACCGGAGCGACCAGATCTGGTCCCATCGGTGGGTACTGCGAGATATCGAGCCCATCGGCCATGCGGGTGACGGCGCCGGGCAGGATGATGTTCGACTTGACGCCAAAATCCTTGCCCTCGATCGCCACGATGTTGTTCAAGCCGATCATCCCGGACTTGCTGACCGCATAGTTCACCACGCTCGGCATGGAATAGAGACCCCCGATCGAGCCGGTCAGGACGACACGGCCATAACCGTCCTTCACCATCCGCTCGAAAGCCGGACGCACCACATGGAATGCGCCGAGCAAGTGCACGTCGAGGACGGCACGAAAATCCTCATAGCTGGTCTCGGCCAGCATGGCGTACCGGTTGTTCCCTGCATTGTGGATCAGCATGTCGACCCGCCCGAACGTATCCAGCGCACAATCGATGATTGCCTTGCCGCCTTGCGGGGTGGCGACGCTATCGGTCGATGCGACCGCTTCGGCCCCCATATCGCGCAATGCCTGCGCCGCCTCCTCGGCCGGACCAGCATCGCTGCCGGATCCGGTAACCGCGCTACCATTGTCGTTTACGACGATCTTCGCACCCAACGAGGCGAGGAGTTCCGCATAGGCGCGACCCAGACCGCGCGCGCCGCCGGTGATGACAGCCACACGACCATCGAAACGCATATCCGTCATCACATACTCCTTATCGCAGTTACCCGATAAGCGGCTTGCCCCTACCGGTCACGCCCAAATCCGAGGCCAACCCACATTCTGATGCCGCCGCATTGCGAGAAGCAGCCTCTCACAGCGTCGCGTTCCCACGTTTGCGGGCCTGATTAAAAGGTTGCCCAGTGGTCGATAAGCCGGCTGCAACTGGATGGATGGTTCTTTCGGATGCCGCCGGTCCTCAAACAGCCGCGCGGGCAAGCACGCGGCCTAGACGCGCAGAGAACGTCCGGGGATCGAGGGGCAACTCACCATCGGCAATCCTCGCTTCGTCCAGCAACAGGTGGGCCGCATCGGCACGGATAGCTTGATCCGCTCCGTCGAGCCCGGCCAGTTGCGTGATCAAGGCGTGCCGCGGATTGATCTCGAGGATCGGCTTGGATGATGCATCCAACCGCCCTGCCCCGGCCAGTAGTTTTTCAAGCTCGCGGTCCATGGCATTCTCGGGCGCAACGAGGCAGACCGCGCTTTGTGTCAGTCGCTCGGACGCGCGAACGTCGGACACCGCATCGCCAAGCTCGGCTTTGATGAAGGTGATAAACCCATCGACCGCATCCGAAGCCGGACCGGTGACGTCCTGGCCCTCAGCCAGCGGGATCAGACCCAGATCGGCCAACCCTTGCGTCACGGATTTGAACGGTTTTCCGTCGAAGTCGATGCCGGAACTGACCCAGAAGTTATCGACCTGATCGGCAAGCAACAGTACCTCGATACCCCGTGCTTGAAACCCTTCGAGCTGGGGCGACGTCGCCAATCTGTCGAGATCGGAACCGGTTGCATAGTAGATCGCCGTCTGGTTCTCCTTGATATCTGCGACATACTCGTTGAGCGAGCGCCATTCGCCCGCTGCAGTCGTGGTCTTGAATCGTGCAAGGCCAAGCAGCGTCTCTCGCCGTGCAAAATCTTCGTAAAGCCCTTCCTTCAACACTGCACCGAACGTGTCCCACACCTTCGAATAGCGCTCTGCATCGCTGGCAGCGAGCTTTTCGAGCTCGGACAATATGCGACCCGTCACCCCCTTTTGTATGGCGGCAAGAACAGGGCTCTCCTGGATCATCTCGCGCGAGAGGTTCAGCGGCAAATCGCTGGAATCCACCAGCCCACGCACGAAGCGCAGGTAACGCGGCAGGATCTGGGCTTCGTCGGTGATGAAGACCCGACGCACATACAACTTCATCCGCCCGGCGCGATCAGGATCGAACAGGTCGAACGGCTTCGTTTCGGGCACGAAGGCAAGAACGGTATATTCATGCCGGCCTTCGGCCCGGTAATGGAGCGTTAGTGCTGGATCATCATGTTGCCCGGCAGCGGTGCGGTAGAAATCCCGGTACTCATCAGCCGTGACTTCAGCCTTCGACTTAGCCCACAATGCTGCGCCATCGGCGATCTGCCTCGGCTCGGCGGCGGGATCGTCCTTCAGGAATATCGGCACCGGTACATGACCGGACTGCGCCTTGATGATACGCTCGATTGAGAAAGCCTGCGTGTAGGCGACCGCATCTTCCTTCAGGTGCATAAGGATCCGCGTGCCGCGCGCCGGCGCATCCGAAATGTCGGATGTCTGGATCGTATACGTGCCCATGCCGTCCGACGACCATTTGGCGGCCGTTTCCGATCCAGCCCGTCGCGATGTCACTTCGACAAGATCGGCGACCATGAAGGCGGAATAGAACCCGACCCCGAACTGCCCGATCAGGTGGCTGTCCTCGGACTCCTTGGCACCCGCGATCTTGTCCATGAACGCCTTGGTTCCGGATCGCGCGATAGTGCCTAGCGCCTCGGCCAGTTCAGCCTCGCTCATACCGATACCATTGTCCTCGATCGCCAGCTGGCGATTATCGGCATCCAGCGAAAGGGTGATACGTGGTTGCGCGTCATCGCCAAGCAGCGCGGGATCGCTCAAGCCTTCATAGCGCAACTTCTCGCAGGCATCCGCGGCATTCGAGATCAACTCGCGCAGGAATACGTCCTTGTCCGAATAAACCGAGTGCACCATCAGGTGCAGCAGCTTGGAGACATCGGCCTCGAAGGAGCGGGTCTCGGGATTGGCTTCGGCAGTCGTGGTCATGGCGTTCCAATGGTCCCCGGGTTGATCGACAAACCAGATGGAAGCAAGATCCGACGCTTTCAAGCTGTGATCGCAGCCGTGATCAGAAGGCGTCCTTCACAGCTCTAGATATTGCTCGTAAGCGCGCTTCTGCTCTGGATCTCCATGCCGCCCTGTTCCGCGATGACGACACAGTTCCTGCCCTCGCGCTTGGCGCGATAGAGCGCCTCGTCTGCGGCATGCAGCAATGTCGATCCGTCGCCGGGCATGCTTTCGTGAAAAGCCGCGAGGCCGAACGAAGCGCTGACGGGGCCAAGGGCTTGTCCGCCAAAATGCAGTTGAAGCGCGTTTATTGCCGTTCGAAGATATTCCACGCGCGCGCCCAGCGCCGTGGGCAAGGCGCCAGGCACGATGATGGTGAACTCTTCGCCACCATAACGACAAACCACATCCCCGCCCCGAAAGTGGGCCTGCAACGCTGCCGCGAAAGCCTTCAACACATGATCTCCGGCATCGTGTCCGTACTCATCATTGAAGCGCTTGAAGTGATCCAGGTCGCACATCACGACGGTCAACGGCGCTTTCGAACGAACCGAGCGGGCTATCTCCATCTTGAGAGATTCTTCAAGATAGCGCCGGTTGAAGAGGCCGGTCAGCGGATCGCGGATGGTCTGCTCCCGAAGGTTCCTCTGGAGCCGATGGTTGACCAGCGCCGACGAGATATCTTCCGCGACAGCTCTCAGGCGGAATTGCATTTCCGCATCCACCGTACTGCCGAGATACAGCAGGCCGATGACCTCACCCCCAGCCAGCAGCGGTTCGCAGTGATACGGTGACTCTCCATCGACATGCTTGCAAGCGACATCCTCGCGCGCTGGCGTCAGGCCGTGACTCTGACCCAACCGCAACGCCCAGCACTCCTCCGGACTGAACCTGTCGGCGGCATCGGAGGCAGTTCCCCATGTGGCGATCTGTACCAGAAGGTTGCGCGAGTTGTTGTAGGCGTAGACCGCCCCGGACAGGCCAGGCAGTATCTGTGGCAAGAAGCAGCTTATCACATCGGCAAGTTCATCGTCGGTGCGTGCCGCCTGCATCCGGTGAGCCATCAGGCCGAGGCGCTCGATCACCTGATTGCGCACTTCAAGCGCGGCGCTGCGTTCATGAAGCTGGACGTTGAGCGCCTGCAGCGCTTCCTCGCTTCGGCCCTGTAACGCCATCGCTTCTTCTAACCGTGCGATCATCGCGTTGTAACCACGGGCAATGCGGGCGAACTCAAGAGAGTGCATCGTTCGCTCGTCGAGCGGTGCTACCGAATTACTCCCGCCCATCGCCTCCATGGCGTTCATCACCGCGCGTGAGGGTCGCCGGATATCGCGTACCGTCATGAAGAGGGCGAAGGCGATCAGAAACGCCACGATCGGCACACCGATTATGAGCAGGCGTCTGTTCCACTCCATCCGCTCGCCGGCCTGGGTTCGGCGCTCCACCAGCAAGCGTTCCTCGGCGGCGATAAGTGCACCGCGCGCATTGTCGACCTGCGCCATAAGCCGCAGCGCCTCATCATCCGTGCCGACAGCAACCGCGGCGCCCGGCGCGCCGTCGCGCCGCTGCGCAATGCTGGTAGCCAGAAGCGCGGATCGCTTCAGCAATGCTGCCTGAAGCGTTTTCGCACGCGCATTCTGCATCGGATTGTCTGCCGTCAGGCGGACCAATCTGTCCAGATCCTGCGCCGCGCGTTCGAGCAACGGCTGCCAATCGCGATCCCTGGCCCGATCATCATAGACCACAGCGCCGCGCAGTTCGGACTCGACCTGACGCACAAGGTTCGCCGGCTCCTGCGCCGCGCGAAGAACCTGATGGGTATGGGTTATCCATGCAAAGCTGTCGGCCATGTGTTGGGACGAACTGGCGAGAAGTACGGCGAGGCCCAGCAGGGCGCAGGTGATCAGTACGCCAAAGCCTACGATCCTGCTCACCAAGCTTCTAAACACGGCCGATACCTTGCACATCAACCATCCGATCGAACCACATAAGGCATTAACTTTTCATAAATATCTGCATTGGGGGGCCTCTGCTTGATGCGGAAGGGACTGGCGCGGAACGTTCGCAATGGAGTTGCCGCGATCATCGATCGTCACGAAATCATGCGGGTCGCCTTGGCCGCTCGCATCGCGCCCCCAACCGCCAAAGCTGGATCTGGTCGTCTCATCCCGGCCGGATCCTGCAAAGATATTCGAATGCTCACGTTGCCTATGGCTTTTCCCATGAGGCTAGCCAGGCGATGAGCGCTTGCCAGTCCGTCTGCAATGAGCAACATTCTGTTAAACACGATCGGCAAGTTGAGGGCTTCTTATGGGCGAACGGTTGCAGAATTTGGAGCGGCTATTCCGGGCAAGCAGAAGCGATGCCGTCCGGTATCGCTTGGGAGAGGTGATCCGCGAGCTTGGTTACATCGACTTCAACGACTTTCGACGCTCGCCCATCCATATCGCGCATATTGACGCGGTGGAGCATGCGCTGGGCTTTCAGCACTGATTTCAGAATGGCCGTCCGCACCACGGTGTTCTCGAAAAGGCCGAGAGGATAGCAGGGTGTTGCGCAACGTCGATGATGCCCGCGCATTGCTCGGGGCTAGGACGTACCGATCGCGCCGGGGAAGGCCGTTCAGTGCATCGATCGCCTGAACTATCCGACTTGGTCCTCCCGGTCCGTCCCATCAGCCAGCACCAAGTCTTCGCGTCAGCCGATCCGGTAGAGAACCGCGCGTGCTGGTATGCTGCGGCCATGATGGTGTTGAGCTACCGCGAACCGCTTCTTCCACGCGAGCTTACAAACGGCAGACGGCCGCTCGCCTCTGGAAGAACTATGGTGTTCAGCCACACCACCTCGATCGGCAGGCGCAAGAGGCAAGGCTCGAGCATTCGCCATCCAAGGTCGTGCTTCCGAGGATGGGCGCGGCACAGTGGCATGCTGCACTCACCACGTTCGGTTTCCCGATGGTCGTGCGCGGTATCGTGAAAAGCGGCGAAACACGGGAGGTGATCTACAATGACCCGCTCTCAGGCTCGCGATCCAAGGTGCTGTTGAGGTTCAACGGCGGCGTGGACTGGCGGATGCCGATCCTGTTCAGGCGATCAGCACATCGACCGCGCGCGGTGCTCCAGCAGCCTGTTGGCGCACCGTTCGACGTGAGCTACTAACGGTTACCCGCAATAACAGCTAAGGCGTCGTCCGAAACAAAGTTCGGTTGCCATTCACTCACAACCCACTCCACCGTCCGGATTTCGGATCCCAATGAATTATCGCCATTCCTTCCACGCTGGCAATAGCGCCGATGTCGTGAAACACAGCCTGCTGATCGCCCTCGTGCGGGCCTTGCAGCACAAGCAGGGCGCACTGACCCTGATCGATACCCATGCTGGCCGTGGTCTCTACGACCTTGGCGGCGAGAATGCCCAGCGCACCGGCGAGTCCACGCAGGGCGTTCTGCGCGTCTTTGCCGACGCAGACCCCCTGCTGAACGACTACCGCGCTGCGGTACAGGCGATGAATGTCGGAGCCGAGCCGCGCCTCTACCCCGGTTCGCCGCAGGTTCTGGCGCAGCTTCTGCGTCCGCAGGATTTTCTCGTTCTGAACGAAAAGCATCCTGAGGATGCCCATGCCTTGCGCGGCACGATGCGCGACACATCCGCCGCCGTGCATGAGCGCGACGCCTACGAGCTTTGGTTGGCAATGGTGCCGCCCCGCACCGCGCGCGGCGTGGTGGTGGTCGACCCGCCATACGAGCAGCCGGACGAACGCGCACGTATCACCGCCACCCTCGCCGCCGCTCACCGCAAATGGGCGCATGGCGTGACGGTAATCTGGTATCCACTGAAGAACCGAGCCGCGCATTCGCAGTGGAAGGAGCTGCTCCGCAAGCTGGGCATCCCCAAATTGCTGTGGGTGGAGCATTGGTTGTACGACGGCGAGCAGCCCGGCATCTACAACGGCGCGGGTCTCTATATCGTCAACCCACCGTACGCCTTCACGCAGGCGCTGCCACCTCTGCTGGAAGCCTTGCGCGCAGCGCTGGCGCCGGAGGGGCATAAAGGCGAGATCGCATCGGATTGGCTGAGCGGTGCGAAGTGAATCCTGATCTCAACTTTTTTTGAAAGTGAAAGTAGAGCGCGTCAGGTTGCGACCAAAGTGGACCGCGCCTAGTCGCCGTTGGCATCAACCATGAACACTGTCGGCTTGCCACGCGAAGCCGGGTCCCATCCTGCCGACAAAGCCGCTCGCACCCCGCGCGAGGCTATTGCGTCGTTGATGTGCAATCGCCCCTTCGGCAATCCTTTCAGCAGACGCTTGGGAGTCGGAAATTCCAGGACGGCTTCGCGCTGCATATCTCTCTGGCGCAAAGAGATCGTCATGCCCTTCCAGCCGTCGAAAGAAGACAGCTGGGGCTCGCTCAGGAGTTCCCAGTCATATTTGACGCCATCGATTTCGACGGTGCCGCCGCGGCCGTGCATGTGAAGCATGCGATGCCCCTTAACATGTTAAGCGCGGCGCTCCACCCATCACTGCTGCCACCGTGCACTCTCAAACCCTTTATGTGCCGCCATCTCCGCCTGATTATGCAGCCGCAGAAGCTGCATACGATGCACAAGACTTCAGATTCCTTGGCTCGCCAATGCCTTGGAGGCAATCGTCACCGCTCTTTATCAGCGGGCTCACATCGAAAAGCGGCTGTCGGAACGCTCGGTGGTCAACACCCCCGCTATCGGCAACCAAGATCGGTTCGGCGGAGGTCATGGGCGAGCAGCAAGCGGATCAACCGCCTCTTCTCTCCGCCCGCCGTTTGACATTAGTTGCCGCTACCGTTCGGCAGGGTCTGAGCCGCCGGATAGTCGATATACCCTTCCCGCCCCTGGCTGTACCACGTCGCCATATCGTCCGGATTCAGCGCGATCTGCGCAGCGAAACGGTGCGGCAGATCCGGATTGGCGAGGAAGGTGCGACCGAAGGCAATCGCGTCCGCCTCGCCGCGATCGAGCGCAGCCTGCCCGCTCGCCGCGTCGTAATCTGAGTTCAAGATGAGCGGGCGACTGAACGCATGGCGGATCAGCGGATGCACCGGTGCCACCTCCGCCTTGCCGAACGTACCGTCGAAGCCCGGCTCGCGCAGTTCCAGCCACGCCACGCCGATCCGGTCAAGCTCAGCCGCAGCCGCCGGGAACAAGGCATGCGGGTTGGAGTCGTTGGCTCCCTGCGAATCGCCATTGGGTGACAGCCGCACGCCGACTCTGTCGCCGCCGATGGTCTCGACCAGCCGCTGGGACACCTCAGCCAGAAGGCGAATGCGGTTCTCGATCGGACCACCGTAGATATCTTCCCGGAAGTTCGAATTGTCGCGGAGGAACTGGTCGATCAGATAGCCATTGGCCGCGTGAAGTTGCACTCCATCGAACCCGGCGGCGATCGCGTTGCGCGCGGCATGGCCATAATCGTCAAGCAGCCGCTTGATCTCGTCCAGTCCCAGCGAGCGCGCCTCCACGTAAGGCTGCTTGCCGTCATACGTGTGCGCATCGCCTGGCGCGGTGGTCGCCGATGAAGAGACCGGCTGCGCGCCGCCAAGGAAGCTGGGGTGGACGATGCGCCCCATGTGCCACAGCTGCAGTGCGATCCGGCCACCGGCTTCATGCACAGCCGCCGTCACTGGCTTCCAAGCCTCGACCTGCTCGTCCGACCAGATGCCTGGCGCGTAGGGCCAACCCAGTCCTTCCTGGGTGATGCCCGTGGCCTCGCTGATGATGAGGCCCGCGCTCGCCCGCTGAGCATAATATTCGGCCATTATCGGCGTCGGCACATGGCTGCGCGTCGCCCGTGCGCGGGTCAGCGGCGCCATCAGGATGCGGTTGGGCAAGGCGACGACCCCAAGCTCGATGGGATCAAAAAGTGATGGCATTCAAGCGCTCCTGGGTATGTGACGCAGCAGATAGGAACGCCCCTGCTGTGTTGCGATGCACAAAGGCCAAACAAAACGGACCGGCGGCGGCGAGAGCCACAATCCGCCATTCAGATCACCCATCCCGCTCTCCGACATAGGGGACGTGTCCATCATAACCGATGGCTGATCTGGGCGAGCTCAATACAGGCTGCCAAAGGGTCAGTTGGTTGCTTGGCAGTCCACCGTGGCCTCGCCCGTGAGCGAGGGGCTCAACCGTATGTTTACGGTACTGCGCTTAAGGGTTCGTGGATGTTTTCGGCCGCTCCGTCTATCGCCCCAGCCCACGGTGCTCTCGCGAGCATGCTTGCTGGTATCCTGCCGAAGATCCTTGAGATCACCAGGCCGCTCGTCGCGGTGGCACTCGTCGTACTGCTCGCCAGCTCCCTTGGACTTGCATCCAAGCACGCATTTTCGGTCTCGTTCTGGCCAGCTAACGGTATTTTAGTCGGACTCTTGGTTCGTCGCCCGCAACTCCATCGTCTCTCAGGTTGGGTCGGTGCAGGGTTGGGCTTCATGAGTGCGGACGTCCTCTTCGGGAGCACCCTTGCGCTGGCGGCCTTCTTTGCGGCTGCAAACCTTTTGGGAACCTGGACGGCGACGACATTGCTCCTGCGCCTCGACGTACGCGACCTGCAGTTGCGTCGGGTCCACTCCGTGTCGCGGATCTTCGCGTGTCTGGTTCCGGCATCGTTTGCGGCGGCTTTGGTAGGCGCACTTCTGGTGAAAGTGCAATTCGGGGGCTCGGTGTCGCAGACGCTGCTGACATGGCCCGCCAGCGAACTCGTGAACTACCTCATCATACTGCCTGCAATGCTGAGCCTCTCGGCCGCGAAAGTGGATAGCACGAGGTATGATTCCCACCTCGCAAGCATCGCTCGTCGCCCCATATGGCCATGCATTGCGCTTGCGGCATCCTGCCTGGTGGCGGTTGTTTTCGATGGGCCAGGAAGCATCATGTTTCCGATGCCTGCTCTACTCCTGTGCGCGCTGACCTATAGCACGTCCACCACCGCAATGCTCACCGCGCTGCTGGGCGCGGGTTGCCTGAACGTAATCGGTCTTGGACTCGTCGACATCGGTCAGGACATGTCGATCCCGGCCATGGTCGTTTCGGTGCGCGTTGCCGTCGCATTTCTGGTGCTGGTGCCGCTTACCATCAGCAGTGCGATGGCGGTTCGCGAGGACCTGTTGAACAAGCTACGCGTCGCCGCAGATCATGACGGACTAACCGGACTGCTCAATCGACGCGCATTTGAACAGCGAATGAACGATCGTTTCACCGCAGCACCAGGTGCCGGCAGCACTTACACGCTCCTCTGGCTGGACGTCGATCATTTCAAGTCCATCAACGACGACTTCGGGCACCTCGCTGGAGACCTGGTGCTGCAAGACTTCGGCGCCATCGCATGCGCGGCCTGCGCAAGCACCGACCTGGTCGGTAGGATGGGCGGAGAAGAGTTCGCGCTGCTCATAGCCGTCGCCGATCAAGGCGCTGCCATGGCCGTTGCAGAACGTCTGCGAAAATCCTTTGCGGACCATGTGACAATGTGGGGCGGCGTTGCGATTAAGGCAACGGTCAGCATAGGCGCTTGCCACCTCGTGCAGGCGCCAGAGGACCTTAGGCAACTGCTCCTGCGCCTTGATGAAGCCCTGTATCGCGCGAAACGCCAAGGCCGCAACTGCATCGTCTGGTCGGATGATGTATTCGAACCGGAGTACGTGGTCTCACGCTTGGCGAAGATCGCGTAGGCCTCCAGCCTGTCGCGAGATCGCGAACGGCACGTGGAAAGCGGAGCCGCGGTGGGAGCCAGGTTCTGCCGCGCCTGAAGCAGACGCCGAATGGTGAGCCGCGTTCATTGAACCATACCCTAGTCGTAATCTAATTCATCTCATGCACGACCGGGTGTGCGGGGTTCCGAACTCTCGAGGGTTGTTTTGGCCGCGCTCTGGAGGCTACCGGTGACGCCTCACCAAAGGAGTTCGACTTGGAAGTCGTATCGATTGCCTTATTCCTGCTACTCGCAGTTGTCGTGAGTGGCGCTATCGCGCGGATGCTGCCGTTTTCGCTTCCGACCCCTCTGGTGCAAATCACCTTCGGAGCTTTGATCGGGCTGTCCAGCTCACACCGCGTCGCGCTTGATCCTGAGCTGTTCCTGTTCCTGTTCCTTCCGCCACTGCTTTTTCTCGATGGTTGGCGAATACCCAAGGACGAGTTGTTCAAGGACCTATCCACGGTTGTGGAACTCGCGCTTGGACTTGTCTTGTTGACGGTGCTGGGCATGGGGCTGTTCATCCACTGGATGATCCCGGCGATGCCGCTGGCGGTCGCCTTCGCCTTGGCCGCTGTGGTGTCTCCAACCGATCCGATCGCAGTGTCCGCCATCGCTGCACGCGTACCGATCCCCAAGCGCATGATGCACATTCTGGAAGGGGAATCGTTGCTGAACGATGCCTCGGGCCTCGTCTGCCTGCGTTTTGCGATCGCTGCGGCGCTGACGGGCAGCTTCTCGGTCGGCGAAGCGGCTCTGAACTTTCTGTGGGTCGCCGTCGGTGGGCTGGTAATTGGCGTCCTTGTGACCATGCTCGTCTCACGCGCGAAGGCCTGGGTCACCAAACGGTGGGGCGAGGATACGGGCTCGCAAATCCTGGTGAGCCTGCTGATCCCGTTCGGGTCCTATCTGCTGGCCGAACACGTCCATGCTTCGGGGATCCTGGCAGCGGTGGGTGCCGGCGTGACGATGAGCTTCGCGGAAATCTCCCGTCAGGCGCTCGCCGTCACGCGAATGCGCCGTAACTCGGTGTGGGACACGATCCAGTTTGCGCTCAACGGCATCATCTTCGTGCTGCTGGGCGAGCAACTTCCGTCAATCCTGAGGGGCGCTCGCACGACCGTGGCCCTGACGGGTCATCAATCGCCACTATGGCTTGGGGCGTACGTCCTCGCCATCGTCGCGGGGCTGGCAGCGCTTAGGTTCGGGTGGGTGTGGGTCTCTTTGCGATTGACCATCCTGCGCAAGGCGACTCCCGGTGCTGTCCGCAGCCCCGACTGGCGGCTTGTCGCAACCACGTCGTTTGCCGGCGTGCGTGGCGCGATCACGCTGGCAGGCGTGCTCACCATACCGCTGACGATGAACGATGGCGCACCGTTCCCCATGCGCGACCTGGCCATTTTCCTGGCCGCCGGGGTCATCGTCGTCTCCCTGTTGTTGGCGACGTTCGCTTTGCCCGTTTTGCTGAAGGGGCTGACCATGCCACCCGAACCTTCGAAAGAAACCGAAGAGGACACTGCGCGCATCACCACCGCAGAAGCCGCAATCCGCGCTATCGAGCGCCATCAGCATGCACTGGCAGAGGAGCATGACGACCCTGACCTCTATGCTGCGGCCGGCACTTGGGTGATGGATGTCTACCGCGAACGTATCGAGGGCTTGAGCGGCGATCGATCCGGCCAGAGCCGGGCCCAGGAAAGCTTGATTGCGCAGTTCCGCCTCATTGGCGTCGGTGCCGAACGTGCCAAGTTGCTGGAACTCACACGCAGCCGAACCATCGGCAGCGAGACTGTGCGCAAGCTGACGCGAGAGCTCGATTTGGCCGAGGCACGGCATCGAGGATGATCCACCGTCAGCTCCGATGCATGCCCCAAGCTCTAGCGCGCTTGGGGCATGCTGAATATCCCGAGATTGGTCGGCTCGCTTGGCCATAACCAGATCAACAGGACCGAGATGCCGTTGTTGATGGTGGTGCTCTGTGCCTTCGAGGCCCTGGGCGAGGCGCGCTGGAAATGTGATCCGCGGTTGCGCCTGCCCGTTCCATGGCGATCAATATGCTGATAGGGCGAAGGCCGATGCACCGGCTTTCCGCCTTGTTCCTCTGTCTCATGCTCTTGCTGTCGCTCGGGCTGGGATCGGTCGCGCATGCGACAGAAGCTGTGGGATGCGTCGATACCGGTGCTGCCAGCTCCGTAGAACACAATGATGGTGACGGGGACCAAGTGCAAGCGGATGCCGACAGGTCCTACCCGCACCATCATGGCGGATGCCATGGCCATCATATCGGCGTTCCATTCGAAGCCGGTCCTGTCGTATCGATGGGAGAGTTGGTCCTTGCGCCGATGGCATGGAACCACGCCCCCATGGCACCGGTGCTGTCGATCCAAGCTTTGCGACCTCCCCAAGCCTGACGAGCCCCTAACCGCCGACGCCATCTGGCCCGGCACTTGAGGATCGTCAGGAGTTCATCACCATGTCCCGTTTCATCGCGGCCTTGCTGGCCGTGGCGTCGTGCGCGTCGATCGCGCACGCGCAATCACCCGAGCCGGCCCCGACCGGTTCTCCACTCACGCTAGAGCATGCGCTGACGCTTGCCAGCGCGACAGCGCCTAATCTCGAAGCCGCTGCAGCAGGGGTGCGGGCCGCCGTGGCGGGGCGTACCGTCGCCGGTTATCGCCCCAATCCGTCGATCGTTGCCGAGACTGAGAACATCGCCGGCAGCGGCCAGTATCGCGGCCTACGCAGCGCGGAGACGACTGTCGGCCTGGCACTGCCGATCGAGTTGGGTGGCAAAAGGTCGGCGCGGATCGCGGTCGCCAATGCGATCGGCGACCGGGCGCGAATCGGGACGGTGCTGGCAGAAGCCGATCTCAGGCTCGTCGTCACACGGCTCTACATACAGGCCGTATCGACCGAGCGTCGTCTCGTCACAGCGCGCGAACAAGCCGGCATCGCCCGTGAGGCGTTGCGTGCCGCCGGGGTCCGTGTGCAGGCGGGACGCGCGTCACCGCTAGAACAGCAGCGTGCAGACGTGCTGCGCATCAACGCAGAGATGGCCGTGGAGCGTGCCGAGCGGCTTGCCGAGGTGGCGCGCGACAATCTCTCGCGTCGGATCGGCCAGCCGGTTACCGGACCGTTGGACTTGGCCTGGTTCGAGCGTGTCGACGACCCTGGCCCGGCTAGAACGTTCGAACCCGCCGGCACGCTGGCGCTGGCGGCCGCCCGGGCCGACGCAACCACGGCCGAAGCACAGGTGCGGCTTGCCCGCTCGCAGCGCGTTCCTGACCTAACGCTGAGCGCCAGCGCACGACGGCTTGAGGCGACCAACGACGTTGCCGCAGTATTCGGACTGTCGATCCCCCTCCCCGTTTTCAACAACGGCGCCGCAGCCGTGGCCCAGGCCCGCGCGCAGAGCGATCAGGCGCTGGCGCTGCGGGATGTGGCCGAGCTGGACGCGGCACAGGATACAGCGAATACGCAAGTCGAAGTAGCGAACGCCGCCACGTCCGCGCGCAATGCGAGCGGTCCGGTCTTGGCATCGGCGACCGAAGCGGCTCGTATCGCTCGGATCGGCTACCGCGAAGGCAAGTTCGGCCAGCTCGACTTGCTCGATGCCGAGCGGACCCTGTCCGAAACGCGCACCGCCGCGATCGAAGCGCTCGCCACCTATCACGACGCAAAGGCACGCCTGGAACGGCTCGTTGCCGCCGCCCCCTCGTTTGAGGAAAACAAGTGATGACCAAGTGCATGATGCGGGCGCTAACGCCCGTGACCCTGGCCCTCATTCTTGCGGGATGCGGCGTGAGCGGCAGCAGCGGTGAAACTGGCGAGAAGGTCGCGGTCGAAAAGACCGAAGGTGCCAAGGCCGGCGAGGCCAGGGAAGGCCCCAAAGATGTGATCACGTTGTCCGCGCAGCAGATTGCGGACGCTGGCATCGAAGTCACGCGCCCCACAGTCGGCGGAGTTGCCGGTGCGATCGAGCTTTCGGCGACGATCGAAGGTGATCCGCAGGGCGTGCAGGTGGTGTCGGCATCGCTGGGCGGGAGGGTCGTCTCGCTGACCCGCAATCTCGGCCAACCCGTCGGGCGCGGCGATCCCCTTGCCATCATCGAGAGCCGGGAAGCGGCATCTCTCAAAGCCGAGGTGGAAGCCGCACGCGCGCGTTCAGCCCTGGCGCAATCGAGTCTTCGTCGCGAGCAGCGCCTGTTCGCCGAGCGCGTTTCGCCCGAACAGGATCTCGTCGCCGCCCGGACCGCCGCGACCGAAGCCAGTATCGCGCTGCGCCTGGCACAGCAGCAACTGTCCGCGACCGGTAGCGAAGGCGGTGCGCCCAACCGCATCGCGATACGCTCGCCGATCGCCGGTCAGGTCATCGCACGCTCGGCCACACTTGGGCAGACGGTCGGAGCCGACGCCGAGCTGTTCCGGGTCGCCAACCTGTCCAAAGTCACCGTCGCGACCTCGCTCGTGCCCAGTGATGCCGGCCGGGTGAAGCCGGGCGCGCGTGTTGAGGTTACAGCAGCGGGTCGCCGCCAGGAAGGACGTGTGACCTTCGTCTCGCCCATCCTGGACGAGACGACGCGCTTGGTGCCCGTCATCGTCACGCTCGATAATACCGGCAGCACCTGGCGGGTTGGCGAGACGGTCAATGTCTCGATCCTGGTGCCTGCCAGCGGGGATCGCACCGTCGCCGTGCCATCGGCCGCGGTCCAGATGATCGAGGACAAACCGTTCGTCTTCGTGCGGACCCCTACCGGATTCCGGGCAACGCCGGTGACATTGGGGCGCACCAACGGCGGCCAGGTCGTCGTCACGTCCGGGCTCACCGGCTCGGAGCGGATCGCCTCCACCAACAGCTTCACGCTCAAGGCCGAGCTCGGCAAGGGCGAAGGCGGGGACGAGGACTGAGCCATGATCGGTCGCCTCGTCACCCTCTCCGTCGAGAAGCGCTGGCTGGTCCTGCTTCTCACCGTCGCCGCTGCGCTGCTGGGGATCGGCGCCTTGCGCCAGCTCCCTATCGACGCCGTTCCCGACATCACCAACAACCAGGTGCAGATCAACGTCGTCGCTCCTGCCCTGTCCCCGGACCAGATCGAGAAACAGGTCGCGTTCACGGTCGAAACCGCGCTCGCCGGCATTCCGGGCCTCGAATATACCCGCTCGCTCAGCCGCAACGGCTTTGCCCAGGTCACGGCCGTCTTCACCGAGAAGACCGATATCTACTTTGCCCGTCAACAAGTGGCGGAGCGACTGCGTACGGCGGAGGAAGACCTTCCCGAGGGCGTGAACCCGGAGATGGGACCGATCGCGACCGGGCTCGGCGACATCTTCATGTGGACCGTCGAGTACCGCGAACTGGATCAGGTTCATCACCGCAACGGTGAGCCCGGCCTGCAACGCGACGGCAGCTACATCTCACCCGAAGGCGATCACCTCGTCAGCGAGGCCGACAAGGCGACATACCTGCGCACCGTCCAGGACTGGATCGTCACCCCCAAGCTCAAGAGCACGGCGGGACTGGCGGGGGTCGACTCCCTCGGCGGTTACACCAAGGAATATCTCGTCGTTCCCGACGTGCAGCGCATGGCCGCCATGCGGCTGACGCTGCAGGACCTCACCACCGCGCTGGAGCGCAACAACACCAGCGCCGGCGCCGGGGTCGTCAACCGCAATGGCGAAGGGCTTGCCGTGCGTTCCGACGGGCGCGTGCGCAATGCCGACGAACTCGCCCGAACCGTCGTCGCCAGCCGTGAGGGTGTGCCGATCCTGCTCAACCAGATCGCGACGGTTCGGACGGGTCAGGCCCTTCGCATGGGTTCGGCGTCCGAGAACGGGCATGAAGTGGTAGTCGGAACCGCCGTCATGCGGATCGGCGAGAACAGCCGCACCGTATCGACCGGGGTGGGCGAAAGGCTGACGCAGATCGGTCGGTCGTTGCCGGTCGATGTCGTCGTGAAGCCCGTGTTGAACCGGACCGAGTTGGTGAACTCCACCATCGCGACGGTCGCCCGCAATCTGGCCGAAGGCGCGCTGCTGGTGATCGTCGTCCTGTTCGCCCTGCTCGGCAACTTCCGTGCGGCGCTGATCGCGGCTCTCGTCATTCCGATCACCATGCTGCTGACCAGCATCGGCATGTTGCAGGCGGGCGTCTCGGCCAATCTGATGAGCCTCGGCGCGCTCGATTTCGGCCTGATCGTGGACGGCGCCGTCATCATCGTCGAGAACGCCTTGCGGCGCCTCGCCGAAGCACAGCATGGCCGCGAAGGCGAGCTGGCGATGGAACAGCGGCTCGGGCTGGTCGCCGCGTCCGCCCGCGAGATGATCCGTCCTTCCGTTTACGGGCAGGCGATCATCATTCTCGTCTATGCGCCCCTGCTCGCTTTCACCGGCGTCGAGGGCAAGATGTTCGAGCCGATGGCGCTTACCGTCATCATTGCGCTCGTGTTCGCCTTCATCCTTTCGCTGACCTTCGTGCCAGCGGCGATCGCCATCTGGCTCAGCAAGCGGGTAGAGGAGAAGGAAAGCCGGCTCGTGACGTTCCTTCGGCAGCGCTACGAGCCGGGTCTCGATGCCGCCATGCGTCGTCCGACACTCACCATCGGCGTCGCGATCGGCGCGCTGGCGCTTGCCGGCGTCGCCTTCACGACCCTCGGACAGGAGTTTCTGCCCCAGCTCGACGAGGGCAACATCCTCGTGCAGGCCGTTCGTATCCCGGGCACGTCGGTTGACCAGAGCCAGGCGATGCAGTTCCAGGTGGAAAAGGCTCTCGCCAAGGCACCGGAGGTCCGCTTCGCGTTTTCCCGTACGGGTACGTCCGAGATCGCGTCGGACCCGATGCCGCCGAACGCCACGGACACCTTCGTCATCCTGAAACCGAAGGCGGAATGGCCCGATCCTAGCCTCTCCAAAGAAGCGTTGGTGGCGCAATTGGAAAAGCGCCTCTCCGCCCTTCCCGGAAACGCCTACGAGATCACCCAGCCCATCCAGATGCGGTTCAACGAGTTGATCGCGGGCGTTCGCGGCGACATCGCAATCAAGGTTTTCGGCGATGACTTTGGCGAGATGAACGCGACCGCCGATCGAATTGCCGGCATCCTGCGCCGGACCCAAGGTGCCGCTGACGTGCGGGTCGAGCAGACCGAGGGGCTGCCGATGCTCGACATTCGGCCGAACCGCACTGCCATGTCGCGCGTCGGCGTCACCGCTGGAGACGTGCAGGACACGGTTGCCGCAGCCATCGGCGGCCGACAGGCCGGCGTGATCTTCGAGGGGGATCGCCGCTTCCCCGTCGTCATCCGAATGGCGGAAAGCTCCCGGTCGGACCTGACAGCTGTTGCCCAGGTGCCGGTGCCGACGTCCGGTGGCGGCTTCGTGCCGCTCTCGACCGTGAGCGATATCGCCGTTGTCGATGGACCCAATCAGATCAGCCGCGAGAACGGAAAGCGGCGCGTGGTGGTGCAAGCGAACGTGCGCGACCGTGACGTGGCGAGCGTGGTCTCGGACACCCGCGCGGCGATCGATGCTCAGGTAAAGCTACCGGCAGGAACGTACCTCGAATGGAGTGGTCAGTTCGAGAACTTGGCATCCGCCCGTGATCGCCTCGCACTCGTGGTGCCGGTCTGCTTCGTTGTCATCATGCTCCTGCTCTACGGGGCACTGGGCTCTGTTCGAGACGCGCTGATCGTGTTCACCGGCGTCCCGCTGGCGCTGGTGGGAGGGGTTCTCGCGCTGGTGCTGCGTGGATTGCCTTTCTCCATCTCCGCAGCTGTCGGCTTCATCGCGTTATCCGGTATCGCGGTCCTCAATGGTTTGGTCATGGTGACGTCGATCCACGACCTGATGCGGGACGGCATGGATCGGACGCGTGCCGCCCATCAAGGCGCATTGGTACGCCTCAGGCCGGTCGCAATGACGGCGCTCGTGGCCTCGCTCGGTTTCGTGCCGATGGCACTGGGGCATGGCGCGGGCGCGGAGGTGCAAAAGCCGCTCGCGACCGTGGTCATCGGCGGCCTGATCTCCGCGACGCTGCTAACCCTATTTGTGCTGCCGACCCTATACGCGAAATTCGGCCGCCGCGCGCTGCCGGCGCCGGCAGCCGGGCATGCCGAACTTCCTGCCATTCCGGCTCCGTCGCACGGGAAAGTATGACACAACCCAGCGGCGGGGTAGCGGTAACATGCGGGTACTCGATGCCGCCCTGCGCCAGTTGGCGCAGTGGCGCGAAGCAGGTCATCAGCATCGCCTGTCGGTGAACGTATCCGCCTCCAACCTCCAGGATCCGTACTTCGCCGAACAGGTGCAGTTGCAGGTCCTGCGGCATCGCGTGCGGCCCGAGTGGCCGGAACTGGAGGTGACCGAAAGCGCGGTCATGTCCAATGTCGCGAATGCCACGAGGCAGCTCACAACCCTTGTCGAAGCGGGCATCCACATCGCGATCGACGACTTCGGAACAGGCCACAGCAGCTTGGCGTACCTGCAGACATTGCCCGCCAAGATCCTGAAGATCGACCAGTCCTTCATCCGTGAAATCGACAGCGGTGAACGCCAGCGTACTCTGGTTCGCTCGATGGTCTCGCTTGCGCACGATCTTGGCTACCACGTCGTTGCCGAGGGCGCAGAGACCGCCACCCTTCGTGACTGGGTCATCGCGTTGGGGTGCGATGAAGCGCAAGCCTACTGCTATGGCCGCCCTATGCGCTGCGACGATTTCCTGACGTGGCTTAGCGACAGCTCACGCAAAGAAGACGTCTTGGCTGGCGCTGCATGAGTTTAGGATCGTTGGACCTGCCGCGCTCCTTCATCTCGCCCGAGATAGCGATGAGTGGCTTGACGGTTTTTTCATGTTCACCCGACCGACCAAAAACCACTCGTGCAATCACGTCCAGGACCGGATGACGGTCACCGCCACGTCTATCGAGGTTGATCCAGTCAGCGGCGCACCAGCCCCTTGGGTTGCACCACACCAAGATCCAGATGCGTCACGATACCGGGTACTGCGTCGCAAACGGCGGGCACCGCGGTGCAGCCGACGAGCCCGGTCCAGGGCAAGCCCAGAAACGGGTGACGGCCATCGTCATCCTGCATGGCCATCAAATGGCATTCCAGCGGCGGATCGCCCTTTATCCGCACGCGGTATTTCGCCTCTCCCTCCTCCCAGACAGGGTCGATGTCCTCACCAAGCTGCCAGTAGAAGTGGTACACGATCAACGGCGCTCCCTCGCACCAAGCGGTCCATTCGTAGTGCTGACCGCCAACGGTGCCGGCTTTCACCTCGCCATAGAGATGCTGGATGTCCTTCTTGGCCGTGGCGACCTCGAACTTGACGGTGACGTTCTCGATCTCCTTGCCCAGACCTTCCGCGATCAGGATCATGCTGGAGTAGAAGTGTTTGTAGGTTTCTGACGAACGCCGCGGATTCGCCAGCAACTCTTGTGGATCGGCGCCGAACCCCATGATCTCGGTGTAGATCATCGGGTTACGAACCTTGTCGATGATCTCTGACACCTCGATGCAATCGATCCGGTTCATCAGCCGCGCCAGCGTCAACGGCAGGATGTCTCCGGCAAAGCCGGGGTGTATGCCACAGCCATGAAATGAGCTGTTGCCCTCGCGGCATGCGGCTTCGATGCGCGCCGTTTCCCCGGTCAGCCACTTGTTAGGCAGGAACGGCCCCGCAGGCGACACGACATTCTTACCCGACGCGAGCAACTGGCATACCTGATCGAGTGGAGGTGTCAGCATGCTAGGGGCAAACAGCACGCAATCGGCTTCCATCGCCAGGATCGCGCCGATGTCGTCGGTCGCCTTCACGCCGGTGGTCGCCGGCAGGTCGACCAGCTCGCCCGCATCCATGCCGACCTTCGCGGGATTGGTGACATAGACCCCGACCAGTTCGATGATCGGATTTTCGATGAAGCATCTGAGCGCGGCGCTGCCAACCGTGCCGGTGGCCCACTGGATGACGCGGTAAGTCGTTTCTGCCATGACGATGCTCCTCAGTTCAAGCCGCGGCTCTGGCCGCCGTCGACGCGATAGTTGGCGCCAGTGATGAAACCGGACAGGGGGCTCGCCAGCAGACAGGCCACCATCGCCAGCTCTTCAGGCTTGCCGACCCGGCCAACGGGCGGGATGTCGAACACTTTCGCCTCGCCGAACCGCTCGCACACCTCCTCGAAGCTCATCTGCGAGTTGCCGAACTTCTCGCGCCCGAATCGCAGCAAGCCATCGACCATGATGATACCCGGAGTAAGGATGTTCGCGGTCACGCCGACGCCGCGCAGCGATCCCGCCAGGCTCACGGTATAGTTGTTGAGCGCGGCCTTCGCCGCGGAGTAGTCGGCGCCCACGTAGTTGGGCTGCATCGCCACCGCACTGGATACGTTGACGATCCGTCCGAAGCGGGCGGCCACCATGTCGGGCACGCACAACTGGCATAACTGCACCGCGCCCAGCGTATTGGCGCGATAGTTCGATAGAAAGTCGCTCGCATCGATCTCCACCGGCGCCTTGGCGGAATTACCCTCCGAGTTACCGCCGGCGTTGTTGATCAGGATTTCGACATGACCACCGAGCGCCGCCACCGCCTCGGCATGAACCAACTGAGCGCCGCCATCGTCGGCAAGTTCGCCGATCGCGACGCCCGCCGCGCCGACGGCGTTCGCGACGCCTTCGGCCCTCTCGCGGTTGCGCCCGTGTATGACGACATGCGCACCCTCTTTGGCGAGCATGTGCGCGATGGCCTCGCCTATGCCACTGCTGCTACCGGTAACCAACGCGCGCCGGCCCTTGAAGTCCAGATCCATCTGTAACTCTCCCGTGATGGCGGTCTGAGACCACGATACAATCGGCGCCGCTATCCCCAGATGGGGATGCAGGTCATCGTCGATCGAGCGCGGTGTGCATTCGATTGCGTCGATGATGAGAGAATTTCGCTCCGGCCCTCGTTTAGATGGGACGATGCAAGATGGGCATGCCGGTTTTGAGGCAAAACGCGGCCACCCCCCAAAAACTGGATGACGCGCAGGGATACTCGCGTGGTGGTCAGCCGCCGTTTTGCATCACGCGGCAAAGTCCGAATGACTGCAGACAAGATCACCGCGATCGCAGGTTCAGTCGGAGGGGTAAATCCAAGTGTCGCAACTCCCGTCCTCTCGCTCCTCGTCGCTGGACCATGCCGCCACACCGATGGCGGTGAGCGAAACCGCTGCGTGCCGGTATCCAAAGGCACGCTCCGCCTGGTGGTCGATCACAGCCTTGTTCGTCGCGTCCGTCGTCTCGATCGTCGATCGCGGCATACTCAACGTGGTGGTCGATCCGGTACGGCATGACCTTGGCCTCAGCGACGTGCAGATCGGCTTGCTGCAGGGCCTGGCCTTCGGGTTGTTCTATGCGCTCGTCGGCATTCCCCTCGGCCTGTTGGCCGATCGCACCTCGCGGCGACGGCTGATTGCCGCCGGCGCGCTGGTCTGGAGCCTGGCGACGGTCGGCGGCGGCTTTGCCCAGAGCTTCGGCGAACTCTTCGGCGCGCGGCTGCTGGTCGGGCTGGGCGAAGCGGCACTCGGCCCGGCGGCGATTTCGCTGATCGCCGACCTGTTCCCGCCCGATCGGCGTGGCCGCCCATTGAGCATCTATCTTGCCGGAAACGCGATCTCGAACGGGCTCGCGATCTCGATAACGAGCTTCCTCGTCACGGCGGCGGCGCAGGGACGCTTCGACGGTTTTCCGCTGCTGGCCGATGCCGCCCCCTGGCGCGTCGCATTCATCGGTTGCGGCTTTCTGGGCCTGGTGGTGGCGGTGCTGATGCTCACCACCACGGAGCCGACGCGCAAGGCCAATCCTGGCGGCGCGGCGGCGACGCCCGGGCTCGCCGACAAGCTGGCCTTCCTGCGAGGCAAAGCCGCGCTGCTCGTGCCCCTGTACCTTGGCTTCGCCATCTGCTTCATGGCCGCATACGGCGCGGCGGCGTGGACGCCGACGATGTTGCTCCGCAGCTTCAAGCTGACCCCGGCGGCGCTAGGCACATGGCTTGGCCCATTTTCGATGGCGTTCTCCATCGCCGGGCCGCTGATCGGCGGCGCGCTGATCGACGCCTTCGCGCGACGTTCGCTGCACGGCGCCAAGTACATCATGCTGATCGTCGCACCCCTGGTGGCGATACCATCCGGTCTCGCCATTTTCGCGCCCTCGCCCGGCGTCGCCATGCTGCTGGTCGCCTGGAGCGGCGGCGTGTTCCCGATCGTCGGCACGACGGTGTTCGCCATGTTCCAGACGATCATGCCGTCCGACATGCGCGGCACCTCGATCGCCATGGCAGGTCTGCTCAACACCCTTCTCGGAGCGGCGCTGGGGCCCGTGCTGGTCGCCTCGATCACCCAGACCGACAAGGCCGATCCGATGATGGTTGGCTATTCCATCGCCCTCGTCACCATCCCGGCGCTGTTGCTGGCCTCGGCGCTGTTCGCCTTGGCGCGCCGCGCCGCGCTACGCCTTGGAGTTTGATGCCATGACCAGGATCATCATCGTCGGCGGCGGCATCGGCGGCCTGACCGCGGCGCTGGCGTTGTTGCGGCAGGGGTGCGACGTCGAGGTTCACGAGGCGGCGCGGGTTGCGGGCGAAGTCGGCGCCGGCATCAGCATCGGCCCGACCGCCAGTCGTGGCCTGTACTCGCTGGGGCTGCAGACCGCGCTCGAGATGGCCGGCGACCGGCCTCAAGGCGCATCGGCGGCGTTGCACTACCAGACGGGGGAAGTCCTGGGCGGGGCGTTCAAGGATCGACAGTGGAAGCCCGAAGACTTCGGCCCCACGCACATGATCCACCGCGCCGATCTGTTCACGATCCTCAGCAACGCCGTGCTGGACCTCGCCCCCGGCGCCATCCATCTGAACCGGCGGTTCGAAGCGTTCGAACAAGAACCCGGAAAGGTCTCCGTACGCTTCACCGATGGACACGTTGCCGAAGGCTCGGCGCTCATCGGCTGCGACGGGGTGCGCTCAGCCGTTCGCGCGCAGATGTTCGGCGCGCAGAGCCCACGCTTCACGGGGCAGGTCGCCTATCGCTTCCTGGTGCCGATGGCGCGCGCGCAACCGTACATGACCGCCAGCCCTTCAGGGCCTTACGTCGGTCCGGGCCGCTCGATGACGCGCTATCCGATCCGCCACGGGACGTTGGTGAACTGCGCCGCCTTCGTCACGACGGATGCCTGGACCGGTGAAGGATGGTCCGAGCGCTGTTCTATCGAAGAACTGCAGGCGCTGTTCGATGGGTGGCACGCCGACGTGCAGGGGCTTGCCCGCAACGCCCCGGCCGAAGGCACTGCGAAGTGGGCGCTGTACGACCGCGACCCACTCGACAGCTGGGTTCAGGGAGGGGTGGCCCTGCTCGGCGATGCCGCACATCCTATGCTTCCGTTCCTGGGGCTTGGCGCGGCGATGGCGATCGAGGATGCGGTCGTGCTGGGACGCGCATTTGGACAAGGCGATGGCGTAGCCGAGGCGCTGGCGGTGTACGAGAACGCCCGCGTCGAGCGCGCGGCTCTCATGCTGCTGGAATCGCGCAGGCAGGGGCAGGCCTTCAGCGAAGGGCCAGGCGGCACCCTACAACGCACGCAAACGACGCATCAGCAACGCATGCAGTACGATCCCGCAACCGTGGCGCTGTGAGCGGCCCGCCAGCGAAGACCATACCGTTTCTTAGGAGTTCGAGCACCATGCCCACGGACCATGCTGCCCACGCGCGTGACGCGGATTTCACCCAGACGATCGACGGCCAGCCCATCGCGAGCCGCTTCGAAGACGTAATCGACCCTTCGACCGGCGCGGCGTTCCAGCGCAGCCCGGTGGCGACGCCGGAAGAACTGGATCAGGCGGTCGCCGCCGCCCGTCGCGCCCAACCTGCCTGGGAGGCACTCGGTTGGGACGAGCGGGAACGGCTCCTAACCGCATTCGCGGATGCGGTGGAGCGTGAGCGCGATTGGCTGGCGACGCTGCAGACGATGGAACAGGGCATGCCGCTTTCGTCCTCAAACCTGTTCGTCGCGGGGCTGGCACCTCGCATCCGCGCCATCGCCGCGTCCCGCGCGGTCGATCGTGTGTTGATCGACGAGCCGGGCCGCAGGGTGACGGAGCGCTGGCACGCGCTGGGCGTGGTCGCCGCGATAGCACCTTGGAACGGGCCTCTGCTGCTCGGCACGATCAAGATCGCGACGGCGCTGATCGCCGGCAACACCGTCGTGCTCAAGCCGTCCGAACTTACGCCGCTCGGTACGCTGGAACTCGGGCGTATCGCGCGCGGGATCCTGCCCGATGGCGTCCTCAACATCATCGGCGGGGGTGGCGCGATCGGCTCCGCGATGGTGGCACATCCCGGCTTCGACAAGATCTCGTTCACTGGCTCCACTCGCACCGGACTGGCGATCGCACAGAAGTCTGCCGAATACCTTCGCCCTGTGATTCTGGAATTGGGGGGCAACGATGCAGCGATCCTGCTGCCCGATGGCTCGGTCGATGCACTGGTCACAGCCGCCGGTCAGCTGGCATTCGGCAACAACGGCCAGTTCTGCGCCGCAGTGAAGCGCGTCTATGTGCCCACCGACAAGGTCGAAGACGTCGGGCACCGCCTTGCCGAGATTGCTTCGCGCCACATACTCGGCCCCGGATTGGCGCCGGGCGTGACGATGGGACCGATCCAGAACAAGGCCCAGTTCGAAAAGGTCTGCGCGATCGTCGAGGATGCCCGGAACGCCGGCGGCCGTGTGCTCACAGGCGGGGCGCCACTGGAGCGGGCCGGCTATTTCTTCCCGCCGACAGTGTTCGTCGGGCTCAGCGACGGCACGCGCCTAGTGGACGAGGAACAGTTCGGACCGGTCATTCCGGTAATTGGCTACGATGACCTCGACGCCGTGATCGCACGGATCAACGCCGGGCCTTACGGATTGACGACCTCGATCTGGACCGAGAATCTGGAAGAAGGCGAGCGCATCGCCGCACGCATCGAGGTCGGCTCGGCTGCCATCAACCGGCACGCGGCGTTCGACCAGGCGATACCCTTCCCGATGATCAAGCAATCGGGCGTTGGCATCGACTACGCCGACCATGGCATCAAGGGAACGATGCGGATGCAGGTCATCACCACATGCCCCGCGCTCCAGGGCGATGCCGGCGTGAAAGGCGGCAATACGCGCATCGAGGTGCGTGCATGACCCGTCTACACGCCGGCTACCGCGGCCGCATTCTCTACCGGGATCTCGACGGTCGAGAGTGGGGGCGAGAGACTTTCAGCGCAACCTTGCACGATCGTGGCCGAACGCTGCGGGCCGTATGCGAGATGGACGACGCGCGACTGCATCGCGACGTCAACTGGTCGGTCGGAACCGACTGGCGCCCGCGCGACGGCTTCGTGCGGGTGATGCGCGATGGCGTCACCATCGGCACCGTGTGGTACGGCATCGACGGCGACACCGCCGAGTGCGAGGGCATCACGCACGATCATGGCCGCGTGTCGCGGCGCCTTACCGCCCCTGGCCCCATACTCTTCCTGGGCACGCATCCCCTGATGGGCGACAGCTCGATTGCAGCCGTGCGGGGCACGAACGATCCGGGCAAGGAAGTGCCCATCACAAGCGCGGTCAACTCGCTTGCGCCGCTGGGAGACGAGGGGCTCGATCTGCTTCTTCTGCAACCGCTCGTCACGTACCTGGGGCCGGAGGAGGTCACGGTCGGCGCGGGCACATTCGAGGCCGAGCACTACGCCATTCGCTGGAGCGACCAAGTGCCGGCCGTGACCAACTTCTGGGTCTCCGGATCCGACTACCTGCCGCTGCTCAGCGACACCGATCATGGCCGTTACGAGCTTGTCGACTTCAGCCGCTTCTGACCTGTCGCCGGCCCCGGCAGGGCTTGCCCTATCCTGAGATCAGCGGGTGTGGAACGGCTTCGAGGTCCAGAGCCAGCTGGTACCGATCGCCGCGATACTGCGCCACCGTACGTGCGATCGGCTTGCCCCCGCTCGTACGCAGGACGCGCTCGATCCGCAGCACCGGCGCTTGTGGTTCCAGACCGAGCCGGGCGGCGAGGGAAAGCCCCGCGCCCACCGCGGCAATGACCTGCTGGCCCGCGACGATCGGATGTCCGCTCGCCTTGAGGATCTCGAGTAGCGGGGTCTGGCTCAGCTTCTCGGCCGAAACCTGCTGTGCCGCCTCGATCGGCAGCACACTCTCGATCACGCCCAGCGGCTCGCCGCCGGCGGAACGCAGGCGCAGTGCCCGCAATATCTCGCTGCCCGGCTCGATCTCCAGGGCCGCGGCGACCTCGACCGGTGCCGGCACATGGCCATATTCGATAAGCGTAGCCACCGTCTCACGTCCGAACGCGATCAAGGATTCGATCGTGCGCTTGGGACTGTCCGCTGACCGACGGATCTTGTGAATGACGCGGGTGCCAATGCGCCTGCGACGCTCGACCAGGCCCGAAACGGTGAGTTCCTGCATTGCTCTGCGCGCCGTGATCCGCGACACGCCGAAGCGGCTGGAAATTTCGAACTCGGTCGGGACGCTTGCACCGAACGGCAGCGCGCCCGACAGGATCTCATCCCGCAGCGACGTGTAGATCTGGTGGTATAGCGGCAGCGCGGCTTTGCGCTGTACCTTGGCTTCGTTCATCCTGGGAGACACCTGAAGCAGATCGCTGCCCAAGTCACCATCGCCGCTTCCTGAAAGAAGCTTTTCCACTTTGCGGATCAGGCTACCGACTCCAGGCTGCCATCCAGCGGAGGCGGTACGACTGGCGCTTCGTAGCGCCCTCCGATCTTGTAGAAGCTGATGCAGGCGATATTGCAGATCGCGCACAGCACCGGCAAAACGGTGAAGCAGAAGGTGAGCGCGCTCACCGCAGAGCCGGGTTGTTCGATGATCTGCCCGCCCTTGGTGGGAACGTAATGTGCCCAGCTGAGATACACGCCGACGACGGCCACGCCCAGCGCATAGGTCGTCTTCTCGACGACGGCGATCATGCTGGAGAGAAGCCCCTCGCGCCGCATGCCGGTGAGCGTGCGATCATAGGCGAGCGTGTCGGCCAGCATCGAGATCGACATGAGGATCATGCCGCCCGCCCCGATGCCACTCAGCACACCGCGCCAGATGAAGCCCCACAAGTCGATGCTGCGATCCGCCGCCAGCCAGCTGAGCGAGGTCAAGCCCATGAGCGTGATCGCCGCGATATAGGCGTTACGTTTGCCGAAACGACGTTCGACCCAAAGCCAAAGCGGCATGGAGAGCGCGGTCGCGATGTTGGACGCCAGCCCCAGCTTCACTGGACCGGCATATCCTGCGTTCAACACGTTGAGCATGTACAGCAGGCTGGTGGTGGCCATGCTGGCGAATGACAGGAACTGGAAAACTTTCGCGGCGATCAGCAGCATGAACGGCTTGTTCGCCCACATCTTCACGAACATCTCGCGGCTCATCGGCGTGTGCTTGCTTTCGACCGTCAGGTGCGGCGCCTTGGCGGTGCCGAAGAAGGACAGGAGCATGGCGCCGCCAATGATGAGTGCCAGGGTCAGCCCCATGATCTGGTAGCCGCGCGCGCCGCCGCCGCCCCACTGGATCAGCGCCGCCGTGCCCGCCATCGACAATGTCTGGCCTATCGAGACGAACACCGTCCGTATCGAGATCAGGCGCGACCGCTCGTACATGGAGCCGGTCATCTCCGATGGCATCGCCATGTAGGGCACGTTGAACAGCGAGTAGCCGGTGGAGTAGATCACCAGCGCGATGAACATGTAGACCGAGACCATGCTCTCGCTGAGCGCCGGGGGCGAGAAGATCATCAGGTACGAAATGGCGGAGACGAACGCGCCGACCAGCAGGTACGGCCGGCGCCGACCCCAGCGTGAACGCGTGCGGTCGCTCATCGAGCCGATAACCACGTCGGCCACCGCATCGTAAAGCTTGGACAGCATCAGCAAGTAACCGGCTATCGCCGCGTCCTTGCCCATTATCGTCGACATGAACGCCGGAAAATATGTCGTCACCGCGTTGAGCATGACCGACACGCCCACCGTGCCCACTCCGAACCCCAGGCAGGTGGATAGAGGCAACCTGGGATCGCTGGTGCCGTCCGGATTGAGCGTGGCCCTTGTCATTGTCGTCATCCCCGCCGGAGAAAGTCCGCGATGGCTTGCGCCTTGGCTTCGTTGGTGAAGGCGACCGGCTTGGTCTCGCCAAGAGCGACCAGGCCCGCCATCTCCTCGATCGCGGCGTTCAGTACCGCGAGTTCGCGCTCACCTTTCATGAACAGCACCCGTCCCCGGATCAGCGGCAGCCGTTGCGTGGCGCGATAACGGAAGGCGGCGATGTAGGGTTTGGCATATGTGTCCATCGCCTTGAGCACATCGATCGCGCCGTCGGTCAGCGCCTGACTGGATGGCATGAAGCCTGGCAGGCGATGCTCGGGATCACGCTCGAAGTGGGGGAAATACAGCGCCTGATCGCGCACGAAGTGGAAGGCCCAGACCATGTGGGTGCCGTGGTTGTCCGGCTTCGGCGTCGGCGCATAGTTGGCGATGATCCGCTCGCGCGTTTCATCGTCGTATTCCTTGATGCCGTCGAACACCGCCGCCTTGACCCGGTCTGGCCGGGAGGCGGCAAGTTCGCAGGCGGTACGCGCTCCGGTGTGCGATCCGTAAGGCACAAAGGTATCGTGGCCCAGCGCGTCCATCAGCCGCACCACGCTGTCGGCGTAGTAGGCGATGTCCGGATTATCGACCGCCGGCGGTGGAGAATCGCCGTTGCCCAAGGTATCGGGCGCGACGATGGTCCGCCCGGTAAAGGCCAGCGCCTCGGCCAGCGGCGCTGTCGAACGCGAGGACGAAGGCGAGGCGTGGAGCAGCACGATCGGCGGCAGCGCATCATCGCCGCGGACCACGCGGTAATGTACCTGCCCCTCGGCGATGCATGCGAACGCGCGCTCGACGGACCCGGCGGCGATCATGCCGGCACAAGGCCGAGATGATCGCGCAGCAGCGGTCCCTGATAGCTGGACCGCAGGATGCCGCGATCCTGCAGGATCGGCACGACGTGCTTGCAGAACAGCTCCAGTTCCTCGGGCATGAAGCCGGGCTGCAGCGTGAAACCGTCACAGGCGCCGGCATCGGCCCAGGTTTCGATGCGATCCGCCATCTGCTCGGGCGTGCCGACAAAGATCGCGTGGCCGCGCGGCTTGGTGGCATAATCGCGGCAGTGCTCGCCAAGCGGCTTGCCGGCCTCGACGCTGGGCGTCAGCATCGCGCGCACCATGCCCTTGGGAAATTCGCAGGTCTCCAGGATCGTGGCGAGCGGGATCGGCGCGTCGGGATCGTGCACGGTGAGATCATAGCCGATCGACTCGCTCAGGTACTCGACGCAAAGCGAAACGTCGGCGAGCTCAAGCACCTCGCGATGTTTCTCCTGCGCCTGCGCCTCGGTATCGCCCAGCACGAAGGCGAGGCCGGGCATGATGATGAGGTCGTCGGGATTGCGCCCGTGATTGGCGGCGCGCGCGCGCAGGTCGTCGCGATAAGCCTTGCCCGCCTCGATCGTCGGCGCGGGACAGAAGATCGCTTCGGCGCAATCTGCCGCAAACTCGCGGCCTTCTTCCGACTGGCCGGCCTGGACCAGCACCGGGCGGCGCTGGGGCGATGTCGGCATGGCAAGCGGCGCGGGGTTATCGAACCACTTGTCCTTGTAGCCGCCCTGCCCACCCCCGGCGGCCGCATTCCACGAATGCTCGGCCGCTTTCACGAAGCTGGCGGCGCGTTGATAACGCAGCGACTTGTCGAGCAGTTCGTCCTCGCCAAAGTTCCACGGCGTATTGGGATGCGCACTGGTGACGATGTTCCAGCCGGCGCGGCCATTGCTGACATAGTTCAACGCCGCGAACTTGGCCGCGACTTCGGCCGGCTCGGCATAAGTCGTGCTGACCGTGGCGACAAGGCCGACACGCTCGGTCACGCCGCCCATGACCGCCAGCAGGGTAAACGGATCGAGCGTCGGCGCGGCGAGACGGCCCGGCGTGCGTCCAGCGGCGTCACGTCCTTGAAGCTGGTCGCCGAATACGATCGCGTCGAAACACGCTGCTTCCACGATGCGGGCGATGTGCTCGTAATATTCGCGGGTAAACACCTGGCTTGGCGCCGCCTTCTTCATGCGCCAGCCGCCAGGGAAGAAGCCGATACCCTGGAGAAACGCCCAGAGGTGGACCTTGCCGTTCGCCTTGTTGCTCACTTCACGGCTCCTTGCGCATAAGGGTTGGCAGGATGCGCGAGGCCAAGCGCATCCCGCATGCTTCGGCCGGCGGTGCCCGGCCCTCGATCGAGCGTGCCAAGCACTTCGACCACGCGAGCCCCGTAAAGGTGAATGCCATCGAACGCGCCAGCGGCTACCCCCGCCAGCGCGCCATCCAATGCGCAATCGGACGAGCTGTCGACCTTGAGCAGCTTGATCGGCGCCTTGCTGACGGCAAGTCCTTCGCGCGACCCGATCGCGACATCGCAAGGCACGGTGCTATCCTTGATGGCGTCAACGTCGCTCACCAGTATCGGGTAACCTTGCGGAGGCCGCGCGGCGTTGAGCGGGCCCATGGTCTTGAAGAACGGGCCGTCATATCCGACACGGCGCACCTTGTTGCTGTCCAGGTACGCGCCACTGGCCTTGTCCAGCACCAGCGCGTCCTGGTCCCAGCTGTCCCACAACGCTTGCGTCGCGCGGATGAGGTCGTCGGTCCGGGCGGTGACTTCCGCTGCGTCGATGTCGACAAGCCGGGTGCCATAAGCTTCGTCGAAGCGAGCGACCTCACCCGTGAGCGGCATCCAGCCCGATCGGCCCGCGCTTAGGAAGTCGATGGCCGAGAGCGCGCGACTGACGTGGAAAGGCAAAGCATGCAACGCCGGCAGTCCGGCGACGACGCAGGCGCTTTTGAGCACCCCGGTGATCCAGGCGCTGTCGACCAGCGCTTCCAACAGCGGCGGCGCCGGGTTTCCGACCGCGTCCTCGCTTGCCAGGATTACGAAATCGGGTAGCGCCTTGTCGATGCGCTCCGCGCGCGCCTTGAAGGCCGAAAGCGGCTCGCCGGTCTTGGCAAGATCGAGGCTGAGGGACAGTTTCATCTGGGTCATGTCCTATGCGGGTCAGATCGTGATGACGTGGGCGCCGACCGGATGAATCGGCACCGCGCCGTCGGCGGTGATGAGGACGAGGTCCTCGATGTGAACCGAGCCGCCGATGCCTGTCGCCAGCGAAGGGCAGTCGACGGACAGGACCATGTTCTCTTCCAGCACGAGGTCGTGCTTGCCGTAGAAGCCGCCCATCTCGGATGCCGGCTCGTCGGTGTGCATCAGACCGCAGCTGTGCGGGCCGAAGGTGACGGAAGACGCCGCGCCGGTCTTTTCCAACACGTCTCGTCCGATCGCGCTGACTTCGGCATACCGCATGCCGGGCTTGAGAGCCGCGCGGATCGCTTCCCAGCCGCGCACGGCTACGTCCGATTCGCGACGAGCCGCAGCACTGGGTTCGCCCACGAAGACGGTACGGGCATAATCGCCGTGATAGTTCTGAAAGTGGCTGACGCCGTCGAAGAACAGCGATTGCCCTTCGCGCACGGCATAGTCGTTCGGCAGCGGCGAAGAGACGCGGTCGATCGTCATGAACACCGGGCGATTGCCACGCCGGGCTGTCTCGACCTCGTAGAGCCGGCGAATGTCGCGGTAGCTGGCGCCCTGCCGCACCGAGGCGACGACCGCCTCGACCGCTGCGGCATTGGCGGTGGCGCCCTGTTTCATCAGCTCGATTTCCAGCGGCGACTTCACGATGCGGATCCAGCGCAGGATGTTATCGGCCGGCACCAGCACACCCGACCAGTCGCGCCGCTCGCACACCGCGCGCACCACGTCATGATCGTAGGCCAGTGTCGCATTCCACAGCCCCATGTCGCGCAGGGCCTCCGCCAACGCGGCACCGGACCGCTCGAACAAGGTATCGCCCGACAGGATGCGATCGGTCTGGGTACGGCGCTGATGCTCGACGTTGGTCAGCGCCGTTTCATGCCAGCTGGCGAAGAAGGCCGGATCGGCCTGCGCCCGCTGCGCATCACCGACGTCGTCCGCGGCCTCGAACAGGTAGGCGCGGGTGTCACCATGCGTCCTGCCGTCCGCGAACGAATAATAGAAGATGAAGTGCGAGGTGATCACCACCGGCTCGCTCTCGCCGCGTTTCAGGATGGCCATCGTCGTCGGCGGATGGCCCAGTCGCGTAAGCCCGATCTGCGGGTAATAGCCGGTCATGTGGAACACGTTCAGCGGATCGCCCACGACGATCCCGTCGATCCCGAAGCGCTCCATGACCTCCTGCGCGCGGGCGAAGTTCATCGGCCCGCCTTGGGCCAGGCGGTCAAGCAGGATGTCACCGTTGGCGAGCAGGGATGGGATATCAGGCATGCAGGGCTTCCGATGTAGGCCGCGCCTCACGCGCGCTTCGAGCCCGGCGGGCTGAGCCGTAAAGAGCGGCGGAGAGGCAGAAGGCCGGCGCTGCGACCCAGAAGATCGCCCAGCCGACCTGGCCGTCGTCCTTGAGGATGTTCTGCGTCGTCATCGCTACCAGCATGGGCCCAAGCGCCAGACCGAGCAGCGTGTTGACCAGCCCGGTCAGCGAAACCGAGAAGCCGCGCAGTTCAGGCGGGACCGCCGATTGCAGGTAGGCCAGCGTGGCGCTTCCGACGATCGCGGAACAGCCGGATTGGGTGGCAGCCAGGAAGATCGCAAGTTGCGCGTTGGGCGCGAACACCGCCAGCGCAGACGGGATCGCCAACAGCGGTGCGAACGAGAGCATCCGCAACAGACCGCCCACACCGCTACGGCCGACGACCTTGTCGACAAGCCAGCCGCCGACCAGCGGACCGGCCAGGCCGAACACGATAGCGATCGGCCCGAACAGGAGCGAAACTTGCGCCGGACTCAACCCATAGTGGCGTGAGACGAAAACCACCTGCCAGGTCCCGGCTCCGTAAGCGCCCAGGAAGTATATCGCGAATCCGAGATAAAGGCCGGAAAACTGGCGCCAGTTGCCCGCGAGGTATGCGATCGAATGTCGCGCCTGCGCACCCAATCCGCCCGACCGCACCATGGCCCCACGCGCGGGTTCGCGCGTGAAGAAAAACGCCAAGCCGACAAGCGCACCGCCAAGGCCGCTCAGGATAAACAGCAGGCGCCAGGGCGACATGAGCCCGACTATCGGCAAACCGGCGAAGTGCCCCGCAGCCGCGCTCTTCAGTATCACCCCGGCAAACGACAGGGCGATGCCATTGGCCACGGCTTGTCCCATCAGGAATACGCCGATCGGCCGCCCGCGCTTGCCGGGCGCGAACAAGTCCGCGATCAACGAGATCGCCGCCGGCGAAAGCGAGGCCTCACCCAGCCCGACCAGCATGCGCGACACGAAGAACTGGCCGAAATTGGCGGCGATACCACCACCCAACGTCGCCACGCTCCACAGCATTATTCCAAAAACGATCAGGTTGCGCCGGTTGGTGCGGTCCGCGACAAGCCCCAGCCACACGCCCATCGTCGCGTAGAACAGCCCAAAGGCGATGCCCTGAAGCAGGCTGATCTGGACGTCGCTGATATTGAGCTCGGCGCGGACGGGATCGGTCACAACGCTCAGGATCTGGCGGTCGATCACCGAAACGATCGACGCCAGGAACAACAGGCCGATCGTCAGCCACGCCTGCCAGCGCGACGGCCAGACCCGGTCTGGGCCTTCGGTCGAGTCGACAGGCGGGATGACGACGGCCATGGCTTACAGCAGGCCCAGCGGGCGGGCACGGGTCTTGATGTAGTCGCCCAGCCAGTCAAGACCCCGGAAGCGCAGCGTGCCACGACCAACGGCCGACGAGGACTCGGCCATGCCGGAAACGAGGCGGAAGCATTTCGCCAGCAGGAACAGGTCGCGGTACTCCTTCTCCTTTGCGGTGAAGGGACGCACGCTCTCGTAGCCGGCCTCGAATGCATCGCCGATGCTGTCAGAGAAGCCGTAGAACAGATTGCCCCACACGAAATTCTGCACGTCCTGCATCAGGTAATCCTCACCCGTGCCGTCGAAGTCGAGCAGCGTGATCGTGCCATCTTCGGAAACGTGGACGTTGCTGGGATGAAAGTCGCAGTGGCAGATGCCCATCGGCACGTCTTCGCCCTGAATCGCGTCCAGCTTGGCGGCAAGCCGCTCGGCGATGATGGCGTAGTCGCGCAGATCGTCAGGACGGTCATAGACGAACTTGAGCAGCGCGGGCACCGTCACCGTGAAGCGTTTCGCGTTCTCGGTGCTATAGGGCTTGTCGCCGTGATACTCCTGCCCGAGCAGGTGCATCCTGGCGAAAGCAGCGCCGATGCGAAACGCGGTCTCGTCCGAGAGCATGTCGCCGAACTTCTTGCCCGGCGCCCAGGTATAGAGCGCCAGGGCGCGCACGCCCTCGGGTGTCTGTGCCTTGAAGTAGAGCTCTCCATCCCTTGTACGCAGCGCGACCGATGCCGGAAACGCCCGCTCGCGAAGGAAATCGAGGAAATCGAGCTCGTAGCTGACCTCGTCGACCTCGCGGTAGGTCTTGCGCCAGACGCGCAGCGCGTAACGCTCCTCGGCGCCTTGAACGAGGTAGACATCGTTCATGCCGCGATAGAGCAGGAAGGTCTCGAACGGCCCTTTCAAGTCATAGCGGCGCGTGACTTCCTCGTTGATGAACTGCGGGTCGACCACCGAATGCGTGATGCGGGCGACCGCCAGGGGTTCGGAGCCGTCGGTCTTGATGGCGGCAAGGCTCATGCTTTTGTCTCCGTGTCGAAGGGGGCGCCGAAGAAATCACGCATCGCATCGGCGATTGCGGAGACGGCATCAGGAATGTCGAGAACATCGCGCTTGAATTGGGGAAGTGCGCGGACCGTGCTGTTGGGAATGAGGCGAGAGGCGGCAAGCGACACGTCGCCGATAGCCTCGTCCGGCTGGATCAGCAGCGCGGGACAGGCAACGCGCCTCAACCTGGCGTAGTCGTAGCCCCAGACGCCGACATAGGCCCATGACGACTGGTCGAAGGCACGGAACTTGTCGACCCACAACGCCGCCTGATGCGCCAGCGGAATGCCGGGGGTGCGTTGCGCGACGACATAGTCCCACAACTGCCTGGCCTGGCCGACAGCGACGCTGCCCGCCTCGTCCAACACAAGCGGCTGCTTGGCCTTGGCCAGCAGTTCGGCCCGCTCGGCCGGCGAGCGCATCGGAATGCCCGTCAATGCGATCTGGCGTACGGCATCGGGCCGCGCGAGCGCCATTTCGATGGCGAGCAGAGACCCGGTGTGAAAGCCATAGATGTCGAATGGGTTGTCCTGCCCCAATCCAGCCGCCGCCAGGCTCTCCGCCATGGCGGTGACATACCCTTCCATGCTGAGTGGCTCGGGCGGCGCGTCCGAGTTGCCGTAGCCGGGGGTATCGAACGCGACGACACGGCGGTCCTTCGCCAGTTCACGCATGAGCGGCTCGTACTCGAACGAGCTCGAAGGGTTCTGGTGCAGCAACAGCACCGGGCGGTTCGTGCCGGACGCCTCACCGGCTTCACGCAAGTGAAGCTGGCCGTAGCGGCCATCGACGTAGCGTTTGCGGATGGTGACGCTCATGCCACCGCTTCCGGCAAGTAGGCCCATTCACGCTGCCGCCGGTCGGTTATGCGCCAGGCGTTGATCATGTCGGCTTGCGACAGCGTGAAATCGATCTCGTCACGGCCACTGAGCAGCATTCCGGCGGCTTCCTCTTCGATCTGGAAGGTCCAGACTTCGCCGTTCTCGGCCCGGATTAGACGCGCGGCCAGATCGACGGTCACGCATGATTGCGTAGCGGCTATCCCTTGCGCATCCGCCAACGCGGGCAAGACGAAATTTCGCACGCAGTTGCGCTTGAAGATCGGGTTGAACGACGGCGCGATCACCACGCGAAACCCATATTCCTTGAGCGCCCAGACCGCAGCCTCCCGGCTGGAACCGCATCCGAAGTTGGCGCCGCCCAGCAGGATCGGCGAGCCGGCATAGCGCGGATCGTTGATCACGAAATCCGGATCGGTGTCGCGATCGTGTCGATAGCGGCGACCGGCGAACAGACCATCGGCCAGCCCGTCCTTGCCGACCGTGGTGATCTCTCGCGATGGAATGATGATATCGGTGTCGATGTTGTCTTCGACCAACGGCACCGGCAATCCGGACGCAGTGGTAAAGGCGTTCATGCCGAAACCTGCTCGATCGGGGCAAGCTCGCCGACGCCGGCGATGCGGCCCAGTATCGCCGACGCCGCCACCGTCGCAGGCGATGCGATGTGGGTCCGCGTGCCCGGTCCCTGGCGGTTCTCGAAGTTGCGGTTGGTCGAGGAGATGACCCGCTCGCCAGGTCCAAAACTTTCGCCGCCCACGAAGAAGCATATCGAACAGCCCGGCTCGCGCCACTCGAAGCCGGCATCGCGGAAGATTCGGTCGATCCCTTCTGCCTCGGCCGTGGTTTTGACCTGGCCGGAGCTTGGAACGCAGATCGCGCGCACGCCCGATGCCACCCGGCGGCCCGCCAACACGTTAGCGGCAACACGCAGATCCTCGATCCGGGCGTTCGTGCACGAGCCAATGAACGCGCCATCGATCGGCAATCCCTCGACCGCGCCGGGCCGCTCCAGACCCATGTAGGTCAGCGCCTTTTCCAAGGCTTCGGAGGGTGCGCTGGCAACCGCGCCCTGGCCGATCGGCTTCGATTGCTGCGGGTTGGTGCCCCAGCTAATCATCGGGCGAACATCCGCAGCATCGAAGCGATGCTCGGCATCGAACACGGCACCCGCATCGCTGGCGAGTTCGCGCCAGTCGGCCAGTGCCGCCTTCCAGGCTGCTCCCGCCGGCGCATAGGGCCGCCCATCGAGGTAAGCGAAGACTTTGTCATCTGGAGCGATTATCGCCGCGAATGCGCCCAGTTCGGCGCCCATGTTGCACAAGGTCATGCGCCCTTCGAGCGACATCGCGCTAATGGCATCTCCGGCGAATTCGACCACATGGCCCTTGCCCCCGGCGGATCCAATTTGCGAAATAACGTAGAGCGCCAGATCTTTCGCGAAGACGTCTCGCCCCAGAACGCCATCGACGACGATCCGCATCGTCTTGAGCCGCTCCATCCGAAGCGTCGAGGTAGCCAGCGCATGCTCGGCCTCGGTCGAACCGATGCCCCAGGCCAAACAGCCGACCGCGCCCTGGGTGGAGGTGTGGCTGTCTGGGCAGACCAGCGTCAGCCCCGGCAGCGCGACCGCCTGCTCGACCGAGATGGTGTGAACGATGCCCTGCCTTGCGTCCCCGATGTCGAACAGGGTCAGCCCGGCCTTGCGCGAGGCTTCACGCGTCGTGCGGATGAACGCCGTGCCGGTGGGCATCTGCGTCGCGTCCGTGCGCCCCGATAGGGTATCCACGACGTGATCCATGGTGACGAAGACATGTGCGGGGTTGTCGACGCGACGGCCGCAACGCTCAAGCTCCGCAAGGGCGACACCGCCAGTGCGCTCATGCAACCACACACGATCGAGACCAACCAGCACGGCATCACCTGTCTCGGTGATGACATGCCGATCCCAGATCTTCGCGAACAGCGTACGCGGACCGGTCGTTTGGCAAAGAAGTTGGGGCGAGTCAGCCATAGGCAATTGGTATGCCTCTATACCAAATAGCGAAAGGCGTTTTTGTGTCGTTGCGCCGACGCGCCGGATCTCTCCGCCACGCGATCAGCTCTCGGCCATCGGCGCCAGATCGTGGCGAAGCGGCAAGCGCTCTCCATCGAAGGTGAGCGGCAGGCCGGGCAGGCGGGCCTTCTCGCCCGAGGGCAACGTCACCTCTACCAGCCCGCCGGCATTGAGTTGCGGATCGTCGAACAGATCCTCCGGGCGAGCGATCGGTGCGAAGGGTAACCCGATGCGCTCCAGGCGCGGCAGCAACGCCTCGCGGGAGAAGCCGGCCATCATCGCGCGGATCGCCGGCATGAAGCGATCACGCGAACTGACCCGCTCGTTGTTGGTCGCCAGAGCCGGATCGGCAAGCAGCACCTCGAGTCCGAATTCGGTGCAGAACGCCTGCCATTGGCCGTCGCTCACCACACCGACAAACACCTGCTCGTTTTCGCCTGCGGTCTCGAACACGTCATAGACGCCCCAGGCCGAAATGCGCACCGGCATGGGCGCGGCCGCCTTTCCGGTTACGGCCATCTGCGCCATGTGCTGGCCGACGAGGAAGGCCGTGGTCTCGTACAGCGCGCATTGAACATGCGCGCCCTCGCCGTCGCGATGCCGCCGCTCCAGCGCCGCGAGGATGCCGATCACGCCGAACATGCCTCCCGTCACGTCGATCACCGAAGCTCCGGCGCGCAGCGGCTTGCCCGGAGGGCCGGTCATGTAGGCCAGGCCGCCCATCATCTGCGTGACTTCGTCGAGAGCGGCGCGGTTCTCGTAAGGCCCGCTCAGAAAACCCTTGGCCGAGCAATAGATCACACCGGGATTGCCGGCCTTGATCGCCTCATAGGACAGGCCGAGCCGATCCAGCGTACCGGGGCGAAAGTTCTCGATGACGATATCGGCTTGCCCGCACAGCGACTTTGCCTCGGCAAGCCCGGCCTGGTCCTTGAGATCGAGGAAACGGCTTTGCTTGTTGCGATTGTACATCGGGAAATACCCCGCGCCGGAGCCGAGCAGGTTGCGCGTGCGGTCACCGCCCGGCGGCTCGATCCGGGTCACATCGGCACCCAGATCACCAAGGATCACGCCGACTGCCGGCCCCATGACCATGTGCGTGAATTCAACGACTTTGAGCCCCTCGAGTGGAAGGGTGCGATCCGACATCATGATCTCCGAATGGCTGGACATGTCCGACTCATTTGATATGTTTCCATAACAAATAAGCCAAGGGTTAAACTCACACGTGTCTATCCTGATCAGCGAAGTGGGGCCGCGCGACGGTCTCCAGAACATCTCCGCGATGATGCCGACCGAGGCCAAGAAAGCCTGGATATCGGCCGAAGCGGCGGCTGGCGTGCGTGAGATCGAGGTGGGCAGCTTTGTCCCGGCCAGAGTGCTGCCACAACTTGCCGACACCGCCGAGGTCGTGGCTTTTGCTCGCACGATCCCGGGCCTGACGGTAGCGGTGCTTGTTCCCAATGCTCGCGGTGCGGCCAACGCGATCGCCGCCGGCGCGCACAAGCTGACGCTGCCGCTCTCGGTTTCCGAAACTCATTCGCTGCGCAATCTCAATCGCACGCACGAACAGGTCTTTGCCGAGGCGCGCCAGATCGCCGCCATGATCGCCGATCTGCCCGAGAGCCAGCGCCCGCACCTCGAGGGCAGCTTATCGACGGTGTTCGGCTGCACGCTGGAGGGCCAGGTCGCCGACGCTACGATCCTTGGTTGCGCCGAACAGCTAATGGCAGCTGGTTGCGACGAGGTCGGCCTTTCGGACACCACCGGCTATGCCGATCCCGCCGCCGTGAAGCGCATGATAAGGCTGGTGCGCGGCGCCGTCGGCGATGCTGCGGTCACCGGCATCCACTTGCACAATACGCGCGGACTGGGTCTGGCCAATGCCCTTGCCGCGCTGGACGCGGGGCTGGAAACGTTGGACTCCTCGCTTGGCGGCCTTGGCGGGTGCCCGTTCGCCCCCGGCGCCAGCGGCAACATCGTCACCGAAGACCTCGCCTTCATGCTCGATGCGATGGGGCTGGATACCGGCATCGATCTGGACAAGCTGTTCGCTGTTCGGTCAATCCTGACACAGGCGCTACCCGGCGAGCCACTCTACGGGTTCGTTACGGAGGCAGGCCTGCCACTGGGCCACAAGCAGATGGAGCGTGAAAGCGACATGGCCGCATGATTGGCACCAGGATGATCCGCGAGGACAAGACCGCCCGCCAGATCTTCGAAGAGGTCATGGCAAACCCGGCGCGTACCAAGTTCGGCTTCGGCGAGAAGCTGGCGATCGTGAACGTCGACTTCCAGAACGCCTATACCCGGATCAACACGTACAAGACGGCCTACGAAACGGATCCGCGCCAGATCGAGCACGTGAACACGATCTCGGCCTTGGCGCGCGCCAAGGGCATGCCGGTCATCTGGACCCACGTCGCCTACATGGACGATGCGGCGGACGCCGGTGTCTGGGGCACCCGCACGAACACGCCGGACTCGCTGCAGAACATCAAGGTCGATAGCGATCGCCATGCCTTCGACGCGCGCTGCGAACTGGGTGCCAATGATGCGATCTACACCAAGCGCATGCCTTCGGCCTTCTTCGAAACGCCGCTGCAGAGCCTTTTGGTGTGGCACAAGGTCGACACGGTGGTGATCACCGGTGGCTCGACCTCGGGCTGCATCCGCGCCACCGCCGTAGATAGCCTCAGCCGCGGTTACCGCACGATCGTGCCGATCGAGACGTGCGCCGACAAGCACGAGTCCTATCACTTCGCCAATCTCACCGACCTGCAGTTGAAGTATGCCGACGTCGAACCGGTGCAGACGGTCGTCGACTGGCTGGAGGCGCGCTGATGCGGGAGGGTTCCGGCGATCCCGAGCTCTATGGCTTTCGCCGCTGGCGCGATCGTGCGCCCATCCGCTGGCCCGGCGACAAGCAGGTCGCGGTCTGGATCTCTCCCAACCTCGAGTTCTATGAACTCGACCCGCCGCTGAACCCCAATCGCAAGGCCTGGGCCAAGCCGCACCCCGACGTCGTCGGCTACTCTCACCGCGACTACGCCAACCGGGTCGGCCACTGGCGCATGGCAGAGGTCATGACCAGGCACGGCTTTCCGGGTTCTGTCAGCCTGTCGGTCGCGTTGTGCGATCACATCCCCGAAGTGGTCGAGGACGCCAACGCACGCGGCTGGGAGTTCTTCAGCCATGGAATCTACAACACCCGCTACACCTACGGCATGGACGAGGCGCAGGAACGCGCGATCATAGAGGATTCGATCCGCACGGTGCGCGACCTCACCGGGCAGACAATCAAGGGCTGGCTCGCCCCCGCTCTCACCCATACGCCGCGCACGCTGGACCTCATCGCCGAGTACGGCTTGACCTACACCTGTGACCTGTACCACGACGACCAGCCGGGCGAGGTTGCGGTCGCGTCTGGCCGGCTGATCTCGATGCCATACAGCCTGGAGGTCAACGACCACTACGGCTTCTTCGTCTACAACATGAGCCCGCGCGAATATGCCGACACGCTGATCCGCCAGTTCGAGCGGCTCGCGGCCGAGGGCGAACACGGCGGCACCGTGATGTGCATTCCGCTGCACTCCTACCTGATCGGCCAACCGCACCGGATCGGCGCGTTCGAAGAGGTGCTGCGCCACATCGCCGCCGATGGCCGCGCCTGGATCACCCGTTCGGGCGACATCGCCGAGTACTATCTGACGACGATCACGGAGGCCGCGTCATGAGCCTCGATCCCGCCTACCTCGAGTATCCCAAGCGCCGCCGCGGCATGGATCATGACCGCTACGCCTTCAGCAACCTGTTCGAGCGCGCGCCACTGACGTGGCCGCAGGGCCGCGTGGCGGTGGCAATCGTCGTCAGCCTGGAGTGGTTCCCGATCCTGCCGGAGGACAAGCCGTTCCGCGCACCCGGGCACATGCAGACGGCCTACCCGGACTTTCGCCACTACACCTCTCGCGAATACGGCACGCGGGTCGGCCTCTACCGCATGCTCGACGCCTTCAAGGCGCGCGGGATCGCGGCGAGCATCGCGACCAACGCCGCCATTGCGACACGCTATCCCGAGATCATCGCCGACCTCGTCGCCGAAGGACACGAGATCGTGGCGCACGGCACCGACATGAACGGTACCATCGCCTCCGGCATGAACGCAGCGGAGCACGAGGCGATCGTGGCGGAGAGCCTCGCCACGCTTGAAGCGGTGACCGGAACGAGGCCGAAGGGGTGGCTCTCCATCGCCCGCTCGCAGGCGATGGACACGCCAGAGGTCCTGGCGGCGAACGGCGTCGCATACATGCTCGACTGGGTGAACGACGAGCTGCCCTATCGCTTCGACACCGCCAAGGGTGCGCTGGTCAACGTGCCGCTCAATCACGAGCTCTCGGATCGCCAGATCGTGACCGTGCAACAGCAGTCGATGGACAGTTACGCGCAGCAACTCGAAGATGCCTGCGACTGGTTGTTGACCGAAGCCGCGCAGTTCGGTGGCCGTATGCTGCCGATCCACCTGACACCCTATATCTCCGGTCTTCCATATCGCATCGGTGCGCTGGAAGGTTTGCTCGACTGCCTCGCCGCGCGCGACGGCGTGTGGTTCGCGACCGCCGGACAGATCGCCGAAGCGGCGGCCCCGCACCTTGGCCTCACGGAAAGCACGACATGACCCGCACGCCGCTTCCACGCCTGCCCAAGCGCCTCGATCAGATCGAAGGCAGTCGCGCGCTCGACGAGCAGTTCATGGGCATGATCGTCGCTCTGGCATCCGAAGTCACCGTCCTGCGCGCACGCCTGGATGCCGCCGAGCGCTTGCTGATCCAGGGCGGCGCGCTGCCTGCGGGTTCGATCGACAATTACGAGCCCGACGACGTCGCGCAACAGGAACGCGAGGCGTTGCGTCTGGCGACCGTCAACAAGGTGTTCCGACCTTTGCGAGAAGCCGCACAACAGGATCTTGCCACCGCCCAGGAGGAGTCCAGCCGATGATCGAGATTTCCGAGCAGCGCACCCAGCTCGACCATCCGCTGATCGCGGTACCGAGCCACGACGAACTCGTCGAACAACTCTTCGTGCGCGACTTCAAGATGTTTGTCGGGAGCCAGCTCGAACCTGTGCAGGCGCAAATCGCGCGTGTCGAAGATCAGGCGCTGCCCGAGACCGTCTCGAACAATCGTGCGGACGCCCTGCGCGAGCGCATGGCCGGCCACGAGAGCTTCCGCACCTGGCTCGCGATGAAGCGTGAAAGCCAGCGCCACTTGTGGGCCACCGTCGCCAACAGCGTCGAGCGCCAGGCCGACGAGCTGGAACGCCTGGCGCAAGTCGACGCGCCGCTCGGTTCGGTGCGCACCGACGCCGCGTTCGAGGCTCCCGCCTATATACAGCGCGGCGACATCCACCTGATGCCCGGCGGCAATGCCCACGATGACGGCTCGCTGCTGCAGGGCGCGGTCATGGATCGAGGGGGCGCGGTCTACATGCTCGGCCGCAACGGCGGCATGCTCAACGACTTGCGCGGTCAGACCGCGATGGCACATGTGCTGACGCGCTTTCCCGACTTTGCACCCACGCGCATACTCGACATGGGCTGCGGAATCGGCACCAGCACCGTGCCGGCCGCGACCGCATTCCCCGCGGCCGAAGTGCATGGTGTCGATGTCGGCGCCTCTATGCTGCGGTACGCGCATGCCCGCGCCGAGCATTTGGGTGCGGCGGTCCACTTCTCGCAGCAGAGCGCCGAGCGGACCGACTTTGCCGATGGCAGCTTCGACCTCGTGTTCAGCTGCGTCCTGTTCCACGAAACCTCGCAAGCGGCGATGATGAACATCGTGGCTGAGTCGCGCCGCCTGTTGCGTCCGGGTGGCCTGGCCGTGCACCTTGAGGTGCCGGGACTGCACGACAACTCCGACACCTGGGTGGAACTCAACGGAGCGCTGGAAGCGCAGTACAACAACGAGCCCAACTGGAAGGGCGCACTCACCGCCGATTACCAGAGCCTGATGGACTCGGCCGGTTTCAAGGATGTGATGATCGGCTTCCAGCCGACCAGCCAAGCGGCGCGCCAGGGGCCGTTCCGCTTCGGACCGGAGAACGAGGGCGTGTTCCGCTCGTGGTTCATCGCGTCGGGCGTCGCCTGATGCAGGCTTTGCTTGCGAGATCACGCAACGCGCTTGTGATGGGCGGATGCCTCGCGGCACTTAGCGTCCTACTGCCCACGCCCGCGCTTGCCGCCCCGACCAGCGCCGAAGCTCCGGCGCAACGCGTTCCGCTTGCCGAGTTGCGCAAGACGTTCGGCAAGCCTGGTGACAAATACCTCACCATCAAGGGTGTCGAGCTGCGCTACCGCGACGATGGCCCGCGAAATGCGCCGGTACTGCTGCTCAACCATGGTTCGCGCTCGACGTTGAACCAGTGGGATGGTGTCGCCGCACACCTCAAAGGCCGATACCGCATCGTGCGTTTCGATATGCCCGCGAACGGACTGTCGGGACCGCTCAGCGATGCCGCAAAATCAGCGGTCGGTTCTCCGGAAGCGCTGGTCGCGGGCTTTCTGGACGCGCTGAAGATCGAACGCGTGAACATCGTCGGCGTCTCCAGCGGCGGTACCTTGTCGTACTACTTTGCCGCCGCCTATCCGCAGCGGGTCGAAAACCTGATCCTCTCGAACACGCCGTCGAACGCAGTGCCCAACTTGAAGGTCACGACGCCGCCCGATCTCGCCGCAGCGACCGCGCGTGCCAAGCAGACCGGGATCGAGGGCGAGGATTTCTGGGCCGCCTATCTCGGCTCGCTTTATGGCGAGACGTCGCGCATGACACCCGGGTTGGTCGACTATTACTACCGGACCAACCTGCGGGTGAAAGAACCCAACGTCTACGGACTTCATGCGCTCACCGCGAACGCCGACAAGACCATGGCGCAGCTCGCCAAAGTCACGGCGCCGGTGCTGCTGGTCTGGGGCATGCGTGACTATGTGCTGCCACCCGAGCAGGCGTACGATCTCGAGAAATTCCTCGTAAATGCCAAGAGCCGCTCGTTCGTGGCGCTCGACACGGTGGGCCATTACCCGCCGATGGAATCGCCCGAAGCGGTGGCCGACGTGATCGACGCCTTCGTTCGCCGCGACCGCTGACGAACGACAACTACCAAGGCAACCAAGGGGAGTACCAATGACCAGGCGGATCGTTCGATTGGTGGGGATCGTCCTGCTGCTGTCGGGTGTGGCCTTCCTCGCCTGGTTCATACCGGCCAAGCTGGGCTGGCTGGCGAGCGACCGCGATGCGATGAGCGCCAAGTATGCGGATCCGCCGTCTCGCTTCATCGAGGTCGACGGGGTGCCCATGCACGTCCGCATCGAGGGCAAGGGCTTTCCCGTCGTGCTGTTTCACGGAACCACCGGTGTCAATTTGCGCGAGTGGGACCCGCTCGCCGAGCGGTTGAAGAACGAATACATGGTCGTTCGCATGGACTGGCCGCCTTATGGCCTGACCGGCGACAACCCCCGCGGCTATACCACCCCCGAAGCCGGTCGCCTGGTGAATCATCTGCTCGACAAGCTTGGCCTGCAGCGTGTGGCGACGGTTGCCACCTCGAATGGCGGGCTGATCGCGCTAGAGGTGAACAAGCGCAATCCGGGCAGGATCGCGGCCATGGCGTTTTCGATCCTCCCGCTCGAGCGGCCGAGCCAGACCCGCAAGGTCGACTGGAAACTGCAGTGGGCGGCGGCGTTTCACAAGGCGGCCCTGCCCTACTACCATCCGAAGATCTTCTATGAGTGGATGTACCAGGATACCGGGCACAAGGGTTGGAACCCGCCCGACTTCCTGCCGCAAATGAGCTACGACATGGCCAATCTGCCGCATGCGATCGCCCACCAAGACCAGTTCCTTGCGGACAACACCCGTCTGTTCAAGACCACCGACGTCGGCGCCATCGCGCAGACGGTGACGGCTCCGGTGTTGTTGCAATGGTGCCGCGAAGATACCGTCATCTCGCAAGGGCCAGAGGCGACGGTCAAACGCTTCGCCAACACGCAGGTGAAGGTGGTGGACTACCCTCATGTGGGTCACTGGCCGATGTGGGAAATCCCTGACCGATTCGCCAACGACATCCGCGCGTTCCTGCAGGCTGCGAACTTGCGCGAGGCGTCTGGCGCGAAATCAGCAACCGGGGCATGACGGGTAACAAACTGCCGCGTCGCGCCTTCGTCTCGCTGCTCGCAGCAGCTCCGATCGCCGTATCCACCGCCGCCCGTGCACTCGCGGCGCAGTCTGCCCCTCGTGTCCGCCGCATCGCCGCGACACCCATGCGCGATGTCGAAGTGACCAGCTGGCAGGCGGTCGGGCAGCGCAAGGGAATAATCGCGTTCTCGCCGGGGTTCGGTTCTTCGCCGCGCTTCTATCCGGATTTCATCCAGGCGTGGACGCACGCCGGCTACGAGGTGATCGCGCCCCTGCACGTGGACTCGCGTGAGTACCCGCAACCAGGCGTTTTTGCCGGACCCGCCATTTGGGCGACGCGGATCGAGGATATGCGCGCGGTCGCCAGGTCGATCGAGGGACGGTACATCTCTGCCGGTCACAGCTTCGGCGCGCTGGGGGCGTTGGTGCTGGGTGGAGCGGGGGCGGTCGTGCCCACCGGCATCACCGGGCCCTTGGCGGACAAGCGGGTCACGGCCGTCCTGGCGTTCTCGCCGCCGCCACCTGCCCCGACGCTCATCACCGAGGCAGGTTATGCCATGCTCGCCCGTCCGGCCCTGATCCAGACCGGAACACGCGATGTCCTCCCGTCCGCGGCGAGCGATCCGCAAAGCTGGCGTGGTCACCTCATGGCTTTTGCGCGCAGCGCGCCCACCCGCGATCACTATGGTCTCGTGCTGGAGGGAGTGGATCATTATTTCGGCGGGCTGATCTGCGATCCATCCAAGCAGGGCCCCGATCAGAGATCCACCCTGCGGCTCGCCATCGGCGCATCACTGGCATTTCTGGATCGCCACGGATCGGCAGCAGATGGCAGTCCGTCCATCATGTCGCCATCGTTCCCGATCGATCCGCGCGCTCGTTATTACTTACGTTGATCAGCGGCTCGTCTTCATGCGCCGTTCGGCCATGACGTCACCGTGGTCGTCTGTCGGACAAAGACCGGCCAACGATTCGCGCTCCAGCCAATTGTCATAGAACAATGCCAAAAGGGGCGGCACTCCTGGCCGGTCGCCGGCCAAGGCCAGCCATAGCCCCCAGTCTTTACATGAACGGTCTCACGCGCTTTTGGCTCCTATGGGGGATAATATGTTCAGTTCCATGACATTCCACCGCAAATCCTTGCTGCTCTGCGGCGCGACCCTCGTCGTGACGCTGCCGACAGCGGTTTATGCGCAGGCTGAGGCGCCACAGGCGACAGCGTCTGGCAACGATGCCGCGGCGCTCGGCGACATCGTCGTCACTGCCCGCAAAAGCAACGAGTCGATTCTCGACGTGCCGCTGTCGGTGTCGGCCGTCACGTCCGAGGACATCGAGAAGCGCGGTATCGCATCGATCAACGACATCGCGCGCTTCACGCCCAGCATCAACGTCAACAATAACTCGGCCAGCCGCAACGACCGTTCCGCGCAGCAGTTGATCGTGCGCGGCTTTACGCCCTCGGCTTTCACCAACCCAACCGCGTCGCTGTTTATCGACGGCGTGCCCGTGAGTTCGTCGAGCGCCATTTCGATCATCAGCTCGCCTGAGCGCGTAGAAGTTCTGAAGGGCCCGCAAAGCGCCTACTTCGGGCGAAACACCTTCGCCGGCGCCGTGAACGTCGTGAACAAGACGCCCGCCAAGGAGCTTGGTGGTGCGATCGGTGGCACGCTGGGCACGCGCGACTACTATCGCCTGCATGGCGAACTGGAAGGACCGCTTGCCGGGGACTGGCTGCGCTTTCGCGTGACCGGTGATCGCTTCAACAAGAACGGCTCATACAAGAACCGCTTCAATCCCAGCGAAACCCTGGGCGACCAGCGCACGGACTCGGCCACGCTGACCCTCTACGCCGAGCCGACACCCAGCCTGAAGCTCAAGGCGTTCGGCCTGTTTTCCGAAGATAACGACGGCCCTTCGGCGCAGGCCTTGGTTTCGGCGGTGGAAGTACGCGATTCGGCGGGCAACATCGTCGCTGCCAACCAGAGCAATTGCACCCTGCCCGGTGTGACCGCCGCTGGCGCCGCGCACCCAAACCCATGGTTCTGCGGCGTGACGCCCAAGATCGACTACTCGCGCCAGCCTTCCTCGAACACGCGCGAAGATCCGTATATCAAGAACTTTCTTTCCAATCCTGCCGGTCGTTACGTCGACCCGGAAGACGGCGTGAAGGGTTACGGGCTGAAGCGCCAGTACTACCACCTGCACTTCGTCGCGGACTGGGATATCGGTGGTGGCGTGACACTGTCGTCGCTCACCGGTTACAACAACGAGTATTACAGCCAGCTCGCCGACATCGACAACTACGGCAGCGACGGCATTGCCAATGTTCCGGCCTATGTCGCCGCGGGCGCCCGCAGCTACTTCGACTATCCGTTCTACGTCGAGCGCAAGTACAAGGACTGGTCGCAAGAGCTGCGCGCCAGCTATGACGATGGTGGATCCCTCAAGGGAACTTTCGGGGTCAGCTACCTTCGTTCCTGGCAGGTCGGCGGTCTGGGCGGCGGCAACGTGGTGCTCGGCTCTCCTGCGCGCCCGGTCAGCCCTGGTGTGGCGGCAATCCCCACCGGCCTCTCGGTTCCGAGCGGTGCCACCAAGTCCCGCACGTTCGGTGCGTTCTTCGGCCTGACCTACGAGGTCACCGACGGACTTTCGATCAGCGCGGAAGGCCGTTATCAGATCGACAAGCTTTATGCCTATGCCCCGCCGCAAGGCTTCACCGCGACCAACGATGCATTCCTGCCGCGCGGCACTTACCCCGGCAAATCGCTGCTGGTTGACCAGACGTACAAGAACTTCCTACCCCGCTTGATCGTCCAATACGACGTCGCCCGGGACATGATGGTCTATGCGTCCTATTCGAAGGGCGTGAACCCGGGTACGTTCAACACCGCGTTCCTCAGCTTCACCCCGGCGCAAGTCGAGGCGGCGGGCAATCTCGGCCTGTCGATCGCCGTCGAGCCCGAAAAGGTTACGAACTACGAAGTCGGTCTGAAGGGCCGCCTGTTGGATCGCAAGCTGACCTTCACCCTGGCGGCGTATTACGCGCCGTGGCGCAACCAGATCAACCCGGTGACCTTCAACTTCGTCAACGGTGCCACCCTGCAGATCCTGCGTGCCTCGGCGAACAGCGGCTCGGTGGATATGAAGGGCGTCGAACTGGAGGGTAATCTCAAGCTCGGCGCGGTCGACGTGAACTTCGGCGCCTCGTTCAACGACAGCGATATCAACAGCTTCACCAATGCCACCGTGACGCAGCTGACCGGCGTCACCGATTTCAGCGGCAACCACAATCCGAACACCTCGCGCTACAATGCCAACGCGGGTATTCAGTACACCGGACAGGCCGGATTCGGTGAGTGGTTCGTGCGCGGCGATTGGTCGTTCAAGTCGGGACTCTATGCGACCCAGGCGAACGAACTTCGCACCCCGGCGACGCACTTCTTCAATGCGCGCACCGGCATCGACACTGACAACTTTTCGATCAGCGGTTTCGTGAACAACATCTTCAACACCAAGACGCCGATCTCGGTCGACTATGGTTCGGTGCTGACACCGGACTTCCGGTACAGTGCCTACAGCTCGCGCGTGCTGCTGGGCCTGCCCGACCTGCGGACTTACGGGGTCGAGGCGAAGTACAAGTTCTGATCGCCACTCAAGGCACGATACAGGCCCGCCGCTACAATTCGTAGCGGCGGGCCATTGCCGTTGTGGCCACTCCAGCTGCGTTCTGGCGCGTTCGCGCACTCGGCACTACCGTTTGATCGACCGCGCCAGGGGCGTTGATCATCTGCGGCTACGAAACGCTTAGGCGATGCGCCAAAGTGGTGAAGTGCGGCACCAGAACGGCGCGCACCGGGGCACTCGCCAGGCACGAAAACGCCGCAAGGCGCGACTTGGACCGTCGCGCTTTGCGGCGCAGGTTGAAGCCGACCGTCAGGCCGCCAGCGGCACCATCGAAGGGTCGTAACTCACGAGTTCAGCCATGCTTATGCGTGGCGCTTGTGCGATCTGGCCGTTTTGGTCCACCAAACCCTGCCCACGCGATGCGAGCAGTACGCCATTGGCGCGGTCCTTGCGCGTATCCTCGAAGGCCTTGAGCGCTTCGATCGCCGGGAGCCCTGTTGTCAGTGCCCGACCGATGACGACCGCGTCTTCGATGCCCATCGCGGCGCCCAGGCCTAGGAACGGCAGCATCGGGTGCGCGCCGTCCCCCATCAGGGCGATGCGACCATCGACCCATTGGTCGAGCGGGTCGCGGTCGAATAGCGCCCACTTGCGCGTACCGTCGAGCGGCGCGCGCTCCAACAGTCCGGTCAGATCGGGATTGGCACCGGAAAACTTCTCCAGCAGCTCCTCGCGCGGGACTGGCGTCGACCAGCCCTCGCCCGTCCACGATGCGGTCGGCACGAAGCCGACGCCGTTTACCAAGGTGCCATGCCGCACGATGTAGCGCAGCACCATCTTGCCGATGCCGGCATACTTCACCGATGCCCCGTGGCCCAGAAACTCGCGGACGTCGGCCACCGGCACCAGGAAGCGGTAGGCGACCTGGCCAGTGAAGCGAGGATGCTCATCGCCGAACAGGCAGGCACGTACCCGTGAGTTGATGCCGTCGGCCCCCAGCAGCACGTCGCCGGTGGCGCTGGTGCCGTCGTGGAAGACGGCCGTCGCGCTGCCGGCATCCTGCGATACATCGACGATCCGCTTGTTGAGCGCGATCGTCCGGGGATCATGGGCCATGACGGCATCCACCAGGATCTGGTGCAGGTCGGCGCGATGGATCTGGTAGTAATAGGGGATCTCGCCAGCATCGCGCGAGGCTTGCATGAGGTCGGGGCCGCCTTCCGGCACGCCGGTCGCGAAATCGACGGAGCCCGCGCGCTGCGGGATGTCGGCAGCCTTGACGATGGCGTCCTTCAGCCCGAGCGAGAACAGGCCACGGCTCGCCGGCTGAGACAGGCTGATGCCGGCGCCGACTTCCCCGAACTCGCGCGCCTGCTCGAACAGGCGGACCTTGATGCCCTGCTGTTGCAACGAGAGCGCGGCTGCGAGACCGGCGATGCCGCCGCCTGCGATGATCACCTGTTTCATGGCTGCGCCTCCAGTATCCGTTCACCGCCTTCTAGGCCAGCGCTCGAACCACGACAGGCCCGGCCGGTGACGCTGACCGCCTTGCGGTCAGAGCGGCGGGCGCACGGGCAACTGCAAGCCCAGGATGTCCGCGTGTCGGCCAATCTCTCAATACTCCAAGGCGCCGGCGCGCAGCAGCATAGCTTTCCCCAATCGCGACGGATCGGAACAGCGCCGCGCGTAACAGGGAAAGCACACACCGACATGAGGGATCAGGGGTCATGACGAGAAACAGCTTTGGAGCCTTGGGCTCCGTCATCGCATTGTGCATCGCCGGTTCGGCCCAAGCCCAGACCCAAGGGCCGCAGGAAGCGGTGGTAGACGCCAATGCCGACCAGCTTGGCGACATCGTCGTCACCGCGCAGCGCACCAATCAGAAGCTTCAGGACGTGCCGATCAGCGTCACCGCCGTCTCCGGCGAAGAGATCACGCGCAAGAACATCATCAGCGCGGTCGACCTCAATCGCGTGGCGCCCAACATCCAGTTCGACACCGGCACCGGCGGCACCACCAGCCTCAAGCCCTATATCCGCGGCGGCGGCATCACCGACGGCGGCTTCGTGCTGTCGGAATCGGAAGTCGCGATCTACATCGACGACGTCTACCAGCCGCGCCTGTCCGCCGGTTCGGTCGACATGGCGGTGCTCGACCGGATCGAGATCCTGCGCGGGCCGCAAGGCGTACTCTATGGCCGCAACGCGTCGGCCGGCGCGGTGAACTTCATCACCAAGGGACCATCCGACGCGCTGAACGGCTTTCTCGAACTCGGCTACGGCACCTGGAACGAGCGTCGCGCCAAGGCCTATGTATCTAGCCCGCTCGATGCCGAGGGCACGTGGCGTTTGTCGGCCAACGGCATGGTCCGCGCCCGCGACGGTGGCGCGCAGTACAACGAGACGCTTGGCAAAAAGGTGGGCAAGAACAACTTCGAAGGCGGCCAGGTCGATCTGGCCTACGTCACCGATCCCGTGAACATCCGCCTCACCGGGTTCTACAACCACAACGGCGGCGACGGCCAGTACGCGGTCAACACGCAGCTGAACGCGGCCGGCACGGCCTACGAGCCAATCTCGGGCTCCTATCGCCGCGTCCTCTCGCCGGTACGCAGCTACACCCGCACCACGCAGTACGGCGGTCGCCTGCACATGTCGTTCGAGTATCCGGGCGGCGAACTGCGCTCGATCACCGGCTATTCGCGCATGAAGGAAAGCTGGCTGCAGGATTTCTCCGGCGGCTTTCCCCTGATCCCCGGCGCGCCGCCGGTGGCGCTGTTCGTCCGCGAGCTGGCTTCCAAGCAGTGGCAGTTCAGCCAGGAGACGCAACTGGCAGGAAGCTTCGGCGACGCCGTCGACTACGTGACCGGCGTCTATTACTTCCACGAACAGGCCAAGCAGGACGGGCTGACGACGGTCTTCTTCGCCCCCACCACGCTGTTCTTCCAGCCGCGCACCGACAGTTTCGCCGCCTATGCGCAAGGCACCGGGCATCTCACCGACAAGCTCTCGCTGATCCTGGCGGGCCGCTACACGGTCGACGAGAAGCACCTGTTCGGCACGATGGACACCGGCGACGCGCTGACCTCGGGCAGCACCAACCTGCAGAACACCTACAAGAAGTTCACCCCCAAGGCCGGGCTGGATTTCAAGATCACGCCCGATGTCCTGCTCTATGCCTCGTACAGCAAGGGCTTCAAGGCCGGCGGCTACAATGGCCAGGCCGGGACGATCGGCGAGCTGGCGACGCCGTTCAAGCCGCAAGTCACCACCGCCTATGAAGCCGGCATCAAGAGCACCTTGTTCGATCGCAAGCTGCGCCTGAACATCGCCGGCTTCTGGAACGACATCAAGGATCGCCAGCAGCCGCAGAACAACTTCGACGGCTCGTTCCTGGTGGTGAACTACGACATGCGGATCCGCGGCATCGAGGCCGAGGTGTCGCTGCTGGTGCTGCCGGGCCTGACGCTGTACGGCAACGGCGCGATCAACGACGGCAAATACACCGGTTCAAGCTCGACCAACGCGGCACTGCTGCGCAACGACCCGCCCGAACTGCCCGACTATCAATTCACCGTCGGCGGCGATTACTCGGCCGAAGTCGGTCCCGGCAAGCTCGGTCTCGGCGCGGATTTCCGCAAGAGCGACGAATACTACTCCACGCCCGACAACGCGCTGATCGGCTTCGTCCAGCCGCGATCGGTCCTTAACGGCTACGTCAGCTATGCGTACGGCCCGGTCACATTGCAGGTGACCGGCAAGAACCTGACCAACAACGTGAAGCCGCAGACCGGCTTCGGCTTTTCCGTGATCAACCCCCAGTTCGCGATCGAGCCACGCACGGTGCTGGGCACCGCGCGCTACGCGTTCTGAAGCCGATTGTCCGGCGGGGTGCACGACCCGCCGGACCTTTGCCAAGGGAGTGCTGACACTTGCGTGAAATCCGCAAAGGCTACGCCGATACGCCGCATGGCCAGATCCATTATCATGCGGTCGAGGGCACCGAGCCGGCGATCGTCTTCCTCCACCAGACCGCGCTTTCGGCCAAGACCTACGATCCGACGCTGCGGGTGCTCGACCTGCCCAATCGATTGATCGCGCTCGACACGCCGGGTTTTGGCGGCTCCTACGATCCAGAAGGGTGGCCGGCGTTGGAAGACTACGCGGACCAACTGCTTGGCGCGCTCGATGCACTCGGCGCGCACACGTTCCACCTGTTCGGGCATCACACCGGCGCCAGCCTGGCGATCGAGATTGCCGCGCGCTCGCCCGACCGGGTGTTGTCGATCATGCTTGGCGGTCCCGTTTTCATGACACCCGAGGAACGCGACGCCTTCGTCGCCGGCTACCGCGATCCGATCACTCCGCAGCGCGATGGCACTCACCTTATGACCAATTGGGGCTATGTGGCCGCGCACAATCCCGGTTGCGACGTCGCGATCATGCAGGACTCGACCGCAGATCTGATGCGCGCCTGGCGTGGACGGCCGCAGGCGTACATGGCCGTGGCCCAGCACGACACCGCCGCACGCGCGACCGCGGTGACCTGCCCGGTGCTGCTGCTGACGACGCCGGGCGATTTCTTCCACATGCACTTCGATCGCGCCGAAGCGATCTTCCCGCAAGCACGGGCGGCGGTGACCGGCGGTGACAACTTGCCGACAGCAACCGATCCTGTGGGCATTGCCGCCGCGATCACGCATTTCCTCGCCACGCTGCCTGGTTGATGCGGCAGCGCGCCTACAGGCTGTAGAACTCGATGATCGCGCCTTCGGGCGAGCGCACCGAGAACAGCGTCACTGGGCCGAGCGGTGCGATATCGAGCCGCATGATCGGGGTATGGAGCACCCCACCGCGACCCTCGATCTGCGCGGCATAGGCGCGAGCGTCCGCCACCTCGAAGCGCAGTGACAGAATGCCGACGTTGGGTGCCATGCAATCGGCATCCCAGTGCCGTCCATGCATGTCGCGGTTTCTGACCAGTTCGATGCCGCCTTCGCTCGCCCCTTGCGGCTTGAAGATCGCCAGTTCGCGCCGCGCATCCCTGGCGTAGGGCAAGGGCAAGCCCAACACGTCGGCCCCGGGTTCGACGACGTTCTCGATCTTGCAGGTCATCTGCAGTTCGAAGCCCAAGGTCTCACCATAGAACCGCAGCGCGCCATCGAAGTCGCTCACGATCTGGGTCGAGTTGAACACAGGTGACAGCAAGCCGGCAGGGTCGAGCCCCTCGACGAACGGCTCGTAGCGCTGGATGATGGCCAGAACCAGGCCATCCGGACCCATGGCGACCACCTGACGAACCGAGAACATGGCCTCGCTGTAGTCGACCGGCTCCCCCATCGCGGTCCAGCCATGCCGTTGCAGGCCATGATAGATGCGGTCGAGATCCGCCGAGAACACGTCGACATCGAAGATGCCGCCGGTATCCCAGCTTCTCTGGCTGGAGCGCATGACCTTCTGCTCGACGCCATGGAAGCGCACCAGCCGCAAGGCCCCGCGCCCGTCGGCGCCGAATGCCTTGCTCGGGCGGGGGACGAGCAGGCGTTGTTCGATCCGATTGCATTGCGGCGGCAGATGCCACGCGGCGAACTGCTCACGCGGGGCATCGGGCAGTGGGGTATCGACATAACCGCAGACCTCGACCAGCGGACGCACCAGCCGCTCGATATCGAACACGCTCACCACCGCTTCCTGGATGGGCTTGGTCTGCATGCGACATTCCTTGTTGCGGCGCTCACGCTTTCTTAGAGCGAGAGGAAACGAACTGGTGCGCTCGTTCGCATCTGTCCGGCTGATGAGGAGTTGCGGGCACGCGCTGCTGTTCGCATGGTGAGCAAGCAACCGACGATCGGTGCGCGCCGCTGGACAGTCGGGCTAGAAGGCACCCTTTGGCGCGATTATGGAGAGCGGCAGTGAACGACCTGGTCGAACGGATCCTGCACACCGAGTTCACCCAGTCGATCGGCGGTGCCCCGGTCGCCACCGCGTTCGAGGACGTGATCAATCCCGCGACCGGAACACCCTTCCACAAGAGCCCGGCGGCCACGCCTGCCGAAGTCGATGCCGCGGTCGCCGCCGCCCGCCGCGCGCAACCCGCCTGGGCGGCGCTGACCTGGGATGAGCGGGAAGCGTATATCGGGCGGCTCGCCGACGTTATCGAGGCGAACACAGAGTACCTATCGGTTCTGAACACCCTCGAGCAAGGGATGAACGTCGCCTCATCGCGGGGTCAGGTCGTCGGAACAGTCGTCAGCCTGCGCATCATCGCAGCGGTGCGCGCGCATGCCAGCGTTCTGTCGGATACCGACACCCACATGGTCACCGAGCGCTGGTGCCCGCTGGGTGTGGTCGGTGCCATCGCGCCATGGAACGGACCGCTAATCCTGGGCCTGCAGAAAGTCGTCACCGCGCTGATCGGCGGCAACACGATCGTCCTCAAGCCATCGGAGCTGACGCCTCTCAGCACACTGGAAGTCGGCCGGCTGGCGTGCGACATTCTGCCGGCGGGCGTGTTCAACGTAATCGGCGGCGGCAGAGCGGTAGGCGCGGCGCTCGTCTCGCACCCGGGTCTCGACAAGGTTTCGTTCACCGGCTCGACGGCCACCGGAATCCATATCGCCCGGCAATCGGCCGAGTTTCTGCGACCGGTCACGCTGGAACTGGGCGGCAACGACGCCGCGATTCTGCTGCCGGGCGGCCCGGTCGATAGGATGGTCGATACGTCCGTGCGCATCGGCCTTGCCAACCGCGGACAGTTCTGCGCCGCGATCAAGCGCGTCTACGTGCCCACCGCGATGCACGACGAGGTCTGCGAGGCGGTCTCCTCGGCGGCGGAAAAGATCACCATCGGCGATGGCCTGGATCCGGCGAACGAGATGGGACCGATCCAGAACAAGGCGCAATTCGACAAGATCTGCGGATTCGTCGAGGATGCCAGGGCGGCCGGTGGCAGAGTGCTGACCGGCGGCGCGCCGTTGGATCGCGAAGGCTATTTCTACCCGCCCACCGTGGTCGCTGGCCTCGGCGACGGCTCGCGGCTGGTGGACGAGGAGCAGTTCGGCCCGATCCTGCCGATCATCGCCTACGACGATCTCGACGACGTGATCGCCAGGATCAACCGTGGCCCTTACGGCCTTACCGGCTCTATCTGGGCTGCCGATGTGGCGCATGGCGCAGAGGTCGCGGCGCGGCTGAACGTCGGCACCGGATGGGTCAACCAGCATGGGGCATTCGATCCGCGCTACCCGTTCCCGCTGATCAAGAACTCGGGCATGGGCACCGACTGGGCCGACTACGGCGTCAAGGGTACGATGCGCCTGCAAGTCGTCAATGCGCTGAAAGCCGCCTGATTGGTTTTCCGCGATCCCCGCCGGCAAACGCAACTCACAAGAAGGACCAGACCATGGCAGCCTACATCGTCGCCACCGTGCGCATCACCGATCCTGACAAGTTCGGCGCATACACCAAGGCAATCGCGGGGTTGAGCGAACGGCATGGTGGCGAATATATCGTTCGCGGCAAGATCACCGAAGTTCTGGAAGGCGATATCGATCCCAACGAACGCGTGATCGTCAGCCGCTTCCCAGATGCCGCCTCCGCCAAAGCCTACGCCCAGTCGGATGCGTATCGATCCGCCGCTCGGCTGCGCGAAGGCGCCGGAACGGTCCATATGCGCCTGATCGTCGAAGCCTGAAGCCCCCCGCCGCGCCGAGTGCCCGGAACCGACACGATCGGTCCCGGGCATCTTCGTCACATCAGCGCAATTGGCCTTCGATGTGGCTCTCGTGGTTCTGCAGATACCACTCAGCGATCTCCTCGCGCGTCGCCCACCAAACGTCGGGCAACGACTTGGCATGCTCGATGAACTCGCGGATCGCGCGGATGCGATGAGCCCGTCCCGTGACGTGCGGATGCAGGCCGACGTTCATGATCCGGCCGGACTTCGCGCCCTCGTCATAGAGCACGTCCAGCTCCTCGATCAGCGCTTGTGCGAACTGATCGGTGGTGAAATTCTTGCGAGTGATGAACGTGAAGTCGTTGATCTCGTTGGAGTACGGCACAGATACGATCGGTCCATGCGGCGTGCGCAGCAGGAACGGCTGATCGTCGTTCATGATGTCGCAGTAAAACGTGCAACCGTACTCGGCGAGGATGTCGGCGGTCCGCATGGTACCGCGTAGGGACGAGGACAGCCAACCCTTCGACTTGCGCCCCGTATACTTCTCGAACTGGTCGAGGCTGCGCAGCACGATGTCCCGCTCCTTGGCCGGATCATTGGCGAAGCTGGTCAGGAGTTCGCCCTGTTCCCAGTTGTGCGTCAGCAGCTCCCACCCGCGTTCCAGCACCGCGTCGGTCATCGCCTTGCGTCGCTCGAAAGTGACAGCGTTGGTGGTGCAGCTGGCTTTCACGCCCAGTTCGTCGAACACGTCGAGCATCCGCCACAGTCCCACCCGCTGCCCGTATTCGCGCCAGGTGTAGTTGGGGAAATCGGGCGTATTGCCGGGCAGGATATCGGGCAGGATCGACGGGCCGCCGGCGTAATACGGCTTGTCGGTGTCCTTGGTGAGATCCCACGTCTCAAGGTTGAACGTCAGGATCAGCGCGACGCGCTTGCCGTCCGGCCATTTGAGCGGCTTGCGCTGGGGAAGCGGGACGTAATCGTATTCCATGGGTGTGACTCCGATTGCCTTGTGGGGCGGCTTAAGCCCGATCAGAATTCGGACAAGAGGCGACCGAAGCCGTCCATCTGGTCCATGATGCCCATACTGCGCAGGGCGTGCCAGTACGTCGCGGTGTTGATCGCGATCACCGGCTTCTCCAGCCAGAACTCGGCCATCGCCGCCACTTCGGCGAAGGCAAGGTTGGTGCCGCACTGGATCACCGCATCGGCGCCCTCGGACACTTCCTGCGCCGCGCGCTTCAGGGTCTGCTTGCTTTCGTGCGCGATCATCATCGGCGAGGGCGATTTCAGACCCTTCACCGCGGTTACCTCGTAGCCCTGGTCCTCGAAGAAGCGGCGCACGTTGTCGTCACCCACCGGCATGTACGGCGTGACGATGCCGATCTTCTTTATGCCGCCGTAAGCCTTCATCGCCGCGTCGACCGCGTGCGAGCCCATGATCACCGGCACGCCGTTGGTGCGCTCCTCGCAACGCTTCTGCAGCCGTTCCGCGCCATCGGCGCCGTCCCAGAAGGTCTCGGCGGACATGCCCATGATCAGGCAGCCCGGATCCATTGACATCGACACGTCGATCGAGTCCATCGTGCCGGCGCGGATGTTGTTGAGCATCACCATGAAGCTGTCGTCCGAACCGACCTGGGTGTCGGGGATCGAGATCCGCTCGAAGTGATTGGTCACCCCGCGCGGGCGCATCGCGTCGTACTCGGGCTGGACGCTGGTGTTGGTGGACGGCGCGATCACCGCGAACTTCATCCGGTATCCAAGCGAGTCGGTCATGGCGGGTATCCTGGTTCGGGCCGTGCGATGTGCGCGCTTGTCGGAACCAGGCAGCTGCGGGGCAAGGGCGCACGCGGCCGATTGCTCACCTGACGGCCACAGTTCTGCGCCGGGTGGTACAACGGCGGGCAGACGGCAGACTGGCGGCATGACCCATCCATGCTCCGCGCTGATCCGCGCCACCATCTTCGTGCGCGACCTCGACAAGGCGACCGCCTTCTATCGCGCGATCGGCTTGACCGAGACCTACTTCGAAGGTGACCTCGCGCACCCTTCCGCCACCGCCATCCTCGGCTTCGACGATCCGCGCCCGTTCCAGATCCGCATCGTCAAACGGCCGGGCCCCAACTACGGCATGGTCGGCCTGTTCAAGCTGGCCGACGGCACCACCGACGAGGTAATCCCGCCCGCGACCGGCCCTGCCCGCATCGGCGAAGTGGCGCTGGTGTTCTACGTGACCGACATCATCGCTACGGTCGCGCGGTTGCGAGAACTCGGCGCCACCTGGGCGCCCGAGCCGCAGGTCTTCGCAATGGAACACCGCGCACAGCTGGAAGTGTGCATCCGCGACTGCGACGGCGTGTTCATCAACCTGGTCGAGAACGACCCCGCCGAGCAGGACCGCACCGGCGCCGAACTGGATTACGCCGCCGTATCGTGAGGAGCTTGCCGGCACGACCTTGATAATTACAACCTATTTGGTTATGGACAGCACGGTCGGGCCTGGCTCTTTCTCATTGTTGAACGCACGGCGATGACACGATCAGAGCCCCAGCACCCCCGGTCCGATCAGCCGATCCGGATCGAGCGCCGCCTTGATCGCGCCCGCCAGCCGCGCCGCCGGTGCGTCCAACCGCGCCGCATAAGGGTACGCGCGGCCAAGCTGGAAGTGGATCGCACCGTGGCTATCGTACAGATCCACCAGTTCGCCCTTGAGCCGATGCACGTACTCGCGCGCTGCCGGGTTCGCCGGGAACCTCGGCAAGTTCGCCAGGTAGTCGGCGGGAATGTGCGCGGCATGGTAGGGCGTCTGCTCGTCGGGCCAGTACAGCGCGATCTCGTAGAGGAAGCCGCTGCTGCCCACGGTCGAGTACATGCCGCCGCCCCATACACCGTGTTGCTTCATCTCGGCGGTGCGATCGGCATAGAAACGCTGCAAAGCCTGATGGAACGGCACGACGTCGGCATGCGCGAACACGCCGTGCAGCGGAACCCAGCGCTCGCCGCCCGGGCCCAGCGTATTGTAGAGCGGCGCGAACGGCATGCCGCGCACCACCGAGGGGACCGTCGCGGCGATCTCGGTGGCGAGATCGGCATTGAGCTGGCGCACGCGGTGCAGGCGCGCTTTGGCTTCGGCATCGTCGAAGCCCTCGACGATGTAGTGCGTCATGAACGCCGACTTGCCGATCTGCCGGCGCGCCGAGAGACCGGCGGCGGCGACTTGCTTCAGACCCGAGACCAGCCCCGGCGAACTGCGCAGAATCGACAGCGCCATGCCCAGCGTGTTGCCCGCACGGTCCTGCCGCGCGATCTGCCCCTGCGACAGAGCCGCGTCGAGCGCGAAGTGCGAATCCTCGATCCGCTCGATGGCGATCCGCCGCATCGATTCGTGCATATGCGCGAACTCGGCGAAGGCGAACGAGACGACGCGGTGCGCCGTGCGGTTACGGATGACCGGCAGGGTGACGCGCGCCTTGATCCCGTAAGCGCCGCAGTCGCCGGTGAACAAGCCGGTGAGGTCGGGCCCGAAATGACGCGCGAAAGGCTTGAGCCCCGCCGCCGCCGAGCCGGTGCGCAGCAAGGTGCCATCGGTCAGCACCACGTCGAACGACAGCGCCGACTCCGCCGAGATGCCGTAAGCGCCCGAACCGTGGCTGATCGAATTCTGCGACATGGATCCGGCCACAGTCGCTGCCAGCCCGGAGAACGGGCCACGGAACGGCGTGCGGAAGCCCTTGGCCGCCAGCGCATCGGACATCTGCGCCCAGGTCACGCCCGCCTCGACGGTGATGAAGCCGCCGTACTCATCGATCTCGACGATGCGTGTCATCAGGCTGAGGTCGATCAGCAGGTGCCCGGCATCGGCGCTGTTGTAGCCATCGGTATAGGACGCCCCGCCCCCGCGCACGGTGAACGGCAACTTGGCTGCAGCGGCGATCCGCACCACTGCCTGTAGTTCCTCGACACTGCGGACGCGCACCACAGCTGCGGGCGAAACCTGCGCGCGGTAAACGTCGGTGGCGAACGCGGCCGTGCGTTCAGGCTCCACGATAAGCCCGTCGGTGCCCACCGTGGCGGCGAGCTGGGCCTGCCAGTCGAGAGGCGCGTTCATCCGACCGCGATCTCGTCGATGGTCTTGATGTAGCTTTCGACGGTTTCCGCCGCACCGGCTTCGGCGGCTTCCTTTCGCACGAGGTAGAACATGCGCTCCAGCATCGCCTGGCGACGGCCCTCGCGCTGTTGCAGCGCTTCATCGTCGAACTCCAACGCGGCGATCTCCAGCGCGGCATCGATACCGTGATTGGCCAACACGCGGTGGGTGGAATCGAGCTGATCGGCCAGCACCGAGACCTCGCCCGCCAGCACCATGATCATGCTCATCATCTGGTCGAGCGCGGGGTCCTGGTAGAAGTGCGGGCGCTTGCCCTTGGCCTCGCGCTTCACGCCGCAAGCTCCGGCTTTTGGGCGATCAGCACTTCCCAGCCGCCCCCCGGCGCGAACTCACCGGCGGTGAACTCGCGCTCGGCGACGTCGGCCGCCGCTTCCTCGGTGTAGCCCGACCCGGCGTATTCCATCACCGCCATCGGCGCGGTGTCGAAGCGGATGGTCTCGGGATCGAAGCCCGCCGCCTTGGCGATGGCAACCTGGTCCAGCTCGCGCATCGCGCCCCAGAACGGCTCGTTGTTGTAGTAGGTCTCGTTGTCGAGAATGAACTGGGTGAACGGGTCCATCAGGTCGAACGGCGGCAAGTCGGCGTGGATCATCAGGCCGCCGGGGCGCAGCACGCGCAAGCATTCCTCGACGATCTTGGGCATCGCCTTGCCGCTGGTCTCGTGCAGCAGGATGTGGCTGACGACGAGGTCGAAATAGCCGTCTTCGAACGTGGTCGCTTCGGCGTTCATCTGCGCGAAGTTGACGTCGAAGCCCATCGCGCCGGCGCGAGCGTGGGCATAGCGCACCATCGGCCCGCCCACGTCGATGCCCCAGATCTCGGCATCCGGGAACAGCTCGGCATAGGGCAGCGTCGAGTGGCCAACGGTGCAGCCCATGTCGAGGATGCGCCTGGGCTTGAACTCTGGCAGCTTGCGCTTGACGTAGTTGCACACCGAGCGGCCCATGTCGTCGTTGTACGGCCCGGTGTAGCCCATCGCATAGATGTAGACGCCGCGATCGTAGAGCACGCCGGGCAGCACCTGATCGACCGTCTCGCCCGCACCGACATAGCCGCCTGGCATGCAGTGGATGTCGAGCGCGCTGACGTAGCGGGGCACCTCGAAGCCTTTCGGGATCACCAGCTTGCCCTTGTTGCGGCCGGACATCTGCGCGGCGACGCCTTCGAGCTGCTCGGCCTCGCGCTCGACGCTGTCGATCACCGAGTCCCACAGCAGTTCCTGGCTGATGCGGTTGAGCGCGCCGTAGTGGCGGAAGTAGTTGTCGGGCACCATCGCCTTGCGGATGTCGTGGCGATCCGCCGGCGCGCGGCCATGCTCCTTCTCGAACTTGGGCGCGGCGCGGCCCTGAAAGATCGGACCGAGGCCGGGCAGCATGCCCTGCTGGACGAAGTGCTTGAGGCTCTTGGCGAACTCCTGGCGCGACGCCTCTTCGGGCGTGGGCACGGGAAGCATGCCGTGGAACTGCTGCTGGAAGGTGTTGAGCATGGTGGGATCCTAGAACGCGACGTTCGTTATATGGCTTAAGAATAGATCATAATGAACCCGGTACGGTGAGTCTCCGCTGTTCGGATAGGTTCACACCACCGCGCAGACAGTCTTGGTCTCCAGATAACTGTCCAGCGCCTCGCGCCCACTGTCGCGGCCATAACCGGACTGCTTCATGCCGCCGATCGGCAGGCTGGCATCGTACATCGAGTGGCAGTTGATCCACACCGTGCCCGCCTTGATCGCCGAGGACATGCGGTGCGCGGCGGAGAGCGACTCGGTCCACACGCTGGCGGCGAGGCCGTAGACGCTGTCGTTGGCCGAGCGCACCACCTCTTCGACATCGTCAAACTTCTGTACCGCCAGCACCGGGCCGAACACTTCTTCGCGTACGATCTCCATGTCGGACGTCACACCGGCAATCACGGTCGGGCTGATGAAGGTGTTGTTCGGACCAGAGCGCCCGCCGCCGGTGACGATCTCGGCACCCTCGCCGCGTGCGCTGGTGATGAACTGGCTGACCCGCTCGGCCTGCCGTGGCGAAACCAGCGGGCCCATCTGCGTTGCCGCGTTCAGGCCGTGGCCCATGGCGATGCCCGAGGCGTAGCTCGACAAACCCTCGATCACCCGGTCGTAGATCGAGGCATGCACATAGGCGCGCGATCCGGCGACGCAGACCTGCCCTGCGTTGAAGAAGATCGCGTTGGCCGCGCCGCCGATCGCGAGGTCGAGGTCGGCATCGCCCATCAGGATCACCGGCGACTTGCCACCCAGCTCCAGCGACACGCGCTTGAGGTTGCCCTTCGACGCATCGAGGATCGCCCGCCCGGTCTGGGTGCTGCCGGTGAAGGCGACCTTGTCCACATCCGCGTGCGAGGCGAGCGCCGAACCGGCCGTCGCGCCGCGCCCGGTTACCACGTTGAGCACGCCGGCGGGCAGTCCTGCCTCCTCGATCAGCTCGCCCAGCCGCATCGCGGTCAGCGAGGTGTCCTCGGCCGGCTTCAGCACCACGGTGCAGCCAGCGGCGAACGCGGGCGCCAGTTTCATGCAGGTCAGCACCACCGGCGAGTTCCACGGCACGATCGCCGCCACCACACCCACCGGCTCGCGCAGGGTCCAGGCGCGCATCTGCTTGCCCGGCGGCTGGTAGGTGATCGACGGCGTGATGGTGCTGCCCTCGATCGCCATCGCCTGCCCTGCGAAAAAGCGGAACTGCGCCACCGCGCCGGGAATTTCGGCCCAGCGCGCGACGTAGAGCGGCTTGCCCTGGTCGAGCGCTTCCAGCTCGGACAACTCGTCGATGTTCGCCTCTATCACGTCGGCGATTGTCCACAGCATGCGCGCCCGCTCGACCGGAGGGGTCGCCGCCCAGCCCGGCTGCGCTGCGCGCGCTGCCGCGACTGCCGCGTCGATGTCGCTGGCGCTGGCGTCCGGCACCAGTCCGACCACCTGCCCCGTAGCGGGATCGAGCGACTCCAGTGTCTTGCCACCCTCGGCCTCGACCCACGCGCCGCCGATCAGCATGCGGCCGGCGTAAGGCTGCGTCAGCAACGCCGCGATCCTGGGGTGCTGCGGCTCTGGCTGAAGGTGCATGGCGTTCTCCGTCGCTAAACTGTGCCGCCGCTTCTTGCATGGCGGGCAAAGCCTCGCGCCGCGCCGGCCTCAACTATTCGCAGCGCGGTCAGGCCGACGATGATGCCACGACCCTGTCGCCCACTTGCCTATGCATTGTCGAGACAAGATAATTCGCAGGACAGGCGCAGGTTTGGGAACGTCGAGCATCCGGGTTGCCGGAGGAACTCAGCGCTCCGCAACACAGGCTCGAGCGGTCCGGCGGTATCGAGACGATTACGCGGGGGCAAGCTTGCTTACATCATTCGACAGTTCGCGATCACAGGTGCTGGTCGCAGGCGGCGGTCCAGCCGGCATGGTGGTCGCCTATGCGCTTGCGCTGAAGGGCATCTCGGTCCGCGTGCTGGAAAACGCACCAACCTGCATGGAGGACATGCGCGCTTCCACCTTGCATCCGCCCACGCTGGAGATGCTGGAGTCGCTCGGCCTGCGCGAAACGCTCGAGGCCGAAGGTCTGCGCGCACCCGTCTATCAGTATTCGAACCGCGCCACCGGGCGCAACTTCACGCTCGACATGAGCGAGATCGCCGACGTCACACCATACCCCTATCGCCTGCAGTGCGAGCAGTTCAAGCTGACCCGGCTGATCGCGGCCAAGCTGGCCGCGATGCCCAATGCCGAAGTGCTGTTCTCGCATAGCATCCTCAAAGTCGATCAGGGCGCCAACGGCGTTCACATCTCGGCCGAGACACCTTACGATATCCAGCTGTTCTCCGCCGATTACCTGATCGGCGCGGATGGCGGCAACTCCACAGTGCGCAAGTGGCTGGGCATCGGCTTCGACGGATTCACCTACCCCGAGACCTTCCTGACGCTGTCGACGCAGTACCCGATCGAACAGCATCTGCCCTGGCTCAAGGAAGTAAACTACGTCAGTGGCGACCCGTTCTGGTGCGTGGCCCTGCGGGTGCCCGGCCAGTGGCGCGTGCTGGTGCCGGTGAGCGACACCGAGAGCGACGAGGACGTGACCAGCGACGCGCGCAAGGACGAGGTCTTCGCGCAGCTGCTGGGCGCGAATGTCCAGATCGAGACCACGCACCGCACGCGCTACCGGGTGCATCAGCGCGTCGCCACCAGCTTCCGGCAAGGGCGGATCCTGCTGGTGGGAGACTCGGCGCACCTCAACAATCCGCTGGGCGGTTTCGGCATGAACTCTGGCGTGCACGATTCGATGAACCTGGCCGACAAGCTGGGCAAGGTGATCCTCGACGGCGCGGGCGACGAACTGCTCGACCTCTACGACCGCCAGCGCCGCACGGTGACGCGCGAGTTCGTCCAGGCGCAGACCATCGCCAACAAGAAAGCGGCGGAAGAGACCGCCACCGGCGGCGGCCTCTCCGCGCGCGAGCAGATGCTGGCGCGGCTGGAGAACGATCCGAAGGCACGCCATGCCTACATCGTCGAGCAGGCGATGTTCAAGAGCCTGGAGCGCGAGGCGGAAATCACCTGACGCGGCCTTGCTCCCCGTTCAGGCGCTGGCGTGAACGGGGAGAAGCGTTGCGGCCCGTAAGCCTGTTAGTTGAGCAGCACGCCTTCACGATCGAAGGCACTCAGTTCGGCCGAGATCGCCTCCGCCGTCGCCTTGAGATCGGTCATGTAGCGCTCCACCGCCTCGCCCTGCTTCATGGCGGCGGCGAAGTAGATCAGCGTCAGCGCGGCTTCGAACTTGCCGTCGCGGAAGATCGGCACGGCGATCGACGAGGTCTTGCCCGGCGTCAGGTTGTGCTGGCCCCAGCCGATCGCGGCATAACCTTCGTCCCGGATCTTGTTGAGCGTGTTGACCGAGACGTAGGCGGTCTGGTCCTGCTCTTCGGGAGCACCGACCAGCGAAACCCAGTTCATCACCCGATCGAGTTCCTCGGGCGCCATCTGCGCCAGGCACACCCGGCCCGATGCGCAGTCCATCAGCGGCAGGCGATAGCCGGGGTAGTAGCGCTCGAACGTCAGCGAGGTTTCGGCGTGGGTGGAATCGCGCACCACCATGTTGGTGCCGATGCGCACCGTCAGCGAAACCGGCCAGCCGATCTTCGCCGTCAGCGCGCGGATGTAGCGCTTGCCGCGCTCGACCAACAGGCTGTCCGCCTGGAAGCCTTGCGACAGCGACTGCACCATCGCGGTGGGCCGGTAGTACTTGCGCGCCGGTTCCTGCTCGATCAGGCCCTCATGGATGAGCGTCTGAACGATCCGGCATGCGGTCGGATAGGGGATGCCACCGCGTTTCGCGATCTGCATCATCGTCAGCGATCCCATCTGGTTGATTTCCTGAAGGATCGATATCGCGCGGCAAACCGCACGGATTGGTACACCTCGTTCCATAAGCGTAACCCTTTCATTCGGCACGTGCCGTCGTTGGATTTTCCGCTCCTCCTGCGACTCACACTGTAAGTCTGCCGCCAGATTATCCGCCTGGCGAAAACGACTCTATCCGCAGTGCGATCATTATTACCACTTTAAGCACGATTGCGCGAGTGCCCGCCTTGGCGGGTTGTGGCGGCGAGTGGTGATCGTCCGGGTCCACTGCGCCTAGGCGCGACTATCCGTAGGACGGACATAGAGCGTCTCGGCATCGCAACCGCGCCCATGCGCGCTCATATCTCCATCGACCATGCCGCAGCCCAAAACCCTCTATGACCGCATCTGGGACGATCATGTCGTCGTCACCGGCGACGGCGGCCACGACCTCCTCTACGTCGATCGCCATCTCCTCCACGAGGTGAGCACGCCACAGTCGTTCGAGCTGCTGCGCGAGAACGGCCTGACCGCCCACCGCCCCGCGACGCAGCTCGCCGTACCCGACCATGCGGTGCCCACCCGCACCCGCGACGGCACCATCCAAGACGCGATGGCGAGGAAGCAGGTCGCGCTGCTGGAAAGCAACTGCACCGCGTTCGGCATCGAACTGCTGGAACTGACCGACGCGCGCCAGGGCATCGTCCACGTCATGTCGCCCGAGCAGGGCTTCACCCTCCCCGGCCTGACCATCGTGTGCGGCGACAGCCACACCGCCACCCATGGCGCGTTCGGCGCGCTCGCCTTCGGGATCGGCGCGAGCGAGAGCGGCACGGTGATGGCGACGCAGTGCCTGTGGCAGACGCGGGCCAGGAACTTGCGCGTCACGTTCGAGGGGCAGCTTGCGCCCCACGTCACTACCAAGGACATGATCCTGGCGCTGATCGGCAAGATCGGCGCCTCGGGCGGGATGGGCCACGCCATCGAGTTCGCCGGCGAAGCCGTCGGCGCCGCCTCGATGGAAGCGCGCATGACGTTGTGCAACATGGCGATCGAGGCCGGCTCGCGCGTCGGCATGGTCGCGCCTGACGACACGACGTTCGCCTACCTTGCCGACCGCCCGCGCGCACCCAAGGGCGCGATGTGGGATGCGGCACTGGCGCACTGGCGCACGCTCAATTCCGGCGATGCCGCATTCGAGCGCGAAGTGGCGATCGACGCTGCCTCCCTTGCCCCGCAAGTCAGCTACGGCACCTCACCCGATCAGGTCGTCGGCATCGACGGCGTCGTGCCCGAAGGCGCGAGCCTGGCGCTGGCCTACATGGGGCTTTCGCACGGTCAGCCGTTGGCCGGGCTGCCGATCGACTACGCTTTCATCGGCAGCTGCACCAACAGCCGCATCGAGGACTTGCGCGCCGCCGCGGGCGTGATCCGGGGCCGCCACGTCGCGGCGGGCGTTACGGCGATGGTCGTGCCCGGCTCGACCCAGGTGAAGAAGCAGGCCGAGGCCGAAGGACTCGATCGCCTGTTCCTCGCCGCCGGGTTCGAGTGGCACAACGCCGGCTGCTCGCTATGCGTGGCAATGAACGGCGACCGCGTACCCGAGGGCAAGCGCTGCATCTCCACCTCGAACCGCAACTTCGAAGGCCGCCAGGGCGCCGGTGCGCGCACCCACCTCGCCAGCCCGGCGATGGTCGCGGCGGCGGCACTGGCCGGCAAGCTGGTCGACGTGCGACAGGACCAAGCAGCATGAGCGGGATCGAGGTCGTGACCGGCAAGGCCCTCCCCCTGCCGCTGGACGATGTCGACACCGACGTCATCTATCCCGCGCTGTTCCTGCTCCACACCGAGAAGAAGGGCTTGGGCCGGTTCGCCTTCCACGACCGCCCCGCCATCCGCGAGGCCTATGCTTTGGCCGGCTCACCACCGATCCTGATCGCAGGCGCCAACTTCGGCTGCGGCTCCAGCCGCGAGCATGCCGTTTGGGCACTCGCAGACCTCGGGCTCAAAGCCATCGTCGCACCTTCGTTCGGCGAGATCTTCCGCTCCAACTGCGCCAACAACGCCGTAGTCGCCGCGCAAGTGGATCTGGCCGATCTGCCCGCGCTGGTCGCGGCGGCCGAAGCGGGAGCCGACCTGACCGTCGACTTGCGCGAAACGACGGTCCGGGCCGGAGAGCATCGCGCCGCCTTCACCATTCCCGATGCCGATCGCGAGCTGGTGCTTGGCGGCTGGAACACCACCACCCGCATGCTCGCCCTGCACGGGGACGACATCGCCACATTCGAAGCAAGCCAGCGCGTCCGCGAACCCTGGCTCTGGACCAAGGACCCCGCATGACCGATACGCGCCTAAAGGATCGCCTCGCCTCGAAGGAATTCTTCGTCGTTCCCGGCGTCCACGACATGATCGCCGCCGTCATGGCCGAGCGCGCCGGCTTCGACATCGTCTACGGCTCCGGCTACTGGACCACCGCCAGCGCCTATGGCCTGCCCGACACCGGCATCGTCACCTACACCCAGATGCTCGACCGCATGGCGACGATCAAGAAGACGATCTCCTCCGCGCTCATCGCCGATGCCGACACCGGCTTTGGTGGCCTGCTCAACGTCCATCACACGGTCAAGGGCTACGAGGCCGCCGGGATCAGCGCGATTCAGCTGGAGGACCAGGAATTCCCCAAGAAGTGCGGCCACACCCCCGGCAAGCGCGTCGTGCCCGCCGAGGACATGGTCGAGAAGATCAAGGTCGCCGCCGAAGCGCGGCGTGAGATGCTGATCATCGCCCGCACCGACGCTTACCAGACCTATGGCCTGGACGAGACGCTGCGCCGCCTGGAAGCCTACGACAAGGCCGGCGCCGACATCCTTTTCCCCGAGGCGATCACCACCGAGGAAGAGATGCGCAAGGTTTGCGAGACCTTCGACAAGCCGATCATGGTCAACGTCGCCAACGGCGGCGTCACCCCGCCGCTGAAGGCAAATGAGTTCGCCGAGATCGGTTTCGCGTTCTCGATCTATCCGTCACTTTCCAGTCTTGTCGCGGCGTCCGCGATCGAAAAGGCCTACGCCCTGCTGCGCGATGAGGGCGACGGCGAGCCCAGCGATCCGCCGCTGTTCGACTTCAAGGAGTTCTGCTCGCTGATCGGCTTCGAGGACGTGTGGGCCTTCGACAAGAAGTGGGCGCGGTAATGCAGATCCGCTCGGCCGTTCTCGATCGTTCCGGGGGCAATGCGACGCCCTATGCGGGCAGCAAGCCGATGCGCTTCGCCGACCTGGAGCTCGACACTCCGGGGCCTGGCGAAGTGCTGGTGCGGATCGAGGCGGCGGGGCTGTGCCATTCCGACCTGTCGGTCGTGAACGGCGACCGCGTCCGGCCGATGCCGATGGCGCTGGGGCATGAAGGCACCGGCATCGTCGAAGCGCTCGGGCCCGGCGTCGATGGGCTGGTCGAGGGCGACCGGGTGGTGCTGGTGTTCCTGCCGTCGTGCGGGCGCTGCGTGCAGTGCCTTTCGGGCGAAGGCTACCTCTGCGCGGTCGGCGCGGCGGCGAACGGCAAGGGTGAGCTGATCGGCGGTGGCAGTCGCCTGCACGAATGCGGCACTCACGTGCACCATCACCTCGGCGTCTCCGCCTTTGCGAACTACGCGGTGGTCGACCAGCGTTCCACGGTAAAGGTCGATCGTGACTTGCCGCCAGAGATCGCGGCAGTGTTCGGCTGCGCGGTACTCACGGGTGTCGGCGCGGTCATCAATAGCGCGAAAGTGATGCCGGGCGAGACCGCGATCGTGTTCGGTCTCGGCGGCGTGGGTCTTGCGGCGACAATGGGCGCATTGGGCAGCGGCGCGGCGAAGGTCATCGCGGTCGACATGGTCGATGCCAAGATCGCACTGGCCAATGAGCTCGGCGCCATTGCCGTCAAGCCGGACGGCCTAGCCGACGCGATTGCGCAGCACTTGCCCGCGGGCGGCGCCGACGCGGTGATCGAGACGGTCGGCAACGCCAAGGTGCTGGCACAGGCCTATGCCTCGGCACGGCGCGGGGGCCGTATCGTCACCGTCGGCCTGCCCCCGCCGGAGCAGACCTTCGCGCTCAGCCCGCTCTCGCTGGTGGGTGATGGCAAGACGCTGATCGGCTCGTACATGGGATCGGCGATCCCGGCGCGCGACATCCCGCGCTACATCGGCATGTGGCAGGCGGGCAAGCTGCCGGTCGAGAAGCTGATCAGCTCGACGCACGAGTTGGGCGATCTCAACGAAATGATGGACGCCATGCATCGTGGTGAGGCGATCAGGCAAATCATCCGCTTTCGATAGCGCCTCATGAAAAGCGCCAGCACCTTGCGGCACCGGCGCTTTCCTCCTGCGAACCCTTTGCGGGTCTACTTGAGCAGCGAGAGCGCCTGCGCTTCGCTGAGTACCTCGGCATATTTCTTGGACAGATCGAACAGGTTGGCCTCGTGGGGCCGTTCGTCGCGATCACCACAGGCGTCGGCCACGACCAGCGGCACGAAGCCCGATTGCAGCGCATCGAGCGCGGATGCGCGAACACAACCCGAAGTCGAGAAGCCGGTGATCAGCAGCGTGTCGATCCCCATCGCCGTCAGCGTCGAGGCCAGCGAGGTGCCGAAGAACGCCGAGGCGTATTGCTTGGTAACGACGACGTCGCCTGGCTCGGGCTGCAGACTGAGCGGGAATGCGCCGAGAGGCGAGCCGTCGAGGAACGCCTCAAGTGCCGGCACCTTCTTATAGAACAGCCCGCCGTTGGCGCCGTCGGCGCAATACGACACGTTGGTGAAGATCACTGGCGTGCCCGAGCTGCGCGCTGCGGCGGTCAGCTTCTCGCACGAGGCGAGCGCATCCTCGAACCGGGGCGAGTAGAGGCCGCAAGTCGGCGTAAGGTACGCCATGACCACGTCGACCAGCAGCAGCGCCGGGCGTTTACCCGGCTGCAGCGCGCCGCCGAAGCCGCCGGCGTCATAGTCGTTGGTGAGATCGTCGCTCATTCAGCTGCCTCGGCCAGTTCGTGGTGCCACTTGGGCGCTTCGGGTGCCGGCAGGCCGGTCTCGGCGAGGCAGTTGGCGCGCAGCGTCTCGATGTCGGGACCGAAGTTGAACACTCCGATCTCACCGCGCTCGCTGCGCAGCTTGTCGCGCAACGCCGTGGTCGCAGCTTCGTCGACCATGCCGTCCGCGATCACCACGCCATAGCGCAGCGCGCCTTCGACGGTGACCAGACCTTGCGCGATCTCCTTGACCAGCAGCGCCGGGTCGCGTTCCAGAGGATCGCCCCAGCCACCGCCGCCCCAGGTGATGAAGTGCAGCTGGTCGCCGGCCTCGACCGGATAGTCCTCCAGCTTGTTGCCGACGACGATCTCGGTGCCGTCCGCCTTGATCAGCAGCTTGCGCGCGCGGGCACCGGGCTCACCGCCGTTGACGCCCCAGGGCGGCACGAACCAGCGGTCGTCGTGGATCGCGATCACGCCGGGCTCGAGGAAGCGATAGACCATGTCGATGCCGTTGCCGCCGCGGTGCAGGCCGGGGCCGCCGGAGTCGGGTACGGTCTCGTAACGCTCGATGATCAGGGGGAAGTAGCGTTCGAGGAACTCGTTGGGCACGTTGGTGAAGCCGGGGAACAGCGAGTGTCCGTCGGGACCATCGCCCAAGGGCCGGCCGGGAATGCCCCCGAAGCCGATCTGGAACAGCTGGAACCACTTACCGGTCTTGTCGGTGCCGGCGTAGAACAAGTGCGGGCTGGACGAGAAGCCGGCGGCGGCCAGAAACTCGGGCGTCTTCTGGCCGAGCAGTCCGCCCAGGATGTCGAACAGGCGCCCCAGCACGTGGGTGCGGCCCGACAGCGCGGCGGGGAAGTTCGGCTTCAACAGCGAGCCCTTGGGGATGCGCACGTCGATCAGCGGATAGTAACCGTCGTTGAACAGGATCTGCGGATCGAAGATCATGATCATGTAGATGCCGAAGAACATCCGCATCATGTTCTCGTTGAGGAACATGTTGATCGAAGCCTTGGACTGCGGATCGGTGCCGTCGAAGTCGAGCACCACGCGGCCGTTCTCACGCCACATCGTGCACTTGATTTTGTACGGGCCGAAACCCATCCCGTCGTCGCAGATGTAGTCTTCGAAGCTGACCTTCTCCTCGCCGATCGAGGTTTCGATCAGCTGCTTCATCGCGCGGTAGTTGCGATCGAGCAGCAGGTCGGTGGCCGAGACGAACACGTCGTCGCCAAAGCGCGTCGCCATCTCGACGACGCGGTTGGCGGCGACGCGGCACGAGGCGATCAGCGCGTTCAGGTCCGCCTTGCACCAGGCCGGGGTGCGCGACTGGTGCATGATCAGCTTGACCAGATCTTCGTTGTAGAGGCCTTGCTTGTAGATCTTCACCGGCGGGATACGTACGCCTTCCTGGAAGATCTCGGTCGCGTGGATCGGCATGGATCCTGGCACCATGCCGCCGATGTCGGACATGTGGCCGAACATTGAGGTATAGGCGATCAGGCGACCGTCCTTGAACACCGGCAGCAGCACCAGCCAGTCATTGGAGTGGCTGATCGCGCCGCCGACCGAGTAGGGGTCGGACAGGAAGATCATGTCGCCGTCCTCGACCGTGCCGTCGTAGCCGTCGAGGAACGGCCCGATGTAGCTGCCGAACTGGCCCACGACCATGCGGCCCTGGTGGTCGGCGATCAGCGGGAAGGCGTCGCCCTGCTCGCGGATGCCGGGCGACATCGCGGTGCGCACCAGCGTCGCGTCCATCTCGATCCGCGCGTTGCGCAGGGCGTTCTCGATGACTTCAAGCGTGACCGGGTCGATCTCGACCGTGGCGAAGGGGGCGTCGTTCGCCTGGATGATCCGTGCGGGCATGTCAGTTGCTCTCTTGGGCCAGGGTGATAAGGATATTGCCGACCGGGTCGACCTTGCCGACGCAATCGCCTTCGATCAGCGTGGTCGAGTCCATCTCGGTGACGATCGCCGGGCCAGGGATGACGTCGCCGGCTTTCAGCTTGGAGCGGTCGTAGATCGCGGCGGGTGCCATCGCGCCGTTGTACCACAGCTGGTGGTCGCGGACTTTGGCTTCGCTGGGATCGCCGTTGCCTTGCGGCAAGCGCTGGGCTTCGAGTTCGAGCAGCGGTCCCAATGCCACCGCACGCAGGTTCACCAGCTCGTGCTCGGTGTCCATGTTGAAGGTGAACAGCCGCTCGTGCTCGGTGTCGAAGCGCGCCTGCACGCCGGCGAGGCCATCAGCCTTGAGCGTAGCGGGATCGATCGACAGCGGCACTTCGAAGGCCTGGCCCTCGTAACGCACGTCGAGCTCAAACTGCACGGTGATGTCTGCGTCGGCAATGCCTTCGGCCTTGAGCTCCTCGCGGGTCTGCGCGGCCATTTCGTCGAGCACGGTGAGGACGTCGGCCTCCTCCGTCTCGCTGAAGCGCTTGGAAAACGAACGTGCGGTCTCGGTGCGCATGCGGGTGGTGGCATCGCCCAACGCGCACAGCACGCCGGGGCTGACGGGCGAGACCGCGGGCCAGCTGCCCATCAGCTTGGCGACCGCGTTGACGTGGAGTGGTCCGGCACCGCCGAAGCCCATCACCGCGAAGTGGCGCGGATCGTAGCCCTGCTGCACCGAGATCATCCGCAGCGCACCGAACATGTTCTCGTTGACGATGTCGATGATGCCGCGCGCCGCTTCCATCAGGCCGATGTTCAGCTTGTCGGCGATGGTCTGCACCGACTTCTTGGCGCCCTCGCGGTCGAGCTTGAACGCGCCGCCGAGCAGATTCTCGGGCAGGTAGCCGAGCACGACGTTGGCGTCGGTCACGGTCGGCTGGGTGCCGCCCTTGCTGTAGGCCACCGGCCCCGGCACCGCGCCTGCCGACTGCGGGCCGACACGCAGCGCGCCGGTCAGCTCGGGCACGTAGGCGATCGAGCCGCCCCCCGCACCGACGGTCTTCACGTCGAGCGCCGAGGCGCGCACCGACAAGTGCCCGACCTCGGTGGCGCGCACCCGGCGCGCTTCCAGGTTCTCGATCAGCGCGACGTCGGTGGAGGTGCCGCCGACATCGAGCGTGAGGATGTTGCGGATGCCGGCGTTCTTGCCGACCCACAATGCGCCGGTAACGCCACCGGCCGGGCCGCTCATCAGCAGCGCGACGGGATGCTCCTCGGACTTTTCGGAGCTCATCAGCCCACCATCCGAACGCAGCAGCGAGAGCGATCCGGCCATGCCGCCGCCACGCAGCTTGTCGCGCAAGTTGCGCACGTACTTGCCCACCACCGGGCGCACCGCGGCGTTGGCGACGGTGGTCAGGGTGCGCTCGTACTCCTGCATCTCGGGCAGGACTTCGTGGCTGAGCGACACCGGAATGCCCGGCAGGATCTGCGCCGCCATCTGGCCCACGCGGGTCTCGTGCGCGCCGTTGAGGTAGCCGTTCATCAGACTGACCGTCAGCGCCTCGACGCCCTGGCTTTTCAGCTTCTCCAGCGCGGCGCGGATGTCGTCATCGTCGCACGCACGCAGCTCGTTTCCTTGCGCGTCCATCCGGCCCTTGATCTCGACGGTGTCTTCCAGCGCGGCCAGCGGCTCGGGCTTGGGCCACACGATCCAGCCGGCCAGACCCCCGGGGACGAACGAGCGCGCGATCTGCATGACCTGGCGATAACCTTCGCTCACGATCAGGCCGACCCGCGCGCCCTTGCCCTCAAGCACCGCATTGGTAGCGACGGTGGTGCCGTGGAGGAAGAACTCGATCTCGGACGGCGTGATCCCGGCGCTCTCGCAGATGGCGATGACGCCGTTCTGGATGCCCTCGGAGCTGTCGTGCGGCGTCGACGGCGTCTTGTGACGCCAGAACGAGCCGTTCTGAGGATCGAGCAGGAGAAGGTCGGTAAACGTCCCGCCGACGTCCACCCCCAAGCGATATGACATTCGAGATTCTCCGAGAAGGCTTGTGCCGACGAACAAGCACTCGGCGTGCGGCATTGGCGAGGGAGGTGAAGCCGAATGTTCAACTGGCGATCAGTGCTGGCCGGCAGGTGGGCACGAACCGGGCCGCCCGCTTGCACCGGCATCGTCACCGGCTAGCCTGCCACCGAACTCTCGCAAGGACGCCTGACCGCCGGCGGGCGACGCGTCCGACTGCCATCTGTCAGGAAACATCGCATGAACGCCCTATCGCCCACCAGCCCGCCCTACCCCCGCCGCCATTATACCGACGGGCCGTTCGGGCAGATCCACTTCCAGGTTCTGGGGGACGGCGCGCCGCTGGTGCTGCTGCACCAGGCGCCGATGACGTCGGGCCAGTTCGATGCCGTCTATGCGCCGCTGGCCTTGCGCGGGTTTATGGCGATCGGCGTCGATATGCCGGGCTTCGGCCAGTCCGATCCCGCACCGGGCGTGCCGGCCGTGGCGGATTTCGCGCAAGTGGTGCCTGCCGTGCTCGACGCGCTTGGCCTGCAAACCGCCGCGCTGCTGGGTCATCACACCGGCGCGCTGGTCGCCAACGAGGCGGCGATCGCCTTTCCCGCGCGCGTGACGGCGCTCATCCTCAACGGTCCGTTGCTGGTCTCATCGGAGGATCGCGAGAAATTCCTCGCACCCGGCGGCATGAACGACTGGGAGCAAGGCTTTGCCGGCCAGGAGCACGCCGCGCACTTGGCGCAGCTGTTCGACATCCGCGACCGCATGGCCGCCGGTTCGATCGGCTACGACCGGTTGAGCGACTACGTGGTGCAGGCGATGGTCGGACGCGGGGCGTTCTGGCACGGCCACCATGCCGCTTTCATGTACGACCAGGCGGACCGTCTGCCGCTGATCACCCAACCGACGCTGATCTTCTCCAACACGGGCGACGAGATTTACCCACATGCCGAGGCCGCGCACGCGATCCGTCCCGACTTCGCCTTTGCCGCGCTGGAAGGCGGCGGCGTCGACATCTGTGACCAGCAGCCCGAGGCCTGGGCGGATATCGTCGCCGGGTTCCTGAACTCGGTGCGTGCGGGTTAAAGCTACGCGCTCAGTGATGCAGGCCGGCTTCCGAGCTCTCGATCGCGGCGACCGGTGAGCCATTTTCCAGCTGCGAAGGGTCGAGCTTGTAGCGGCTGAAGATCACCAGGCTGACCACTTGCGTCGCGGCGGGGATCAGCGAGTACAGAAGGATGATGCCTGTGATCGCGCTGGGGCTCTGCGCCACCGGCCCGCCCTGCGACGACCGGTAGCCGTAGAGGCTCATCACCAATCCGCCGATCAACGGGCCAAGCGCAAAGGCCAGCTTCTCCGCCGCCGACCATACGCCCGAGAACACGCCTTCGTTGGCGATGCCGGTGCGATGGCGCTGGTATTCGATGGTGTCGGTCAGCATCGACAGCGCCAGCAGGATGAAGCCGGTGTTGGTGATGCCGATCAGGAACGCGCGCACCAGCACCAGCGCGCCTTGCTCGGTGATGCGCCCCAGAAGCGGCAGTTCGAGCAGCACCGGACTGCCCGCTTTCACGAAGAACCACGTCACCGTGATCAGCGTCCACGCGATTGACGCCACCCAGTAGACCCGCTCCTTCCCGAAGCGCTGCGACAGGTAGTAGAATATCGGCTGGCTGAGCATCGAGCCGACCGACATGACCACGATGAACTTGGGGATCAGGTCCACCTCGCCCAGCGCGTAGAGATAGAAATAGCCGATCACGGTATAGCCCGAGGCCTGGCCGATGCCTTGCACGAAGGTCGTCGCCAGCAGCACCATGAACGGCGTGTTGACCAGCACCGGGCGGAATTGCTCGATGAGGTTGGCGGGTGGCTCGCCGCTGCCGACCAGCTTCTGGCGGCGCAAGGCGAAGGCGGGGATGATCATCGACACCAGGCACACGGCGGCGAAGATCATGCCCATCGTGTGCCAGCCGCGCGCGCCACCGCCCAGCGAGAACACCAGCGGCTGCGCCACGCCGACGCCCAGGATCACGCCGCCGATTGTCGAGACCATGCGGAAGGCGAGGATGCGGGTGCGCTCGTGCCGATCCTCGGACAGCTCCGATGCGACCGCGAGGTAGGGCACCGAGTAGAGGCTGAACGCGGTCGAAGCGACGAAAAACAGCGCGCATACGCCCGCCGCCGCCAGATACGGGCCGCCATAATCGGTGATGGTGAACAGCGCCAGGAAGCCCAGGCTGGTCAGGATCGCGCCCCACAGCAGGAACGGGGTACGCCCCCGCCGCTCCTTGGTCCGGTCCGACCAAACGCCGACCAGCGGATCGCACACGATCAGCCATAGTTTGGGCAGCAGAATGGCGAAGCCCGACAGCCAGGCCGGCACCCCCAGCATCGTCGTCATGAACACCGGCAGCAGCACCGCGGGCGTATCGCGAAAGATCTGCGCGCCGAGCTGGCCGATGCCATAGCCCGCTACGGTCGGTAGCGGCACCTTGTGGCTGGTCTGCGCAATTCTGGTGGTCATTGCCGGCCTGTCCCTCGTTAGCGCAACATGCCGACAGCATCACACCTCCCCGCTCGATCGCTGAACGGCTTCGGCGAGATGATCACCTGTTGGACAGAGACAATCGACAAAACCGAAGCGGATGCATTCCAAGATCGCTGAACGCACGCCGGCACCGGCGCAGATGTCCCGCATCGTGATCAGTCACGCATCCTTGGTGCTTGACGCCAGCATATCCACCTGACTATGATCCACTGTATCGCATAAATATGGGAAGCGGCTGTTCCCGAATGTCTCGCGGCGCACCTCGATGCGGCAAACAGGCAAGGGCCGCCTCTTTGGGAATGGAGACGAACCCGTGACGACCCAATTGATCGAACGCGATTACTTCTCGGACCACGAGGTGTTGAAGGCGCCCTATGCCTTCTTCAACGCGATCCGCGAGCAGGGCCCGGTGTATCGCCCCCCAGGCAAGGACTACTACATCGTCACCGGCTTCGAGGAAGCGCTCGAGGTGTTGCGTGACCATGAAGCCTTTTCGGCGGTCATCGGACTGCAAGGGGCGTCGGCTCCGCTCCCCTTCACACCGCACGGATCGGACATCACCGCGCAGATCGAGGAACACCGCGAGGCATTTGCCGGCGGTGACCAGATCGTCAATCTCGATGACGAACCGCACACCAAGTTGCGCGCCTTCGTCAACACCTTGTTCGTGCCATCGCGTCTCAAGGCGAGCGAGGAGTTCATCCAGGTCTATTGCAACGAGATGGTAAGCAACGCGGTCGCCGATGGCGGCGTGGAACTGATCAGCAAGATCGCCACCCCCTATGTCACCATGGTGGTTGCCGACCTGCTCGGCGTTCCCATGGACGACCGGCAGATATTCATGGATGCCATTGCCAAGGGCCCGGTTCCAGGCGCGCTCGATGGAACCGATCCCATGTCGGGCGGGGCGGATCACCCCTTCGCCGTCATGGGCACTTACTTCTATGGCTATATCGCCGATCGCCGCGCCAATCCGCGCGACGACATCCTGACGCAGTTCGCGAACGCGAAGTACAACGACGGCTCCACGCCCGACATCTACGATCTTGTCCAGCTGGGCATGTTCATGTTCGGCGCGGGCCAGGATACCTCGGCCAAGCTGCTCGGCAACTCGATGAAGTACCTTGTCGAGGATCAGGTCCTGCAAAGCCGCCTGCGTGAAGAGCCAAAGCTGATCGGAGCCTTCCTGGAAGAGGTGCTGCGGATCGAGGGATCGACCAAGCAGACGGCGCGGCTCGCCCGTCGCGATGCGAAGATCGGCGATGTCGAGATCCCCGCCGGCACCAAGATCTTGGTCGCCCTGTCTGCTGCCAATCGTGACCCGCGTCGCTGGGACGATCCCAACGAGCTGATCGTCGGTCGCAAGAAGGCGATCGAGCATCTTGGCTTCGGGCGCGGCAAGCACGTGTGTGCCGGAGCGCCGCTTGCGCGCGTAGAAGTGCGTGTGATCATGGAGAAGTTTCTCCAGATGACGTCCAGGATCGAGCTCGATCTCGAAAAGCATCCGAACGGCGTGAGCGATCTCAGCTACGAGCCGAGCTTCATCATTCGCGGGCTCGATCGCATGCACATCAAGCTGACCCCGGCCGAAGGCTTTGTCGCCCCTGAAAAACGCGAGCCTGCTGCGGTGGCAGCAAGGACATGGTCGACCCAAAGCAGCCGCATCGGCGATTTGCTTGGCGATGCATCGGCGCGGGCCGTGCTGGAGAAGCACTTTCCGGGAATGGCGGACAACCCCCAGATCGCCATGGCCAAGGGCATGACCTTGCGCGCGGTTCAAGCCTACGCGGCCGACCAGTTCACCGATACGGCCCTCGACGCAGTCGACGTCGACCTGGCGGAACTGCACTGACATGGCAGCCAACAACGCTGCCAGCCACGCGTAATCGCCGGCTCCCTTTCCAGCAACGAACGTGAAGTCCGAGTGGCTGATCCTGCAGACGGTGAAAAGCGTTCAACACGATTGCGTAACATCGATCGACGCGGCACCCTTCGCTCATGCACATCAGCCGCGCCGATCTGGCAGATTTCAGCTATTTCGTTGCCATCGCCAGGCATCGCAGCTTTCGGCGCGCGGGTCTTGAGCTGGGTGTCAGCGCATCTGCGCTCAGCCATTCGCTAAGGGCCTGGAAGGCCAAATCGGCATTCGCCTGCTCAATCGCACCAACCGCAGCGTCACCCTCACCGCAGCCGGCGAGGCGCTGCTGGCGCAGATCGAACCGTCGTTCGCTACGATTGGCGCCGCCGTCGAGGGCCTCAACCGCTATCGTGCCGAGCCGATGGGGCGGATCCGGCTCAACGTCCTCGAGCATGGCAGTTCGCTGCTTCTAGCCAAAGTCCTGCCGATATTCGTGGAGCGTTATCCAGGCATCGAGATCGACATCGCGGTGAGCAACCATATGGTGGATGTCATCGCTCAAGGCGCGGATGCCGGGATTCGCTACGGTGGCACCGTTCCCGAGGACATGATTGCCCAGCGCCTCTCAGCAGATATCCGTTGGGTCGTGGTCGCCTCACCCGCATATCTCGAGCGTTTCGGCACCCCTGGCCATCCGCGCGAGTTGATGAACCATCGCTGCTTACGCATCAGGCTAGGCGACGATAGCATCTACCGCTGGGAATTCGAGCGGGGCACCGACGAAATGGCACTCGACGTGCCGGGCGTCATCACCATCGACAGCACTCCGCTCGCGCTGGATCTGGCCAGCGATCATGTCGCGCTCGCCTACTTGCCCGAGGCTTGCGTGCTCCCCCTGGTGCAGTCCGGCAAGTTGCGCATCGTTCTGGCCGATTGGACATCGATCGGCCCTGGCTTTCACATCTACTACTCAGGTCGCCGCCAATTGCCGACCGGACTTCGCCTGCTGATCGACCTGATCCGCGAGCTGCGGCCGCTCGGCTGAAAGGTCTTGCCCCATGAGCTCGGCTCATCGTGGCATCAACGTAGCCGTCGGTACCCCGGGCTTGCCGCTCCTCCATATAAGCTGCGCACACACGAACGCTGCACGACACCTTGGAGGAGGACGAGAGACATGACGCCGCATCTGCCAACACTCCTGACGATGTCGTTCCTGATCACGATGTCCGCACCGGCCAGTACCGCAGCCCGGACGGACGCTGCCAAGCAAGGAAGCCAGCCCATGGAAATCACCCGCAAAGCCGACATGAAAACCACGACCGGTCCGGCGGCAAACTTTACCGGCACGGTGATCATCACCGGCCAGTTTCAGCGTGCCGAACCTTCTCGAGTGGGTGGCGCGATCGTTCACTTCGAGCCTGGCGCACGCACCGCGTGGCACAAGCATCCGCTCGGGCAGACGCTGATCGTCACCGAAGGCATCGGCTGGACCCAAGTCGAGGGCGGACAAATCCTGGAGTTTCACGCTGGAGACCAATTGTGGTGCCCGGCCGACCGGAAGCACTGGCATGGCGCCACGCCCACCACCGCCATGACCCACATCGCCATCCAGGAATCGCTCGACGGTTCACCGGTCACATGGATGGAGCCGGTGACCGATGCGCAATACCTCGCCGGGCCGACGCAGGATTGAAACCGCTTCGCCTTGGCCCGAAGCTCATCAACTGAAAGGCGCACGTTCATGACCCGGATCCAACGTTTCACCAACAAGGTCGCTCTTGTTACCGGCGCCGCCAGCGGCATCGGCCGCGCCACCGCCATCGCGTTCGCCGCCGAAGGCGCGCACGTCGCCGTTCTCGACCGAACCGAAGATGCCTTGCGAGAGACTGCCGCCGCCGTCGAACAGGCGGGAGGCAAAGTGCTCGTCATCGCATGCGACGTGGCCCAGCCCGACCAAGTGGAGGCGGCGGTCTCGCGCACGATCGACACCTTCGGCCGCCTCGACATCGCCTTCAACAATGCCGGCGTCGAGAACAAGGCTGCTCGCGTCGCCGACATCGAACTGGAAGAATGGGACCGCATCCTCGACATCAACTTGCGCGGTACGTTCGTCTGCATGAAACACGAACTGGCGCAGATGGTTCGCCAGGGCAGCGGCGTGATCGTCAACACGTCTTCCGGAGCCGGCATCCGCGGCGTGGCGGGCGGCGCCAGTTACGCCGCTTCCAAGCACGCGATAATCGGCCTGACCAAATCCGCCGCGCTCGACTACGCCAAATCGAACATTCGCGTGAACGCCATCCTTCCCGGCAATATCGAGACCCCGATGATGGACCGCTTCACCGGAGGCGACATCCAGAAAGCCATCGACCTCGAACCGGTTGGCCGCCTGGGCAAGCCGGAAGAGATCGCCGATGCCGTGCTGTGGATGAGCGCCGACCTTGGCGCCTTCGTCACCGGGGCCGCGATCTCGGTGGATGGCGGTTGGGCACTGTAGCCAACAAGCAACGACCTGAGAAAAACCAGGCTCTGCCCTTCCAATCGCCGGCTCTCGCGACATGGGAAGGGCAGCTGACCAAAGCGCCAATCACGGACATCAACATTCCGCTCGATGATAGGCGCGCTTGGCGCGGTCCATCGCCCGGGCGCTGGCCAGCATGAGCTTCAACAATTGACAGTTCATACTCTATAACATAGCTCGACATTTGTTGGGCGCGACTGAGGTGGTCGAATGGACGCGCCGGGTTTGATCGACTCGCGGCATTTGACGGGAACAGCTTGCTCCGCGTTACCAACGGCTAAAGCGGCGATGCCGAGGCGACCACGCCAAGCATCGTGATCTCCCTGGGCATGGAGAACGCAGTGCACTCGAAAGCGACACGCATGCACTGATCGCGCTTCGGCACGATCAGCGGGCAATTCAAACGTATTCGGCCGGCATGATGCCGGAGCAAAACACAACACTTGGCGACGCCGAAGCATTGCGCGTGCCTTGCGGTCGCATGTCGAGCGCGGGTGGGCTCATCGCGCCGCCGCACCTCGGGGATCCTTGCAATGCGCTTCAGGCGAGCCGTTAGCGGCACCACACTCCTGCACTCTTCCTTTGCCGCACTTGCCTTTGTCGGCAGCGCGCCTGCTTTTGCCGCGAACGAGGATGCGCAAGCGTCTGCCACGGGCAGCGACATCGTCGTGACCGCACGCCGTCGCGAGGAGAATTCGCAGGACGTTCCGATCTCCATCAGCGTGGTCAGCGCTGCGACGCTTGAACGAACCGGCAACTACACGCTTAATCAGCTCCAGCAGCAGGTACCGACGCTGCAAATCACCTCGATCAACCCGCGCAACACCAACATCTCCATCCGCGGTTTGGGCGCGAACTCCTCGGTCGCGGTCGATGGCCTCGAGTACGGCGTCGGCTTCTATGTCGACGGCGTCTACTATGGTCGCCCCGGTCAGTCGCAATTCGACATCGTCGACCTGCAGCAGGTCGAAGTGCTCAACGGTCCTCAAGGCACGTTGTTCGGCAAGAACACCACGGCCGGCGCCATCAACATCACCACCCGCGAACCCAGTTTCACGCCGGAACTGACGGCCGAGGCGCACCTGGGCGACTACGACTTTCGCCAGATCCGCGCCTCCGCCTCGGCCCCGCTGATCGCGGACACTGTGGCGGTGCGGTTGAGCGTTACCGACACGCACCGCGATGGCTTCGCGTTCAACACCTACGATGGCCGCGATGCGCAGAACTACAAGAACCTGACCTTGCGCGGACAGTTGCTGATCAAGCCGGCGGACAACCTCAAGATACGGCTGATCGGCGACTACTCGCGCCAGAAGCAGCGCGCGTTCCTGTCGCTTTACGACGGCTACTTCACCACGCTGGGAAACGGCGCCCGGATTACCAACAACTTCATCGATCGAGCCCGGCGCAACGGCTATACCTTGTCTCCGGCGGACGCCTTTGCGCGCGAGGGAGCGGCCGATGCGCCGTTCTTCGCCAACAGCAAGAGCTATGGCGGATCGGGCCACATCGAATGGGACTTCGGTCCCGCGACCCTCACCTCGATCACGGCCTATCGCGGCTGGGACTGGAGCCCCGCCAACGACACCGACGGCACGTCGCTGTCGATCATGTCCAGGCAGCACACCGCCACTCGGCAGCGCCAGTTCAGCCAGGAGTTCCGGGTGGCGTCGAACGGCACCAACACCATCGATTACGTCGCCGGCCTGTACTATTTCTGGCAAGTGGTCCGCAGCCGCGGCTACAACGCGTTCGGTTCCGACTACATCGCGTGGAACTTTGATCCCGCGACCACCCCCGCAGCCACGCTGACGGCAGCCCGGCAGGCATACGGCGGATTCGAGTCCGACACCTATTCGAACCCCGCTACCAAGAGCTACGCCGCCTTCGGCCAGGCCGACTGGCACATCAGCGACGACCTGACGTTGACCGCCGGCTTGCGCTACACTCACGAGGACAAGGAAGGCGAGTTCCGCCAGTTCTGGGTCAGCGGCGCGGGTGCCGCCACGCTGTCCGCCGCGGCTTTGGCGCTGCGCAACCGGATCTATCCGCAAGTCGGGTTTTCCGCCGATCTCAAGTCCGACGCGGTGTCGGGTCTGGCGACGCTGAGCTACAAGGTGACGCCGGATGCGCTGCTTTACGGCACCTATTCGCATGGCAGCAAATCGGGCGGCCTCAACCTCACTGCCGGGGGACTGTCGCGACCGGTGAGCAATCCCGACGACGTGGGCATCGTCGATCCCGAGAAAGTCGACAACTTCGAGGTGGGTTTCAAGTCGCAGTGGCTCAACCGGCTGGTGACGCTGAACGGCGCCGTCTTCCTCACCGAAGTGCGCGATTACCAGGCCAACATCTCCGAGCAAATCAGCCCGACCGCCACGATCCAGTATCTCGCCAACATTCCCAAGGTCCGCTCCAAGGGTGTCGAAGCCAGCCTGGCGATCGCACCGAGCGAGTGGTTCAGCCTCTCCACTTCGGCCGCATACACCGACGCGCGGTATGTCAGCTACACCGGGGCGCAACAGGCGGTGGAGTCGACATATCTTGGCGCGGTGCAGGATCTGTCGGACCGGCGCCTGCCCAACGTGCCCAAGTTCGCCTACACCGTCGGCCTCGATGCCGCACGACCGCTGGGCAACGATCACGAGGTGTACCTGCGCGCGGATTATTTGCATCGCTCGGCCACCAACTCCACGCCGACCTTGAGCGCTTATGGCGTGATTCCGGCTTACGGCGTGCTCAACTTGCGGGTCGGCCTGCGCACGGCAGACGGCAAGTACGACCTGTCGTTCTTCGCGCGCAACCTGACGGACGCGGAATACTATCTTGCCCGCTCGGCGTCGCCGCTCGGCGCGATCACGGCCAGCCCCGGCGAACCGCGCACGATCGGCGGCACCTTGCGCGTGAAGTTGTAATCCGTGACGGCGGCGATGTACCCTGCGGCAAAAGAACAACGGGAGGTGATGGCGATGGCAAGGCAGAAACTGAGTGCAAGGATCGTCGCGGCCGCGCTGCTGGCTGCCACGGCGCTGTCGCCTGCGTGTGCCAACACGCCAACGCCAGGTATTCCCACCGGCCCGACCGCTCCCGCCGGCGCCCCCAACGTCATCGTCATCATGACCGATGACGTCGGCTTCGCATCCTCCAGTACCTTTGGCGGCGAGATCCCGACGCCGGTCATGGACCGGCTGGCCGGCAACGGGCTGCGCTACAGCAACTTCCACACGACCGCGCTGTGCTCGCCATCACGAGCGGCGCTGTTGACGGGGCGCAACCATCATGCGGTAGGGTTCGGCACCGTCTCCGATCTTGCCCACGGGGATCCTGGCTATACGTCGATCATCCCGAAGAGCGCGGCGACGATCGCGCAGGTGCTGCGGTCCAACGGCTACAGCACGGCGGCTTTCGGCAAGCACCATAACGTGCCGATGTGGCAGGCAGGGCCGTTGGGGCCCTTCGACCAGTGGATGAGCGGACTGGGTTTCGACTACTTCTATGGCTTTCACGGCGGTCACGCCAACCAGTTCGCGCCGGGTCTGGTCGAGAACAACTCGCTGATCGAGCCGCCGAACGACCACGACTACATCTTCGATCGCGACATGACCGACCACGCGGTGCAGTGGCTGCGCACGCAAAAGCTGCAAGGCGGCGGCAAGCCGTTCTTCCTCTACTACGCCCCGGGCACCGCGCACGCGCCGCTGCAGGCTCCGGCCGAATGGCTGCTACGCTTTCGCGGCAAGTTCGACGATGGCTACGACGCCCTGCGCCAGCGCATCTTCGTGCGCCAGAAGAAGCTCGGCGTGATCGCGCGCGATGCCAAGGTGGCCGCGCTGCCACCCGAGGTGAAGCCCTGGGCCACCCTTACGCCCGACCAGAAGCGCGTGTCGGCCCGCTACATGGAGGCCTACGCCGCAGCGCTCGCCTACAGCGATGCACAGGTCGGACGGATGCTGGACACGCTGCGCCCCAGCGGGCAGCTCGACAATACGCTGATCGTCTACATCCAGGGAGACAACGGTTCGACGCCGGAGGGCGGTCCCGACGGGCTGTTCAATTACGCTGGCCGGTTCGGCAATGCGGACTCGGCATCCGCGGATCTTGCGCGGATCGACGACATCGGCGGTCCGCGCAGCTACTCGGTCGCGCCGGTGGGCTGGATGTCAGCGATGAACACGCCGTTCCCGTACTACAAGACGGTCGCCTCGCGGCTGGGTGGCATCACCAACGGCATGGTGGTGTCGTGGCCAGACAAGATCAAGGCGCGCGGCGTGCGGCCGCAGTTCACGCATCTGGTCGACCTTATGCCCACGATCCTGGAGGCCAGCGGGATCCAGGCGCCGGCGAGTTTCAACGGTGTCGCGCAGCAGCCGATCGACGGAGTGAGCTTCGGCTACTCGTTCGCGAGCGGCAAGGTACCGGCACAGCACCACAAGCAGTATTTCGAGATGTTCGGCAATACCGCGCTCTACAAGGACGGCTGGCTGCTCGCCTCGCCGACGACGGCGTTCGGTCCAGCGGGCTCGACCAAGCCACAGTTCGGCACGGTCTGGGAGTTGTACGACCTGAACCGCGATCCCAGCCAGACGCACGATGTGGCTGCGCTTCACCCGGACAAGGTCAAGGAACTGCGCGCCGACTTCGATGCCGAGGCTGCGCGTAACCACGTCCTGCCGATGTCCAGAGACGGCTTGCGCCAGTTGCTGCCCGAAAATCGACCGGAGGAGGGCTTCGAGCCGGGGCGCTACACCTATTACCCCTCAACCTTGCGCTACCCGCGCGCGGTGTTTCCCAGCATCAACAATCGCTCTTGGTCGATCGAGGCCGACCTCGATGTCCCGGCCAGTGGCGGCGACGGCGTGATCGTGACCCAGGGCGGGCGTTTCTCCGGCTGGGGCCTGGTGATGCTGCAGGGTGTGCCGACTTTCCTCTATCGCAGCAGCGACACCGCCGCTTCGCTCACGCGGGTGGCGGCGCCAGGCCGGCTCGCCCCGGGCCGGCACAAGGTGGACGTCCGCTTCACCGTCGCCGGCAAGGGCTTCGGCAAGGGCGGCGCACTGGCGATGAAGGTCGATGGCGCGCAAGTCGCAACCGGACAGCTGACGCAAAGCGTGCCGATCAACTTCACCGAACCCGACGCCGCAGTGGGGCGTGACAACGGCACGCCGGTCACGGATGATTACCGGGTGCCTTTCGCCATCAGCGGATTGCGCTCCGTCACTTTCGACCTCGGACCGCTGCAGCGCCCCCGAGCCGACGACAAGCCGAACTGAACAAGGGAGAGGATCGCATGCGCTTACATCATTACCTCGGAGCCGCCGCACTGGTTGGCGCGCTTCTTTCCACTGGTGCCCGCGCGGCGCCCCCCGCCCCGGCTGCCCCGGCCAGTGGGGGCAAGGAGAGTTCGGTGCCCGGCTGGACCGCTTTCCTCGACGGGGTACGCGACTTGCCCGATCGAATCCTCGCCAAGCTGCCTGAAGACCAGCGCAACGATCCCCAGGTGCGCGCCGAGGTGGGCAGGCTGGCGCTCTCGGCCGTGGCCGCGGGGACGATCGACGCCCTTGCCAGCGATCCCGACTATCCGGTCTTCCTTCCGCAGATCAACAACTACATCACCACGGGCCAGCCCAACGCGGATACCAACTATCGTGCCGCCACGATCGCGCCGGGCGGCACGTACCGGCTCAGGGGCTTGCGCGGGACGATGAACCAGGCCCGTATCGCCGAGATGGCGCCGCCATCGAAGCCGGCGACGCCGGGCGCGCCTGCCAAGCCGCGGCCGGTGCACGATTTCAACAAGCTGAAGGTCGATGCTCAGGGCCGTTATGACGTTATCCTCAGCCCGGTTCGCCCCGTGGGTTACACCGGGGATTGGTGGCAGTCCGATCCCGCCACCCGCTCGCTGCTGGTCCGCATGGTCGGCTCGGAATGGGGCAAGGAGAAGGAGCCGACGCTCTCCATCGAACGCCTAGATGTCCCTGCCGCGCGACTGCGCCCCAGCGCGCAAGTGCTCGAGAATAAGCTGCGCGCCATTCCTGCCGCGGCCGGCTTTATCGCCCCACTGCTGGTGGACCGGCCTCGCAAACTGCGCGAGGAAGGCTTCGTCAACAAGCTGAAGGCTGTCGATTTCAACGCGCTCGGTGGCCTGGCCGGGCAGTTCTATTTCGAGGGGGCTTACGACTTGAAGGATGACGAGGCTCTCATCATCGAAACGCCGGTTCCCAAAGACTGCACCTACAACTCGCTGATCCTGACCAACGAGATCTACGAGACCACCGACTGGTACAACAACCTCAGCAGCCTCAACGGCGCGCAGACGACGGTCGACAAGGATGGCGTGCTGCGGGTAGTGGTTTCGGCCAAGGATCCCGGCGTGCCGAACTGGCTGGCGACGGCGGGATATCCAACGGGGATGATTCAGGGCCGATGGATGGAGTGCGCGACCCAGCCGGTGCCGCAGGTGCGCAAGGTCGCGCTCTCCGAAGTGCGCCAGCTTCTTCCTACGGGCACCGGCACCATCTCACCCGAGCAGCGAGACAAGCAGATCCGCGATCGCCGCGCCACCTTGCAGCAACGACCGCTGTGGTGAGCCGCGCGGCGAAATCCCTCGCAGCGCTGTTCGCCTGCGCCCCTCGCGCGCCATGGTGCTGATCGTCAGCCACCGTGAGCGCGCGAGCCTCGGCAAGATTTGAAAAAGTGTCGCATCGGAACTGCCCGTCCCGAAGTGGTGAGAATGCCAGCGTGCTCAGGCAGCGGCGCGCTCTGCCGATACCTTCAATCGTTCAATCCGCAGTGTCGCGATCCGCCAGACATCACCATCGCGGCGGTAGGTTTCCTGATAGTACCCGAAGCCTGTCAACTGCGTCAAAGGAGAGCCTGCCGGAAAGTACATTCGGTCACACATGGCGCAGATCGACCGAGCTTCCACATCGCTGACGAAACTGATGTCGAAGTTGAAACCCTGGTGCACACTGACGATGCCCTGTTGCGCAAATCCGCCATCGGACCAGGATGAACGACCGTTCAGGACTATGTTCATTTGCGGCAGGAAGTCCTCACCCGTGGTCGGGTCGGTACAGCAGCCGGTGTAATCGAGGACGCAGTCGGCAGCCAGAATGCTGCGGACAAGCGATCCATCGCTGGTATCCACGCCGCGAAAGTAACGCGCCTTGCTTTGCTTTATTGCCTCTCTGGCGCGAATTTCATCGCTGTCGGTCATGTTTTATCCTCCCAGTGAGAGCATGACGGCTTGCTCGTAGCGCGCCGATCACACCGACGACCTAGCCTTTCACACCTTCTGGTTCATCATGCCACCGAATTAGTCCCGCATCGATCATATCCTCAAAGCGGCCCCCGCCGCGATCGCGCGACCCAACCCGGTCGAGGCACCTGTAACCAGAACAACTGCGTCATCGTCGGGAAGCTTCCCGATCCCAATCCCTGATTGTCGGGTAAGCCAAGTGCTTGCAAGCAAACGGTGTCCATCGAACTTGGTCAGTTGTCGCGGTCGCGGTCTCGCTACCGGCGACGATGCACGAACGTGGCGCTGAGATGACCGCGAATTCATGAAACCGCGCGGCGTACGCAACGGTTCACCGGTCATGACCATATTCGAAAATCAGATCGCGATCGTCACGGGCGGTGAATCCGGGATTGGCGCCGCTTGCGCCAAAGCACTCGGCGACGCCGGGGCTCTTGTCGTCATCACATATTTCAAGGATGCGGCTGCCGCTCAGACCGTTTGCGCGTCGATCGGGAGTAACGATCGCGCGATGGCGGTGCAGGTCGATGTGAGTGACGAAGCAGCGGTGGAGCGGCTATTTGCCGAAGCCGAAAAGGCGTTCGGCACAGTCAGTCTGCTGGTTAATTCTGCTGGGTTGAACATGAGCGGCACGATGCTCGTCGACATGGAACTCGCTCAGTTCGACCGCGTCGTCCGATCCGACCTTTATGGTCCATTCCTCACCTGCCGGCGGCTGGTCCGTGCTCTCGAGGCGGAAAACGCGAGGGGGCGGATCGTCAATATCTCGTCGATCCACGAACACGCACCACGCCCAGGGGGAGCTGATTATGATTCCGCCAAAGGCGGCTTATCGCAGCTGACCGCCACGCTGGCCTTGGAGCTTGCGCCGAAGGGCATCGCGGTGAACGGCGTTGCTCCGGGTATGATCCTTACTCCGATGAACCAGTCCGCGCTCGATCATCCGACCGAGCTGGCAGCGAAGGAGGCGGCGATCCCTTGGAAGCGCGCGGGCAGGCCCGATGAGGTTGCAGCTCTCGTGACATTCCTGCTGTCGCCGGCTGCGGACTATATCACCGGGACGACCGTGACCATCGATGGTGCGCTGTCATTGACCGTGGCGCAAGGCGCATGATGATCACCTATGTGGTCGAGCAGCTCGACACGGTCACGATTTCCGCCGGGTCGGTCATCGACACCATGGACCTGATGAGTCCGTTCGTCTGGCGCGAAGGAGATCTCTACCGGATCATGGTGCGCGGCGTGCCGCATCCGCTCGGCCCTCGCGATCCGACCGGGATCATCGCACGCGGTGAGAGCCGAGATGGGCTGGCTTTCACGATGCACGCCGGGCTGGCGATCGTGCCTGGGCCGGGTGCGGAGGACATGGGCGGCTGCGAGGATCCGACCGTCCTCATGACCGGTCACGAATATCTCGTCTATTATACCGGTGTCGATGCGGCACGCGCGCAAGGCAGCATGATCCTGGCAGCAGGGACGGACCTGACGGCACTGGTCAAGGAGGATCTGGTGCTGAAGGCACCGCCAGGAGAGGGCAATATCAAGGAAGCCACGCTTGCGCAGACAACGGCGGGCGACTGGCGATTGTTCTACGAATATGCGGCGCAGGGCGCATCGCGCATCGGCATGGCGAGTGGCCCCACGCCGAAGGGACCATGGACCGTGTTGCCAGACCCCTTTGGCATCCGCGAGGATAGCTGGGACAACTGGCATCTGTCGACGGGCCCAATCTGGCAGACGGCAGGTCAAGAGCCGGTGATGTTCTACAATGGCGCGACGCACGATGCGCGCTGGCGGATCGGCTGGATCACCTTCAGTCCGGATTTTGCTCGGGTAACGGGACGCGGGATCGAACCGCTGCTGGTGCCACCTCCAGCGCGGAACCGCGAAGCCACCGATATCGCGTTTGCGGCCTCGACCGTCGCGCAGGGTGATCGGATCGCGCTGTATTACTCCCTGGAGGACAGGATACTTAGGCGGGCGCTGGTCGGCCGATACCACGACTGATGAAGGCATTCTTGCGCTGTCGTCGCACCAGGCTACGCTTACGCCGATGGCGCCGTCGACAAGCTCGGCACCAATGCCACGCTGCCGAGCCTGCCGCTGCCCGGACCGGTCGCGATCGCCTGGCTGACGACCGCTCAGCCGAGGGCCGAGTTGACGCTGAACATCAACCTGCAAGCCGGCGGGTTCACGTTCGATGCCAACGTGTACGTGTCGGCAAAATCACCGCCGTATCGGTGCTGCCCCCCAGACATGTCGAAGCGAAACTTCTGCTCGTCGTCGGTGATCGAGAACCAGTACTTGACCAGGATGATGCCCGATCACACCAGCATCCGCTCGAACTTGGGCACCGAACGAAAAAACTCCTCCACCTCGTCCTCAGAGCAGAAGCCCATCACGCGCTCCACGCCGGCGCGGTTGTACCGGCTGCGGTCGAACAGCACGATCTCCCTCGCGACCGGCAAGTGGCCAACGTAGCGCTGAAAGTACCAATGGCTGCGCTCGCGCTCGCTGGGCGCGGGCAGCGCCGCCACCCGGCACACGCGTGGATTGAAGCGTTGCGCAATCCGCTTGATCGCTCCGCCCTTGCCGCAGAATCGCATCCTTCGAAGATCACCACCACCTTGAGCCCCTTGTGCACCACCCAGTCCTGCCATCGGACGAGTTCGTGCTGAGGACGGAACAGCTCGCGAAGATACGAGCGCCGATCGATCCCCTCGGGCGCCTCATGTTCGTCGCTAGTGGCGAGGAGCGCATCGAGCCGGCTCTCGTCGATCTCCATCTCCAGTTCCTCGTCGAAACTGTCGACGATTTCGTCCCTGATCCGCGCGAAGTCGGCAGTCGAGCTGGTGTGGATCGGCAAGTTCATCGTCCTGGCACACCCTACGCGATGGCGGCAGCCTTGCATGGGCGCGTGACCGTCGCCTTACATAGCGAACGAACTCGTCCGGAATGCCGTGGGTCTGTCATGCGCCCGTGGTCTATCGCCGATGAGGGCAATTGCGGTATGACGATCGGACGCACGAAGCACACAGCACATGGCACCATCGTCTGTGCGCTGGCATTGATGCTCATGGGGTGTGGCGGTTCGAACGGGGGCGAAAGCGGTACGCCACCCTCGCCTTCTCCACCCTCTTCCACCCCGTTGCCAAGGCCCTGTCGCCGGACCTCCGGCCGCAGATTGTCCGGCCGGCTTAAGCCGCAATTGCGTGCTGCCCAACCTGCCGCCAGCTTCTACTACTCGGGCAGAAGGTGCGGCAACGTTCCTTGATGCCACGCGATGCGATGCTTCAGCCAGGCGAGCAACTTACGCCGAAATATTTGCCGAGTAGTCGATCGCCGCGACGCCAGCGGCGCAGCAAATTCGTGAATGAGACGTTATGCAATGCCTCGCCGCTCTAGATGCAGCGACCCAATTGCAAGGTAGTCAGCGCGTGCTTGAAGTGGAACTAAAGCTCGAGATTTCCGAGACCGCGGCGGCAGCGCTGGCGGCATCGGCGCTTCTTCCTGGCGAGCCCAAGGTGGAGCAACTGCACGCGGTCTACTTCGATACGACCGATCACGACCTGGCTGAGGCGGGCTTCGCACTGCGTATCCGACGCTCGGGCGACGCGCGCATTCAGACGATCAAGGCAAGCGGTGCGGCAGGCGCCGGACTGTTCGTGCGCCCGGAGTGGGAGATGCCGGTCAGCAGCGACGTGCCGTCGCTCGACCATGCGACGCCGGTGCGCGCGATGCTGGGTGATCGCGCTGACGAGATCGGACCGCTTTTCGAGGTGAATGTCGAGCGTCGAACCTGGATCGTGCACGAAGGCGATGCCGAGATCGAGCTCGTGCTCGACAGCGGCGCGGTGATCGCCGGTTCACGCCAGGACGGGATCTGCGAAGTCGAAATGGAACTCAAGCACGGCACCCCGGCTGCGCTGTTCGCGCTGGCGCGCAAGCTTGATGCCGATGTGCCCGTCCACGTCGGCGTCCTGTCCAAGTCGGAGCGTGGCTATCGTCTGACCAGCCGCCCGCGTTCCTCGTTCAAGGCCGGAAAGGTAACGCTTGCGTCCGAGATGAACGCCGCCGAGGCATTCCAGCACATCGCCCAAGCCTGCATCCGCCAGTTCCGGCTGAACGAGAACGCCCTTGGCCATGATCGCTCGGTCGAGGCACTGCACCAGGCCCGGGTCGCGCTGCGTCGGCTGCGATCCGCGTTCTCGATCTTCAAGCACCTGCTGGCAGGCGACGAACAAGCCGCAGCCCTGCGCGAGGAATTGCGCTGGCTTGCAGCGGAACTGGGCGAGGCACGCAACCTCGATGTTCTGGTCACACGTGCCGCAACCGGGCCGCTCCATGATCGCCTACAGGCCGCCCGCGACGCGGCCTACGAGCAAGTTGAAACGGCTTTTGCATCCCCTCGCGCCCGCTGGGCCATGCTCGACCTGGTGGAATGGCTGCTCGACGGCGAGTGGTTACGCATCGACGAAACCCGCAAACTACGTGAACAGCCGGCGCGGGTCTTTGCCGAAGCCTCGCTCGACCGTATCCGACGCAAGGTGAAGAAGGGCGGTCGCAATCTGACAGCGGCGCACGACGAAGCACGCCACACGTTGCGAAAGGACGCCAAGAAGTTGCGTTATGCGAGCGAGTTCTTCACCGCGCTGTTCGCCGCCAAACGCGAGCGCAAGCGGTACAAGCGCTTTATTTCGGCACTCGAGATTTTGCAGGATGAACTCGGCACACTCAATGATCTTGCCACGGCTCCCGAAGAACTGCGCAAACTTGGCCTGGAGAACGACGACGACGCCGGCGTTCTGCTTGGAACCACCAGGAAGAAGACGCTGCTCACCGCCGCCGCCGAAGCCTACGATGACTTGTGTGACACCAAGCGCTTCTGGCGCTAGCCGGCGGCAGACCTACCGCGTCGCGCGCAGCCTTTCGCTGATCGGCTCGTATTTATACAATGACAGCACGTATGGCGACAACACCGTGAACGGCGCCGCGTCAGTCGCCACCCAAGGCGTCCGCACCTTCAAAACTCAGGAGCACCTCGCCAAGGGCGAGGTCAGCTATGACGATGGCCGCTTCTTCAGCAACTTGACTTCTTCGTACATGAACAACACCACTGACCGGGCCCAAAAACTGGTCAATGCGCAGTTCCTGCATGATCAACTCGCCGGAACGTCCGGGGGACTTAGTGGCTTACTCAAGCCCATGCAGATCCAGAACCCGACATCAAAGATGACACCCGCGCAGGATCCTTTATTCGTGAAAAACCGTGCAGCCTTTCTGCAGCAGCTTCAAGGTCTGATCAAAGACGGCAAGGTCAGCTTCCCGCCTGATCGTGCAATCACCAAGGACATGATGCCCGACTGGGCCGGCACACTAGTCTAGCAGTCATGCGTTGCAAGGTTGCAACGTACCTCGACCCGAACAGGGTTAGGGGTAACGACGCAAACGACGAAGAGCCGATCGCAGGCGAGATCGGCGAGCCTAGAGAGTGAAGACGGCGAATTGGCGATGGAAGCCGAGATGCGCCTTCGCTCAGGATGCCAGGGGCAGGCGTGCGCGAATCTCATGCTCATGTACGATCTCGAAATTACTGCGGGATTGCTGCATCTGTTCCGCGCGACGGTGATCCACGTGCGCGGTGACGTAGGTGCCGAACGGCTGTTCCCGGCTGATCACCAGCATTGTCGTGGTTACGCCCACCGAAGCGACGATCCTGCCGCCTGCGGCAGCCAAGTATTGTGCAAGGGGACCGTTCCGTGGCGCACCGAGGACAGCGATGCGCTGACCTTTTAGCGGCCCATCAAAAGCAGGCTTTGGCGCCGGCCCGGCTCGGCCACTTGCCGGCGTGACCCAACCCGCAAGCGCAATCCCGGTGTGCTCGATCGCACGCACGATCACCTGGCCGGCTGCACGGGCGTCGCTAAGGGCGTCGTGATGCTTGTGATGAATACCAAGGTATTTTGTCAGAACGTTCAGGCGGTGGCTTTGAAGTTGGGGCCACGCCCGCTTCGCAACCCTTACGCTATCCAGCCAACTGGTTTCGATAGGCGCGAGACCATGCACGCGGCACGCCGCGCCAAGCGCGCCTTTATCGAAATACGAGTGGGCCACGGTGAGTTGCCCTGCCAGGTGACCGTCGACGATTTCATGCACGTCTCTGTAGGTAGGCTTACCTCTGACGTGATCGACCGTAATCCCGTGGATCCGGGTGTTGAATGACGAAAAGTGATCGACCGGATCGATCAGGGTTTCGTATTCGAAGACCTCGGCGCCGTCTCGGAAGCCGACGATGCCGACCTGACAAATGCTGCTGACGCGCGAGCAGGCCGTCTCGACATCGATGACGACGAAGTCAGGGATCATTTACGCTGCGCCAAGCTGCGGAACGTCATCGACCAGCGCGGCTTGGTTCCTTCCACAATGCTGTGCTCCCATTCATGCCGCGAGGGACCGCTCAGGTGATAGGCACCGCGCGGCTCGAGCGGCACAAAGGCTCGCGCGAACCCGTCGCCACGCCGCTGTCGGAACCGCAGCGTCGCCGGTGCCCCAAGAGAAATCCCGATCACGTCTTCATAGATCGGTCGGTCGCGGTGCCAGCCAATGCCCGAACCGGGATCGTAGCGGATCAGCAAGGCCTGCACGAGGCAGGCGGGATCGATCCCGGCGAACGTGGCGGCCCGACTGCGGAAGGGAGCAAGCCAATCCGGTACATGCGGCGCGTCCAGCGGTCGTCCGATTTCAAAGTCGTAGCTGAAGCCAAACGAGGTCGTGACCCGCTTGCCCGTCCAGCCCTGGAAGCGAAATGGCGTCAAGTCCGTGGCCTCGATGCGGTCGATCAGTGCGCGCTCCTCATTCGTATCGATGACGTCCAGTCGGGTCCGGAGTCCCGGAAGGACCGGCGCATCGAACAGGTCGAGCATCATGCGGCCTGACCCTCCGGGAACATTGGCAGTGCAGATTGTGTCACCCCGACCTGCTCAACGAAATTCGAAACGGTCACTCCAACCAAGCGAATACCTTTCGCCGGTGGAAGAACCGCGTTCAAGAGATCGAGGGAAACTCGACGCAGATTTCCGAACGTCGTCACCGCGCCGTCTTGGCTCCGGCTGCGCGTGATCTGCTTGAAGTCCGCATATTTGACCTTCACTGTCACAGTCCGACCGAACGCGCCGCGCGCCTCGCACCAGCGCCAAACGTCTTCGGCCATGCGCAGCATGCCCGCTTCGATTTCGGCAGGATCAGTCAGATCCCGGTCGAAAGTCGTCTCCGATCCTGAAGATTTGCGCTCGCGGTTGGGGTTTACCGGCCGGTGATCGACGCCGCGCGCAATCGCGTAGTACCAGTTCGCCGAGTTGCCGAAGTGGCGTTCCAGAAAATCGAGCGAAGTGGCGCGCAAATCCGCGCCGGTTTCAATCCCCAGTCGCTTCATCTTCTCCGCCGTTACCGGGCCGACGCCGTGAAACCGGCTGACCGGTAGCGTCTCGACCCAGGCCGCGCCCATGTCGGGCGTCACGGCGAACTGCCCATTCGGCTTGCGATGATCGGAGGCGAGCTTGGCGAGGAACTTGTTGTAGGAAATACCAGCGGAAGCGGTGAGGCCGGTTTCCTCCAGGATCGCGGCGCGTATGTGTTTTGCTGTTATCCAGGCTGTGGGGATGTCCAGCTTGTTCGCCGTCACGTCGAGGTAGGCTTCGTCGAGCGACAAAGGCTGAATCAGGTCCGTGAAGCGGGCGAAGACTTCATGGATCTGCCGCGAAACTTCTCGATAGACGTCGAACCGGGGCGGCACGAAAACGAGGTCCGGACAGAGCCGCATCGCCGTGACCGACGGAAGCGCCGAGCGCACCCCGAACCGGCGCGCCTCGTAACTGGCAGCTGCGACGACACCGCGCGCAGCGCCGTAGCCCACAGCCAGCGGCAAGCCGCGAAGAGACGGGTCGTCGCGCTGCTCCACCGAGGCGAAGAAGGCGTCCATATCGACTTGGATGATCTTGCGGACAGAAGAGTCGGCCATCGGCACCGTATGGCACAGATGGAACGAAAAGTGAACAATATTCTCGTACGTTGCGGCTCCACATCAGCGGAAGGCTCGACATGCGGCAATAGCAGAGGCCGGCTACACAGCGACTGCAAGGTGCCGGGGGAGGCGATGCGCAGCCGGCTTCGTCCACCGCGCTCGGCGTCGTAGAGAGCGCCGTCCGCCCTGGCGAGAAAATCCAGGCAGGTTTCGTCCGGCTCATATTGCGCGGCGCCGATCCTCGCCATGACCGCTAGGCTTGTTTCAGCTGCCAGAATGAGGGTGCGTTCGTTGAGGGAACCGATGATTATGTTGCCGAGCGCCGCTGTTGCTTCGACCGTAACATCGGGGGCGACCACCACGAATTCTATGTCGCCATAACCCACGACGACATAGCGGCGATTGAACACGCCGATCGGCAGATCGCGCATGAGCGCGGCGATGCGTACGATATCGTCGGTCCCGCGGCGATGCCGGTTGAGACCGCCTTTGAACCGAACGATGAGGGCGGCAGCGGGCTGCGCCCGAGTCAAAGCTACACGCTACAGCGCGCCATTGTGATCGACCCAGCCTTTAGCGATTTACAAGAAGCAAGAGCACGAGGCGAACCGCGCTCGTCAGCACGCTTGCGCTGTGCGACAGATGCGCGCCGCTGCACTGCCCGAGAGAGCCGCCATGACTTCAAAGCCGATCCAGCCGCTTGCCGAACTGACGGTCCGCAGCGTTATCCTGGGCGGTATCATCACGCTGCTGTTCACCGCCGCGAACGTCTACCTGGGGCTCAAGGTCGGGCTGACGTTCGCGACGTCGATCCCCGCGGCGGTGATCTCGATGGCGGTGCTGCGGTATCTGCCCGGAGCCAGCATCCTCGAGAACAACATCGTCCAGACCATCGCGAGCGCCGCCGGCACCCTGGCCGCGATCATCTTCGTGCTCCCGGGCCTGGTCATGATCGGGTGGTGGCAGGGCTTCCCTTATGTGACCACCGCCGCGATCACGGGCCTGGGCGGCATCCTGGGCGTGATGTTCTCGGTCCCGCTGCGCCGCGCGCTGGTGATCGACACGGACCTGCCCTACCCCGAAGGGCGTGCCGCCGCCGAAGTGCTCAAGGTGGGGTCGGCGACCGACATGGGCGCTCAGGAAAGCGCGAACGGGCTGTGGCTTCTGGTCACCAGCAGCCTTGCATCCGCCGGCTTCGCTATCCTGACCCAGACGAAGCTCGTCGTGGCCGAGGCCGCCGTCTGGTTCCGCGCCGGGGCGGGCGCCACCGGCATCTCCGGGGGGTTGTCCTTCGCGCTGCTCGGTGTCGGCCATCTCGTCGGGCTGTCCGTCGGCCTCGCGCAGCTCCTCGGCCTCGCGACCGGCTGGTGGGTGCTGCTTCCCATGCTCACCGCGCAGCATCCGATGGCGGGCGATGTCGAAGGCTGGGCCAACGCCGTGTTTCGCGCCGATGTCCGCTTCTTCGGAGCCGGGGTGATCGGCGTCGCGGCGATCTGGACCCTGATCAAGATCGCCGGTCCTGTCATCGGCGGCATCCGCTCCGCCTTTCAGGCAAGCCGCGCGCGGCGTGGCGGCGAGGCGCTCGCGCTGGAGGAACGCGACCTGCCGATCACCATCGTCATTGGCGGCGTCCTCGCGCTCATGGTGCCGATTGCCTGGCTGCTGTGGTCGACGCTCCAAGACGGTCCGCTGATGGAATCGGCACTGCTGCTGGTGACGGGCGCCCTGCTCTTCGTGCTGGTACTTGGCATGCTGGTGGCTGCGGTATGCGGCTACATGGCCGGGCTGATCGGGGCGTCGAACTCGCCCGTATCGGCGATCGGCATCCTGGCGGTACTCGCCGCCGCACTGCTCCTCGCGGGACTGTTCGGTCGCGAGAACCCGCCCGAGACCACCCGCGCGCTGATCGCCTACGCGCTGATCGTGACCGCGGTGGTGTTCGGCGTCTCGACGATCTCGAACGACAACCTGCAGGACCTCAAGACCGGCCAGCTTGTCGGCGCGACACCGTGGAAGCAGCAGGTGGCGCTGGTTATCGGCGTCGTCTTCGGAAGCCTGATCATCCCTCCCGTCCTGGACCTGTTGAACACCGCATTCGGCTTCGTTGGCGCCCCCGGAGCCGGGCCCAACGCCCTGTCCGCGCCGCAGGCCGGGCTCATCTCGGCGCTGGCGCAAGGCGTACTCGGCGGCGATCTTAATTGGCCAATGATCGAGTACGGCGCGCTCGCCGGCGTCGGGTTCGTGATCTTTGACGAGATCATGGGCAAGGCGAAGCTGCTGCGCTTTCCGCCGCTTGCCGTGGGCATCGGCATCTACCTGCCGATGGCGGTGATCCTCCCGGTTGTGATCGGCTCGATCATCGGCTGGTTCTACGACCACCGGGCCAAGCGCAGTCGCAATCCCGACAGCGCCCTTCGCATGGGCGTGCTGACCGCCACCGGAATGATCGTGGGCGAGAGCCTGTGGGGTGTCGCCTTCGCCGGTATTGTCGCGGTGACCGGATCGGACAGCCCCCTGGCGTTCATGCCCGATCTTCCGGCCAGTGTCACGCTGGGGGCCGGCACACTGGTGTTCGCGTCGCTTACAGCCTTTCTCTACCACCAGACCGCCCAACGCAGCCGCAGCTAAGCCCCACCACCGCTCACGTCACGGGCGCACGAAAAAATGGTTTCGACAACCAGGCAGTCATCCGCCTCGCTGACGCTCGTATGCTCGGCGATCACCCGAAGTTCCTAGAAGAAAATTCGAACTTCGGGCGATGTACGTCCGCAATGAGGGCGCGTCTCAGCATGGCCCCACGGTCTGAGTCAGCGCTGTTACACACGCAAGCAGCAGCCCACTACCGCCACGCACCGTCACTTGCGCGTGTACGGATGACGTCGATGAACGCACGTACCGCGGGTATCGCACTTCGAGCGGCATCGTAAAGCAAGCTGACAGGCATTGCTGGCGACGCATAATCATCAAGCATCTCAACGAGTTTGCCTTCGGCGATCGCTGCAGCAGACTGGTAGCTGAGCACGTTTGCCAGCCCGATGCCCGCTTCGGCTGCAGCAACCGCCGCTACCACCGGGTTGACGAACAAGCGGCCCAATGCAGCCATCCCCTCAGATCTCGAAGGACAGTGCTGTGGTACGCCGTTCAACGCGCGCCCGCGCAACCAGTTAGCGAGTTCGATTTCAACCGTAGCGAGGCTATCCTGGGGAGCCTGATGACCGCCCACCTGGCTCGCGGCGATCTTCCGCTTAGGCGCAGCATCGGTCGGTATTGCTCTTCAGCAAGCGTTGAGCGTCCACTGTGACGAATGCCAACGTCCAATCGTTCGTCGTATGTCACCGCCCTATAGAACTGCAGCTTCGCTAGGCGCCGTTGGGCGCGCCGCGCGGAACTGGAGCCGACGTAACCACTTACAAAGCTTCGTAGCTTCAGGCTTCCTCCCGATCGGCGATACCGAAGATGGCGATTACGACGTAGCAGACGACGGGAATGAGCAATGCCGTCGCGATCGTGGTCGCGTCCGCCAGTGCGCCCGTCGCCAGTGGCAGAATGGCACCGCCGACGATCGCCATGCACAGCAGGCCAGACCCTTCCGCGGTCTTCGCGCCAAGGCCCTTCAGCGATAGCGAGAAGATGGTGGGGAACATGATGGAGTTGAACAGCCCGACGGCAAGCAGGCTCCATCCTGCGATCGGGCCGCCGCTCGCCATCGAGAGCATCACCAGCAAGCCCGCGCAACCCGCGAAAACCGCGAGCAGCTTGCCAGCCGGTACGCGCTGCAGCAGAGCCGCGCCGATGAAGCGGCCGACCATTGCGCCTCCCCAGTAGAGTGACAGCCGCTGACCGGCAGTCTGGGCATCAAGACCCAGGATTCCGGGCTGCTCCAGGTAATTGACCATCATGCTGCCGATGGAAACTTCGGCACCGACATAGGCGAACAGGGCGATGACGCCGAACAGCACGCGTCGCTGGAGCAGCAGTGCCAAGCTGTCGGCGAAGCCGACCGCGTCGGGCCGCTCGTCTCGCACCGCATTCCGGCGGATCCAGAAAATTGCGGCGACGATCACCAATACGACGGCGATACCGACATAGATGTGCGCGACGATGGCGCTCTCGGCAGAGCGAAAGGCATCGAGAGCGGCGCCGGACAAGGTCTTCGGATCGGTCGTCGCTGCGGCGCCAAAAATCAGCGTGGATCCGATATACGGCCACACGGTCGTGCCAAGCGCGTTAAATGCCTGTGCAAATGTCAGCCGGCTGCTCGATGTCTTCTCATCGCCGAGCAGCGCGATGAAGGGGTTCGCCGCGACCTGCAGGATGGTGATGCCGGCGGCAACCACGAACAGCGCGATGAGGAAGCTGCCGTAGATGCCCGACAGTGCGGCGGGCCAGAACAGCAAAGCGCCAGCCGCGGTGACGATCAGCCCGGTAACGATGCCGCGCAGATAGCCGATCCGCGCGACGAGCGCACCAGCCGGGATCGAGACGACGAAATAAGCCATGAAGAAAGCGAACTGCGTCAGCATCACTTCGGAGTAGCTTAGCGAATAGAGACCCTTGAGCTTCGGGATCAGCACGTCGTTCAGGCTGGTGGCGCCACCCCAGATGAAGAATAGCCCGATCACCAGCCAGGCGAGCGTTCGCGACGTGCCGGTGCTTGTGCTTTGCGTGTTGGCCTGCATCGCAAGGTTCCTCGGTACCGGGGTGATCGGATCGGGACGTCGAAGACCATAGAACGGGCCGCTTCGTCCAAGGCGTAGTCACAGGGTTCTTGATCGCGGGGCGTAGGCCAGGGACAGCCTTGCCTCGATCTCTCGACCAGATCGTCTAACGCATGGATTGACTATGTCAACCGACGGTCTAGTAGGGCGCTATGGACAACGACCTGATGAGTCTGGTGCGAGAACTTGCCACCAACCTCCAGCTGCGTTTGTCGGAAATGACGGTGATCAAAGATCTGAAGCTGGCACCATTTCAAGCGCGACTGCTCAGCGTAATCGGGCGCAATCCGGGCATTTCGCAACTGGCGCTGGCGGCCTCGACCGATCGCGACAAGGCGCAGGTTGCCCGAGCGATCAAAGTGCTTGAATCCCGCGGGTTCATCGTGCGTTCCGCGCACGTTTCGAATTGGCGCACCCAGTGTCTGGATGTGACGGCAGAGGGCAAGCGCGCTTCGATCCTCCTGGATGCCACACGCGCTGAATTCTTTACCGAAGCGATGCGCGAATGCAGCGCCGAAGAGACGGGCGCAGCGTTCCGCATTCTCGAAAAGATCAATCAATCGATAGGTCGCCCATTACCATCGATAACGGCAATATCGATCGACGCGTAGTTAAGCCAAACGCAACCCGGGCGGCCCGCTTTGATAAGAATAGCATTGTACGCTCCATTCGCCTGCACACTCACAGGAAGGACCTAGCGATGGTCATCGAAACATTGCACGGCAGTGATCGCCCGGCTCGCGGGCTACCGGTCATCATGGCTGCCGTTCTTTGCGCCATCCTTGGACTTTTCCTGTTCGCGGGGGGTGTCTGGCTCGCGAGCTTGGGCGGCTCGATCTATTACATCATCGCCGGCGTCATGCTCGTCGCGACCGCGACCCTCCTGTTCCGGGGTCATCGCGAGGCGCTGACGGTCTATGCCGTGTTGCTCGCCGGAACGCTGGTGTGGGCAGTGGCCGAAGCCGGGCTGGATTTCTGGCTGCTGGCGCCACGCGGCGACATTCTGGTTCCGCTCGGGATCGTGTTGATCCTGCCGTGGGTGACGCGGGCCTTTCCGGCACGACCACGCCGGGCGCCGCTGGTGCTCGCATTGCTAGCCTCGGCGGTGGTCCTTTGCACGGCCTTGTGGAAAGATCCCAGCGATATCAGCGGACAGCTTTCGCCGCAGATCGCCGCGGCGTCGCAAGCGGACATCGGCTCGATCCCTGCCGATGAGTGGCACGCCTATGGCCGAACGAATTTTGGCGATCACTTCTCGCCGCTCACCGAAATAACCCCGGCCAATGCGTCGGCGCTGAAGGTGGCGTGGACCTTCCACACCGGGGATATGCGCGGCCCCAACGACTCCATCGAGACGACCTTCGAAGTCACGCCGCTGAAGATCGGGCATCTCGTCTATCTGTGCTCGCCGCATCAACGGGTGTTCGCGTTGGATGCGGCGACCGGCAAGCTGGTGTGGAAGTTCGATCCGCACGTGGTCGATGATCCGAGCTACCAGCATCTTACGTGTCGCGGCCTGTCCTACCATGCGGAGCAAACCGCTGCGTCGGCCAATGGCGCCACACCCGCTGGCCTGGAATGTCCGCGCCGGCTTTTCCTGCCGACCAACGACGGCCGCCTGATCGCGCTGGATGCCGCGACCGGCAAGCTCTGCGACGGCTTCGGCGTGCATGGCCAGATCGACATGAAGGACGGCATGACGGTCAAGCATCCCGGTTTCTGGGAGGGCACGTCCCCTCCGGTCGTGACAGCGAAAGTCCTGATCATGGGCGGCTCGGTGATCGACAACTATTCCACCAACGAGCCATCCGGCGTCGTGCGTGGTTTCGACGTCCACACCGGCAAGTTGTTGTGGGCGTGGGACTCGGGCAGCTTCGACGAGAACGCGCTGCCGTCGGCTACCCACCATTATACGCCGAACTCCCCGAACATGTGGTCGGTGGCGGCGGCCGATGAGAAGCTCGGGCTCGTCTACTTGCCCATGGGCATGGCAACGCCCGACATCTGGGGCGGCAACCGCTCCAAGGCGATCGAACGCTATACCAGCGCACTGGTGGCGCTCGACATCGCGACCGGAAAGCGGGCCTGGTCCTACCAGACGGTGCATCACGACTTGTGGGACATGGATCTGCCGTCGCAGCCCAGCCTGGTCGATCTGCGCACCGCCAAGGGCGTCGTTCCGGCGATCTATGCGCCGGCCAAGACCGGCAACATCTTCGTACTCGATCGGCGTACCGGCAAGTTGATCGTACCCGCGCCCGAGACACCCGTGCCCCAGGGCGCCGCGCCCGGAGACTGGACCTCGCCGACCCAACCCTATTCTCAGCTGACGTTCCAGCCGCAACAAAAGCTGACCGATGCCAACATGTGGGGCGCGACGATGCTGGACCAGTTGGTGTGCCGGATCCAGTTCAAGAAGCTTCGCTATTCTGGCCCGTTCACCCCGCCGTCGACCGAAGGTACGCTGATCTTCCCGGGCAACGTCGGCATGTTCGAGTGGGGCGGCGTCGCCTTCGATCCGATCCACCAGGTCGCGATCGCCAACCCGATGGCGATGCCGTTCATCTCAAAGCTGTTGCCGCGCGGTCCCGAGAACCCCGCCGCGCCTAATGCCAAGCATCCTCCCGGCAGCGAGAATGGCGTCCAGCCGATGTACGGCGCGCCGTTCGGTGTCGATATCCATGCCTTCCTGTCACCGCTCGGCCTGCCGTGCGCGGCGCCGCCGTGGGGCACGATCGCGGGGATCGATCTGACCACGCACAAAGTTGTCTGGCGTCATCGCGTCGGCACCTCGCGTGATTCCTCGCCGATCCCGATCGGGTTCAAGCTGGGTATGCCGATGCTCGGCGGTCCGATGGTCACGGCGGGCGGCGTCGCCTTCCTCACATCCACGGCGGACAACTACATCCGCGCGTTCGACGTGAAGACCGGTGCCAAGGTTTGGCAAGATCGCTTGCCCGCCGGCGGACAGTCCACGCCGATGAGTTACGGGGAGCAGGGGCACCAATACGTCGTCACCGCCGCTGGGGGGCATGGCACGTTCGGTACCAAGCTCGGCGATGCCGTCATCGCATATCGATTGAAGTGATCATGAACCACTTGCTTTCTGTTCCACTCCTCGCGGTTTCGTTGGCTCTGGTAAGTCCAGCCTTTGCCCAGGATGCGGAAGCGCCGCACCCAACGCCGGAGACCAAGGCGGCCGATAGCCAGCAGCAAGCCAAGCCCCCCAGTACGCTGACCGGCGAATGGGGCGGGCTACGCACGCAGATCCGCGATGCCGGCATCGATCTGACCGCCGCGTATGTCAGCGAGTTTGCGGCCAACGTAGCTGGCGGCGCCCGCAAGGATGCCACCGAAACCGGACAGTTCGCTTTCGGCGCGACCATCGATACGAAGAAGCTGATCGGCCTAGCCGGCGGTACGGTGCAGGCGACCATCACGTACCGGCGCGGCGTCAACCTCACCGACCGTGCCGCGCTCGGCACCAATCAGCAGGTGCAGGAAGTCTATGGCCGGGGACAGACCTGGCGCCTGACCGAACTGTGGTATCAGCAGGACTTGGGCGGCGGCGTCGACGTCAAGCTCGGCCGGTTGACGCAAGGCGCGGACTTCAACAGCTTCTCGTGCAATTTCATGAACCTCAGCTGGTGCGGGGCGCCGGCCGGCAACATCGCCGGCGATTACTGGTACAATTGGCCGGTCAGCCAGTGGGGCGCGCGCATCCGGATCAAGCGGCCGAACTGGTACGCCATGGCCGGTGCCTACGAGAACAATCCCAACGAGCTCGACAACGCCTTCTTTATCTCACGCGGCGGCGCGACGGGCGTTCTTGCCATTGACGAGGCGGGTTGGACACCACGGGTCGGCACGAAGCAGTTACCCGGCAGCTACCGCGTCGGCAGTTGGTACAACACCTCGAATGCAGACGACGTGCTGCTGGATCGCGACGGGCGCCCGTTCGCGGTCACCGGCACCGCGCCGCTCAGGCGGAGCGGGCGTTATGGTGCGTATATCCTGGTCCAACAGCAGCTGACCGGCACCGCCAGCACCGATGCCAAGGGGGAGCCGCGGAGCGACAAGGGCATCACCGTCTTCCTCAACTTCACCCAGGCAGACCGCCGGACCCAGCGTACCGACAACCAGCTTGCGGCGGGCCTGTTCTGGGCGGGCGGCATCCCCGGCCGTCCCGCGGACGACATCGGCTTCGGCCTCGCCCGCACGCACATCAACAGCCGCGCCGCCGAGGCGACAGTGCTGGCGATACCTGGCGCTGAAAAGCCAAAGTCCGAGTTCGCCAGCGAGCTTTATTACAGCGCGCACCTTATGCCCTGGCTGATCGTTCGACCTAACGTGCAGTACGTCGTCAATCCCGGCGGCCTCTCCCGCCTGCCCGACGTGGTGATCCTTGGTATCAAGAGCGCCGTGACTTTCTAGAAGGTTCTGGCGGAGCAACCATCGACGCGATCGGGTAAAAGGCTTTCAACGGCGGGCGAAAGCTTAGCAGCGCGGGGCTGACAGCCGAGGCTGACACGCCAAGCTCGGGTGTTGCACGCCTGCAACTTCGACGTCGCGCAATAGCCAGGAAACAGGCGAGATCAGTCAGATCGGTTCAGGCGGGCTGCACGGCGCGATGCTGAACCGGACTCACCATTGCATCAAGACCAGGACCGGTAACCGAGCCCGAGATCGGCATTATCGATTTGATCCGGCGCGGGCAGCGCATCGCGAGGATCACTGATGCAAAGCAATGCCCTTCAACCTTCACGCAGGCAGATGCTGATGAATGCAGCCACCGCGGCGATCGACTTGTCGATCAGCGGCATCGCAACACGTTTCCTTGCGGCGGTCTTGGCAGAGGCGAAATCATGACCTTTGATATACCCGCAGGCGCTAATCCCACCGATCGGATGAAGGTTCTTGGCAAGCCCCTGGACTGCTACGAGGGCGGTCTGAAGACGATCGCGATCGCGACTTACGCCTATGGCAGGATGTCGCACCCGGCTTTGCATACGGCTACATCGTCGGTTTCCCAATCGCCAAGGGTAGGATCACCAAGATCGATGCGAGTGAGGCGGAGCATGCGCCCGGCGTGGTCGGGGCCGTCACAAGGCGAGATTGGCGCCCCTAACGAGAAGCATGTCGGAGATTTCGCCAAGGCCTTCGCCGCGGCTCCGGTCAAGGTTGACGAAACCTATACCGTGCCCGAACAGGCGCACGCGATGATGGAGCGACATGCCTCGACCGCCATCTGGGATGGCGACCGTGTGACGTGCTGGACGTCTATCCAGCAAATGGACTGCGGGACGCGCGATCTAGGGCTGATCCTGGGTATACCCAAAAAGAACGTCCATCTGATCTCGCCCTACATCGTCGACGTCTTCTGGGGTAAGGGACCATCCAGATCGATCTCGCGCTGGCATCAATAGCTGCACGTGTCGTCAACAGACCGCTCAAGATCGCCCTGCAGCGTCCGATCATTTTCAATACCACGATCCACGGGCCAAAGACGATCCAGCGTGTGCAACCGGGGCCGGCCATGACGGGCGACCGATCGCGGTCGGTCATGACAGCTTCTCCGGCAACCCGCGAGGCGGTCGAGAAGCGCTTGGACCGCCATGCACCGCCATGCGCAGCGATCAAACGGGCATCTCGACTAAGCCGGCTTCAAGCCAGTACAGTCCGCACCGTTTGGAATGGGCGCGATGTGGGCGCCTTCCGACGTCACTGCCCACAGTCGCGCCGGCTGCAGCACAACACTACCTCGTAATCTTCTCCCAAGGCACGCTGGCTTCGACTTAGAAGTCCACACCCACCCGTGCGTAATAGAATCCACCCGAGAGGCCGAACGGTGAGAACATACCGTAGTAGTTGATGCCCGTGTTAGCCTGTATCACGCCGATCGCGTCGGGGTAGGTGTCGAACAGATTGTTCGCGCCAACAGCGAGGTTGATCGTCGGGTTGAGCTGTACCGAGACATCGATGTCGGCGATCCACTTGGCGCCAAACGTACGGTCGTCGGCGGTTGAGGTGTTGCTACTGCCAGCCTCGGTGTAGCCGCCGAAGCGGGTACCGCGTAGGACCGTGTGCACTTTGCCAAGCGTCCAGTCGCCGGTGAGCACGACCTTGCTGCGCGGCGAAGCGCTGGTGATGTCGGTGCGTGCCTGGCGGCCGAACAGGATCGTGTTGCTGAGGTTTGCTGGGTTGGCGGCGATGTCGAGGATCTTCGTGCGGTTGTAACTGAAGGCTGCGCTCAGCCGGAATTTACCGATGTCGGCTGTGTCGAGCGTGTATTCGGAAACCACGTCGATGCCGCGCGTGCGGGTGTCGACGCCGTTGATAAAGAACTGCCCGCTGCTGATCCCTGGCACGCCGCGCGTCGCGAGGATCGCGGTCACGTCGGGGCTGGTGAGGATGGCCTTGGCCTCGGCGCTGTTGAGAATCTCGGTCTTTACGATCCGGTCCTTGATACGGATCTGGTAGCCATCCACGGTCAGACGGAACGGGCCGGATTCATACGTCGCGCCGGCAGTGAAGTTGCGCGACTTTTCCGGCGTCAGCGGCTTCGCGCCCAGGAACGCCGCGATCGGATCGCCGGGAGACAGGAACTTTACCAGCTGCGTCACCAGATCGCCATTGATGGTAACGCCGGTGTTCTGCGATGTCGAAAAGCCCTGTTGCGCCAGCGATGGCGCGCGAAAGCCGGTGTTGCCGCCGCCGCGCAACGCGAAGCCGGGTGCGATCTCATAGCGAGTGGAGAACTTGCCGCTGATAGTGTCGCCAGAGCTGTCGGTATAGTGTTCGGCTCTACCCGCGAAGCCGACGTACCAGCCCTTTGCCACATCGGCGCCGATGTCGGCATAGGCGGCGAAGTTGTTGCGGGTGAGCACGAAGGCGTCGGCAGGTGTGGTGCCAGTGAACGAGACCAGGCTCGCAGCAGGACGCTGGCCGCCGAACAGCAGCTCGAACGGAGTGGTGCCGACCGGAATGACGTAGCCGCCGTCACGATAGCTGTCAGGCTCGCCCGCCTTGTTCTGGTACCGCTCCCAGCGATGTTCAAGGCCAAGCGCCAGGGTGAGCGGTCCAGCAAGACCGATATCGAAGTTGCGGCTGAAATCCAGGTTGTTGACCCACTGCGTCGAGATCTGCGTGCCCATGTAGAAGCTGGTCTTGCTGGTCGGCCCCAGCGACGGGTTGAGCGTGTCTTCTGCGCCCAGCCGCACGTGGTCGCGACCATAAGTGCTGCTGAGATCGACGTCGAAGCCAAGCAGCTTGGTGCGCAAGCCCGCGGCAACCTGAAAGTCGATTTCCTTGATGCGTCGCTTGGCAAGGAAGCCGTCGGGGTAGAGTTCGGGCAGCGAGTTGATGTTGTTGGCGTTGAATTGGCCACGCCCATCGCGGATGTTACGGTAGCTGAGCGTACCGAAGCTGTAGAAGGTGGTGTCGCCACCCACCGGCATCTCGCCATTGTAGGTGCCGTTGACGATAACATCGCGATTGGTGCGGCCGTAGTTGCCGGCGCGATCACGATCGATGGTCCCCTCGCGGGGGTCGCGCGAGCCGTCGGCCAGTCGCGGATAGAGGTCGACCGCATCGGCGACGATCGCGCCCGAAGGCTTGGCGCGGTCGTGGTATTTGCCCTCTACTGCGAAGCGCACGAATCCATCACCGATATTGGTGCCATAACTGGCGGTCTGCTGCAGCAGAAGCGCGCCCTTGCTGTATTGTTGACCCACGGTGCTGGTCAGAGCGCCGCCATCGGGCCGGTCGTCGAGGATGAAATTGATCACGCCGGAAATCGCGTCCGAGCCGTACTGCGCCGCCGCACCGTCGCGCAGCACTTCGACCCGGCCGACCGCGTTCGTCGCGAGCAGGTCAAGGTCGGCCGGAGTGGAGCCGCCCGACACACGCGAAAGGTTGTTGATTAGGGAGGTCGTATGCCGGCGCTTGCCATTCACAAGTACGAGCACGTAGTCGCCGCTAAGGCCGCGGATCGAGATCGGCTTGGCGCTTGACGATGTACCGCCACCGGCAAGCGCCGGCATCGTCAGCGACGGCACGATGTTCGCCAGAATCTCCTTGAGGCCGGTGCGCCCGGTGGCCCGCAGCTCCTGTCCACCAATGACGTCGATAGGCACGGGACTATCGGCCACTGTTCGCGGCTGCGCCCCGCGAACCCCGGTGACGACGATCGCAGAGCCTTCACCCGCATCAGCGGAAGACCCATCGTCCGCTGCGGCCGCGGCGCTGCCCAAGGCCGATAGCGTATCGCTCGCCCATACCGGGGCGGTCATAGCCAGTGCGAGGCCCGCGCCGCCGGCCCGGATGCCCGCGCGTATCGCCTTGGTCTTCATGTCATACTCCCTGTCGCCCACAAGGCCGCCCCGGCCTTGCGGTGAAATCTATCGGATGTGCTGTGGTCGAGGTCGAACTTGCGCGGGTATCAGGCTGGCAACTTGACCAAGTCCGGCACGAAGGCTTGTGAAAGCGCCCGCTTCGCCGCAATCGCATCGGCATGCGCGAAAGTATCGAGCACCTCGCGCTGATCCTGGATGAGCGCACCGTCGATCGGCACAGGTTGACGCTGCCCCTTTTCGGCAACCCAGCGCGCGATCGACAGCGGCAGCCCGGTCTCCTGCGCCAGGACCTTGCTATAGGCATCGACGTGCCCCGCCGCCCAGGTGAGCGCCCTTACCTCCCGCGTGAGGAAATCGCCCAGGATGTCTCGCTTGTCGGCAATCGCGGTGATGTTGGCGACCTCGAAGCCATAACCGTCGACATAGGCGTTGCCCTCGACCACGACGCGCCCGCCCTGCTCCAGCGCGAGCGGAATGTACGGTCCCCAGGTTGACCAAGCCGCGACCGAACCGGCCGCCAGTGCCGCCGCCGCGTCGCTCGGCGAGAGGAAGACGATGTGCACCGCGTCGTTCGGCCACCCCGCCCGCTGCACCGCGCGCAGGATCAGATAATGACCGATGCTACCGCGCCCGGTGGCGATCGCCTTACCGCGCAAGTCCTCCCACCGGCGCGCTGGCGATCCCTTGGCGACGACGATGCCGAGCGCCCCGGTCACCCGGCTGTCGCTTCGCTGCGCGGCTACCGCCTGGATCGGGCTGCCCGTCTGGTAGGCGAACTGGAACGGCGCGTCGCCGACCAGGCCGACGTCGATGGCATTGCTGCCAAGGGCCTCAAGCAGGTTTTGCGCCGCCGGGAACTCTGCCCATTCGACCGCATAGCCGATGCCGTCGAGTACGCCGGCGGACAGCATCAGCGATTTGGTGCCGCCCTTCTGACTACCGACGCGCAAAACCTTGCCGCCGCCACGACCACAAGCGGCAAGCGTCAGCGAGGCCATCGAGGCAGCAAGGAAGTTCCGACGGCGAATCATGGGCAGTTCCAGTGCCGCTCTCAACCGGCGAGCGCGATAGGCTGACCGATGCGCTCTGCCACCCTGGCGCGGACCAGCGGGATCAGTTCGCGGCCATAGTCGATCGCGTCGGCCAGCGGCTCGAACCCACGGATCAGGAAATGATCAATGCCCAAGTCATAATATTCGAGCATGCTCTCAGCGACCTGCTCGGGTGTGCCGACGAGGCCGGTGCTGTTACCCGCCGCGCCGGTAAGCGCGGCAACCCCGGTCCACAGACGCGAGTCACGGCGGCCGCTTTGTGCAGTTTCGAGCAGGCGCAGCGAACCTGCATTGGGCGGCTGGTGCCCGGAAGTCGGGAGACCGGCCGCTTCGCGGTTCGCGCGGACACGCTCGACGATGGCGTCGGCTTTCTTCCAAGCCGCCTCCTCCGTATCGGCAATCACCGGGCGCAGCGAAAGCGAGAAGCCGGGGTTGCGGCCAAAGCGCGCAGCGGAACGGCGGACCTGACGCACCGCGTCGCCGACTTGCTCGAGCGTCTCGCCCCACAACGCGTAGATGTCCGCATGGCGGCCGGCGACGTCGATCGCCTCGGGCGAGGAGCCGCCAAAGAAGACCGGCAGGTTCTGCGGCTTGATCGAGCTGAAGGCGCCACGCGCCTCGTACCACGTTCCCTTGTGATTAAATGGCTCGGTGGCGGTCCATTCCCGGCGCAGGATGTCGAGATACTCGTCAGTACGGGCGTAGCGCTCGGCTTTGTTCGGGCCAACGTCGCCGTCTCGCGCCATTTCTTCGTCAGCGCCGCCAGTGATGATGTGCACGGCAATGCGCCCACCAGAGAGCTGATCCAGCGTTGCCAGCTGACGCGCGGCAAGTGTCGGCTGGGTGAAGCCGGGCCGGTGAGCGACGAGGAAGCCAAGCTTGCTGGTCAACGCCGCAGCATGAGCCGCGACGATCTGGCTTTCGGGCGAGTTCGAGCCGAACGGGATCAGCACGCGATCGAAGTCACCCTCTTCCTGCGCCTTGGCAGCGGCATTGACGTAGTCGAGGTCGAGGCCGCGCGATCTCACGCCATTGTGCACCTCCGAGGTGTTGTTAAAGCCGATGTAACCGATGAACTTGACGGACATGAGTGTCCTCCTGGATGTCAGATGACGAAAAAGCCGTGGGTGCCATCGCGCGCGAGTTGCGCGACAAGGCCGTATTCCCAATTGAGGTAGGCCTGCATGGCGGCCTGTGCGTTATCGGTACCCTCGTACGGGCGCTTGTAGCGGCCTTCGGGACCGCGGGCTGGCGGGGCAGTGTCACCACCGGTATCGAGTTGACCGGCGAAATCGTGGTCGAGCACCAGTACCTCCCATCCTAGCTGCGCCAGCCACGAAGCGGTCATATCAGCGCGTGAGCCGAGGTCGTCGGCGAGAACGATACGGGCTCCGCGCACGGGCGCGAAGTGATCGGTCTCCTGCACCAGCTGGCCGCCCGGGGCATTGCGGAAACCAGGCAAGTGCCCGGCCGCGTAGTCGGCGGGTTGGCGCACGTCGAAGCAATAGAGGGTGCGGGCAGCGTCCCGTTGCAAGTGCGCAAGCTCAACGTCCGAGATGCGCCGCACACCAGCGCGATAGGCGACGTCGCGAGCCCGGTGCCGGGCGATATCGATATCTTGGGCGGCATGTCCCTTGACGCTTTCCTGCCGCCCGTTCGCAAGCTGCTGCCCGGCGAGCGTCCACCCGATCGTGCCGTTGCGCAGCGCGAAGATCCGGTTCGGCAACCCGGCGTTGATCAGCGACTGGGTACCGATGATGCTTCGGGTGCGGCCGGCGCAATTCACGATGATCGTGGTGTCCGGATCGGGCGCGGCAAGCGGCGCGCGCAGTACCAGCTCGGCTCCAGGCACGCTCTGGCCGCTCGGGATGCTCATCGTTGCGTATTCATCGAAGCGGCGTGCGTCGAGAATGGCGATGTCGGCCTTCTGGTCGATCAACGCCTGGACGTCGGGCGCGGGCAGCGAGGGCGTGTGCCGGCGATGCTCGACCAGTTCGCCGAATGCCTTGGAATACGAGTTAACATCCTCAAACACTTCGTAACCGGCCTCGCGCCAGCCGGCGAGACCGCCCGCGAGATCGTCGACGTTGGTAAAACCGAGTTCACGCAGCTCAGCCAGTGCCTGGACGGCCAGCCCCTCGCCAGCGTCATAGACGACGATCCGCGTGTCCTTGCGCGGAATGCGCCAGGGCGCCTCGACCGCGACCCGGCGCAGCGGCAGCTGTGCGGCAAACAGCGGATGACCAAGCGCAAACTCGGCTTCCTCGCGCACGTCGAGCAGGGCGATTTCCTCGCGCGCGAGAAGCGCGCTGCGGATGTCTTCGGGGCGTGTGGTCATGCCGTTCTCGATCGGTCCCAAAGGTTGGGCAGGACATCGTTCGCATAGCCGGAAATGAAGCGCCTGGGCGATCCCGCTGCGTCGAAGGTCGCGCGTTCGACCGCGCCGATGTTGCCTCCATAAACGTGGATCGATACCGATACCCCGTCCTTTCGCGCGTTGCTGACGCGGTGAATGTCACCCTTGCGCGGGCTCAGCACTTCCACTTCGCCCTGGTTGAGGATGGCGCTTTGCCCGACCTGTTCGAGCCCACGGCCTTGGCGGCACCGATAGTTCTCGACCTGTTCGGCCCCGCGCAGCACGCCGACGAGGCCCCATACACGGTGATCATGCACCGGCGTGCCTTGCCCTGGTCCCCATACGAACGAAACAACGCTGAACCGCTCGCGACTATCGCAATGGAGCAGGTACTGCCGGTAACCCTCCGACGAAGAGCGGGCGAAAACATTGGGCAGCCAGTCGTCATGCGCGACGAGGCCCTCCAGCAGCAGGGCGCCAGCCTCGAGCAATTCGCCCTCAGGTGGCGTGGCGGCGACGAGTTCGGCCAGGCTCGTGATAAAGCCGCGCAGTCGCTCGATCCGCACCGGCGCTTCGATCTTCGTCTGCGCGTTCACGTGATTGCTTCGATATTCTGCGGAAACGGGATGACACTGGCGTGGCCGACATTGCCGCCCAAGCGGCCGAGCAGGCGCTGACGTAGACCCCGAGCTACGTCGCCGCGCTCACCACGATCGGCAGAGATGCGTTCCTCGGCGACGATCCGGCCGCCGTCGAGGACGAGCACCCGGTCCGCCAATGCGATCGCTTCATCTACGTCGTGCGTAACCATGAGCACCGCGGGCCGGTGCGCGCGCCATAAGCTGAGCACGAGTTCGTGCATTTTGAGCCTGGTCAATGCATCGAGCGCGGCGAAGGGTTCGTCGAGCAGCAGCAACTTGGGCTCGCGCACCAGCGCGCGGGCAAGCGCGACACGCTGCGCTTCGCCGCCCGACAGCGTAAGCGGCCAGGCGTCGAGGCGATGACCAAGGCCCACCTCGCGCAGGGCGCCTTCCGCCTTGACCCGCACACGCGCCGACAAATCGCGTACGCCTAGCGCGACGTTGCGCCAGACCTTCTTCCAGGGAAGCAGCCGCGCATCCTGGAATACCACCGCTCGTGAGGTGGGGATTGTCACGTCCTGGCCTTTAGCGTCATCGAGCCCGGCAAGCGTGCGTAAAAGCGTCGTCTTGCCTGAGCCCGAGCGGCCAAGCAGCGCCACGAACTCACCCTCGGCGATCTGCAGATCGAGATTGGCGATGATGGTGTTGGCCCCGAAGGTGCGGTTGAAGCCGGCGAGCTTCACGACCGGATCGACTATCGAAGAGGGTCTGATCTCGTCCCGCGGCGCGGATGCCCGAGCGTTGCTCAGATTGGCGGGATGTTCGGCGAAGAAGGATAGGCGCGCGTCCATGGTCTTCCTTTCGAAGGTCACTGACTGACGAGGCTGGGACGCCAGGCAAGTGCGCGGTTTTCAAGGATCCGCACGAGCCAGTCGGCACCAAGCCCGAGGATGGCGTAAACGATCAGGCACACCACGATGATGTCGGTGCGCATGAAGTCGCGGGCGTTGTTGATGAGGTAGCCGAGGCCTGCCGAGGCATTGATCTGCTCGGCGACGACCAGCACCAGGATCGCGATCGACAACGAATAGCGCAGGCCGACCAGCAGCGACGGCAAGGATCCGGGCAAGATGACGTGCCAGATCAACTCCGATCGGCTGAGCCCGAAACTACGCGCGCCCTCGACTAGACGCACGTCGACGCTGCGGATGCCGCTGTAGAGATTAAGATATATTGGAAACATCGAGGCGAACGCGATAAGGGCGATCTTCGGAGTCTCGCCGATGCCAAACCAGACGATGAACAGCGGCGTCAACGCGAGGGTCGGGATCGTCCGCTTGATCTGCATGAGAGGATCGACCGTCACCTCGCCCTTCCGAGACAAACCGGCGACGAGCGCCAGCAGCAGGCCCGCGGTCACACCAATGGCAAGGCCAGCCAGCACACGCATCGTGGACACCAGCAAATTGCTCGGCAACTCGCCGGTGGCGATCATACCCAGCAAGGTAGTCAAAACTGACGAGGGCGCCGCCAACGTTCGCTCCGGGATCAACCCGCTGCGCGAGCCCAGTTCCCACAGGACGAGGAGAATGGCGGGCGACAGCCAGCGCGATTGGCCGAGGCCGGCGCCGATCTTTTTGAAGCGACCGCCAATGTCAGGCTTTTGGCGCAGTGGAATGTTGAGACCGGTTGTCATGCACACAAGGCACCACAGATTACTCTACCACGGCAATTGAGTTATTCCGGTTTGGCATATGAGCAATCCTCATAGTGAAGGTTCTGCGTAGCGATTCTCCGGCAAAACAGGCGGAAAGCAGGACAATCATCGAACGATGAGCAAAGCGATAGGTTTGCTATTGTGCGACGAATATCTATTAATTTGCTTGAGAATACGGCGAAATGCGAGAGTAGGTCGAAGCGCAGCCCCGCACCACCTGTCGACCTCCCATCGAAGAGTCCGAACCGATGCCCGTGAACTTGCCTACCAATCTCCTGCGAAGCTTCGTCGCGATCGTCGACACCGGATCGATGCTGAACGCCTCCGAGCGGGTATTCGTCACCCAGTCGGCGCTCAGCTTGCAGATCAAGCGGCTGGAAGAACTGCTGCAGCAAAGCTTGTTCCACCGCGAGGGTCGGCGCCTGTCGCTGACTTCGGCAGGCGACCTGATGCTCGACTACGCGCGTAAGGTTCTGGTGCTACACGACGAGGCGGTGTCAGCTGTATCCGCCGGGCAATTCTCCGGTCCTGCGCGCATCGGCATGGTACAGGATTATGCCGAGATGATGCTTTCGGGCCTGCTCGCGCGTTTTGCGGAGTTGCACCCCGACGCACAGATCTACTCGCGGATCGCCGGTACGGCCGAATTGCTCTCGTTGCTTGAGAACCGCCAGCTCGACATCGTGCTGGGCTTCGCCGCCAACAACGATCCCAACGGCATCACCACCGCGCCAATGTCGTGGTACGGCAAGCCCGAACTGCTCGCCAACAGCACCATTCCGCTCGCGGTGCTGGAGACGCCGTGCCGCTTCCGCGAAGCGGCGATCCGAGCGCTGGAGGATGCCGGGCGCTCCTATCGCATTACCGTGGAGACGCCCAACCTCACTACCTTGCGCGCTGCGGTCACAGCCGGGCTCGGCATCACCTGCCGGACGCACTTGTTCTCCCAGGACGAACCCCTCGACGCGCCCGAGTTGCCGGCGCTGCCGCGCGTTTCCTGCATCTTGCAGACCGCACCTTCGCTAGCCAACGCCACAGCCAGGCTGGCAGAACTCGCGCGCGAGACCATCGGTACGCTCTGACCGTCACGGCGATCAGCTTCGCATATTGCGAAGTTCAATGGTTTGGTAGCTCAAACTCAATGTCCGCGTATCCAGTGATCGTCCAAAAGTCGCTTTCGCCTTTCAGGAGATCACCATGAGCAACCCGTCGTTGCGCGAACGCTTCGCAGAGCTTCAGGCCGAACGTGAGCGAACGTGGACACCCGAGCAACTCGAGCGCAACGCCCATCAGCGGCGCATATTGGTGGAACGTCATGCCGCTCTCGCGCAGCTGAAGCCCGGTACCACACTGGCGCCTTTTGCCCTTATCGACCAAGACGGCGCCAAGCTGACGAGCGAAGCGCTGACCGCAAGCGGACCGGCGGTTCTGGTGTTTTTCCGCTTCGGCGGCTGCCCTGCGTGCAACCTTGCCCTGCCTCATTACAACCGGACATTGTGGCCGCAATTGCGCAAGGCCGGGATCCCGCTGGTTGCGGTGAGCGCGCAGCTTCCGGTCGATCTCTCGATCATCGAGCGGCACGGCCTCGGCTTCATCGTCGCGGGTGATCCCGACTACGCTCTCACCCGCTCGCTCGGCATCACCTTCCTGCCCGAGGAACAGCCCGCAGTGGTGCCGGGTGAGGACTGGATAGGCGCCAAGCTGGGAACCAACAGCTATGAAATCGCCCAGCCCGCCGTGCTCATCCTCGACCAAGGCAACGTGGTGCGCTGGTTCGACGTCAGCCCCGACTGGCTGATCCGCAGCGAGAGCGATACGATCCTCGCACAGCTGTCAGAAGTCACCGCCGTGATCGATGCTAAGGAAGCGGCCTGACAGCATCCAGCCTTTCGTCGTGCGACCCTGAGACTCATGCTGGGCCGGCGCTGTCGGTCCAGCCCTTTTTCGTGCGGGTCCGATTTGGTCCCATTAGGATTGCTGTCCTGCTTATTGCAACAACGCGTTCGATGCGCCGTCCTTCGCGGCCTAGACCTTGGTGCAACCTTTCGCAGACGGACATGCACGATGACCAAGGCACGCAAGATCAAGCTCGGTTTCATCCTTCACGGTGTAGGCCGGACCTGGAACGACTGGCGCCATCCCGATCGTGACATCAATGCCAGCACCAACTTCGCCTACTACCGAGAGCAGGCGCAGCTTGCCGAAAACGGCAAGTTCGACTTCCTGTTCGTTGCTGACAGCCTCTCGATCACCGAAAAGTCCAGCCCCCACTATCTCAATCGCTTCGAGCCGATCACCATCCTCTCCGCGCTCGCCGGAGCCACTTCGCACATCGGGCTCGTGGCGACGCTGACGGTGAGTTATTCCGAACCTTTCAACGTGGCCCGCCAGTTCGCTTCGCTCGATCACATCAGCGGTGGGCGCGCCGGTTGGAACGTCGTCACCTCTTGGCTGGGCGACACTGCGGCGAACTTCTCGAAAACCGAGCATCCCGCCCATGACGTGCGCTATCGCATCGCTGCCGAGTACCTGGACGTCGTTCAGGGCCTCTGGGACAGCTGGGAGGATGACGCCCATGTGGCGGACAAGGACAGCGGCGTCTTCGTCAATCCCGACAAGTTGCACCGCCTCGATCACAACGGGGAATACTTCCGGGTACGCGGTCCACTGAACATCAAGCGCGGCCCTCAGGGCCAACCCGTGATCTTCCAGGCCGGCGCTTCTTATGACGGGCGCAACTTCGCAGCGCGGCGTGCCGACGCCATTTTCGCTCCGGCTGCGACTTATGAGGAGGGTCTTTCCTACTACTCCGACGTGAAGGAACGTGCGGCCAGCTTCGGCCGCGATCCCGAGCAGTTGCTGGTCCTCCCCGGTATTACTCCGATCGTCGGCGAAACTGACGACGAGGCAGAAGCTAACTATCGCGAACTCGCCCGACTGGAGTCGCTCGAGACAGGTCTCGGCTTCCTGTCACGTAGCTTCAACGATCACGATTTTCGCCAGTATGATCTCGACAGCCCGTTCCCGGACGTCGAGCACATCGGTCTGAACAGCCAGCAGAGCGCCACCAAACGCATCCTTGAGGAAGTGCGTGGTGAGAATCTGACGCTGCGCCAAGTGGTCGAGCGCCTCTCCGCCCCACGCGGAGCCTTCGTCGGCTCACCGGAAAAGATCGCGAACGAACTGCAGCGCTGGTTCGAAGATCATGCGGCAGACGGCTTTGTCATCTTCGAGGCACTTCCAGGCCAACTCGCCCTGTTCGTGGAGAAAGTCGTACCAATCTTGCAGGCCCGCGGGCTCTTCCGCGACGATTACGAAGGCGTAACCTTCCGCGATCGGCTGGACTTGCCCAAGGCCGCAAATCGCTACACCGAAGCGCGCGCGGCGCGTTCAGCGGCCTGACCCCCCGGGAGACGGCGTGAGCCTCGCGAATGCCTGCCGACACGCCGCATGACTGACAGTGTGTCGTTTGCCACTCGCTTCGGCGAAGCGGAGGACTTACATCGTATATCCGACCGCGCTACTCGTCGATCGGCCGTATCGTCAAAGCGGGGGCAATTGCGGGCGCGCGGGTTCCACGCTTCGCCACAAGGTGCTGCCATCGGCGGCGCTGTCATGGCCGCAGGCGGCGGGTCCGCCAACGTGATCCACTACTGACCGCCCGGACAATCAGCCAAGGACAGTGACGCATGAAACTCTATGCCAGTGCCCCTTCCCCCTTCGCCCGCAAGGTCCGCATCGCCCTGATCGAGCTTGGCCTGGCTGATACGGTGCAATTGGTGCCGACCGTGCCGCTGGAGGATCCGGACTTTCGCAGGATCAACCCGCTTGGCAAGATTCCCACGCTTGTCCTGGACGACGGGACAGTGATCTACGATAGCCTCGTGATCGTTGATTGGCTGGACGCCCACGTTGGCGGTAATCGGTTGATCCCGAGCGGTCCACACGCCCGCAATGCCGAACTGAAACGCCACGCGCTCGCCAACGGCATCATCGAGGCCGCATTTTCCATCACTTCCGAGTTGCGCCGCCCACAGCCGGAGCGCTCAGCCTCGTGGATAGCCCGCTGGTCGGAGGCGATCGAGACGTCCGCGCGGATTTTGCCCGGTCAACTCGACGGCGATTTCACCCTGGCAAACATAACCGCCGCGGTGGCCGCCGACTACGTTTCCTTCCGCCTCCATGCCCTAACCCTCGACATCGCGCCATTGGCCGCTTGGCGCCACGCGCTCCGCCCCAGGCCCAGCCTGGAACTCACCGCGCCGAACCGCGAACTCGACGCGGCTGCGGACGCCCCGGCACAGGCGTAAGCACAGGGCGCTAAGCCTGCAGCAGTCCCGGCTCCACCAGCGCCGCGACATCGACGCGTCGCGGAAGCACGCGGTAAGGATCGTGGAACCTGTCGGCAGCGCGTTGAAGTGCCGCTACGAACGCCGCATCGGGCTGCTGCAGCCCTGGATTTTCACGCGAGACCACAATCTGGGCGATCGCGGGATCCATGCCCGTCTGCTTGGCATAAAGGTCGGCATAAGCGCCCAGGTTCCGATGCGACCAAATGCCAGCGCGCTGGGCGCGACCTAGATAGTCGATGATCGACTTGCGCTTGGCCGGGTTGGCGATGGCCGCCTCGGAGACGGCAATGATCGAATAGCCCGGCCCGATCCCGGCGCCATCGCGGATCACGCGGGCGCCGTCAGCCTCAGCGCGCGCCTGGTACGTGCCGAATGTCGCCCAGGCAGCGATCTGGCCGGTGGCGAAGGCGGCCGCAGCATCGTTGGGCAGCATAAAGCCAATCTTTACCGACGAAATGGGCACCTTGTCCTCGGCCAGCGCTTCAAGCAGCAGGTATTGCGAAATACTGCCCCGCGCGCTTGAGACGATGACGCTCTTGCCCGCGAGGTCCGCCACCGTACGGATCGGCGATCCCTTGGGCACGATGATCGCCATCGCCCGTGGGAGACCCTTGTTGACCGCAGCGATCTTGAGCCGGCAGCCGGCGGCGGCGGCAAGGATAACCGGCAGGTCACCCGCCGGCGCGGTGTCGACCGCACCGGCGTTCAGCGCCTCCAGCAAGGGTGCAGCGCCGGGAAAGTTGGCCCACGTTATGCCGTAGGGCACCTTTTCGAGCTGGCCTGCGGCGCGCAACCGGGTCTCGCCGAGATGGACCTGATCGCCCAGAACAAGGTCGCCGCTTCCCGTTTTGCCCGTGCACGCATCGAGCAGAGGAAGCAGCGCGAACGCGGCAGCACCGCTCAGGAATGTGCGACGATCAGAAGCTGACGGCAAGTCGACCATAATAGTATCCACCCGCAGGATTGAAGGGAGACGGGCCATAATAGCCCTGCCCGGTTTGCGGGCTGCCCGGACCGTTCGTCTCGGGACGCACGTCGAACACGTTGGTCGCGCCGACCTGCAACGTCGCGAACTTTGTGACCGCCAGCGAAGCGTTGACGTCGGTGATCCACTTGGCGCCGAAGAAGCGATCGTCCCCGGCCGCGGTGCGCTGGGTATACTTGCCATAGCGCGTGGTGGTGAGCGAGAAGCCGAACACGCTTTTGGTCCAGTTGCCGTTCAACACCAGCTTGGTGCGTGGATTGATCACCTCCAGTTCGCCGATGCGGTCGCCGCCGAAGAATGCCGAGCCAGGACCGAGCAGCGACGCCCCGTCGGCGCCGATCAACTGCGCGGGGATGTCCGGCAGCTTGTCGACCTTGGTCTTGCTATAGTTGAATGCCGCATTGAAATTCAGCTTGCCGATGGCGCCGGGCGACACCGTCCAGTCCGCCACCACGTCAAGGCCGCGCGTTGAACTGTCGACGGCGTTGAAGAAGTATTCCGCCTGCTCGATCCCGCTCAAACCGCTGGCGTTCAGGATCGCGGTGATGCCCGGCCCGAACAGGCGGCCGGTGCGCTCGATCCGGTTCTTGATCTTGATGTAGTAGCCGTCTGCGGTGATGCTCAGGTTCGACGCCGGTGTCAGCACCAGCCCGGCGCCGGCATTCCAGCTGCGCTCCGACTTCAGGTGCCTGGCGCCGAGCAGCGCGCCCACCGCGGAGTCGGGCGTGACCAGCTTGGCCACGGTAGGGGTGGCCTCTGTCAGACCGGTGGCCGGATTCAGGACGAGAGCTGTGCGTCCGTCGGTCTGGGCATAGGCGGATTGAGTCAGTGACGGCGCGCGAAATCCGGTGCCGATCGTGCCGCGAACGGCAAGCGCCGGGCTCACCTCGAAGCGGCTGTTGAGCTTCAGGCCCACCGGGCTTCCTGAACCGTCGCTATAATGTTCGGCACGCACCGCCGTGCCGATGTACCAGCTGTCGAGCGGGTAGATGCCAAGGTCGACATAGCCGGCATAAACCCGCCGGGCGGCATCTGCCTGGTCGGCGGGCGATAGCACGATGGCGCCTTGCACCACCGGCGAAGCGGCGACACCGACATTCCAATCATACTGCTGGTCGCCCTTCTGGATGACGTAGCTGGCCGGCGTATAGGCCAGCGGATCGCCCGCGAGTGTACGGAAGCGGTCGAGCCGGTACTCCGCACCGAACGAGACCTGGATTGGACGTGCCAGACCCAGGTCGACCTCGCGCGTTACGTCTAGGTTATGGGTCCACTGCGAGAATTCGAAATTGGCGAGATTGGGCCATTCGGTCGGGCTGGTCGGCCCCAGGGAAGGCCGGATCGTCAGCTTCGAGAACTGCCGGCTACGATTGCGCCCATAGCTGCTCGACAAGTCGACGTGCCATCCTCCGAACTCGCCACGGCCGCCGAAGACGAATTGGAGATCGGTCTCGTCGATGTTGTTGAGCGGATAGTATCCGTCTGGAAAAAGCACGGTGAAATTGGCGTTCCCGTTCGGCCGCCGCAAGTTATTGCCGATTTGCACGTCGCGGTCGCCATACGTCGCAAAGGAGTAGAGCGTCACCTGGCTGCTGAGCGCAAGCTCGGCGTTGTACGACAGGTTGAAGGCCTTCACTTCCGGGTCGCCATTATGCGCGCCGTCCTGGTCCCAGGCCGCGTTGCGCGCAGCGGCTGCAGCGCTGTTGGCCTGGACCTGCGCGGCGGTCAGGCCAGCGCTCGCCCCCACCTGCGCGACGCTGCGGGTGCTGGGGCGTCCATATAGGTTGGTGTCGGTGGCCGGCAAGTTCCACCAATTGCCGCCACGCCTGCGCACATCCGCGCTCAGCCGAATGAAGCCAGCGTCGCCCAGCTTGGTGCCGTAGCCGACTTGCCCTTGCCAACTGTCGCGGTCGCCATTGCCGTTGTACTGGGTGCCATACCGCACGCTCGCGTCAAAACCCTCCGACTTGTCGAGCTGGATGTTGATGACGCCGGCGATCGCGTCCGTGCCGTATTGCGCCGCGGCGGAATCCTTCAGCACTTCGATGCGCCCGATCGCACTGGCCGGGATGAGGTCGAGGTCGACCGGGTTCACCCCGCTGGAATCGGTTGGGGCGTTGGTCAGGAACGCGCTGTTGTGGCGTCGTTTGCCGTTGACGAGCACCAGTGTGTAGGCTGGGCTGAGGCCACGGTTCGTCACCGGGCGCACCACTGAGAACACGCCCGCGTTCGTCGCCCCGAAGTTGAGTGAAGGCAGCAGCTTCGTCAGCGCCTCGCCAAACTCGGCCGAACCCGTGCCGGCAAGCTTCTCGGCCCCGACCACGTCGATCGGCGCCGGGCTTTCCGCTACCGTTCGAGGAGGGCCTCCGCGTACGCCGGTGACGACGATGGCGTCGCTCGCTCCGCCTTCGTCCGCCGGAGCAATAGCGGCCGGTGCGCCACCGTCCGCGGCATGCGCCGTGCCTCCAATGATCAAGGCTGCCGTACCGCTGCCGACGAGCCAAATATTCCGGAGCGCCCGCACCGCCATCATGTCTATCCTGTTAGTTGAGTTAACGCCGACTAGGCGGGGTGGTGGGCGCCGGCTAACGAGCTTTCACATCCGAGCCTTGAGTTGCGCCAATAAGCGATCAGCTGCCCAGCCGTGTACGCAGGGTCACGCCGAACAGCCGCGATTCACCCAAAGATACGAAGGTGACGCCGAACTGCGAACTGACCGAGGCGGTATTGAGGTAATCCTTATCGAGCAGGTTGCGCGCCCAGGCCGACACATCCCAGCGCCCGTTCGCCGCGCGCACGCCCAGGTGCGCGCCGAAAAGCGCATAGCCGGGGATCCGCGCGAAAGGATCGAGGTTGACCACGGCGTTGAAGCTGGAACGATAGCTGGCGTCACCACCAAGGTAGATTTGCGTTGGACCTGCATTGTGGACGTATTCGGCGGTACCTGACAGCGACCACTTGGGCGTGCCCGCAGCGCGTTTGCCAGAGAGGTCGACAGTGCCCACGACAGAGTTCAGGTACTGTGCCGGCGCGTTAGGATAGCGGCGATAGCGCGCGTCGTCGTAAGTTCCGGCGAGCGTTAAGGATAGCCCTCGCAGCGGTGTGGCTCTCGCGTCGAATTCGACACCACGCGAACGCAGGCTGCCGACGTTGGCTATGTACGAGACGATCGGGGCGACATCGCGGTTGACGAAATTGGCCTGGTAGTTCGCCACGTCCGTCCAGAACAAAGCCAGGTTCAGCTCGGCGGCGCCGCCCGGCACCCGGCTCTTGAGGCCAAGTTCGTAGGCGTCCACTTTTTCCGACCGGACGAAAATGTCGATGCCGGGCTGCTGGCGCACCAGGTTGATCCCGGGCGACTTGTAGCCACGTGAGTAGCTGGCGTAGCTGTGCACGTCGTCGGTCAGGTCATAGGCTGCGATCAGTGTGCCCGAAATATTATCGGTATCGCGCCTGGCGGTGTAGGTTGAGGTTGGCGCCAGCGCGTCGCGCCGCGCGGCGATCGCCGGGCGTATGGCCAACGCGAAGGTGGCAAGCGGGGCGACATCGCCGCGCGCGTCCGCATCGTAAAGGCCCGTCTTTCGCTCGTACGTGTAGCGCAGCCCTCCGGTGAGGCGGAACACCGGTGATAGGTTCCACGTCGCCTGGCCGTAGGCGGCGTAGCTCTTCGTGGCGGGGACGACGTGAGCGTAGGCCTCCAGCCCTTCTAGCGCTGCGGGCGGCAGCACGAGACCGGCGCCGACGCCGCTCGGAACCCGGTTGGGCACGGCGCTCGGGGTATTGCCGGTGACCAACCAGCCCACCGCATCCCGGCCATAGACCTGACGTGAGGCATCATCCGCCTCCTGCCAGAAATAAAAGAGACCGGCGGTATAGTCGATCGTGCCGCCACCCGGCGAGGTCAGACGCAGTTCCTGACTGAACTGCTGCTGGTCGGTTTCAACGACGCTCTGGACGATGACATTGGCGCCGAACTGGTCCCCGTCGTAGTTGGGTATCCACTTCCAGTTGCGATAGGCAGTGATGGACGTGAACGTAAACGGACCTGTGTCCCAGTCTGCGCGGGCCTGGAAGCCATAGCTCGGCATCTTGTCGCGCTGCGAGCTGTCGATGTCGGTCTCACGATCGAAGGGGTCGAACGATCCGGGAACGTAGCCGACATCGGCAGCGCGGCGGTAGAATCCCCGCACCTCGGTCCCGTTGGCCAGAGCCGTCGGCAACACGCCGCCGATACTCTGAAAACCGACGTCGCCCTTCTGGATGCTGTAGTCGGCAATGAACCGCAGCTTGAAGTCCGCTTTCGGCTTCCACAGCAGGTCGAACCGCGCGGAGTGGTTGTCGAGGTTGTCCCAATCCTCGTCATAGCGGGTGTTGTGGATCAGGCCCGAGCGCGAAGTACGCAAGTACGTCGCGCGGAACGCCAGCGTGTCGCCAAGCGCGGCATTGGCGCTCACGCTGACGCGTACGTAGTCCTTGTTGCCGTACGTCGCCTCGCCCCGCAACTCGGTGTCGAACTCGGGCTCGCGGGTGCGGATGTCGAGCGCACCGGCTACGGTGTTCTTGCCGAACAGCGTACCTTGAGGTCCGCGCAGCAGCTGGATGCTCTCGATATCGACGAGATCGGTGATGACCGACCCAGTGCGCGGGCGATAGACGCCGTCAACGTAGATGCCGACGCCTTGCTCCAGCCCGTCATTGGTGCCGCCCGAGTTGGTGCCGACGCCGCGGATGGTGATCGTCTGGTTGCGACCACTGAAACCTTGAATATTCAGGCTGGGGAGCTGCTGCACCACCTGCTTGATGTTGAACGCACCTTGCGCCGACAGGCGCTCGCCGGGAAGCGCAGAGATCGCGATCGGCACGCGTTGCGCGCTCTCGTTGCGGAAGCGCGCGGTGACGACGATGTCATCGACGGGAGCTGCAGCCCCGACATCATCAGCGGCCAGAGCTGGCGCCGATGCCAGCGCCACGCCAAGCGCGAGGCTGGAAGCCGCTGGCGATGGCGACAGCAGAAAAGATCGCGCAGAAATCATGGATCGCCCCTGTCCAAAACATACTGCATGATATTCACGCCGTCGTTGGATCGAAAACAACCAATATTATCTTATACTTATCCGCTTATCTTAAATATTAAATCCGTCAATTACAGCTATTTACGCGATAGTAATTTAAGATTATATCGATCTTTGTCAGAACATTTGATGATCTATGATTTGGCCACTGCCATGATAGAAATATCGACGAATTCCGGCAGATCGAAAGCCGTTACCGGCGGCGGGTCTCCCTCGTAACGGCGCAGGCCCACGAGGCACGTCTGGGCAGCGCAGCCTTGAGAAAGGCTGGACGAGGGCAGATCGAGCGTCAGCGTGTTAGGATTGCCATGGCGGTCGAGCCCGTCGACCGGATCGTACCATGCACCGGTAGCCAGCCGCAGCACGCCAGGCATGATCGCGTCGCTCGGCTGCGCGCCGGCGAGGCAGCGGCCGCGGTCGTTGAATAGTTCCACGACGTCGCCGGCCGCGATACCAAGGCGGGCGGCGTCGGCACTGTTGAGGTAGACTGGCTCGCGCCCGGCGATCTTGCCCGCACGACTGTAGGGGCTTGGATCCAGTTGACCGTGCAGGCGACGCGCCGGCTGGTCGGACAAGAGGTGGAACGGGAACTTGTGCGCGCTGTCGTGGCCCAACCATTCGTAGGGCTCGCGCCAGACCGGATAGCCAGGGCAGTCGGGAAGGCCCCAGCCGGCGATCCGCTCGGAAAATATCTCCAGCCGGCCCGATGGCGTTGCCAACGGATGCGCCAACGGATCACGGCGAAAGTCGGCGTGCATCACATGTGGTGCGTCGTGCGGCGACAAGTCGATCAGGCCGTCTTCCCAAAAGGCCGCGAAGTCCGGCAGTGCGATTCCTTGCGCCTGTACTTTCGCGCGACTCTCTTCGTAGATGCGCGCAAGCCAGCCGCGCACGTCGAGGCTTTCGGTGAACTCGGCGTCGACACCAAGGCGCGCTGCGAGATCGGTGAAGATCGCGAAGTCGTCGCGCGCCTCACCCACCGGTGCTACCGCCCGGCGCATCGCGATGTAGAGCCCTTCGCGAGTGGCGAAGCCGATGTCGTCGCGCTCCAGGCTGGTGGTGGCGGGCAGGATGATGTCCGCACGACGCGCGTGCGGGTTCCAGAACTGCTCGTGAACCACGATGGTCTCAGGCCGGGTCCAGGCACGCTCCAGCCGGTTGAGATCCTGATGGTGGTGGAACGGGTTGCCGCCCGCCCAGTGGATCAGGCGGATGTCGGGATAGGTGTGGACGCCGCCATTGTAGCGAAACCGTGCGCCCGGGTGCAGCAGCATGTCGGCGACGCGGGCGCAGGGGATGAAGTCCGGCACCGGGTTCACGCCTTGGGGCACAACCGGTCCGGGCACGTGCGGATGGCCGCTTCCCATGACGTTCATCGCGCCATAGCCGACACCATAGCCGCCGCCCGGCAACCCAATTTGCCCGACCATGGCCGCCAGCGCGACCAGCGCCCAGAACGGCTGTTCGCCATGCGCGGCGCGCTGCAGTGCCCAGGCAGCGTTTATCATCGTGCGGTGCGAAAGCAGATCGCGGCCCAACGCCTCGATCGTGGCGGCCGGCACCGTCGTGATGGCCTCCGCCCAGGCGGGTGTCTTGGACACACCATCGACCTCGCCAAGCAGGTATGCGCGAAAGCGCTCGAAACCGATGGTGTGGCTGTCGAGAAAGTCAGGGTCGAAACGTGGATCGTGCAGCACCACGAAGGCGAGCGCCAGCATCATCGCGGCGTCGGTGTTGGGGCGGATCGGAATCCACTGCGAAGCGTCGCCCTGTCCCAGGTTGTCCCCGACCGGCCCGATGTTGACGATCCGCGCACCTGCCTCGCGCAAGCGGCGCAAGCCGTCGCGGGCGCGATGGCGCCCTGCGCCGCTGGAGGAGACGCGCGTGTTCTTCAGCGGCACGCCACCAAAGGCGACAAACAGTTCGGTATGGCGCTCCAGCACGTCCCAGCTGGTGTGCGCGGCATTGCTCTCGTCCATAGGCGCGGCGATATGGGGCATCAGCACGCGCCCGGCGCCCAGGCTGTAGCTGTCGACGCTGCGAACATAGCCGCCAACGTGGTTGTAGAAGCGATGCAACTGGCCGACCGCATGGTGGAAGCGCCCTGCGCTGGCCCAACCATACGAACCGCCGAAGATCGCCGCATTGCCGTGCTGCTCGCGCACGCGGGCGATCTCAGCCGCGACAAGGTCGAGCGCGGTGTCCCACTCGATTTCGACGAACGGATCATGTCCGCGATGGGTCGTCGCGCCAGGGCCATGCTCAAGCCAGCCGCGCCGCACCGCTGGTCGCTTGATCCGCAACCGCGTGACCGAGGGATCGAGCTGGTCGAGCCCGATCGGATTGGGATCGGGATCGCTGCTGAGCGGCGCCAGCGTCGGCGGCCCGTCCCCGGCGCCCGCTCTAACCTCGTAGACGCCCCAATGCGCCGCGTTGTAGCGCACGCCGCTCATGCGAAGCTGGCGTCGAAGCCGACGTGCACGTCGACCCGCTCAGCCAGTACGCCGGCGCGGTAATAGCGGTCAGCGGTCTGCTGTTCGGCCGCAATCAGCGCTGCGTCGATGGGTACCGGCACACGGTCGTTGCGCGTCGCGGTAACGGTCAGCACGTCGAGCGGCATTCCGGTGTCGCGGTGCATCAGTTCGACATATCCCGCCTGATTGTCGCGCGACCACTGCCAGCCGGCATAGAGCCGATCATGATAGTCTTTCAGGATGGCACGTTTGTCGGTGATCGCGCCTTCACGGCCGAACAGGAAGGCATAGCCGGGTACAAGATCCTGTTTGCCCTTGAGAATGCGGGCGCCTTCCTTCTCGGCCGCGGCGGCGTTCGGGTCCCAGATCGCCCAGGCGTCGACCGCACCGCTCTCAAGCGCCGCCCGGCCATCGGACGGCGATAGGAAAGCAAAATGTACTGCGTCATACGGCTGGCCGTAAGCCTCCAGCACCGCGAGCACGTGGTTGTGGCTGATCGAGCCGCGGGGGGTGGCAACGGTCTTCCCCGCCAGATCGCCCAAGGATCTGATCGGGGAATCGCCGCGCACCAGAATTACGGGACCGGCTCCGCGCGATTGCTGCGCACCGATGGCCTTGATTGTGGCCCCCGAGCCGATCGCGAAGATGAACGCGGAATCGCCACCAACACCGGCATCGATCGCACCGGCATTCAGTGCCTCGAGCAGCGGCGCGGCATTGGGGAACTGCGACCAGACGATCTGGTACGGGGCGCCGGTGAGTTTGCCCGCACCCTCGATCACAATGCGAGAACCGCCGCGCTGGTCGCCGGCAAGGAGCCTGCCGCTGGCGTCGCCGCTGCCTCCACGCCCGCTGCACGCAGCCAATGCTGCCCCGCCCATGAGCGCGAGCAGCGACCGGCGAGGCAGCGCGCCTTGGCGCAACTGATCGAAAAGCTTGTCGCTCATGAGCGGACGAGACGTGCAAGCCGGCTCAAAGGTCGGCGTAAAGCGGTTCGTCGGCGATCAGGATGCGATGCAGCTTGCGCGGATAATCGCCGTAGTTCTTGACCGCGTAGTGCACCGAGGCGCGATTGTCCCAGAACGCGACCGTGCCTGGGCGCCACGAAAAGCGTGCCTGAAACTCGGGCCGCTTGTACTGGCGCAGGATCTCAGCAAGAAGCGCGCGGCTATCTGACAGGTCCATACCGAGGATCTGCGGTTTTTCCGAAAAGTTGACCCAGAGGATCTTGTTGCCCGTTTCGCGGTGGATGCGAAGCACCGGGTGCGAGACAATCGGGTACTGATGGCCGGAACCGGTCAGCTCTTCGTTGAAGTTGTGCGTGACAAACTTGCCTTCGAGCCTTTGCTTCAGCTCGTCAGAAAGACCTTCGTAGGCTAGGTTCGCGTCCACCCACACGGTGTCGCCGCCGACGGGCGGCAGGTCGATGTCGCGCAGCACAACGCCCCATGTCGGGACCAAACGCCAGCTGGTGTCGGTGTGGTAGGCATCGCCGGCCAGCACGTCGCGCTGGTAGCGTGCCGCGTAATCGTCGCGCGCCGCGATCGCGTGGACGGCCGCCACGTTGTCGTCGCGGCGGGCGCTGGGGTGCGTGTAGAGCGGACCAAACTCAGCGGCGAAGGCGGCGTGCTCGTCGTTGGTCAGTGACTGGTCGCGGAAGAACACGACCTTGTGTTCGATCACGGCCGCCCGGATCGCGGCAATCTGCTCGGGCGAGAGCCTGCGCGACAAGTCGATACCCTCGATCTCGGCGCCGATGGTCGGCTGAACGGGACGGACGGTAAAGTCGACTGCGGGCTTGGCGATAGCGGCGGATGCCATGGTTTCGTGCTCCTCGATAAGGCGGCTTGGTTCCAGCTGCGCTTGGGCGATCATAGTGCTGCCGCGGCGGCCCCGGGTGGGGGTCGCCGCATTTGACACCTCTGATGCTAAGGTCGTTCGCGTCATCGGGCCAACGCGGATGGCTGATAGCCTAGTGAGGATCCGTCATCAGCCGAGTGATTTAAGCGTCAAAGCCCGGCAGTTCGCGGGCGACCTTGCGGAGCACCGCGTCCCATACCAGCTCGCCATGCGGCTTGCCTTCGCGGGCGCGCGCTGCTTCGGGCCGGGATTGCGCCTGGCGACGCACTTCTTCCTGCGCGGTATCGGGAGCGATCAACACGTTCTGCCGCCCGCCGGCAAGTGCGGCGACTTGCACCGAACAGGCGGATTCAAGCTGATAGATGCCGCTCCACGCCTCCCCCGGGGTCGCTCCCAAAGCCAGCGTGCCATGGTTTCGCAAGAGCATCAGCTTGGCATCGCCAAGATCGCGCACCAGCCGCTCTCGCTCGTCCAAATTGAGCGCGACACCTTCGTAGTCATGGTAGGACAGCTCGGGGATGATACCGAGCGCGCGCTGGCTGATGGGAAGCAACCCTTCAGCGTGAGCCGAAGCGCCCATGCCGTCGGCGGTATGGAAGTGGGCGATGTAGTGTGCATCCTCACGAGCGGCATGGATCGCCGAGTGGATCACGAAGCCCGCATAATTGATGCCGTACGCGCTGTCCGACAGAATGTTGCCGTCCAGGTCGATCTTGACGAGGCTGGACGCGGTGATCTCGTCGAAGGTGAGGCCGAATGGGTTGATTAGGAAATGGTGATCGGGGCCTGGCACGCGCGCCGAGATATGCGTGTAGAGGAAGTCGTCGAACTTATAGATCGCCGCGATGCGGTAGAAGGCGGCGAGGTCGACCCGCACCTTCCACTCCGCATCGGTGATCTCGCGAGGATCGATATGGTAAGCCGTCGCCATGGCGTATCTCCAAAACTGTGATCCGCCTTTGACGCTGGCAATCGCGCAATCACAATCGAGTTCAAGTGCTGAGCCTATCAACGCCGCTCATAGGATCGGCGGCGCTCAGTAACCCCTCCTTGGATCGACGACGTCCGAAGGCATCTCGCCTTGGGCGAAGCGAGCCAAGTCCGAGGCCAGCTTCTCGAACAGGCGATGACGCACGGCCTGGTAGTTGGAGGAGATATGCGGCGTGATCCGCACCTTGGGGTGAAGATAGAGCGGGTGCCCGTCCGGCAGCGGCTCCGGGTCGGTCACGTCGAGCGTGGCATAGGCGAGCATGCCTCGGTCAAGTGCCTGGATCAGTGCATCCTGATCGACGATCGAGCCGCGAGCAACGTTGATGAGGTGTGCGCCGGGCTTGACTTGCGCGAGTAGCGCGCGGTCGAACAAGTGCCGCGTCGCCGATGTGGCAGGCACCGAGATGACGATGTGGTCGGCCTGCGCCACCACCGCCGCCGCGCTATCGAGCATCTCCACCCCCTCGGGCGTGATCGCACCGGAAGTGCCGCGGCGGACCGCTACCACGCGTGCACCAAGCGCCAGCGCACGGCGCGCCACCGCCTGCCCGATCGCGCCCAGACCGACCACACCGACGGTAGCCCCAGCGAAGCGGCCGAGCGACACGAAGCGCCAGTCCGCCGCCGACCGGATCGAGGCCGAAGCCAGATCCTTGGCCCGCAGGTAGATGGCGGCGATGACGTAGTCGGCGATCTCGTCCGAGGCAGTGCCGCGCCCACACGTGACCAACGGCGCGTCGAGCAGCCAGGACGGATAGAAATCGATCCCTGCCGAGGCCGAGCACACCCAGCGCAGCTTGCCCGGCCAGGACACCGGCGGCCGCGCGTCGCGCAACGCTTGCCACTCGGGCGAAGGGCGCACCACCAGCACGTCGGCCCGCGATGCCGCCAGCCAGGGCTCCGTGACCGGCGCGGAATATACGGTCGGCCCAAACGGAAGGGCGGCCAGGCCTGCGTTGAACTCCGGTTCGAGCTGGCTGGCGACAAGGAGGCTCATCGCGCCAGCCCCGCCTTGCCGGCCGCCACCAGGATCGTGTCCGCTTGGGGCGAATGGATGCGACTGCACAGCACGTCGCGATAGTGCCGCTCCAGGGGGTTGTTGCGGCTGATACCGGGATTACCCGTCAGTTCGAGGCCGATCTCGACGGCGCGGATCGCGTTCGTCGTGGCCACGTGCTTGATGAGGTTGACCTGATCCGATTGGGCAAGCTCGCCACGGTCGGCGGCGTGCGCGGCGGTCTCGATCAGCGTGCGATTAACCAGCAACAGCGCATCGATCTCGCCGAACTTCTCCTGCACTCTGGGAAGCGATGCCAGCGGCGCCCCGAGGTTGGCGGGCACGCGGTCGTTCAGGTAGTCTGCCAGCCAGTCGCGCGCAGCGCGGGCCACGCCATCGTAGATGGTCGAGATCGCGAGCGCGTTCCACAAGGCCTGGCCATTGCCCTCGCCTGGCTTGGGCGCCCACTCCTCCGGCCGGCGCAAGTCGACCGCCCAGCCCTGCGGCGTTGGAGTCTCATCGAACACGACCTTGTGACTTACGGTGGCTCGCATGCCGAGATGGTCCCACTCGGGCACGATGGTTATTCCTGCGCTTGCCGGATCGACAAGGAACAGGCCCACCAGCGGCTCGTCGCCATCGGTGCGGGCCCAGACGGCAAACCAGTCCAGCCCGGTCGAGCCGGTCGAGTAGATCTTCTCGCCGCTGATCCGCCAGCCGCTGTCAGTGCGCCGAGCGGTGGTCTTGGGAAGACCGCCGCGCACTGGGGTGCCCAGTTCCGGCTCCACCCGGAACGTTCCAATCAGCCCCCGACCCGCAACCGCTTCGCGAGCCAGCCGCTCGTAAAGCCCGGAGGGCCAGCGGCCGCCTTTCTCGGGCGCCGCGTGGAAGGCATATGTCATGAACAGGATCAGCGCGGTCGAGGGCTCGCCCTTGGCGACGGCACCCAGCACCCTCAGCGTATCGGCGAAGCCGGCGCTTGCGCCGCCTAGATGCTTGGGAACAGTCAGGCCGATCAGTTGATCGCGGGCGAGCAGATCGAAGTTCGCGCGCGGGAACTCGCCCGAACGATCGTAACCTTGCGCGCCCAGCGCAAGCTCGCGCGTCAGCTTGGCAAGCCGCGCGTCACTCGGCACTTCGACCGGGCGTGCGATCGTCTGGGTGACCATATCAATTACCCTTGGTCAAATCGGCGTTGAATCGGGGATCCCACAGCCCCCGCACGTCGACGCGTCTGGGAATGAGGCCTGCGTCAGTGAAGACGTCGGCCACTCTCTGCTGCGAGGCGATCGCGACGCGGGTGACCGGGCGCAGTTCGAAGCTGGCGCTCTTTCGCCGGAACTGGTCCCGGACATAGCTGGTGGGAACACCGATGTCGGCTGCCACGATCGCGGCCCACCTGTCCTGGTTCGCATTGGCCCAGGCCAGCGCTCTTCGCTGCAGCCCCATATAGGCAGCGATCTGCCGAGACTTGGCGGCATCCGCCAGCGCATCGCTATGCGCAATCAGGACGTAGTTGCCGGAGAGAAACCCCAGCGCCGTCTTCAGGATGCGAGCCCCCTCGGTTGCGATCGCGCGCTGAATCGGAAAGCCGTAGATCGCCCAGGCGTCCAGCGAGCCTTGCGAGAATGCCGCCGCGCCGTCGGTCACCGTCAGCGCCACCGCATCGATATCGGACCAAGCAAGGCCTACCGAACGGAGCATCTGGATCAGGAAGTATTGCGAAGTGGTCGCGCGGACATAGCCGACGCGCTTGCCCTTGAGCCCGGCTAGATCCTTGATCGCCGATCCCTTTGGCACCAGTACGACCTGGTTGTTGACGTCCCCATGGTACACGGCAATCTGACGGAAGCTCTGGATCGTGGAGGCAGCCGCGAAGACCGGCGGGATTTCGCTGGCGCCGCCGAAATCCAGTGAGCCGGAATTCAGCGCCTCGATCACGAGATGTCCCGATTGGAACTCCGAGTAGGCGAGCGGAAAGTCGGGCGCGATCCCTGCTGCCTTGAACAGAAGGCGATCGTCACTCTCGCCCTTGCCGGTGATTGAGACCCGCAGCGCGGAATTCTGTGCCTTTGCACACCCCGCAAGGCCGCCGAAGGTCGTGAACGCCAGCGCCGCTGCAACACCGCGAATGGCATCACGCCGGTTGGTCACGGGCCTCTCGAGTAAATTCACGTCACTCTGCCGCTTCGAGAAGATCTTGGCGCGCGTTTCGATGCGCGGGGACCGGCAGGCCGAGGTGCTCGCGCAGCGTCGCTCCTGTGTAGTCGCGGCGGAACAGTCCCCGCTCCTGCAGGAGCGGCACGACACGCTCGCGGAACAGCGCGAAATCGGCGGGTCGCGTTACGCGCAAGTTGAAGCCGTCGGCAGCGCGGCCCACGAACCAGCGCTCGATCTCGGCAGCCACCGTCACGGGGGAACCGACGAACGGGCTGTTCCACTGCCCCAGCTTGTAAGCCGCCTCGCGCAGGGTCAGCCGCTGTTCGCGGGCAGTGGCGATAATCCGCTCGGCATGGCCCTTGTAGCTGTTGAGCGTCACCCCGGTGAGATCGGGGAAAGGGGCATCCAGGTCGTATTGCGAGAAGTCATGATAGTTGAACGCGCGGCCGAGCTGCACCAGCAGCTTGCCTAGATCCAGCCCCTCCTGCTGCCGGCGTGCGATCGCCTGAGCCTCCTCGTCCGTCTCCGCCAGGATTGGGAAAAGACCGGGCATGACGACGATCTGGTCCGGATCGCGCCCGAGCGCAGTCGCTCTGCCCTTTAGATCGGCATAATAGCGTTGTCCGGAATCAAAATCCATCGCCGAGGCAAACACGCCCTCGGCGATGTGCGCGCCAAGGTCCCGCCCTTCCGAGCTGTCGCCGGCCTGGAAGATCACCGGCTGCCCTTGGCGCGAGCGGGTCAGTGCCAGCGGACCGGCAACCGAAAAGTGAGCGCCCTTATGGTCCAGGCGGTGCTGCTTGGACTTGTCGAGGAACACGCCCGTCACCTTGTCGCGCGGGAAGGCATCGTCCTCGTAGCTGTCCCACAGCCCTTGCACCACCGAGACGAACTCCTGTGCACGGGCATAGCGGTCAGCGTGAAGGAAGTGCTCCTCGCGACCATAGTTGCGCGCCGCGCCCTCCAACCCGGTGGTGACGACGTTCCAGCCGGCCCGGCCACGGCTAATGTGGTCAAGCGAGCCGAACTGCCGGGCGACGTTGTAAGGCTCCCAGTAAGAGGTGGTCAGCGTGCCGACGAGGCCGATCTGACTTGTCCGTGCGGCCACCGCTGAAAGCAGCGTCAGGGGTTCCAGACGATTCAGGAAGTGTGGCGCAGTGTCGGGTGTGATGAACGGGGAATCGACGATGAAGACAAGGTCGAACTTCGCCTCTTCCGCCAGCTGCGCGTTGTGCGTGTACCAATCGATGTCGATGCTGGCGTCGCCGGCAAGATCGGGGTCGCGCCAGGAATGCTGATCAGTGCCGACGCCTTCGAGAATGGCGCCAAGGTGAAGCTGGCGATCGTGGGACATAGAAGCTCCTGTGGTTGCCAGACCTTAACCGTCAAGACAGGCGGCTTGTTAGTGAGCTTTGCTGATACCGTTATGAAATGCTCTGCCCAAGAGGCTGGAAGACTCCGGGATGACACCTTCGCTCAGGTGCATATGCTGGTGGTTGGCTTGTTGCTGTGCTGCTTATATTCCTGCGGGCATAGCCCTGATACCTGACCGCAAAACAAGCGTCCGTGTGCGCCCGTCGAGTGCTTCAAAGCCGCCAATCCGCCACCTACCCCGAGCCTAAACATCGACAGTATCGGTCGTGCTGCCCGAAGCCGCCCTTTGCTTGCGTCTGCTCGCACCCGATCAGGCAACATCATGGGAATGAACAAAGGGCCGCTTTTGGTCCCGGCATCGTAGCCCGCCAATGCCTGGAATGAGGGCGGGAACCCAAGCTATGCCTTTGATGGAGCGTTGATATTCGCCTCTGAGGCGCCGAAGGCATTCGCTAAGTCAGCGACGATGTCGTCGGGATGCTCGATGCCGATCGACAGCCTGATCGTCGATCCTAGAACGCCGATGCGGTCACGGGTCCCGACTGGGACTCCCGAGTGGGTGGTCGATGCCGGGTGGCAGGCGAGAGACTCAGTTCCGCCCAAGCTCACGGCGAGTTTGAAGATCTGCAGACGGTTCAAAAACTTGAACGCAGCAGCCTGTCCGCCGACGATATCGAACGAGAAGGTCGAGCCAGCTCCGCTCGTCTGCGCCGCCGCGGTGTCGGCTTGTCGTGAACCGGCAGGATGAAATGGAACATAAGCCACGCTTGTGACCTTGGAATGCTGCTTCAGGAATGCAGCAGCGACCGAGGCATTGGCGTTCGCCCGCTCCATCCGCAGGCTCAATGTCTCAAGTGAGCGGCTCAGCATCCAGCAACTGTGCGGGTCGAGCTGTGTCCCGATGGCGCTGCGGAGCAAGCGGATCTCGCGCATCAGTGTCGCCGAGCCCAACACCGCGCCCGCGACCAGGTCAGAGTGGCCTCCGACGTACTTGGTCAGCGAGTAGAGCGAGATGTCGGCACCGTGCTTGAGTGGCTGCTGGAACACCGGACCGAGCAGCGTATTATCGCACACCAGCAGCGGCCGATGACCTTGCCTAACGCCGATGCCGTCGCAGATGCGCGCAAGAAGCGCAATGTCCACCAGGCTGTTCGTCGGGTTCGCCGGAGTCTCGATGAAGACGATCGAGACTCGTCCCAGCGCGGTCGCCTGCGCTGCCGCCGCAGCGATCACCAAGTCATCAAGTCCATCCGCAAAGCCGATGGACTTGATGCCGAGGTTCGCCAGTGTCCGAGTCAACAGCGTCTCGGTGCCACCATATAGTGGCTGGGAATGGAGGATGACGTCTCCCGGCCGCGCAAAAGCCAGGATCGTCGTCGTGATCGCGCCCATTCCCGAGGAGAAGACCACCCCTGCCTCGGCCCCCTCGTAGATCGCGAGCCGGTCCTCGACGATCTCGCTGTTGGGATGGTTGAAGCGCGAATAGACCAGCCCGCGACCCTGCCCCGGTGGGGGCTCTTTGCGACCCGAGACGTAGTCGAAGAAGTCGCGCCCCTCCTCCGCAGTGGGAAAAACGAAAGTCGAGGTCAGGAACACCGGTGGCTTAACCGCGCCTTCGGAAAGTGAAGGGTCGTAGCCGTAGTTCAGCATGAGCGTTTCGGGATGCAGCTGGTGCTCGCCGATCGCGGTCTTGCTTTCGCGCGGTATGGTCATCATCCAGTCCTCTTCTGCTGCGGTGACCGCGTCTGGTGCCGTTTGCGACGGCAAGGAAACCGCCAACTTGTCAAGTTCGCATGTTTTCGAGCATTTCAATCAGCATCGGACGAAGGCGCAAGACTTCCTCGCGATGGGTCGCAGTCAGCGTTTCCAGAATATCGTCTGCGCGTTTGGTTAGCGTGAGCAAGGCCTGCCGCTTGTCGCGGGCCGAAGGCTGCCGTCGCACAAGATCGAGCGCGACGAGCCGGTCGACCAGCCCAGTCGCGCTATGGGGCTTGAGGATCAGCCGCTCCGCGAGATGACCGACAGTCGCGACGCCCGCGTCCGCTGCACGGATCACGAGCAGAGCCTGATGCTGCTGGGCGGTCAGGCCGGAACCGGCGGCCTTGCTCTCACTGAAAGCCAGGAATTGGCGGATCGAGAAGCGGAACTCCGCAAGATCAGCGTAATCCGCATCAGTCAGTTTGGGTGGCATGGCGCTCGATCCCTCATCAGCCGCAAGGCAAAGTCTCATTGATATATATCGCAATACGATATACCTGCGGCACACCGTCTCTTCTGTAAGCGAGCTCTCTTCATGTCTTCGACTGCCGCATCCCGCAACCACCGTCCGCTCGCCGACCATAGCGCCGACTGGCGGATGCTCCTGCTGGCAGCTGCGGCCGTGATCGTAGGAAGCGGCGGAGCATTCGGGGCGTGGATGCTGCTCAAGGCCATAGCCGTCGCTACCAACCTGTTTTGGTTCGGCCGCCTCTCGGCAAGTCCGGCCGCGATAACTGACAACACGCTAGGCGTCTGGCTCGTCGCTGTGCCAGTCGTCGGAAGCCTAATCGTCGGCCTCATGGCGCGGTTCGGTTCGGAGAAGATCCGGGGCCATGGTATTCCCGAGGCCATAGAGGCGATCCTGTTTGGGGAAAGCCGGCTGTCTCTGAAGGTCGCGCTGCTCAAACCGCTCTCCTCCGCGATCTCCATCGGCAGCGGTGGACCATTCGGCGCCGAGGGGCCCATCATCATGACCGGCGGGGCGATCGGCTCCTTGTTCGCGCAAGCGTTTCACCTGAGCGCCGCCGAGCGCAAGACGCTGCTCGTCGCCGGCGCGACCGCCGGCATGACAGCGATCTTCGGCACGCCGGTCGCGGCGATCCTGCTGGCGATCGAAGTGCTTCTGTTCGAATGGAAGCCTCGCAGCTTCGTACCCGTGGTCGCCGCGGTGCTCGTCGCGTGGCTCTGGCGGCCGCTACTAATCGATGCCGGCCCGCTGTTCCCGGCGCACTATGCTCTCGACCTCGGCGCGCCGCTGATCGGCATCGCTCTACTGGTCGGCATTCTCGCGGGCGTGCAGGCAGCAGTGCTTTCGGGAGTGCTCTACAAGGTCGAAGAGCTGTTCGCCCATCTGCCGGTCCACTGGATGTGGTGGCCCGCCTTCGGCGGCGTCGCGGTGGGTCTTGGGGGTCTGATCGACGCACATGTGCTGGGTGCCGGCTACGACAGCATCCAAGGCTTGCTGAACGGTTCGCTGGCCCTGCGGATCGCCATCGCGCTGGTGGTGGTCAAGGCGATCGTATGGCTGATCGCACTTGGCTCGGGAACGTCCGGCGGCGTGCTTGCCCCTCTCCTGCTCATGGGTGGCGCACTTGGTTTCCTGCTGGGGCAATACCTGCCGGGCGGAGGTGGGCTTTGGGCCCTCGCCGGCATGGCGGGTATACTGAGCGGCGCCATGCGTGCTCCGCTCACCGCCGCCCTGTTCGCGGTCGAGTTGACCGGCGATTTTGCCATGCTGCCGCTCACGCTCGCGGCCTCGGCAAGCGCATACGCAATCAGCGTGCTCGTGATGCGCCGCTCGATCCTTACGGAGAAAATCGCCAGGCGCGGCCGGCACATCCTGCAGGAATATACGGTCGATCCGTTCGACTTCCTCCAGGCCGCGCAAGTCATGACGCGTGATCCCGCGACGCTGCCCGGCACCGCAACGGTCGGAGAGACCATCACCTTCTTTATGGGTGAAGCTCGGCATCGCAGCTATCCAGTCGTGGCAGCGAACGGGACGTTGCAGGGGCTCGTCTCGCGCACTGATGCGCTGCGCTGGCAAGTCACCGGCGCGGCGCTCGATACGACACTTGCCGACGTACTATCCGATGCATCGCAGCCATCTGGAATGACGCATGACCCCATTAGCCGGGTCGCCGACCTGATGGTCGAGAGCGGGGTCGGCCGCATCCCGATCACGGATGGCTTGGGCGGCCGCGTAGTCGGCGTGGTGACACGGCACGACCTCTTGAAGGTTCGCCACCATCACCATAGCGCTGAACGAGAGCGAAGTGCCCGGGGGAAGTGACGGACGCCACGAGCTTTCCCTTGTGCCGACTATGCCCAATGTACGACGAGGTTTCAACCAAGTGGCGCTGGGCCCCTCGGCACTGGCAAAACATGGTAAACGTCAAACCGCAGGTCGGACGTCGCCATGGGGCAAACCTTCTTCAAACGACAGATTTATCCCACTTCACGTCGTTGGCATTGGCTGATTAGTGAGATGAACCAACGGCTGCTTCTTTAATCGGGCATGGAGGTTAGGCTCTGTTTTTTGGCAATTAGTTTTGTATCGTTCATGCGGGTTACGCTTCTTTCCGTGGTCAGCCTCGCGGCGATACCGGCGTTGCCACAAGCATTTGTCGGATCGGGTCGGGGTGCCTTGCTTTCGGACGCGCTCAAAGGCGCAGCAGACATTAACGGCTTGGCCGCGGGTCCCTCGTCCGCACGGACGAGCTGCAACGAGAGCTGGTTACGTCATCCGCCACGATCCGTGAGGCGGTAAGCAGAAGCGCGGAAGGTTCTTCGTGACGAAGGAGTTAAGACAATGCAGCGCTGAACCGTAACGATGCCGTCGATGGCCCACTAGCCGGCGCGCTTCAGCAGGTGCACGACCTTCAGGCCGTATGGGCAGGTATGCTTCGGCATCACCATGCGGTGGATCACCGCCTTGTTGGTGGCTGCCGGGTGGTTGCTCATATCCGACACTTCACGCTTCTTGTGATCTCGTAGGCATTGATATAGGGTCTGTACCATTGGACAGAGTCAAGGCTCTAGATCGCTGACAATTGGCCAGCTGGCTGCCGGTGGGAACGTGAGCGTTGAGACGATCCACAGCTACCAACGCAAAGGTCTGCTCGATACGCCAACGCGAAAGAGCGGGATCAGGCGCTACGGCTTCTTAGATCTTCGCCGATTACGCTTCATCAAGCAGGCGCAGGCAGACGGCTTCATGCTTCAGGAAAAGCGCCGAGTTGGCCCGCAGTGATGCGCATCACGCCGTCCTGGATGTCCGGCCAGCGGAAGCCTCCTTGCTCCAGCTTCTTGGCCATCAGGCACAGGCCGGTGCCATCCCACCAGATCAGCTTGATCCGGTCGCTGCGCTTTGCTCGAAAGACGTAGATCACCCCTGAAAAGGGATCGCCGCCGTACTCGGCACCGACGAGCGCAGCCAGGGAGTCGGGGCCTTTACGGAATATCGACTTGCCCGGTGGCGACCATGACGCGCGAGCCAGCAACAGGTCCGTTCATCGCGTCGCCTTGAGAGCTTCGATCACCGCCGCGATCAGCCCCTTTTCGGTACCGCGCCCGATCTTCACGGCCACTCCGTCGATCTCCAACTCCACCGCGCCGGGTGACGATCGCCGCCGGCGTCGTGGGCGCCTGCCAACCGGACCCACGTCGCTTGGCGCAGACGGCTCCACCACTGCCGGAACGAACAGAGGCGCGGCCGCCGAGGTGGCGGGCAGCGCCAGCCCTTGAGCCTGCATCTGCTTGCGCAACTCCCGGCGCCAGGTGAACAGCTGTGAGGGGTACATCGCATACCTGCGCGCCACGGCGCTGACAAATTCATGGCCCGAGTAGCTCTCAGCCACGATCGAGACCTTTATCTCAGGCGACCAATCCCGGCGCTTCCCTGCGCCCGTGAAGATCTCAATCCGCTGAGTTCCGCTATTACCAGCATCGTCACATGACATCGTCATAGCAGCAGCCATCTCCGCCCCAATCAAAGGCAATGAGACTCGGCTCTACCTTCCTCTTCACGTCGGCCTTGTCGCCGCCGTCATCGTTTCCGCCATCGCCTATGGCGTCGGCCATGGCTTTAAGAACTTCGGGCAGTTTGCCGGTAGCATCGTGGCCGCACTGGCGTTTGCCGTCGGCTATGCTCTTACGGCCAACCTCTGGTGGCTCGCTATCTTACACGTAGGGCTACCCTTGCTAACCCTTACGATCCGGCAGGACGGGCACGACGGCGTCATATCCGGCTCTTAGCTGCACCTCTTGCTGCTTGATGAAGCCCGTACGTCTTTTCGCCCCCTTCGAGACGAAAGCTGCCGGTAGCGTCGCGCGCTAAAACCGCTGTTCCTGCGGCCTCATCGAGTATCCCACCGACACCACTCACACGCCATGGCGACCGTGCCTTGGAACTTGGGCCGGTGGAGGAGGAACGCGCCTCAGCCAATTGGTGCAGCCGGAAGAGGCTGGAGCGTGCCGCCATAACAGGACGGCGGTGCACGCAACCTCGTTGCATGTGCTCGCTTCCCCCCGGTCCTGAGCTCAACAGGCTATTCCCCAATCGCCGCGGAGCGTCCGGCTCCGTGCGCCTTCGGCCATGGTCAGCACTGCGCTGCCGCCTGCGCTGTCGGTTTCGGGATACGCTTTTGTCGGGCCCGTCCGCCGAAGCGACAAGCGGCGTCCACCGCACGCGATGGTTGTTCCACTGCCCACTCCGAAGCCGTGCCATTGGGTCTGCGAAATCAAGCATTTATGGAGGCCATCTGCAGTGCGGATGAGGAAGTCGAGCCCGATCATGTGGATGTAGGTCGCATCGCCCTGGCTGAAGGTGAATTGGCATCCTGTCTCAGCCGAAGTCGCCAGATCCTCCTCGCTAAGCGGCAGGAGCCGCGAACGCGCTGGTTCGACCGGGTGAGGATAAACTGTCGCAATCGGCACGCCCGCCAGCAGCAAGGATAGAAGCAGCATTCAAATCCTAACGGTTTTTTCAGGAATAATCTGACCAGCTATGGAAGGCGTAGCCCATCTTGCGCGCCAGTTGCACTGTAACGCACCATTGGGATTGTTGTCGCCATTTCGCAGTGCGGGTGCGGGATCGGTGCGGCCGTTGGCGGCATTGGTGGCCTGCTCGCAGGACTTGGCCTGCTTGCCATTTCCGGCATTGGCCCCGCCATGGCCGCGGGCTGGCTGGCAGCCACCGTAGCCGGTGCAGCCGGCGGTGCGCTTGCTGGCCAACCGTTGGTCATCCTGTGCATGGCCGCCGGCTGCGCCGCCTGGTTCCTCATCGGCGGCACCGCAGCCGAGAACACGCTGACGCTCATCCTATCACCCTAACGCAGATGGTGCTCAACCAGCAGCGACTGAGCGAGCGCTGCACATGAAGATCGATCATCGCTTGATTTGCTCGATCAAAGGCATCTGCTAGGTTGTCGCTATGCCGAGACGCAAAGACCTGTGGGCAGTCGCTATCATATGCGACGCTGCTGAAAAGCTGTTCAAACCCGACCGGGCGCTCGCTTCCGTTACTTGGCTGCCAGTCGAGCCATCCTTCTGCTTCCTGGCTGATCCGTTCGGGATCTGGGTGGACCAGCATCTACACATGTTTGTCGAACACTACGACTACCGTACACGTCATGGCACGATCGAGAGACTGATCTTCGACCGACAACATGAACTCATAACACGCGAGCCAGCACTCGCTGAGCCGTGGCACCTGTCGTACCCTTTCGTGTTCGAGGCCGATGGTGTGACCTGGATGATGCCCGAAGCGCATCGTTCCGGTGCACTGACGCTTTACAGGGCGCATGCCGAGTGTGCCGACTGGCGGGCCGAATGTACGATCGTGCTTGACTGCGTGCCCGTCGATGCCTCGATGCTGCGTTACGCTGGCCGCTGGTGGTTGTTCTATTCCCCTGCGACCAGTCGCGAGAGCAAGATCGGGCACTTGCATGTCGCTTGGGCTGACGATTTGTGCGGTCCATGGACGGTGCATCCCGGCAATCCGGTGCGCCGCGATGCCCGCTCGTCTCGCCCGGGGGGCACGCCGATGGTGATCGATGGCCGGATCATGCTGCCGGTGCAGGATTGTTCGCGCACGTATGGTGGCGCGGTTCGCCCCTTGTGGATCGATCGGCTTGATGAAAGCAGCTTTTCGGCGAGAGTTGGCGAACCATTAGCTTTGCCGAACGGCGCACCATCCAATAGCGAGGGCATGCACACGCTGTCAGCCTGCGGGCCAGTCACGCTGGTGGATGTGAAGACGATCGACCGTTCGCTCGCGGGTCTCAGGATCGATCTGTCCCGGATGCTGCGGAGACCCGGCGCCAGATAGCGCCCCCGGCGGCTTCAAAGCGCTGTCGCGAAAAGCGGTCGAGAACATCCGCACGCGCCTGCTGTCCCATCCGCGCCAGAGCTGATGGGCTGGCCAGCGCCCGCCGCAAGGCATCCGCCAGTGCACGCGTTTCACCGGGCGGAGAGAGCCAGCCTGTCTCGTGCTCGCGGATGCTGAAGGCCGGCTCCCCCACGCGCGAGGCGATCACCGGGAGCCCAGCGGACAAGGCCTGATGCACGCCGATGCAAAAGCCTTCCGAACGGGACGGCTGCAGGTAGAGGTGGAGGCCCTGGAGATAGGCATGTGGATCCGCGACGTAGCCACACAGCTTGAGCGGCAAATCGTGTTGCCGGATCGCCGCTTCGAGCCTGGCCCGCTCCGCGCCCTCACCGGCGATCGTCACTTCGATCGGCACCTCGGCCCGGAAACCCTCGCGGCGCAGCGATGCGAGAGCCTCGGCCAGGACGTCGTAGCCCTTGACGGGATGGAGGCGGCCCAGGCTGCCGATCCGCAACGGTTCGCCCGGTCGCCATGCTTCGGCGTACGGCATCGCGGGTTCGGCCGCGAAGATGGGCCAGGTTTCCAGGCGATCCGGTGCGACTTTGAGGCGGTCGAGAGTCAGCTGCTCGACGCAACGCGAGTCCGCCACCCACAGCAGCGCGTTGCGTTGCAGGAGCCGCAGCAATCGAAGGTTCCAGGGCTTGAGATAAGCGGCATGTTGCCAGGCGATCACCGGTAAGCCCATGGTTGGACCCGCGATCAGGCCTAGCAGCGTGGCGCGGCTGAGCGACGTCCACAAGTGCGTGGCACCCCAGCCCCTTGTCTCGCGCATCAACCAGCGCAGTGCCGCGACGTGATCCCTCTCATTGCCGTGCCGCACAAGCGGATCCAGCCCGGCAGCCATCATGGCAGGCAACGCCCGTCCGTCCCGCGGGGTCAGCGCGAAGACGCGAACCTGGGCGCCCTGACCGCGCAGGACCTCGGCAATCGACGGCACCGGCAGGGCCGCCCCGCCGCCCTCGACCGAATTGATGACGTAGGCGATCTTCGCGGTCATCGTTGCCGCAAGCTGCTGCGCCAGACCAGGAATACCAACAAGCCGCTTCCTAGCAGCGCCTGGCCGAGCGCCTGATACCCGGCGCCAAGCAGGCCATAGCGTTGGAGCAGAAACGGCAGCGCCGACAGGAACGCCAGACTGGACAGCAGATTGGCCAGCATCGATCGGCCAGGATGCCCCAGCGCCGACAGCGCCGAACTGCATGACGGGCCGATCAGCGCGACGGCGCGCGAGGCGACCAGCAACACCATGACCGTCGCGGCACCTCTGAACTCTGGCCCTGCCAGGATACGCACGATCCCTTGCGGAAAAGCCAGCACCAGCAGCACGACCGGCAATGCCGCCGCCAGTCCGATGCCGACGACTTTCGCCAGAGTGCGCCGCAATGGCTGTCCGCCCTGCCCCGCGGCGACGATATGGGCCAGTTCGGCATAGGCGGTGTTACCCAGGATCTGCGCCGGCTGCGCGATCACCACGGTCGCGCGCTGCGCTACCGCGAGCAGGCCTGCCATCGCCGGTCCCAGCACCCAGCCGACGATCAGCGGCGCGGCGCGGCCCGAAAGCTCGCTGAAGGTGGTATCGACGTTCGTCGCGACAAGGAACCGCCAGATGCCAAGGTTTTCCGCTGCGACCTGCCCGGCTCGGGGGCGCCACAAAGCCGGGCCGAGATCGCAGCAGGCAAACCACAGGCCCATCGCCCACATCACGCCGAACTCGCACATGGCGGCGATCAGCCAGGCCACGAGGAACGACTTGATGCCCCAGCCAAAGGCGATCACCACCAGCGTTCCGATCAACCGCACACACGGTTGCACCAGGTTGTGCAGGCCCAGCAGATCGAACCGACCGATAAGCTGAAGATACCCGGCTGGCGTCGAGCGGACCGATCCCAGAACGGCAAAGGCGTAGAATGGCGCGAACGCCATGGCCTTTGGCGGCCAACCCAGATGCGGGCCGACGAGAGGAACCAGGACCATCGCAGACAGGATCGCGACGACACCCGCCGACAGTTCAAGGGTCGAGCCGAAGCGCAGTAAGCGAGACAGGCGATGCGGCTCCGCGGCCTGTTCCGCTTCCGCGCCGTATCGGACGATCGCCTGCCATGCCGGAAACTCGACGATACCGCAGACCGTCGTCACGTAGGCGTGGACCAGCACCAGGACGCCGTATTCAGCCGGCCCCAGAAAGCGCGTGGCTAGGAACAGGTAGGCCAGACTGATAAGGCCGGCTCCAGCTTTGCCACCCAGCACGAGGCCGAGCCCGGCGAAGATACGGCGAACCGTCCCACTCTCGTTGCCGGGTGGAACACGAAACTCTGTCGGAGAAGCTATGGCTGGTCCGTCGGCGACGCCTTCCCTGCCGGCCGACCGTTCTCGCGAGGTGCGTGCCAACGTTCGCCGGTGTTCAGGCTGCAGGGACAAGCTTCAGGTGCCTGTGGGCAAAACGATGTCGCTCCGCGAAGCGGGAGATCGCGTCGGCCGCGCGAACGGAGGATGGTGTGTTGGTCAGGTCGAAGCTTTCGGCGAACAGGCGCTGCTGGATCGGGTGGTAAACCGTTTCGTGCAGCTCCTCGGCGCGATCGAGCGCGGCGGGCAGAGACTCGGGGCAGGAAATCACCTCGCCCATCTGCCAGTGAGTGAAATTCGGACTGTCGCGCCAGTCATGGCCTTGGCTGTTCAGGAACACACAAGGCCGTGGCTTGATCATGAATTCGTAGACCTGGCTACTGGCGTCGCCGAGATAGATATCGGCCGATAGGGTGTAGGTCATGTCAGTGCCCGCCCTGCTCCCCAGATCGATCTTGATGTTGTCGCCGCGCAGGAAGCGCGACGGGATCGAGCCGGCACGGTCCACCGCAAGCTTGTCGATGGTCACGACGCAAGGACGCTCGAACAGCATGACGTGCGGCGCGAAGATCAGGCCGTACCGCGGATTGTCGAGGAACGTCTCGAACACGGCATGGCCATGCGCATACCACGACGACAGATGCGGCGAGACGTGTGGGTTGTAGAGCACGGCCTTCTCGCAAGTGGGCAGGAAGCGATGGCTGGGCGCATCACGCGCCAGGTCGAACTTGGGATAGCCGACTACGGAGATCGCATCGTCGGCCACACCGGCCTCGGCCATCAGGCGCGCCTTGATCTTCGGCCCCGAGCATAGGACATGATCGAACCGGGCGCTCGCCGGATCGAAGCCGATCGCCCGGTCCCCGGCGCCATGCCGGGTATGGATGATCGCCAGATCTCGCAAGCCATAGCGTTCCTTGAGCACCAGCGAGGTCTTCTCGGCGACGACAAGCACGTCGAGCGTGCAAAAGAAATCCAGGTTGTCGCGGTAAATCAGCAATTTCGCGGCGGGTACCACCTTGCCGAGCACCGCGTCGACCCGCCGGGTCATCGGCGAAGGCTGCAGTTCCACATGCTGGATCTGCCGCCCCAGCTTGTCGCCGGCGATACGCCTGACTTCGGCGGCGAGGCGGCTGTTCGTGGTCGCCACCAGCAGTTCCCCGTCGAACCCGCCATCGGCAAGGGCGAGCGCGATCGGCAGGCTGTGCGCCACCTGGTGGATCTGGTCGTGGTTGAAGAGAAAACCGATACGCACGCAGCAAGGACTCCGTGCCTTTCCACCACCCGCATCAGATCGGTGAAACTAATTTCGACGACTTGTCTCGATCGGGGCGGAGAAAAACAGTGGCAGCAACGCCGCGCCCCTGGGGTGCCGCATCGTATCCTGGGCACGCAGAGGGGAAGGAAAGGCCGTTGCCGGCTTCAACGCGACTGACTGGTTCAAGGGGATCACCTTCTGGCTGACCTTGCCGACACTAGATTCCGCGGGCATCCCGGTGCCGCATCGCCAACATCAGGGACCGCAACCTGCATTCGGCCGCGAGATCGACGGCCTCGCGCATGATCGCAAGATACTGGTCACGCGCCTCCTCGATCACGAAATCCTGCGCATAGCGGCGCCCAGCCGGTGTCGGCGCCGGCAACGACAATGCGTCCGCGATCCAGCCGGAGAATTGATCGATGTCATCCGTGGGCACCAGCACCCCGCGCGTGCCGCCGCCGAGCAACTCGGCCATGCTGGACGAACATGCGGTCGCGACGATCGACAGACCGGCGGCGATCGCCTCGATCACAACGGCGGGCACCCCTTCGTAGGTCGAGGTCAGCAAGAAGCAGTCGGCACGCGCCAGCAGGCGATCGGGCGAGGCGACGTGACCGGTGAAGTGCACGCAGTTGTGCAAGGCCAGCGATCGCACGAGCGCCTCCAGGGTGGATCGTTGCGGACCATCGCCGACGATGGTCAAAGTGTCGCCGGGACTGAAGCCGCGCGCGAACGCCCTGATCATCAAGGCGAAGTTCTTCTGCGGGACCAATCGCCCGACGGCGATGAACCGCACGTTCGCGCCACGGTCGCTCGATCGTGGGATGGCGAGCAACCGATCCAGACGCTCGCGAGACAGCGCGGGATCGGGCACCACGTCGATGCGCCGTGCAGGGACCGCCATCGACGCGCTGATCTCGGCGGCCATCGGCGGCGCGATGGCGACGAAGCGGTCGAGCATCAGACCCTGCACCCGCAACCAGGCGCGATAAGCCAGTCGACCGAGCCACGGCTTGTCGCGACGCACCAGATCGTTGCTGATCTTCGCCACGATCGGCGGACAATCGGCGCCCAGCATGATGCGCGCCGCCGCACAGACGACGGCATAAGTATTGCCCGAGCAGAAGATCACGTCTTCGCGCCTTCGCCGCAGATGGTCGAGCAAGCACCAGATCATCCAAATGGATTCGAACCGGGCGGTGCGAAAAGGGCCTTTGCGACGTTCGTACTTGAGCCGGGGCGCCTGCGCACGGTCGAGACCATTGTCTCGCCCAAGCACCACTGTCACGTCGTGCCCCGCCTCCTGCCAGCTCAGCGCAAGGTTGAGCGCGACCCGCTCGACCCCGCCGGGCTCGAAGCTGTGGATCGGGATCACGATGGAGAGCGGAGCGACCATGCTCACAAGACTCCGGGGCGGAGCAGAACCCGCAGGTTCGCTTCAGTTCACAGGCGCGTTCGGGAGCAGGTCGGCGTAGCGTACAGCAGGCCGGCGAGACGCGAAGGAAGCAACGGTCGCCTTGATGCTGGCGAGTAGCGAGGCCTTGCCGACATCGCCAGGATGGACCGCGACCCGCACCGTGCCGAGCGAATGAAGCGTCCGGGGCGCCACACGCGAACGTGATCCTCAGCCAGAGCGAAGTCGCAGTCCAAGGCAAGACAAGCCGGCGCTTCGTCATCGTCAGAAACTTGCGTCGACGCCGATACGAACCGAGCGTGGGCGCAAGGGTGTGGTCTGCGTGCCCGAAGCCAGGGAGAAGGGGTTGCCGAACGCAAAGGTGTTGGCGCGTGAATCCAGCACGTTGTCGAGATCGAGCGAGATGCCGAAAGCTCCCAGCGACCAGCGCCCCCCGACAGACACATCATAGTAGCCGCCCTGAGGCAGATCGAAAGGTGTCACCACCGCAAGTTTGGATCGGCCGACATAGCGAAGCCCGGCATCCAGCGTGACGTTCGCCGCTCCGACATTGCCACCATATCGCGCCCCTAGTCGCCAGCCCTCGTCGGCGATGCTGGGAAGATCGCGGTCGATAGATCCGCTGTATGCGGGCGCCGGCTTGGACAAGTTGCTCGATGCGATGAATCCCGACGCGTCCAAAGTCCAGCGCTCGGTCGGTCGCCATGTCAGGCTTGCCGACAGGTTTCGGACACGGCCCGAGCCGATGTTCGCGATGAAGGGCAAGCCGTTCGTGTCCACCAGATCGGCCTGGATATCGTCCCACGACGCGGTCGAAGCGACCAGTGAGCCGGTCAACCGCGCGTGCGGGCGACTACCAAATCGCAAGCCGAGCTCGTACGTGCCGATATGATCACGCTCGAAGCGCTGGGCGGTGACTTGGTCGCCCACGCTTGAGATCTGCAGTGCGCCGGGCCGGTAGCCTTCCTGGTAGCGCCCGTAGAACAACCATCCGCCAGTCTTCCACGACAACGCAGCCGACGGCAAAGCGCGGAACTGCTTGCGCCTCGGCTCGAAAGCGCCGCGAACCTCCCTGCCCGCAACCTCGCTGGTCTGCCTCACATAGCTGAGCCTACCGCCCAGGGTGAGTTCCAGCGTGCTTACGATCGGCCTGGTCGCTTCGCCGAAAAGCGCCGTGTCGACTGTCGAATTTACGAGATCGGCAAGCGGCTGGGGCGCATCGACGGCGCCCAAGCTGCGACTGGAGCGATCCTTGTTATAGACGATGCTGCCTCCGATCAGCCAGTGGCCGGTGTCCGCAAAGCGGCCGGAAAGCCGTGTCTCGTGAGAAATAAGATCGATGGATCGATCCTCCAGATAGGCTTGCGGAACAGTGATGCCGGGAATGCTCGTCGCGTCAAAGATCGTGTCGATCGTGTGCCGGGCGAAAGAACTTGCCGAAACCAGTTCCTTGCCGTCCCAGGTATGGGTCACGGTCAAGGACCCCAGCCGATAGTCGTTGTCGAACGGCTGGGCGATCGCCGACTTGCGCGAAAGCGCACCGACATCGGTCTGCGCATATTGTCCGTCGCGCGATTCGACATCCTGCGCCACTGCCCCGACGTCGACCGTCCAGTCTGCGTCAGGAGTCCAGCGCAATGTGGCGCGGCCACCGGAGATCTGGTTGCGGTTGATATTCGAATGCTGCCGCAAGGCATCGTCGATATAGCCGCCCTCGCTGGATTTGTAGACAACCGCCCGCACCGCCAGCCGATCTGCAATCGGCAAGTTGCCGACGATCGCAGCATCGAATCCCGCGGCGCCATGACGCGTGAAGCGAACACCCTCACTAGCCGATAGCGACGTCTCACCCGCGACGGGAGCGCGGGGCAGCAAGCGGATGATGCCGCCCAGTGTTCCGGCGCCGTACAACGTACCTTGCGGTCCTTCCAAAACCTCGACTCGCTGGATATCGTAGAGCAGCAGATCCGGGTCGGGCGCGCTGTAGATCAGGCGCGCTTCACCAAGGTTCTGGCTGATCGTCGCCTGGCTCTCGCCATTGAAGCTTGAATCGGCGACGCCGCGAATGAATATCTTGTTCCGGCCCGGTCCCAGGTTGGTCGAGGCAAGACCCGGCAAGCGACGCAGCACGTAGCCGGTCCCCTCGTTGCCGGCCTGTGCGGCATCACCGCCGCCCAGCTCCATCAGCAAAATGCTGGCCGGGTAGTCGGACAGCAAGGCGCTTTGCTTGGTAGCGACGACGACGATCTCCTCGCCACCCGTCACGGGTGCCGGCGGAGCTGAGTGAACTCTCACTGGAGCGACCGAATGCCGCAGAGCCGCATGCCAGACAAGGCGCACCGTCGCGTCATCACTGAATGTGAAAGTCAGACCGCTTTCGTCGAGCAGCCGGCGCAAGGCCTCACTGATTTCAAGCCGCCCCGTCACCCCCGCCGTCCGCAAGCGATCGAGACGCGGATCGTCGATCGCGATGGAGACACCAGCCTGCTGTGCGTAGACCAGCAACGCGTCCGACAAACGTCCGGCAGGGACGGCGAATTGACGTATCGGCCTAGCCTGTGCCAGTACGCAGGTGGACATCCCCACGGCAATGCTGGCGAGTGACCATGCCCATCTATCTGGAAATCGACCAACCATCGGACGTTCTGGAAACCCTCAGTCCCAACAGTTGCTCGAAGCGCCGACGAACCGTTTCCTGATCGCCCTCCAGCTGGATCACGCCAGTGAATGTCCTGGCAGATAGATCAGGGCCCAGTTCGATGGCAACACCTCTCGCGCGCGAAAGATCGCCGACGACATCGACAAGCGGCTGCTGGCGATAGACCAGCTTGCCTTGCGCCCAGGTTCCGATCGCCGTCACCGGCCGGGTACCCTCGACGATGCTGTCCCCGTTCGCCTGCAAGGTATCGCCCGCATTCAAGCGTAAGCGAACGTCGCCGCTTTCAAAACGCACGGCGCCTTCCGCGACTTCAAGCCGAACGGCCCTGGAACTCTTCTGCACGTTGAAGACGGTGCCGACATCGACAATTTGCTGATCGTCGATGATCAGACGGAACGGATTGGCGTCGTCGTGGTGGACGGCAAACTTTGCCTCGCCACTCGTGAGTTCGGCATGACGCGGATCATTGCGGTTCAGCATGAGCCGCGTAGCGCCATTCAGCGCAATGCGGGTACCATCGGCCAAAGCCACGGTGCGCATTTCACCAGGAGCGGTGACAACGCTGTAGGTGCCGTCGAGCCGTCCGTAAGTCACCCATGATCCAACCGCCGCCAGCGTGATCGACGCCGCCATCGCGGCAAACCGCCAGCTGCGACGCGGCGAGACGATCTCGATGTCGTCACGCCCATGATCGTCGTTCGAGGAGCCCGATTGTGGTGCAAGGTCGACGATGCGATCCAGCGCCCTGTCCGCGTCCGCCACCGCTTCATACGCGGCATTGTGCCGTGGATCGGCCTCCAGCCACTCGGCGAAAGACTGCCAATCGTCGAAATCGGACGCGGCCGATCGCAAGTGCCACAAGATCGCCTCGTCATGGACGCGTTCGTCAGTCGCTTCGGCCATCGAACCCTCCTTCGCTCCGCGACATCGCATCCGAGGCGATCGCGCGGTTGCGGCGAATTTCGAGCACTGCCCTGTAGGCGCGCTGCAGGTGCTTTTCGACCGCGCTGAGGCTAATGCCCAGTTCCTGCGCGATCGCCTTCTGCGACGACCCTTCGATCCGATACTGGCGAAAGACGAAGGAAGTGCGCTCGGGCAAGGCCGCCAGATGCGCTTCGACCCTCGCCAGTTCGTCGCGATCGGCAAGCGTCGTCTCGGCATCCGGGGTCTTGTCCACCTCGTAGCCATGGTCGCGCGCGTCGATCCAGTCGGCATCGCGCGCTTGCCGGCGCGTTTCGGTGCGCCGCCGGGTATGCGCCATGTTGTTGAGCGTCTGGTACAAGTACGCCCTGGGCGCGCGGATCGGACCGGTCGTACTTGTCTCGATCCGGATGAAGAGATCCTGCAGCAGATCCTCGGCATCGGCATCGCTGTTGCCCCGCGCGCGCAGAAAGCGCGTGAGCTCGCCGCGCAGCGACAGGCACAATTGTTTCAGGCCCGCTTGCGCAGGCAGTTCGTTCCCGCTCGAAGTCATCGCCGGCTGACCATGCAGCGCCATTCCTTTCCCCGCAAGCGACAGGAACCGCGCCGGGGCCGCCACTTTAAAATGCCGAGGCGAGGCGCAGCGCGACCTCGCTCGCGTACATGCCAGCAAAGAGGACCGAGGGGTGCATCAAGAAGGGTCTCCGTTCACGATCTATGGGCCGTGAACGACGGTGAGACGCCGCCACTGCCGACAACCCGCATTCTGTAAATCACGATGCGGATTTCGCCGCACCTCGGAGTCTCCCTTGCACGAAGTGGAGATTGCTTTTGCGAAGTATGCGGTGGACCTCGGCACTGGCTTTTTCGGCGCTGGTTCTGGCCAGCTTGTCCGGACCGTCGCCAGCGGCGCAAAAAAGCTGGAGCGCGCCCCTATCGCCGCACGATGCGGATCGCTTGTCGGTCATGACCTACAACGTCGAAGGGCTACCTTTCCCGATTGCGTTGAACCGAACCGGTGCTCTCCAGCAGATCGGCTTGAGGCTGGCCGGGCTGCGCCGTCAAGGCCGGCAGCCGGATGTCGTACTGTTGCAGGAGGCATTCACGCCCGAGGCAAAGGAGATCGCAGAGCTGTCCGGGTATCGCTTCATCGCTGTCGGGCCAAGAGCGAACGGATCGGACGCCGCGTCGGCCCTTGCCATGTCGGACAACTATCGGGCCGGTGCGGACTGGCGCAAAGGCGAAGGCGTGGGCAAGTGGGTCGACAGCGGCTTGCTCGTGCTATCCGACTTTCCCATTGTCGCAACCTCGTCGATGACCTTCGCAGACGATGCCTGCGCCGGTTACGACTGCCTTGCGTCCAAGGGCGTGTTGTTGACCTGGATCAAGGTCCCGGGCCAGCAAGACCCGATCGCCATTGCCGATACCCATATGAACTCGCGGCATGCCACCGGCGTCTCGAACGCGCGCGCGGACGCTGCATTTGCCGAGCAGCTGAGAGAAGCGCGGCGCTTTCTGGCGGCCAAGATCCCGCCGCGAGCCAGCGCCGTATTCGGTGGCGACTTCAACATCGGCCACGTCTCGCAACGCATTGCCGAGGTCGGCGCCACGCCGCCGCTCTTGGGAGCAGCAGCAGAGGCTACCGCCCAGATCCGGTCTACAATTCCAGCTGCGGTAGTTGATCGCAACTTCCGAGACGTTGTGAAACGGGCGAAGGACAAGCAGTTCTATCGTGCGGGAGCAGGCAGGATACTGGGGCTGAAAGCCGTCGAGGTGCCCTTCGGCATCTCGGGCGGTGGCTACTACCTCTCTGACCATCTCGGCTATGTCGCATCATATGCCATGCGCTAGGATCGTTCCAGGAGCCTGAACGCAGGCTGCGTCTCTCCGCAAATCGCCTGATAGCCGTTTATTCTTGTCTAAACTGGCGCGGGAATGACCCTGCGGCGGCATCTATGCCTGACAGATAGGGCGTCAGGTATGAATGAGGACGGGAGGACTGCGAAATCGGCAAGCATTTTTGGCAGGTCCGAAGCAATGCCGCCAGCGCGAGGCGCCCGAACGATACTGTCCTTATACATGTCAAAGTTGGAGAGCGAAGCATGAAGCGCCTCAGCATCTCCCTGACCGCAATCGCCCTCGCCTGTCCTGGAACGAGCCAGGCCAGCGACCGAGGCTGGGACCGTGCCGGCGGCTTCGCGCACCCGCAGCGCCGAACTCGCCAGTCTGAAGCGCGGCGCAGGACCGATCGCCGCAATGGCTGGCAAACCACTTGTTCCCCCGCGCTATGTCGGCCCCGACCGAATTTTCAGATCTGCGGTCCAGGTGCGAGCAAGCGACCGGATGGCCGCCTTTGACGCGCTGTAGATGGACGGTGCCGGGAAGCCTTTGCTGGCCCCGGATCCGGTCAGCACGATCGCTCCGCCTTCGGACATGAGCGGGAGGGCCTTCTGCACCGTGAAGACGGTGCCCTTGCCGTTGATGTCGAACACCCGGTTGTAGTGGTCTTCGTCGATCGCCCCGATAGAAGCATATTCTGCCATGCCTGCATTGGCAATGACGACATCTACGCGCCCATGGTCCTGCTCGATCTGCGCATACAGCCGGTCGAGGTCGGCGAGATCACTGACATCTCCCTGCACACCGATAGTGCGATGCCCAATCTCTTCGAGCGCCTCATCGAGCCGGCCTTTCCGACGACCCGTGATATCGACGGTCGCCCCTTCGGCGGCGAAGGATTTTGCCGTCGCCAGGCCGATGCCATCCGTTCCACCCGTAACTACCACGATCTTGTTCTCGAACCGCTTCGTCATGTCGTCTCGTCCATTCGGCATGTTTGATGGATATAGCTCCGTTTCCTTGGAGCTATCCTCCGCTTTGCAATCGCAGTGAGACACGCACGTTGGGGTTCCCGTAAATTCGCCTCAAAAAGTAGCGTTGGTGGGAATAGCGGGAAACCGCCATTTTCGACGAATCGAATTCTTTCAGTCATTGATTTTCAGGAGCTGCAGCTTTTCGACTTACAAGCGTTATCCGGAACCAGATTTACGGCAATGGTCAACGAGCCTTAAGGAATTCGTAAGTTTGATTCCGCCAGAAGGTCCACAATTTCATCCTTTCGAGCGTCAACTATCGATCACACCAGATCTTGAGCGCCATATTGAAATATTTGTCCCCAAACTCCACCGGAAAAGCTGATCCGGCATCTGCCAAAACGCACGCCTGCGGCCTTGATCATGTCAATCTCCTCGATGGCGACCTGCCGGTCGGCCGGCACCTTGGCGCGCAACATGCGCTATGGGTCGCTTGTCCAGCTCTCCGGCAGGAACAACCGCAAGCCCACCATCACCGGCACCTCTCGCGATGCCAGCGTCACTGACACCATGGTCTGACAATTCGCGTTCTTGCCCAGCGACGAAGCATATTGTGGCGCCACACCGACCGAGTGACGCCGTTTCTTAAACATCGCGGTATCATCAGGCCTTGGGATCGCCCACCAGCCTGTTAGCCTCGCTCAGAAGGGATGCTTCTAGCGGTGCGCCGTCCCATATCCCGGCAGCTACGAAGTGATGCAGCTGGTAGCCGGCCTCACCGCCGCGAACAGCCATTGGCTGCACACTCTTGCGATCACCGGGATCGATTAAACCGGCGATGTAGGCCGGGCACATCCGACGCTAGGTCTTGTATCCCAGGCCGCTCAGAAACGGCTCAAGCCAGCGATCGAGATCCTCTCTTCAATGCATATCCATCACCAGCCCCTTCAGAAGCTGGCAACCTATGAATCACCACATCTCTCGCTTGGGAATGCCCAAATCAGCAATCTGCCAAAGTAATGCTAGCTGGTCGCATGCGGGTGCACGACCGGCCGTGAGACCCTTGGTAAGGCAAACATCCATCCAAGGCGGTGCCTTCTCATCAGATCGCCTATGATCAAACTAGCTGGCAGTGCAAAGGCGGTAGCAACCAAGGGCGCGACAAGCCCCAGCCAGAACGACCCCAACACAGTGGGACTCAGGCTCGATTTCAAGAAATGACCGAAGCATGCGAGCATAAGAAAGTGCAGGAGATAAATCTGCAATGTGCGCTGTGCGAGCCAGCGCGCTGGGCGATGTAGGATTTGCCATCTCGCACCGGCCAACGCCACCGCCTGAATAGCGAACGCCGCTGCAACCATGTCCACGGGTAGTAAGAAGTCACCGAGCATCACGCAAAGGGTTGAGCCTACCATCCAGAGCACGCCCGTGAGGACTAGAAGACGGACACTTGGGTTCGCAGCGAACACTAACACCGCCTCCTTCATTCTTACCCCAACGATGAAGAAGAAGGCGCATCGTGCTATGTTGGGAATATGGTTTAATGTGGATGGCTGCAAGAGCGAGCCCACAACTGACAATGCAGCGCAGACGAGGAGTAGAAAATCAAGCCTCCACTCGCGAGTGATAGCGGCCGCGCAATAGTAAGCGCCGAGCGCCATCAGATACCATGCAGGCGACAGGCCGAGGCACACTACTTGCACTCTGGTTAGCACGCCAAAGCCTATTTGGTTGGTATGAGGATATGCAGGAACAATCGCGACAAATATAGCACCCCAGAGCACATATAAGTAAACGGGCTTTATTAGTCGTTTGGAGACCGTATCTGCAGACGGACTTATGATTGAGCGAGAAGTGAGCACACCAGATATCAGGAAGAAGGTAGGCATTCTGATGGGCTGCAGGAACGTGCTAAACGCATTCCAGGCACCGCTGATTTCAGCCTGATGGACCCACCCAGATGCTTCAGTGATTTTGCCAGCATGGTAAAGAATTACTAGAATGATACAGGCCGCTTTGGCGAGATCCGCCCACACTAAAGCTTTAGGTGAACCAACCATCTTCCCCGACCCCTCCTGTACCTCTCTCGATGACAGTGCTTAAGAATTTGCTAAGTATCGTCGCTGAATGTTAGAGGAACGGTATCTGTCATATATCGTCCTGATGTGTTCATAGCCGAGAAAGACCACGCTGAATTTTGAACACGTTCATTCAGCGGCTGAAAGCGCGGTATACGCCGCTAACGCGCGGTAGAGAGCATTGACACTCTTACTAGCACGAAATTGCCTTAATCCTCGCGTTTGAAAGGTGGGCGCTTTAATTAACATTTCGGGTGTACCCGCAATAGATGCGAGGTATCCAAACCCAGAATTCCGTGGTTGTTGAATGCCGCAAACTTTTTATCGCGGTGATGATCTTTGTTGCGATCATTGCCGGCTGGTTTGCGATCCAAAAGCTGATGGCTCGCTATGCGAAACTCCCCGACGCTCAGGGCGGAAGCTGTACCTTGTGGTTCGTTGGCAGTTCCACTATGCACAAGTGGACATCACTCGGGAGCGACATGTCACCCTGGACCGCATACAACCGGGGTGTTGACGGAGCGACTGTCCAGGCCATTGCCCAGATGTTTGCCAACGATACTGTTGGTTATCCGCCGCATGCAATCATTGCTTACCTCGGCGACAATGATATTGCTTTGGGACAGAGATCGAGTGACGTCGTCGAAGTGTTGCGAAACATCATTGCTGAAAAGAGGAGGCTTTATGGTGCAACCCCTCTATATGTAATCTCCATCAAGCCGAGCCCGGCTCGATTTGAGTTTCTGTCAGAACAGCGGAATTTCAACCGACAGGCATCCGCTATCGCTTCCTATTACAAGGATGTCTATTACATTGATGTTGCCGATGAGTTTCTCAGAAATGGAAAACCTGGCGACTTCTACGTGCCAGATGGAGTTCACCTGAATGCTGCTGGCTACAGTATTCTGGGCAGCGGCGTACGGACAGAGCTCGCAAGGGAACGAGCAGGACGGGCAATCTATCCATGCAAGGCGGGCGCCAGCAGCGGACGTTCCGGATCCGCGCGTTCACCCTCTTAAGCGGGAAGCGGTCGTTTCCACTTCAATGTGCGACAAACGGGTGTTTCTCGACAGGCATGACCTTTCCCGGAAAAGGAACCCAGACTCTGTGCGGAAATTCGCTGAGCGTTTCCACAGGATCGCTGACAGCCATATGCTGTGTTCATGGCATACATTGAGGGTCATGCGCGCGACCAGGCGCTGCTGCTGCCGGCATCGGTAGAGGACTATGTGGCCGCGGATAGTCCGGTTCGGTTCATCGACGCGTTCGTCGATGACCTTGATCTGCGCGAGTCCGGCTTCCATCGCTCGCGACCGAAGGCGACGGGACGGCCGGGGTATGACCCGGGCGATATGCTCAAGCTGTACCTGTACGGCTATCTCAACCGGGTGCGGTCGAGCCGAAGGCTTGAAGCGGAGGCGACACGCAACCACAAGACCATCGCTGAGTTTCGTCGCGACAATCGGAGCGCCTTCAAGGCGGTGTTCCGCGCCTTCGTCGTCCTTTGCCGCAAGCTCGACCTGTTCGGGCGCGAGCTACTGGCGGTAGACGGGACGCGGCAGAAGGCTGTGAACAATTCGGGACGCAACTTCTCCCGTGACAAGCTGGCCAGGTATATTGCCGCGGCCGACGAGCGGCTTGAGGGGTATCTGGCCGAACTGGACGCCATCGACCGCGGCGAGGATGGCCATGGGCCTGGCGGCGAGGCACTGTCTCCGAAGATGGCTAAGGTGCGCGAACGGCAACGGGCTCAAGAGGCATGCTGGAGCAACTGAACGCCAGCGGTGAAAGCCAGGTCTCGCCGACCGACCCCGATCCGCGTGCGATGGTGACGGGTCAAAAGACTACGGTCAGGTACAACGCGCAGGTGGCAGTCGATGCGAAGCACAAGCTGATCGTCGAACAGCCCATCACCAACGCCGCCACCGACATGGGCCTGCTGGCGGCCACTGCCGGGCGGCCAAGGATACTCTTGGCGTCGAGCGGATCGCTGCCGTGGCAGACATGGCTATTATAAGGGCGAGGACATCGAGGCGTGCGAGGCGAACGGCATCGCTCCTTATGTCGCCCGACCCCAGCGTGGCAGCGCGATCGCCAACGGCCGCTTCCCCAAGGCGCGTTTCAGCTACGATCCGGCAGCCGATGCCTATCGTTGCCTCGGTGGCCAGCTTCTCGATACCCGCCACCGCTCGTGATCGTCGCGAATGCCGTGGCGCCTAAGGGCGGAAAAGCATCGCGCTTCAGCCTCGTCATTAGTCGCTCGGCATGGTTCGGGTCGAGAGAAGACAGCCGGTTAGCATGCGAGGCACGTGCGGCCTCATCAAAGGTCGTGCCATGTACCGGAACCTCCCTTGCGCCAGGATCCTCCCCTGGCTCAAGCCGGCTTTCGTCTTGGCGCGACGCAGCCGCGCCTCCGCCAGACCCACCTCTGGATAGGCGCCGATCAGCGCAGCTTCTACTTGCCGGTAAAACGGTACTTGAGCTGCCACAGCTTGGAGCCATTCGGGCGGACGAGGACGTCGAGCCTTTCGCTATCGGCGAGCTTGTGATCCTTGTGCCGCTTGGTCGCGTAGCGGACTTCGAGCTACTCGAGGACCACATCCTGTCAGGCGGGCTGGATCAAGCTACGCCCCCCGCATTGGGAGAGGAAATCACCCACGAAGTGGGCGATGGTCGACATACCGCCGTGCCAGAGGGTGCCTCGAATTGAATCCCCTCGCGAGGACCTTGTTGACACCCCGAGTTCGCTCACTGTGACGTAGAGGGCTGTCGCTTAGCGCGAGCCGCTAGCTAGGAGCCAATCCGGATAGACGCGTCGGATTTATGAACGGCCTTGATGGAGGGTGCCGATCGCCCCCGATGGCTTCGACGGCTTAGAGCCCGGGGGTTGTCACTGATGTCGCGGATCTGGTGTTCTGGGCTGTAAACGACAACGCCGCCCTGAGGGGCGGCGCGTGGAGTTTTAGAACGGTGGTTGCGGGGGTAGGATTTGAACCTACGACCTTCAGGTTATGAGCCTGACGAGCTACCGGGCTGCTCCACCCCGCGTCACCGTGTGGGCTGAGTGGTCAGCCCGGAAGCAGTTGTTTGTCGGTCCATCCCGACGATGTCGGTCTGGACGGCGGGCTGCTCCACCCCGCGTCACCGTGTGGGCTGAGTGGTCAGCCCGGAAGCAGTTGTTTGTCGGCCCATCCCGACGATGTCGGTCTGGACGGCGGGCTGCTCACCCCCGCGTCACCGTGTGGGCTGAATGTTTCAGCCCAAGGTTGGGTGTCTTGATCCGACGCGAACAGGGCCTCGCCAGGATATCTGGAGCGGCCCTGTTTTGCGGGCGGTGACGCCCTTGTCATGTGAATGGGTTTTTATCCGATACGAAGCGCGCCGGCTTCAATGCCTGGCGACGTCCTACTCTTCCAACGCTTGAGCGGTAGTACCATTGGCGCTGTCAGGTTTCACGGCCGAGTTCGAGATGGGATCGGGTGGGTCACTGACGCTATGGTCACCAAGCAATGGAGCTGGCGCGTTTCGTATGGGTTTTTAATCGATGGCCCGTGCTGGATTAGATGATGTGTCTGGCTGGTTTATCGTCCGTACCGATGACGGTTTGCGCTGCTGTCAGGCAGGGCTGTCATTGATGGTGCGAATTTCCACAAGCATGAACAGAGTGATTAGGACCGGTTAGCTCCATGCGTTACCGCACTTCTACACCCGGCCTATCAACGTGATGGTCTATCACGACTCGATGATACCTAATCTCGAGGGAGGCTTCCCGCTTAGATGCTTTCAGCGGTTATCCCGTCCATGCATAGCTACCCTGCTGCGCTCCTGGCGGAACGACAGGTACACCAGAGGCATGTTCATCCCGGTCCTCTCGTACTAGGGACAACTCCTCTCAAGTATCGACGCCCACGGCAGATAGGGACCAAACTGTCTCGCGACGTTCTGAACCCAGCTCACGTACCACTTTAATTGGCGAACAGCCAAACCCTTGGGACCTGCTCCAGCCCCAGGATGTGATGAGCCGACATCGAGGTGCCAAACGATTCCGTCGATATGAGCTCTTGGGAATCATCAGCCTGTTATCCCCGGCGTACCTTTTATCCGTTGAGCGATGGCCCTTCCACGAGGGACCACCGGATCACTATGACCGACTTTCGTCTCTGCTCGACTCGTCAGTCTCGCAGTCAGGCAGGCTTATGCCATTGCACTCTTGCAGACGGTTTCCAACCGTCCTGAGCCTACCATCGCGCGCCTCCGTTACTCTTTAGGAGGCGACCGCCCCAGTCAAACTACCCGCCACAGAGGGTCCCTGTACCGGCTTACGGTACGAGGTTAGACATCAGAAACAAACAGGGTGGTATTTCACCTATGGCTCCACGTTAGCTGGCGCCGACGCTTCAAAGCCTCCCACCTATGCTACACAATTTCTTCCTAATGCCACTCTGAAGCTGCAGTAAAGGTGCACGGGGTCTTTCCGTCTAACCGCGGGTACTCCGCATCTTCACGGAGAATTCAATTTCGCTGAGCATATCCTGGAGACAGTGGGGAAGTCGTTACGCCATTCGTGCAGGTCGGAACTTACCCGACAAGGAATTTCGCTACCTTAGGACCGTTATAGTTACGGCCGCCGTTTACTCGGGCTTCAATTCGGAGCTTGCACTCCTCCTCTTAACCTTCGAGCACCGGGCAGGCGTCAGACCCTATACGTCGTCTTGAAGCCGACTTAGCAGAGTCCTGTGTTTTTGCTAAACAGTCGCTACCCCCTGGCCTGTGCCCCCTCCACACCGGTTGCCCGGTGAGAGGGCCTCCTTCTTCCGAAGGTACGGAGGCAATTTGCCGAGTTCCTTCAGGATACTTCTCTCAAACGCCTTGGTATACTCTACCTGACCACCTGTGTCGGTTTCGGGTACGGTCTATACGGTGGGGCTATTTCCTGGAACCATTTCGAAGCCTGACCAATCCAATAAGGCCAGACAACACACATGATCCGTCACACACCACCAGGCCCACGAATATTAACGTGGTTCCCATCGACTACCCCCTTCGGGCTCGTCTTAGGGGCCGGCTCACCCTGCTCAGATTAGCTTTAAGCAGGAACCCTTGGTCTTTCGGCGAGAGGGTGTCTCACCCTCTTTATCGCTACTCATGTCAGCATTCGCACTTCCGATACGTCCACGGTCGGTTACCCTCCCGCTTCATCCGCTTACGGAACGCTCCGCTACCGCGTGATCGTAAACGATCACACCCTAAGCTTCGGTGCATCACTTGAGCCCCGTTACATTTTCGCCGCAGAAACCCTTATTTAGACCAGTGAGCTGTTACGCTTTCTTTAAAGGATGGCTGCTTCTAAGCCAACCTCCTGGTTGTTTTGGGACTTCCACATGCTTTCCCACTTAGTGATGACTTGGGGACCTTAGCTGTAGGTTAGGGCTGTTTCCCTTTTGACGACGGACCTTAGCACCCGCCGTCTGTCTGCCGGATAAGTCTCGTTGGTATTCGGAGTTTGGTTAGGTTTGGTAGATCTCGCGACCCCCTAGCCCATCCAGTGCTCTACCCCCAACGGCATACATCCGACGCTCTACCTCAATAGATTTCGCGGAGAACCAGCTATTTCCCGGCTTGATTGGCCTTTCACCCCTAAACACAACTCATCCGAGAATTTTTCAACATTCAACGGTTCGGTCCTCCAGTGCGTGTTACCGCACCTTCAACCTGGTCATGCCTAGATCGCCGGGTTTCGGGTCTAATCCGTCGAACTCAGTCGCCCTATTCAGACTCGCTTTCGCTGCGCCTACACCTAACGGCTTAAGCTTGCTCGACAGATTAAGTCACTGACCCATTATGCAAGAGGTACGCTGTCACCCCCTAAAGAGGCTCCAACTGATTGTAAGCATTCGGTTTCAGGTACTGTTTCACTCCCCTCATCGGGGTGCTTTTCACCTTTCCCTCACGGTACTAGTTCGCTATCGGTCATGTACGAGTATTTAGGCTTGGAGGGTGGTCCCCCCATGTTCAGACAGGATTTCACGTGTCCCGCCCTACTCGAGTCCTTCATTATCACTTTCGCATACGGGGCTGTCACCCGCTATGGCCACTCTTCCCAAAGTGTTCTGCTAGTTGAAATGAAGGCACTGGCCTGG
>NZ_CM143963.1:520000-1077500 GCF_055361525.1 Novosphingobium sp. TK46
ACTTCAGGGAGCCGATACCTGCATTTCAAACGTAATGGATACGAAGGACATGCTTGTCATCCATATGACGCAAACGCCACATAGAAGACTTTTAAGGCATCGACTTAATACCGGTTACCGGAGCCCAAAGACCCCCGGACCGGGCGCCGTCGCCCACATGTCCCTTCATCTAAACCAACAATGTCAAAGAACCAAAACACCCAGACCAAAAGCCCAAATGCCTCGCGCCGAACAGTAAAGCCGGACAACCATAACCCCCCGCTTTTCAGGTCGGGAGACAAGCTGTCCGTCTATCTGGGCGACCAGAAGAACAACACCAACGCGTCGTTCCCTCCGGTGAAGCGGCATATATGCAGACCTCTTGAGTCGGTCAACACACTTTTTGAAAAAACCGACACATCCCCACCCAACCAAGGGAACCTCACCCGGCAAAGGCGAATACGCTGCCCCCGCAATGCGAGGTCTTCGCACGGTGAGCTGCAGGCCAAATTGCGGAAAAAGCGATCGGACCTATGACGCGCCTGACGCGCCAATCCGCCGGCGTCCCATCAGATCATCAAAAGGTCCACGATATGAGCTGGCCGCAAAGTGCCTGCATGGGTCCGATCGGAGTGTCATCTCGGCCCCCGAAACCGTGATTATCGCCAGCGAAAAATTCGGCGTCCCCTCGGCTTTCGATGGATGGGGAATGTAGCTGCAATATGCGCGGCAGCTTGGCATGAGAAAGCGATGGCGCGCCCGGCAGGACTCGAACCTGCAACTCCAAGCTTAGAAGGCTCGTGCTCTATCCAGTTGAACTACGGGCGCGCAGGCCATCGCCCATAGCGCGTATCCAGCGTCAGGCAAACTGATCGACGCATTAGGGACCATGATGACGGAAAACTTCTAGGCGGCCTTTCGGCACCGAGTTAGGCTGTGACGATGAACGACGCGCAACTTTCCCGTATCGATGGATCGTCCCGATCCCGGCGCCATTTCCGCTTTTTCGATTTCGTGATGACCGGCTTTGTCGTCATCCTGCTGCTGTCTAACCTGATCGGCGCGGCTAAACAGGCGCAGATCACGTTACCACTGGTCGGTCCGGTCACGTTCGGCGCAGGAGTGCTGTTCTTTCCCGTCAGCTACATCATCGGCGACGTGCTGACCGAAGTTTATGGTTATGCGAACGCCAGACGTTGCATCTGGGCGGGCTTTTTCGCGCTGCTGTTCATGGTCGCCATGAGCGTCGTGGTGGTAAACATCCCGGCTAACCCGGAATGGGCACTCGCTTCGGCCACCTATAGCATAGCCGGTCAGCATGTGACCGCACCGAACCAGGCGGCCTACATGGCGATCTTCGGCCAGACGCCGCGCATTGTATTCGCCTCGCTGGTGGCATTCTGGGCGGGTGAGTTCGTCAACTCCTTTGTCCTGGCGCGGATGAAGATCATGACGCAGGGCAAGCACCTGTGGTCCCGCACGATCGGATCGACGATCTTCGGCGAAGGTATGGACAGTTTGCTGTTCTACCCGCTCGCCTTCCTCGGTGTACCCGGATTTCCGCTTCATTTGATTCTGTCGCTGATCGTGACCCAGTGGCTCATCAAGACGGTGTGGGAGGCGGTACTTACGCCGGTGACGTATCTGGTCGTCGGCTATCTCAAACGGCGCGAAGGCGTGGATGTGTTCGACGAAAACGTGAACTTTTCACCCTTCGCCAAGACGCGAACCTCTTGATCGACCGACCTGTTTGACGCCGCCCCCGCGACGCGGCTAGGCCGCAGGCAATGGCGCTCGACCGCATCCAGCTTGCCGATTTCCGCAATCACCGGGACACCCGCGTCGACGATACGGCGCAGTTCAATCTTCTGGTCGGAGACAATGGCGCTGGAAAGACCAACGTGCTCGAAGCGATTTCGCTACTTGCGCCCGGTCGGGGACTGCGACGCGCAGCGCTGTCGGACATGCCGGCACAGACCGGGCGCGGTGGCTTTACGGTCAGCGCGGACTTGGCTGGCCGGGGCGATCCGGTGCGACTTGGTACGGGGGTTCTGGCCGAACGCCCCGGCCGGCGCGTGGTGCAGATCAACGGCGCCGAAGCCCCTGCGGTTCGTCTGGCGGAATGGCTGTCGATCGGCTGGTTGACCCCGGCGATGGATCGCCTGTTTTCCGAAAGCGCAGGTGCAAGGCGACGTTTCCTTGACCGGCTGGTACTGGCGGACAGCCCGGGTCACGCGGCCAACGCGACGCGGTTGGAGAGCGCCTTGCGCGAGCGCAACAGCCTGCTCTCGGATGACCGCCAACCCGACCCGCGCTGGCTGGACGCGATCGAACAACAGCTTGCCGCGGCGGGGGCGATAGTGGCCCAGGCAAGGCGCGACATGGTCGAGGGGCTCGGCGCTGTATTGACGAGCCTGCCGGACTCACCGTTCGCGCAGCCGACGCTTGCCTATCGCGCAGGCGGTCCGACCGGCATCGACGAACTGGCGGCGGCGCTGCGAGATGGGCGGCCGCGCGATCGCGCAGCGCAGCGAACGCTGATCGGGCCTCATCGCGACGAGCTGGAAGTCAGGCTTGCGACGAAGGACCAGCCAGCGGCGGAATGTTCAACCGGCGAACAGAAAGCGATGCTGATCGCCATCGTGCTTGCTCATTCGCAGTTGCTGGAAAGCACCGGGGAGCGGCGTCCCCGCTTGTTGCTTCTGGACGAGGTCGCCGCTCACCTCGATCCGCTGAGGCGAGAGGCCTTGTTCGAACGTCTGCGGGCCGGGTCGGCTCAGGTCTGGCTGACAGGAACCGAGCCTCCTCCCTTCGCCGCGATCCTGAGAGAAGCCGCTGTCTGGAATGTCGACGGCGGGACGGCAACCCAACGAAGATAGCGCAACGACGGGCGGCATCGGACAACCCGATCGTGCTTCAGCGCTTCGGCAGGGCTTGCGCCACATCATCCACGGTTGCGGCGACGATCTCCTCGACCCCAAGTGCGGTTGGATGCACGCGGTCAGGTTGCACCAGATCGGGTTTGCCTTGCAAAGGCTGGAGAAAGAACGGCACCAATGCAGCTCCGTACTCGTGCGCGAGGCTGGGATAGATCGGATTGAAATCGCGTGCATATTGCGGATTGAGATCGGGCGCCGCCATCATTCCGAGCAGCAGTACGCTGATATGCCGATCCTTGAGAATGCGCAGAATCTGGCCCAGTTCAGCGCGGGTCTCAATCGGCGGAAGGCCTTGGAGCATATCGTTGGCACCCAGACTGATGATGACCAGATCTGGCGTGCTTGGCTGGGCATCGAGCAAGGCAGGCAACCGAGCCAGCCCCTCCCCGGTTGTTTCGCCCGCAACACCGGCGTTGGTGATCCGCGCGTTTACGCCTCGTGCCCGCAAAGCCGCCTCAAGCTTCGCAGGATAGCTTTCGCCATCGTGCAGGCCATAACCAGCCAGCAGGGAATCGCCGAATGCCAGGATTGCCCGCTCCGGCCCCATTACCGGAATGGCCGGCGGTTGCTCGGCATCCGGTCTGTTTTCGGGCTCTTGCGAAGGTGCTTTGCCATCGCAACCCGAAGCTGCGGCACCAAGCACGATGGCCATACTCGCAAACGCAATCCTCGTGATAGCGGACCGCCGAGTAGCCCTTGCGTTCTGCATGAAGCCGGCTCGCGGACGCTCATCGTCTTGCGAGCCGGCCATGTCTTAGGCAAAAACCTGCGCGTTGGCCGGATCCTTGGGATCTTCCCCAAAGCGGTTAGGCCCAGGCGTTCCGGACAGGAACATGATGACCAGGAACGCGATGCTTACGATGAAGCCGACCAGCGGGATGAACGACAGCACGATGAAGCCCAGATACCACCAGCCGCTCATGTCGCGATCGTGTAGACGACGCACCGTAACCGCGATCGTCGGGACGATCGTCGCCAGCCAGTAGATACCCAGCAACAAGCCGAAACCGCTGAAGAACAGACCGGAAATTGCCGCCCCGGGGTTGCTGCCGCCCTGGGCCAGTGATGCCATCGACGCGCCGGTGCCAATCGCGATGCCGCCCAGCACCGCATAGACGATCACGTTCAGCAATCCGAACGCCCAGAACTCCATCCGGCGCGACCGGCCAGAAAATTGTGCATACCGTTTGAACGGCAGGATCATGTATTCAAGCATGCCTGTTTCCCCTGTTGTGGCTCTTGCAACCGCACCTTATTGTGAGCGGTGCGGGATGTGAAACGAATTGGCTGCGTTTTCGCTGCGCTTGCTCAAACTACAGAATACGAGTAAGGGCGCCTGCGATTGTGCGGCGCAGCGTAGCGCCGGCTGACCTATCCTCGAACGTACAGGCTTCACATGTCCGCCCCCCTACCGATGCGCAACATCGCGATCATCGCGCACGTCGACCACGGCAAAACCACCTTGGTTGACCAGCTCTTCCGCCAGTCAGGCACCTTCCGCGACAACCAGCGCGTCGAAGAGCGTGCGATGGATTCCAACGATCTCGAGAAGGAGCGCGGGATCACCATTCTCGCCAAGCCGACTTCGGTCGAGTGGAATGGCTATCGCATCAACATCGTCGACACCCCCGGACACGCCGACTTCGGCGCCGAGGTTGAACGTATCCTCTCGATGGTCGACGGCGTGATCCTGCTGGTCGACAGCTCGGAAGGCGCGATGCCGCAGACCAAGTTCGTCACCGGCAAGGCCCTGGGCCTGGGCCTCAAGCCGATCGTCGTCGTCAACAAGATCGACCGTCCCGATGGCCGCCACGCCGAAGTTCTCGACGAGGTGTTCGACCTCTTCGTGAGCCTCGACGCCAACGATGAGCAGCTCGACTTCCCGACGCTCTACGCGTCGGGCCGCAATGGCTATGCCAGCGAAGATCCGGATTCGCGCGAAGGCACGCTGACGCCCCTGTTCGAGAAGATCGTCGAGCATGTGCCGGCACCGGCAGCGGACGTCGATGGCCCGTTCAAGTTCCTCGTCACCCTGCTCGACCGCGACAACTTCCTTGGCCGCATCCTGACCGGCAAGGTTCAGTCGGGCACCGTCAAGGTCAACGATCCGATCCGCGCGCTGGATAACGACGGCAACATCGTCGAAGTCGGCCGCGCGTCGAAGCTGCTCGCGTTCCATGGTCTCGACCGTATCCCCGTGGACGAAGCCAAGGCCGGTGACATCATCTCCATCGCCGGCATGACCACCGCTACCGTTTCGAACACGATCGCCGACATGTCGGTAACCGAGCCGCTGCACGCCCAGCCGATCGATCCGCCGACACTGTCGATGCGCTTCGCCGTGAACGATTCGCCGATGGCGGGTCGCGAAGGCAGCAAAGTCACCAGCCGCATGATCCGCGACCGACTGGCGCGCGAAGCGGAATCCAACGTCGCCATCCGTGTCACCGAAAGTGAGGACAAGGACAGCTTCGAAGTCGCCGGTCGTGGCGAACTTCAGCTGGGCGTCGTCATCGAGACGATGCGCCGCGAAGGCTTCGAGCTGGGCATCAGCCGTCCACGCGTTCTGTTCGGCACTGACGAGAACGGCAAGCCGACTGAGCCCTACGAGACTGTCGTGATCGACGTCGATGATGAGTTCTCCGGCACCGTCGTCGAGAAGATGGCGACCCGCAAGGGCGAGATGACCGACATGCGCCCCTCGGGCGGCGGCAAAACCCGCATCACCTTCTCGGCGCCGTCGCGTGGCCTGATCGGCTATCATGGCGAATTCCTGTCGGACACGCGCGGTACCGGCATCATGAACCGCCTGTTCGAGAAGTATGGCCCGCACCGTGGTGCGATCGCTGGCCGCAAGAACGGCGTGCTGATTTCGAACGGGGCCGGTGAAGCCGTTGCCTACGCCCTTGGCCCACTCGAAGAGCGTGGCATCCTGTTCGTCGGCGTTGGCGAGCCGCTCTACGAGGGCATGATCATCGGCGAGAACGCCAAGCCTGACGATCTCGAAGTCAATCCGATGAAGTCCAAGCAGCTGACGAACTTCCGTTCGACCGGCAAGGACGACGCGATTCGCCTCACCCCTCCCCGCGTGATGACGCTGGAGCAGGCCATCGCATACATCGACGATGACGAGATGGTGGAAGTCACCCCCAAGTCGATCCGTCTTCGCAAGGCGCTGCTCGATCCGAACGAGCGCAAGAAGGCCAGCCGCAAGAAAAACGCGGCCTGATTGAAACAGGACAACGGGCGCTCGCGATGCGAGCGCCCGTTTTTCGTTCAGCCGATCTGATGGTCAGGCGATCGAAGCGACTGTGGCGGGTTGCGCCACCCCGGAATTACGTCCGAACTCTTCGGAATAGCGTTTTGTCAGCACTTGCTGCTGGCCGGCCGAAACATTCCTGGCAACGTCGAGGAACCAAGAGCTTTCCTCCTGATAGACGTGCTGGAGAACGGCACCCTGGATGTGCTCTAGCTTGTCGCGCCATTCGCGGCTCATCGGATCGAGGCTTTCCAGTATCGCCATGTTGATCTTCGCCGCGGCCTGCTCTTCGTAAGCCATGGTCGTGTGCGCCTTGCTGCTGGCTTCCACCAACGCAGGGTACAGTACCGCTTCTTCGGCATTGGAATGCGCCATGAGGATCACGGCTAGGTTGCTTGCCGCCTGGCGCCTCTCCGCGCCGCCATCCGCGTTCAGCGCACGATCGAAGGCGTGTTCAATCTGGCGATGGTGAGCGAGCACCTGACCAAGCCAGTCATCACCTTGAGATAGTTGTTCAGCATCACGGCGGGCCTGCGCTCGTTCGGCATCAGATGCCATGGGCGTAACGGCGGCGGCGATCTTGTCGAGGATAGACACGGGCATACTCCTTTGACTGCCTTGCCCATTAATCGTCTCGAAGCGGTAACCCGTTCCGGCCTGCACCTTCACTCTGACGTGCCCGTAAATCATTTCAGCGACGGGGCTTCTCGATGCTTTACCTTTGATAAGCGCGAAAAATTCCCCAGTGCTGCCATTCATTATGTCACCACCTTTTATGAACGAAGGCTGCCGGCCTCGTCCTGCCTTGGTTCAGTCACGGGGGTGCAGATAGATTTTCATCGCAGGACGGTGTGCGAATCTTCGATCAGGCCGCCACCTTCTTTTTCTGGAGATCATACATGAACCCCGTCACGAAGGGCATCGTCGCAACGACGTTGGCAGCCAGTGCCATGGCATCGATCGCTCCGGTTCAAGCGCGTGATTACTACCGCCACCACGGCGATAACACCGCGGCTGTCGGCATCGGCGCCGGTGTTATCGGCCTTGCGCTGGGGGCGATCGTCGCGTCGAGCGGCAATACCGGTCAAGGCGATCACCGCTACGATGCCACGATCAATCGCGATGATCGCGACTATGATCGATCCGCCTACGACGAGCGACGGCGCTATGATAATTATGACTGGCAGCGCCGCGGCCCGAACTATGACAGCAGCTACTATGGACGCCGCGGCTATTGAGGGAATCGGCTCGGGGCGGCATCCCCTTGCCCGCTCCGACAACCGAAAGGCGCCCGGTTCGTACTGAACCGGGCGCCTTGTCTTAGCTCATCATTGCGAAGCGCATGGCCTAGAAGTGGAAGCCGACGGTTGCACGCAGCGAGTGATAGTCGAAACGATCGTCGGCGATCCGCATCCGGGTCGCACCCGATGGCGCTACGAACGGGTTGGTCAGCGGCGCGGTGCCACGGCCAACCAGCACATAGCTCTTGTCGTCCGAATAGCGATTGTACAGGTACTCGACGCCCAGGCTGACGTTGTTTGTGACCATCAGCTCACCGCCGCCGCCAGCCTGCCAGCCCCAGATCCGCTTATTGTCACGAACCTGATCGAACGAATTCGCGCCGTTGGTGGTGAAGAAGCTATGGTTGATCTTCGCCATGCTGCCGCCACCAGTCACGTAGAACAGCATGCCGCCACCGGGGGTATAGCCGGCACGCAAGCGGGCCGAGACGTTGTAGTCCAGATCGCGCTGCAGCGTGTAGCTGGCGGGCGTGGTGCTGAAGCCGCTGGTGGCATCGCGCGCCTCGTTCTTGGTAGCCTCGACCAGACCGCCCAGAACGAAATTGTTCATGCGATAATCGTAGCCAATGCGACCGCCATACTCGACGCCATCCTTGTCACTTTTGCAACCGTTCTCCGGCAGCCGGCCGAGCGCGCGGCCATCACAGAAGCCGGGTGAAAATGCGTCGCGGTTCGCGGCGATCAGCGTGTCGCCGTAAGTGCCGTCCTGATTGGAATCGAATTCCAGACGCGAACCGCCGTCGCTGCCGCGGGCGGCCAGGCCGCCGAAGCCCTCGATATAAGGTCCGCTGAAATCGCCCGCGGTGTCGCGCTGCTGCGCGGTTGCGGGCATCGCGAGTGCCAGGCCCAGACCGAGGGTCGCCGTCGCCAGTATTTGCCGTGTGTTGGTCATCATGTCTTCCCAAGAAGGTGTAGCAATTGATTTAGGCGTCTTCCCTCGACGCGCTAAAGCCTTGCCGGCCTTCGGGGTTGCATAAGCACTTTCGCTATAGCCGGCCTGTGTGTCATTCGCGCCACTACCGGCCGGTTGGCTCCAAAGCATAGGTTAAGACCCGGTTCAGCGCCGTTCTGCTCAATTGCGCGTCTCGATGATGGTGTCGAGGTGCCCGCCGTTTCCGCCGTACTTGGCAGGCCCCGCAAGGGAGTATTCGGATGAAAGCATACCTCAGGACATTGGGTGTCGCGGCGGCGCTGGCTGCTACGACGCTGGGCTTCGCCCAAGGCGCGCAAGCGCAGGATCGCTGGGATCGTCGCGGAGGCGGCGATGATGCCGCAATCGCGATCGGGGCCGGCATACTCGGCCTGGCGGTAGGCGCGGCTATCGCCGATCGTGGTGACAGCCGGTACTACGATCGCAGCTACTATGGCAGCCGGCGCTATGTGACGGTACGCGAACGCCCAGGTTACTACTACTACTACGAAGGTGCGCCGCGTCGCTATTACCAGGATCGGTATTACGGCCGGCCCAACTTCTACGGTGGCAGCTATTACGGCAACCGATGGGACCGTGGGTACAACGACAACCGCTGGAACCGGGGGTATGGCCGCGGTGATGGACGGCGCTGGGATCGTGACGGCCGCAACTATGGCCGCCGCAATTACGACCGGGGCTATAATGGTCGCGGCGACTGGCGCCGCGACGATCGCCGTTGATCGTGGCTTTCCTGATACGCTGACGGACGGATCGGCCCCGGCGAACGGCGGGTCCGGTCCGTTCCGGGCATGGTGCGCCGCAACTCCCGCGCGCGGGCTCGCCAAGCGTGCCTTGCCCGGCTATGGCGCTCGCCATTATGGAAATATCCGACCTGCGCATCGCCCTGTTCTCGGGCAATTACAACTATGTGCGGGACGGAGCGAACCAGGCGTTGAACCGCTTGGCCGGCTATCTGCTCGAACAGGGCGCGGCGGTGCGGGTCTATTCTCCTGTCGTCTCCAAGCCTGCATTTCCAGCGACCGGGGATCTCGTGGGCATTCGCGCCCTGCCGATCCCCGGTCGGGGAGAGTACCGCATGCCGTTGTCGCTGCAGAACAGCGCCCGGCGTGACCTCAAGGCGTTTGCACCGAACGTGGTGCACCTGTCGTCGCCCGATCCAGTCGCGCATCAGGCATTGACCTGGGCACGGCAGCACAAGCGCCAGTTGCCGGTGCTTGCGTCGGTGCACACCCGCTTCGAAACGTACTTGCGTTACTACAACCTGGCATGGGCAGAACCGGTGATGGAGGCGTTCCTGCGCCGCTTTTATCGCCGCTGCGACGCATTGGTTGCCCCGTCCGAGAGCATGGCCCAGGTGCTGCGCGAGCAGCGGATGAACTATGACATCTCGATCTGGTCACGCGGGGTGGACCGCGACGTTTTTCATCCCGGCGCGCGCGATCTTGCCTGGCGCCAGGGCCTTGGCATAGCCGACGACGAGATCGTCATCGGCTTTTTGGGCCGACTGGTGATGGAAAAGGGCCTCGACGTATTCTGCGACACGATCGACGCACTGCGCCGGCGTGGCGTCGACCATAAGGTGCTGGTTATCGGCGAAGGGCCGGCGCGCGAATGGTTCCACAGCCGGATGCCGGGCGCATCGTTCGTCGGCTTTCAGGCAGGCGACGACCTGGGCCGTGCAGTGGCCAGCATGGACGTGCTGTTCAACCCGTCCGTCACCGAGACTTTCGGCAACGTGACGTTGGAGGCGATGGCCTGCGGCCTGCCCGTGGTGGCCGCCGCAGCGACAGGTAGCGAAAGCCTGGTCGAAGATCATGTCTCGGGTCGACTGATCCGCCCGGGCGCCGTCCATCAGTTCGCCGAAGCCTTGCGCGGCTACATCGAAAACGCCGGCCTGCGTGCAGGCCACGGCGATGCTGGCGAACGTCGCGCGCTCGATTTCAGCTGGAATCGGATCAATCAGGCCGTAGCCGATACATACTTGCGGCTGGTCCTTCGCAAACGCACGCTGGGATAAGCCGACGGCGTGCTAGCGCAAAACGCCGCGCGCGCGCATTTCGCGGGAATAGACAAGCCGGGCGATCGCGATGATCCAGGTGGCCGACAGCATGCTTATCGCGCCTACCGAAATCATGCCCGCCGGCAATCCGACCGCGAATTGATAGCCTTGGTGCGCGACCAGGCCGAACAGAGCCGCCACGAAGGCGTGCACCGACCAACGGGAACGCGCCAGGAGCAGCAGCGAGCCCAACAGGCCGAAACCCATCTGCATGGCCCAACTGACGACCACCCAGCCCGGCAAGGCGTCGAGAGCGTCGATCACGTCGGGTGACAGCCTGGCGATGTACGACAGATGCCGTATGTTGATCAGCAGGAAGTCGACGCAGCCAAATGCACCCCATACCGTTCCGAGGCCGCCGATGATCCACAGGTGGATCGGCGTCCCCACTGGGGCGGGCTGCGGGCGCTCGGTCATCGCGCGCCTGTAGGGGGCGCGGCAGACCGATGCAATCGGGCGCAACAATCGCTAGATGCGCGACATGGCCGATCTCTTTGCCGACGACATGCCCGCCCAGCCGGTTCCCGCCGCCGATCCAGTACGCGCGGACGCACCGCTCGCCGATCGTCTGCGTCCGCGCAATCTGGCCGAAGTGGTCGGGCAGGAGCACCTGACGGGGCCGGAAGGCGCGATCGGGCGGATGGTGGCGGTGGGCCGCCTGTCATCCATCGTCTTGTGGGGACCGCCCGGCACCGGCAAGACCAGCATCGCCCGCCTGCTGGCGGATGCTGTGGGCATGCGCTTCGCCGCTGTCAGCGCGGTGTTCTCGGGCGTGGCGGACCTGAAAAAGGTGTTCGCCGAAGCCGACGTCGCGGCCAAAGCCGGCCAGCGCACGCTGCTGTTCGTGGATGAGATCCACCGCTTCAATCGCGCCCAGCAGGACGGTTTCCTGCCCTACGTCGAGCGCGGTACCGTCACCCTGGTCGGCGCCACCACCGAGAATCCCAGCTTCGAACTCAACGCGGCGTTGCTCAGCCGCGCGCAAGTGCTGATCCTGCATCGGCTGGATGCCACCGCGCTGTCGTCGCTGCTGGAACGCGCCGAGGAACTGGAGGGCGCCCTGCCCCTCACCCCCGAAGCGCGCGAGGCGCTGGTCGCCTCGGCCGATGGCGACGGGCGGTTCCTGCTCAACCAGGCCGAGACGCTCTATGCCGCGCAACTGGCCCAACCGCTCGACCCTGCCGCGCTTGGCCAGTTCCTGCAGCGGCGCGTCGCGGTCTATGACAAGGATCGCGAGGGACACTACAACCTCATTTCCGCGCTGCACAAATCCTTGCGCGGGTCGGACCCGCAGGCGGCGCTGTACTACATGTCGCGGATGCTGACGGCAGGCGAAGAACCGCTCTACGTGCTGCGCCGGCTGGTCCGCTTCGCCAGCGAGGACATCGGCCTGGCCGATCCGCAGGCGCTGGTGCAATGCCTTGCCGCGAAGGACGCCTACGAGTTTCTGGGTTCTCCAGAAGGTGAACTCGCGATCGTTCAGGCCTGCCTCTATCTCGCCACCGCGCCCAAATCGAATGCCGCCTATGCCGCGCAAAAAGCCGCCTTCAAGTCCGCGCGCGAAACCGGTTCGCTGATGCCGCCGCCCAGCATCCTCAACGCGCCGACCAAGCTGATGAAGGACATCGGCTATGGCAAGAACTACGCTTACGATCACGATGATGCCGAGGGCTTTTCGGGCGCCGACTACTGGCCCGAGACGCTGCCGCCGCAGACGTACTACAAGCCGGTACCACGCGGCTTCGAGCGCCAGGTTATCGAGCGGATGGAATGGTGGGACAAGAAGCGGCGCGAGCGACAGGGCGAGTGATGGGTGGATAGCACCGTACCTCGCTTCTCCCACTTCCTCGCGATCGACTGGTCCGGCGCCGCTGGTGAGCGTCACCCCGGCATCGCGCTTGGCATCTGCTCGGCTAGTGGCGGAGCCCCGCGCCTGTTATCGCCTCCCGACCATCGCCACTGGTCGAGACAAGGCGTGCTCGATTACCTCGTGACCGACCTGCCCGCAGACACGCTCGTCGGCATGGACCTCGGCATCTCCTTACCCTTCGCCGACGCTGGCGCCTTCTTCCCTGACTGGCTGCAAAGCCCGCATGACGCCCGGGCCCTGTGGCGCTTTATCGACGAGATCTGCGCGCACGACCCGCACCTTGCCGCGGCCAGCTTCGTCGATCACCCACAAGCCAGCCCCTACTTCAGACGCCATGGGGGACGCGAAGGTGCGCTGTTCCATCACCCACACGCCACGCACCGGCGCGGCCGTTTCCGGGTGACCGAGGCTGCCCAAGAGCGCGCAGGCTGCAAGCCTTACAGCAACTTCAACCTCGTGGGCGCGGCGCAAGTCGGCAAGTCGAGCCTCACCGGCATGCGCCTGCTCCACCGGCTCGACCGACGCCTATTCGTCTGGCCGGTCGATGGCCTCGCAATCCCAACGCGAGGATCGGTCGTGGTGGAAATCTACACCGCCATCGCGGCGCTGGCCGCGCAACGCACTGTCGGCCGATCCAAGATCCGCGATGGCGCCGCCCTCGATCTTGCGCTCACCGCACTCGGCTCCCCCCCGGCGCTGCTGGTGGGCGCACTCGACGATCACACCACCGACGCCCTGCTCACCGCCGCCTGGCTGCGTCGCCACGCCGACGATCATGCTTTGTGGCAACCCTCCGGGCTCGATGAAGAGACCGCCTGCACCGAAGGCTGGACGTTCGGCGCGGCTTAGCTCACACTTGCGGCAACGAAGGGGTTGTCCGATGTGGCAACACTCTCATCCAAAACAGGAAAAGGGGACGCGATGACGATCCGGAAAAGGCTGCTGGCAGGAATCGCCTGCCTGGCGCTGGGCAGCAGCGCGGCGGTTATTGCCGCTCCACCCAAGCCCGCGGCAACCGCGCCGGCAACCAAGCCCGCGTGGAAGGACTACGTGCAAGCCACCATCACCCAGTGGTTTACGCTCGATCCCTCGACTGCCGTCTATCAGGGCGACCACCGTTTCGATGGCAAGCTGCCTGACTGGAGCGAAGCCGGCCTTGCCAAGCGGGTGGCGTTCCTGCGCTCGATCGTTACCGATGCCGGCGCCTACACCGCCCTCTCTCAACAGGACGCGATGGAGCGCGACAACCTGGTCGCGGTCGCCCGGCGCGAGCTGTTCTGGATCGTCGACGCCGACCGACCGCACACCAACCCGGCGTGGTACATCGACGGCGGGCTCGATCCCAACGTCTACGTCAGCCGCGAATATGCCGACAAGCCGACCCGCATGCGGGCGATGATCAGCTTCTTCGACGCGATCCCCGCCGCCGCCGCGAACATCCGCGCCAACCTGCGCACGCCGCTGCCCGCCAGCTTCATCAAGCACGGCATCGCCGGCTTCGGTGGGTTCGGCGAATACTACCGCGGCGACGCGCGCACCGCCTTCGCGGACGTCAAGGACGCGAGCCTGCAGGCGCAGTTCAAGGCGTCCTCGGAAAAGGCGGCAGCGGCGATGGACGCGTTGACAGCGTGGCTCAAGACGCAGCAGCCCACCGCCACGCAAGGATACGCGCTGGGTGCGGCCAAGTTCTCGCGCATGCTCAAGGAGACCGAAGGCGTCGACCTGCCACTCGCCCAGATCGAAGCGATCGGCCGCGCCGACCTCAAGCGCAATCAAGAAGCCTTGAAGGCAGCCTGCGCGCAGTACACTCCCGGCAAGACTATCGCGCAGTGCTTCGACAAGCTCAACGCCGAGAAGCCGGCGGATGGCCCGGTCGCCGCCGCCACGAAGCAGATCCCCGAACTGACCGCCTTCGTGCGCGCCAAGGACCTGGCGACGATCCCAGGCACCGAACAGGCGCTGGTGCGTGAAAGTCCGCCCTACAACCGGCAGAACAGCGCCTACATCGATCCCCCGGGACCGTTCGAGAAGGGCATCCCGTCGATCTACTACATCTCGCCGCCGGATCCGGCTTGGTCCAAGGAAAAGCAGCTCGACTACATCCCCGGCAAGAACGACCTGCTGTTCACCAGCGTGCATGAGGTCATGCCCGGCCATTTCCTGCAGTTTCTCCACTCCAACCGCGCGCCCTCGTGGATCGCGCGCATCTTCGTCGGCTACGCTTATGCCGAAGGCTGGGCGCATTACTCGGAAGAGATGATGTGGGAAGCGGGCTTGGGTAACGGCGACCCTGGTGTCCACGTCGGCCAGATCTCGAACGCGCTGCTGCGCGACTGTCGCTATCTTTCGGCCGTGGGCCTGCATTCGGGCACAATGACCCAGGCACAATCGCAAGCCATGTTTCAGAACGAGTGCTACCAGACCGAAGGCACCGCCGAGCAGCAGGCGGCGCGCGGCACCTACGATCCGGCCTACCTCAACTATACGCTGGGCAAGCTGATGATCCGCAAGCTGCGCGACGACTGGACTGCCACTCGCGGTGGCCGCAAGAGCTGGAAGGCGTTCCACGACACCTTCCTCGATTTCGGCGGGGCGCCCATCCCGCTGATCCGCCAGGCGATGATGAAGGAACGCACCCCCCGCGCGGTTTTCTGATCCAGACCACAACACCACTGGACCGGCGCCCCCACAACGCGGTAAGGGGCGCCGTATCCGCAAAGCGCGGGCCGGCTTAGCTCAGTTGGTAGAGCACCTGATTTGTAATCAGGGGGTCGCGGGTTCGAACCCTGCAGCCGGCACCACAAATCAATGACTTAGCAGGTCGTTCGAGAGGCACTGGCAGCGGCGGGTAACAGGGCGGGTAACAAGCCGCCCTGCCCTCTCGCAGACCGTATCCACCCACTCACAAATCTAATGGCAATCTCACTCGACCCTGATTCGCCAGCCAGCGTAGGGCCGGATGCGGATCGAGTTGGCCTCTGGGCGGTTCAAAGCGATCTACACCGCTACCGACATCCCGCGCTTCAAACGCTGGGTTAGACCACGTCTCTGGTCGGTTGCGCGTCAGGCGATGCAGCGATCGCGCCGATGTCGGCGGCCTCGATGCCGACCTGCGTACAGAACCCAGTCTCCACGGCGCCATAGACGCCCTTCAGGGTAATCGCCCGCATGACTGCGGCGAACATCGTCACGTCACCTTCACTCCTGGCATACGCCAGGCATTCGGCAGCATAGTCGCGCCCCATGGCGTTGCCGGCTGCCCAGTCTGCGGGACACTCCGGGGTCCACAGATCCAGATGACCGTCACTCAGGCGGGTTACGAAGGTCAGAGCGGCCATCTTGTCAGTTTCGGGCATTGATCATCTCCAAGCGCCAAGCTTGGCGCGGCCTCGTTATGCTCAAACAAATCATGGGCAGTCAACAGTATATACTTCACGCTTAAACACTCCTTTTGCTATATTCAAGTAACGGTTGAAGGATATTCCTTTATCCGTGAATCTCAACTAACACGTGACGTTGGGAAGATAAGGATCTTGTGGTAAACGGGAGATAGGTTCCGAAGGAGTAAGCGCCCATGGCATCCCCACATCTATCCTTAGATCAAATCCGTTTCATTGCTGCCACCGTTGCGCCGCGCTTCGGCCCGATGATTGATCAGCCGTCGTTAGGCTTGGATCATCCTGATGATGTATTCGCCGTCGCAGTGCATGTGATCGCGACAGATCAGGCTCTAAACTCAGCCATCGTCTCGGAGATATACCCGCAGACTACGGCCGAAACGCACCCGACAGTGATCGCAGTCAGAGCGATGCAAATCTTCGCGGCTACAATCGCTAGCCACGATCACCAGGCTATCCTCGACACCATAGGGGAAGAACTTTGCAGGCACTCCGCGGTCCTGCGTGGAGAAATGACACATGGGTAAGTCCGGCACCATAGATTCGACCCTCGTCATCAGGGCACGCGACGAGGCTTCCAAGGTCGTCAGCGCCATCGAGTCCGCGCTCCTTGATCTCCTGTCGACCCAAAAAGATGTCGCAGCCGGTTCCAAGTCATCGGCAACCGGCATCCAGCAAGCCGTCACCGCGCTGGCCGGTCTCGATCGTGCCTACAGCCAGATTGCCGGCGCTGCGGACAAGGGTGTCGATGCGTTCAAGCGGCAAGAGGCGGCACTGGTCGCCAACCGCGATCAACTGCGCAGCATGGAGGCCCCGCTAGAGTCTGCCCGTGTCGCCCAAGAGCGCATGAACACGGCGAGCGGGAAGTTCGTCGGCCCGCCCACGCGCGACGCGATCGCCCGGTATGCCGGTGTCGCGGTTGAGGTGAAGAACCTGGAGACCCAGATCAAGGGTCTCTCGCGCACCATCGCCACCCAGGAAAACGGGTTCGACCGTAGCGCGTCGACACTAGGCGATCTTGCACGGCAGACCAAGCTGGCCGGTGCCGTCAGCACGTTCGCGGCCGCTGAGAGCGACAAGTTCACCCAGTCTCTAAGGCAGCAGGAGATCGCCGCCGAACGGGTCGCACAGGTCCAACAGGCGATCGCGCGCAGCACGCAATCGGTCAGCGGGAAGTCGGCGGCTGACTCAGCGTCCGTGTTCCGGTCATCCGGGCTGACGGACATCGAACGTCAGATCGCTGCCACGGAACGCGCGCAGCAGGCCGAGCGCGACTATGCGGCATCCGTCCGCATGACCGAGGCTGCCATGCGTGCCCGTGCCCGGATTGAGGGCAACGGTGGTGCCGGCGTACGTGCATCCGAGACGGCATTCGCCCAGCAACTGCGCGAAGAGGAAGCCGCAGCACAGAAGGCATCCGCTGCTGAGAAGGAACTGGTTGAGGCGACCAACCGGCTGCGGGCTGCACTAAACCCGCTGGGCGTCATCCAAGATCGTCTGAACAAAGAACTCGCAGAAGCCGACAACCTCTACAAACGGGGCAAGATCAGCGCGACCGAACTGGCCGCCGCGCAGAACCTGTTGCGGGTCAACGCCGACCGGGCCGCCAAGTCGCTGGGTCAGCAGAACGTGGGCGGTGGCAGCGCCTTGGGCCTCCGACCGCATGAGCTGCAGAACCTTGGCTATCAGCTAAACGATATCGTCACCCAGCTCGCATCCGGCACCTCGTTGACCCAGACGTTGGCGCAACAGGGCGGCCAGATCCTCCAGATCTTCCCGAAGGCCGGCGGCGCGATCGCGGGTGCCTTTTCCAATCCGCTTGTGCTCACCTTCGCTGCAACAATAGGCACGATTGTGATCGGCATGAACGAGGCCGGCAACGAAGCTGAGCGGTTGCGCGGGTTCATGGGCCAACTGGCGGCATCGGCTGACGGGTCGTCCTATGGCGCACCTGAACTTAACCGCGCTGCCGAGGCGCTAGATGCCTACGGGTTGTCGGCGGACAATGCGGTTGCCGCGGTTCGCCAGTTTGCCAAAGACGGCGTCGACCAGTCCCACATCACCGAGTTTGGCCAAGCTGCAAGCGACTTGTCGGAGGTCATGGGCGTTGATCTGAAGCAGGCTGTCGGCGAAGTCAGCGAGGCGTTCACCGGCGGCCGTGATGCCGTCGAGAAGCTGGATGCAGCATACAACTTTCTGACCGCCTCGCAGCGCGAGCAGATCCAAGTCTTGTTCGATGAAGGTCGCGCTGGTGAGGCGCGCAACCTCGCACTCGACATTTTCCGGGAGAAAATGGGCGATGCTGCCGAGAAAGCCCGCGGACCATGGGCGTCGGCCATCCGCGAACTGGGCGGCGCTTGGCGTGAGTTTCTGGATTACCTGTCCGACACGGCACCGATCAAAGGCGTGTCTGGGTTGCTTGATCAAGTTGGGCGGGATGCAGCTCAGGCAATCCGCGCACTGCGGGGCGTATCGACAGCTGATGACCTTCGCCGACAGATCAAGGCGTCGGGCGATCAGATCGGCATCACGGAACGGCAATTGGCAGCAGCGGGCAGTGCTACGCGTGGCCAGCTAGAAGCGAGCCTTCGATTTTTCCAAACCCAAAAGGCCGCCGCCGAAGGGCAACTGAAGGCACTGGAATCGTCCACCGCCGAGGTGAAGGCACAAGGCGACACGGTCGCTCGGAACACTCAGCTTCAGCAGAAAGCGAACGCCGACCTTCGCGATGCCACGGCTGAACAGCGGACCCAGAAGACGATCGCCGAGGAGACCGAGGAAGCCCGTCGCAAAGCGCGCGCGTTCGTCGACAAGGAGTTTTCAGCCGCCGACGAAGCCACGAAGCTGGCATACGTCAACCAGAAGGCGACCGAGGCCCGCGCGGCTGCTCAGAAGCGTGCTGCCGACGAAGCCAAGCGCGCTGCTGACCAAGCTGAACGTGAACGCAAAGAGCGCGAGCGGATCGCCAAGCAGACGCAGTTCATCTCGCCGGTGGCCGGGGCGCCCGTCACGTCCGGCTTCGGTTTGCGCAAGGCACCCAAGGCAGGTGCGTCGACCGTCCATAAGGGGATCGATCTCGCGGTACCGGTAGGCACGGCTGTCCGTGCGCCCGCTGACGGTGTGGTGATCGAGTCCGGCTTTGACTCCAAGCTGGGCAAGTTCGTCTACATCGACCACGGCAATAACACGGTCTCGAAGTTCGGCCATCTCAGCGACAATTCGACCGCCCGTAAGGGGCAGGTGGTTCGCCAGGGCGAGACGTTCGCCAAGAGTGGGAACACCGGCAACAGCACCGGCGCGCACCTGCACTACCAGGTCGAGGTCAACGGTAAGCCGGTCGACCCGCGCAAGGGCGTATTCCCGGCAGATGGGTCGGGGCGCTTCCAGACCAACATCGTGGATGCCGCGGCCGATTATGATCGGGAGTTGGAAAAGCAGCAGGAGATCCTGGCTGCCGTCGACCGGACGACCGCGACGCGTGAACTGGATACCAAGCAGCTCAAGGAACAGTCGGGCCTTACCGGTGCCGCGCTGCTGGCTGCCCAGCGCCAAGCCGCCATTGAAGACGCGATCGCCAAGGCACGCGCGGATGCCGACAAGGCCGGCATTGCGGCTGACGATCCTGCACTGAAGCTGCGTCTGGATAAACTGCGGGACGTGGAAGGCGCGTACTTCGACGCCCAGCACGCCCGCGACACGTTCGAAAACCAGCGCCGAGACGTGCAGCAGCCGGTGGACGATCTCACCGCGCTGCGGGCGTCCCTGCAGCAGCAGATCCAGTTCTTCCAGGAGACCGGGCAGACCGGCATGGCGAACCAGTTGCAGCCGCAACTCGATGCCGTGAACGCGCGCCTGGAAACTGCCATTGGTAAGGCGAAGGCATTCTACACCGCGCTCGCCGGAAACCCGGAAGCCATGGCCGCGCTGGGGCTGACCGCAGCGCAGATCGACAACATCAAGCTGGGCCTCGATGCATCTGTCGCCGCCGGACAGCAGCTTGGCTATGTGATGGGCATCGCCGGGCAGCAGATCGCCCAGCAGTTCGCCAGCAGCGCGGTGTCGGCGCTCGACCGGTTCGCCCAGTCGGTGGCTGAAGGTGGCAACGCGTTCAAGTCGCTCGGCCAGGCGTTCCTGCAGTTCGCGGCAGACTTCCTGCGGCAGATTGCTAACATGATTGAACAGCAGGTGATCTTCAATCTGGTGTCAGGATTGCTGAAGGCGGCTGCGGGCGCGGCGGGTGGCGGCGGGGGCCTGGATACCAGTGGCTCAGGCTTCAGCACCGGCGGCTTCCAGTTCCACAGCGGCGGCGTGGTCGGCGCAGGTGGCACTCCGCGTGCGTTCAACCCGGCATGGGTCGCCAGCGCCGTCCGGTATCACGAAGGTGGGATAGCCGGGTTGCGTCCGAACGAGATTCCGGCGGTGCTGGAACGTGGCGAGGAAGTGCTGACGCGCGATGATCCGCGGCACGTGGATAACGGTGGCGGCGGCGGTGCAGGGGCAACCGTGAAGAACATCGTCCTCTTTGATCCGGCCGAAGCATTCGCGGCGGCACTGAACACGAAGGTCGGCGAAAAGGCTCAACTGACCCACGTCCGCGCGAACGCCGGCGCATATCGATCGGCGCTGGGCCTGTGACAATTGGGTAGATGACGCTTGAAGACCCCGGAGGTTTCGGCTCGACTGCCCGGCCCTATCTCATCATGAAACATCTAATGTAGATTGATGGCCGAGCTTACGATGACCTTCTCAATATCAATGATAGTCTTCTTACAGGCTCAGATCGATTAGCAACTTAATTCTAACGTGTGAAACTCTGAGGTTGCATCCGTTTCGAATAGTTTCATTCCATATGTCTCACCATTGAAATCCCTCATGTAATCTCCTGCCCATTTGAGATTACCATCTTGGTCTTCCGCATAAAAAAGGAATGAGCCATTTGCAGAATGTATGAGAGCACCATCGGTTCTAAGGCGAGTGATATGATTTGCTGCAGGCGACCACCAGCCACCTTGAATCCACTCGCCAGCTTCCCTGTCGTAAAATTCCATGAAGAGTCGAATGTCTTGAGCGCAGCGATTGTCAACTTTGAAAATGCGCCCGTACTGCCCCATGATGGCCTCCGAAAAAGAGATTGCCTCATGCTCAGTTCCAATCTCGTCGTGTACATTAAAGGATTTTAGCTGAACAACCTTTCCGGGCGCATGAAGAATATATTCGCTAATAAAGGCATCTACGCCGCCTTTATTCTTGTATTGAACAACATGTTTCAGTTCATGAAGCAGAAGCATACGACCACTATATGAATACAGATCTATCTCCTCTTGCGGAAAAAATATCTCGTCACCAATAGTTATCGCCTGACCATGGATCGTGTTGATCCCGGTTGCGAACCTTACTTGCTGCAGACCGATCTCAGGGAACTTACTCGCGAATGCAGCGCTAATGTGGGGAGGTACTGACTGCCATTTCGTGTTCGCTTGTGCACGCAGCGAAAGAATATAGTCTTGTACTAGCGGCCGCACGAGTTGCACTGGAGCTCGCTTCAAAACTTCCTCCGGGCACCTTGCTAGATTTTGACCACACGCATTGATCAATTCCGTCGGACTAATCCGCTGTATAATCTCACCAGAACAGTTGCCGAGATCGGCGAGGCACCGATTTTTTACGATTTCAGGGTCCGGCAACGAAATAGGAGGTGGTGGCCCTGGCCTGCAGATTCGCTGTTTCGATATGCAGCCACCAAACGGAAGATGGCCAATGCAGATCTCATGACAACTCTCAGCCTTTGCGGAGGTTGGAACTAAGGCCATGTAAAGAAAACCTAATCCGATGACCGCCAAGATGCGGTGAACCCAAGCGGCCATAACTGCCTCCCCATCGTTTCTTGCCGTAACGCTTGATATTTTCAGTACTAAGTAAGTCTGCTCTTTCACTCAGAGTGCTGATTGATGTCGATAGTACCAGCATCGGCGCCGGCGTAAATAGTGTATGTTAACTGTATCACCCACGGTTAGATGATCTCTAAGCTCGACCCTTTACGTTCTTTCGCCTAGTTCCGATCCAGGAAGTGGTGCTGGCTGCGATGTGACCGAAACGCTAACCTGCACCGCTGGCTTGTAGCAATTACCGGTAGCGATCTGGGTTGGAACAATGCGCGTCTGAACGATGCGCATTTGGAGACCTCCTTCTGGATGATCGGCACTGTGTTGGCGATTGATCCATTGAGGCTGATGCCTGCCAACGATTGCCTGGTTGCCCTGCAACGCACTCTTATGCTGTGACAAACAACTTTCCTACAGAGAACCGGAGGGGTTATCAGACGACAAGAGGAGGCGTTCCATGATGAACCTTATCCCAGCCTACGTCGCTGCAGTCTCAGCCCTGATTACCAGCCTGTCAGCCCTGATCTGGTCGGTAAGACGGAAGCCATGATCGCTTTACGCATCAGCACCGATGCGTTCGCCAGTATCGCCGCCACCTCAGCGCCCAGCCCCCTCGCACCATCGCACATGATACATCGCCGCTGCGGGGCGACACGCACCAAGCTGCCGTTCTTGACCCTTTGCCATTCCCTTCCGATCGGCACCGCATGACCGGGCCGCGCACAACGACATGGCCCTCGCGCTTGCGGCCGATCGGCACGCCCAACAGCATCACCAACTCGTCACGTGAACGATCGGCGCTCACACTTGGACATGGCTGGTTTGTCCTACACGTGCCGTCGATCTCACGTGCAGCGATGCCAGCGAGCCTGATCCTCTGGCCTTCTGCACACCAGACAGGACCATCGCCATCGTAAACCGCAGTAGGAGTGCAGGCGAACATTTGACCAGCTGGAACAATGGCGGCAGCGAGCACCGGTAGCAGCGCTATCACCGCGGGTGCGACCCGTTTCTGCCCAACGCCGAAACCACGTCCTCGCTCACAGCGACCATATCGACATTCCCGTGCATAACGACGTTAGCCATCCCTCAGCCTCGTAAATCAAGCCGCTGAGCGCATAAGCCACAGCCAGCGATTGGAAGTTTGCCGGGCCGACAAGACCGCATATTGAGGCTTGGCTAAGGGTAGACAAAGGGGGATTCATGGGTTTGCTGGACGGGATACGTGGAAAGCTGAACGTAGCGAACGATGCGATAGCTGACGCTCACAAAGCTTGGAAGGACGACAGGCTGGATGGCCGGGATGCAGCAGTCGCAAAGCGCGAAGCCGCGGTTACCTCCCGTGAAGAGTCGGTTCGAGCACTGGAAGAGAGCGTTCGCAAAGCTGAAGGGCGATGGTTCCGACGGAAGATTGGCTTCGGCTTAGGCACATTAGTCGGTGCGGTGCCTTCACTCGCTGTTGGTATTGCGGTGGGCGCTCTAGTGCAGGGCGAGCCGATACCATCGTCGAAACACGAAGCACCGCTGGCACCCGCTATATCTTCAATCCCCGGCCCAAGTCCAAGCCCAGGCCCCGGCTCCAGCGCTTTTTCGCCCGGGGCAATAGCTACTCCTGTTGAGAGGGTCGGCAGTGGCGAAGTCGTCTCTAACTCCGAACCGGTGGACTTTGATGAATGCGTGCGGCGCATTGAGCGACTGTCTGAGCAGTTCGAAAGGGCACCAATCAACATCGTAGAGACGAGCGTCCTACGCATGGCCAGGTTCCCGACAGATGATGGATCGGTGCTGATCTCCTGCAGTAGACCGGATCGGAAGATGGTCGTCACAAAAAGCCCATATCGATAAGGTCTGCCAACAGGCAAACGCTGCCCCTCAAAAGCTCGACCACTCCAGCTCCGCATCGTCCAGCGCCTCGTGCATGTCAGGATCAGCGCTGAGCGTGTTCAGTCGCTTACGCACCGCCTCTGCATCGCCGTCCTTCGGAAAGCCACGATCGCCCCTTGCCGCCTGTGCGAGCTGACCAAGGAAGCCGTCTTTGTCGACCTGCAGCAACAGCCATCGCGCGAAGGCCGGCTTCTCCTCAGCCGTCTTTGTCCTGCCTTCGTCCTTGAGCCGGCTGTCGGCGGGTGCCGGTGTGAAAGCGCCGAAGTCTGTTGGCTTGGTGATGTCCTGAAAGGCGCCGCCACCAGCCGCGATACGGCCGATCTCACGCTGCACGTTCTCAAGCACTTCGCGGGTTTTGCTGGCAGTCATATAGCACCTCGATGCGAATCGTTGAGCCAGACCCATAGCATCTCACTTGCGTTATGTTCCATGTTTGTTCCAATCAGAGACATGGAACGAATCGACCGAGCCCTCATCGCTGACCTGGTAGAAACACAAAGCCCCGGCTGGGCTCGGGTAGGCCTGACCATGCCTGATCCGGATCTCAGACGCCGAGCCGCCGACGCTATAGCGGCCGTGATCATCGATGCGATCGAACCGAATGAGCAGTCCGTTGCTCGCCAACTTCCGCTTGGTCTATAGCGATGGCTCGCAGAAGCACATCGCAACGCACCATGGACGAACGATGCTTCCCTATCCGCGTTAGGTTCGCCTTGCCAGCCGATGGGATGGGCTTTCCAGATGGCGCCAGGATGACCGCCTGGATGCAAGCGAACCTCCTGCGAGGGAACTTCGCTCAGCATCCAGACTCAGGCTCAAGCTTCCATGAGGCGTTCGCGGTCTACTTTCGCAGTGTGGCCGATGCCCAGCGTTTCGTTGATGCATTTCCCGGTGCCGAGTTAGCGGATGGCACCGCCTCTGCTGGCTACACCAGCCCGGCCTTGCCATCGGGCCGCCAACCCTATTGATCTAATGGAATGCGGAAGTTGATTGGCCGCAGTCATGCACTCTGAAATGCACTCTGAATTACCGAAGATGCGGTAAGGGGATTGCGAGATTTGGCTCCGCGTTTCATGCCACTATTAATTTAGCGGAGATTCACTGTGCCGATTGAACCTTGGAAGCATGATCTCCTTGACCGGAAACGAGATGCTGAACATCTCGTGTCTGTGCTGACCCGACGATATTTCCAGCGCAAGGAAGAAGGTCGGACCGCTAGCTACATTCTCAACATCGATGCCAAGTGGGGAGATGGGAAATCATTCTTCCTTGATGCGCTCCGCACACAGTTGAGTGATCATGGTCATCTAACCGCACTCATTAACGCTTGGCGCGACGATCTATCCGATGAGCCTCTTTCGACCATGATTGAGGCTATCGACGAGTCTGTGAGCCCCATTGCCGCAAACTCTAAAACCGTCTCCGAGAAGATCGGAGATGCCAAACGGAAACTTGGCATTATCGCAATCGAGGGCGGAAAGCAGGTTGCTAAACATGCAGCCAAGCTCGGTCTCGGCATCTCAGTAGATGCCATTGCGGAAAAACTTGGCGCGTCTGAAGGTCGTGGCGACGATCTCGCAGATGATCTCGCGAAACTAGAAGGCGACGCAGCAGGGCTTATCGAAAAGCGTATTCAGCGACTACGAGTATCCCGAGAGGCAATCGCTGGGTTCAAGAAAGACGTGTCGCTCGCCCTTCGTGCGGCTTGGGATGAAGATGGCAACATCGTTGAACCTATGTTTGTTTTTGTAGACGAGCTTGATAGGTGCAGGCCGAATTACGCTATCGAACTTCTAGAGCAAATCAAACATCTCTTTGACATAGACGGCATTGTCTTTGTAGTTGCAACAGATAGTGAGCAACTCTCGCACTCGATCAAAGCAGTCTATGGTTCCGACTTCGATGGCCGTCGTTATTTGCGGAGGTTCTTTGACAGAACCTTTGTGTTTCCAACGCCTGCCCGAGAGCGCATCATCGAGAACTTCGCTAAACAGGCTGGAATCTCTTTAGAGCAGTTCTTTGTCTTCGCCGGCCAACAACCTGTCTACCAAATAACTACTTTCTTTGATATCGTTGAAGCATCAAACCGAGATGTCGAGCAGATGATGGACATGCTTGAGGCGTTCGTAACATCTTGGCCGCACAAGATGGAGATCGCGCTGGTGCTTTTATTGCCACTTTTGTGGGCCGCTTACAGAGCGCATTGGAATGACTTTGCTGCTATGAAAGCTGGGAACCCCCCATCCACATTCTCGCTCAATGGCTGGCTATTCTATTATCAGAGCTTCTCTCCCGGACAAAGGTCAGTAGCGAAAGCAACTACAAACGGCTCTAAGAGCTATGGTGAGTTCTTCCAGCTTGCAACGCTACCGCTTCCCGAGATTATTCATAATGACAGGACTGGTCCGGTTGTGGAGTATTTTGCGAGAGAGTTTCAAATCTTACATGAGAACCGCTATCAGACCGCAAGTCCGCCGATTTCGGTGCTAAACGAGTATGCAGAGCGTGCTCGGAACACAGGTCGCATCATCGAACGCTGAGATCCTTATCTGCCAGCAGATAAAAAGACTGGGCGGCAGTTGGCAGGCAATCGGTCTCGGATGATTTTGCCCGACCCTCATTGCCGATCGCAGCCGAACCGATTGCGGCGCTGTCGATAGCTTCAGCGAGTAGTTCGACCTCTGTCCTGAACTCATAATTCACTTCGATTTTAGCTATGCCCACTTGATCCAGCAACCAAGATCCACGTAAGGATTAAAGGATCGGAAGTGCATTGACTACGTTCATTGCTGCGCCATCATGCCGGCATGTGCAACCTCTACCGCATGACCAAGGGCATGGATGAAGTCGCCCGCCTCTTCGCAGTGCAGGCCGACATCGGCGCCAACTTTGCCGCCGAGATCTATCCTGGCTATCCCGGCGTGGTGGTTGCCGATGGGCACGCGCGCGCGATGAGTTGGGGCTTCCCGCTGGTGCTCAAGAGCAAGAAAACGGGGCTGCCACTAAAGCCCAAGCCCGTGAACAATGCTCGCGAGGATAAGCTCAGCACCGCATTCTGGCGCGACAGCTTCGCCAAGCGTCGCTGCCTAATCCCGGTGACTGCCTGGGCCGAAGCTGAGGGTGAGAAAGGCAGCATGACACGCACGTGGTACTCGCTGCATGGCGAGGAGCTGTTTGCAGTCGCCGGCGTCTGGCGCCCGACAGCTGAGTGGGGCGACGCGTACTCTATGGTCATGGTCAATGGCTGCGAACAGATGTCCGATGTGCACGATCGCATGCCGACGATTCTGCATCGGGATCAATGGGAGCAGTGGACTGGTGGAACGCCGGAGGAAGCGATTGCACTGGCTCAGGTGTGCGAGCTTCCACTCGGCGTTGATCGATCCCCTGAGCCGTGGGTTAAAGCGAGGTCGAGCGGACTCGCATGATGTCGGACGCGACCCGATCATGGCGGCGACCATCCATCGACTTATAGGCTAACCTTCGGCGACATATCCAGCTAATTGCTACCCTCAGGGCTGGCCGGATGTCTTCGCATCCTCTCCCAGCGCCAGCCCACGAGGCCTCAGCTACGTAGCAGCGATGTATTGGCGATCAAGAAAAAAGGCCCGATCGTTGCCGATCGAGCCATCGAAGTTTGGGAGAGGATGCCTGAAAGGCACACCCCTTATGCTGACGAATACGTAATGCTGCAAGTGCGAATGCTCGATAGTTAGTTGAGAATTTTGCAACCGCTTGTGCTCTGCTCGAAGCTCAACTCGCACCAAGTTGAGCATAACTCGCGCGACTGCTTAAGGCTCAGTTCGCCTTATAGGCCTTCCCGCTCTCAATCTCGTCGAGGAGTTGCAGGACTGTAAGATCAACGTGGCGCTCACTCGCACCCAACACCATCATCATCGCGATCTAGGCCAGCCCGGTAGTCTGGCTGCCCTCTTCGCACTGGTGCTGCACCGGCCGCACGCGCCGCAGCACAGTTCGGGTAATAGGCGTTGCCCCCGGCCCTGCCTAGAAAGCTTTGAGCCTGAACAGGGCTCGGCCGTGATCCGCCCCGATGACAGTGATAATCACCGGTCTTGCGGTTGTTGTGACACCCCTCTGCGTTCAGGCCGCCGGGATGGGCGAGGGCATCGGGAATCGCCGCTACTCCACCGAACATCGCGGCGATAACAACAAAGCAACGCGACATCACGCGACCGCCACAGCTCAGATTATATCACCCACCGAACCTCGCCGTATCGACCAACGCCCTGGCCTCATCAATCGCCTTATCGAAATAGTGCAACCGCGGAGCGTCGAACGTGGCCATGTAGAGCTTGCCTTTGATGAGTGCCGCGCGAGCCTCACCTTTCCTCGGAAGGTCATCGTCATCCCGGTATTCGTAGGTGAACCGTACACCGGCCTGTCCAAGGAACTTCTCAGGCTTTGATCCTGTAACACTGAAGCTGCCGATCTGCTTGTAGGAGCGATAGGTTCCTTCGAGCAGCTCTGGCACTTCGATGAGCAGGGTCGTCGTGGTAAACTTTGGAAGCGGATCGCGCTTTTTGTCACGTTCCTTCACCAGCGGAGAACCTGCCTCCACACCGCCGTAAAACGTCACGTCGTTCAACTGTTCGCCATCCAGCGTCCAGACCTCTGCGAACTTGCCTAGTTTAGCATCAAGCCTGTTCCAGTCGCGCGGCGGTGTAACGATGATGCCCGCCTTCGTTACCTGTGCCTCCTTGCCCTTTTCACGGTATGCATTGGCATGCGCGACACCAAAGCTGGCGAGCGCCATAGAGGCTACTGTGCACGCGAACGCGCGGCCTCGGTTCTTGGTCACGAGCTTACTCCCATTGATGCGATCGTCGTTTGAATCATAGCCGCGTCCGAGGCAGCCGGCCGCAGCTGAAGATATCGTTGTAGAGCCGCGACACCCTCGGTGCTTCGACCAGCCTTAATCAGCGACAGTCCGAGTCCGCGATGCGCATCTGCCATTTCTGGATTGAGGGAGATCGCATTGGTGTAGAACTCTGCCGCGTGACCAACGTCACGAGGGGCGCCACGCGTGCGAAAGAGCTCTGCCCGTGAGAACCACAGCTGGCCGGTCCATCCACCCTCAGCAAGCTCATTGATCAGGTACTCGCTCCCACCAAAATCATTGAGCTTGATCTGGTCGTCAAGAAAGACGGGCATCCACTTGCTGAGCGCTTGCTTGTACCGATCAGCGCCCTCATCGCGGGTCGCACCCTCCGGAGCTGCCAAAGCGCCAAGATAAGCAGCGCGCTCAGCTTCCGGTGGATGGCTGGCAAAGAATGCGACCTGGTCAAACCTAGGCTTTTTCAAGCCGCGCGCGTTGGCTGAAGCCTCTGTCTCAGCCATCAGGTTCGTCCAGATCCGCGAGGCGGCCTGCGGGCACAAAGAGCTTGAGTTCAGATACCCCAAACCGACAAGATCAGCCTCACGTTCGTTGTCTCGACTGAAGCGATAGAGCGATCCGTAGACGGAGAGCTCCATGTCGTTGAAACTGCGCTGGACATTGTAGCCGTTCGACATCGAAGCGAGCACTGCTGCCCAGCTGAGCAGATCAGTCCCTTTGCGGTGTGCCTTGAAAAACGCCAGTCCATGGCGCTTTTCGAAATGGCCGAATTCGTGCCCCAGCACGGATGCTAATTCGGCCTCACTCCGGGCTCGCAGAAGCAGCCCGCTGTAAACACGCATGGTGCCGTTTGGTGACATCGACGCGTTGAAGCTTGGTTCGCGAACGATATACACACGCGCAGCGTTGCAGCGATCAGCCCCGACCGCAGAGCAGAGCACACCTTTGACGTAGGAGGTGAGCGCCTCGTCTCGGATGACGATCGGAGAGTTAGCCAGCTTGCGCTCGCTTTCGTCATCCTCTCGCCAAGCACCTAGTTCATCCACGCCTTGCGGCTGGTAGACACCGGCATAGGGCGGCGGCGGGGGAGCCGGCTTGTAGCTTGTAGCTGCCCATGCAGGGGTCGCTAAAGCCAGCGCGGCCGCCATACCGAAGCATAGCGCCCTCAAGGCTTGGCTTCCGCGCTACGCTTGGCGACGCTGCCCGGAAACTCTTCCAAGAGCTGAACCACGCGCTTTTCAGCACCATCAACTTCGCGCACGTCGCCGCCCATGGCGAAGTCGGCATTGAGCCAAACGAGATCGCCGGTCCTGAGGTCCACAAGCCCAGCTGCACCTTTGTGCTCACCAGACGTGACTGCCAGGCCAGGCCCAAGCAACGCGACTACCTGCAGAAGCTTCCGGCCGGTTGATCCATATGCATCTTTGTTGAAGATGAAGAGAGCGTAATCGGCATCCTTGGCGCCAGGAAGATCGCGGACGCCTTCGCCCAGCGACCAGCTAAAAACACCTGCCTCGTTATCGCGCTTCTTTGTAGGCAGGCGATTTCCAACGAAGAACTGATAGTTGACGACTGCCTGAGACACTGCATCGAACAAGTTGGTGTACTCTTCCACCAGCTGCGCTTGGTTCCCGTAGCTTTCAGGCGCGAGCAACACGACGTTGCCAAGCCCAGCTTGCTGTTTCCTGAGTGCAGTCTCAATGTTTTTACGAGCCTGATCGGTCCACTCTGCATTAGGTTCAAACAATCCGCCGGTCGATTGCGCCCCTACGCTTACCTTCGGTCGGAAAACCATGATCCGTTTGCCGCTATTTGCGGGTAGCTCGAAGCCCTGCTTGATAGCGGTCCGCTCCTGCGCGAACGCGCCGCACGCAGTACTCAAGGTCAACAGCGCTGCTGTTGCCAAAAGGCCAGTTAATTTCATTACACCCCCATTTTATCGCCCCTGCCCGAGCGATGGCTTACTTCAACGGTACTTCCGGATTCGGCAAGCAAAATCATCGCTCGATGCAGCTTAGTGCGGGAGCGAAGTAGACAGGATTTCAGGAGACGTTATATCATCAAATGGGCCTATCGAGATGTTTGAGATCTCTTCGACAAGGCGGCTCAGCGCTCCGCGCCCAAGCTGCTGGGAGCCGTAAAGTAACTTGAGCAGTCTGGCCGCGCGGTCCACGTTGGTCCACGATGACCCATGCGATGGTCCACCACAAAAGCACCATTAAGCCATTGTAATCAAACGCAGGTCCAAGTGATCCATGCATTTGACGCTTTTTATCCCCACAGCGTGCAGTTGACGCGGGAGGTATGTTTAACGATCACCTTCGCTTACTGGCCGCATCGGCTTGGGCGCGCATGGTGCAATGTGCCTGGACCACTTGGATCTCTTGGACCTTTATCTCTATCTTATTAGAATGTATTGAAATTGTGGTCCAACAAGCCGGTAATTCGGTCCATGCAAGCGGGTGAACGGTCCAACGCGATCAGCAGCAAGCCAAACCGCTAAAGGTCTTCCGATGTGCAGAGCGTCCCAAGATCTGACTTGCACGGCATCGCGGCTCTGAGTATCACCGTCGTAAGTCCTCAGTGGCCCACGGCTCCTTCGCTCTCCCGTTATGGCGAATGTGTTCCGTCAACGCACAGCAAACGGGCGGCTCGGCATGATGTCGGGTGCGCAAACCTTTATGTGCGTTGAGGAACAGGATATGGATATCATCAACCGTGAAACACGTCTTCGTCGTCGGCTAGGACGGGTTGGCCTTCGTCTTTGTAAGACGCCTGCCCGGTCACACCTGCGGACCTGGTATGGCTCAGGGTACCAAGTAGTCGACGACTACCACAATGAGGTAATCTACGGGATTTGGCGCCGACCGTACGAAGCGACGTTGGATCAAGTGGAAGCGTTTGCTGCTGATCGTGCAAGGTAGTGACTTACAACTGGGGGCGCTGGGTCAAAGCAGCGTCCTTGGATCGCCTTCAACGCTCAGATGTCTTTGGGCAGAAAACTGGTACTTGAACTTAAGATCTCAACTGTGCCTAAATAAGGAAATGTCCGAGGTCAGCAGTGACACTGTCGCTAGCTTTTCTAGCCGAGTAGACTAAGTGTCCGATCGGAGTGGGTCGATTTGCGACCTACAATATAAGCAGGGCTGTCCAAGGTCGGATCAATCATTGCCGTCGCGAAAATGATCTGATGATCCACCTTAGCCAGCTTAGATCGCTGTAGAAGGAGACGTTGAAAGTTCCGGCTTCTCTCAGGCTCCATACCCTTGTCCTCGATCGTATCAATAACTGCTAAGCGAAGGTGACGGAACGCAGGGATCTCAGTAGCTGCAAACAAAAACCCAGCAATAAATGAGTTCTTGAGGTAGACTTGTGAACTTGCCGAAAAGTAGTCAACGCCGTTTACAGATATTTTGTCGCGCTCAAATGAGAAGCTTACTGCCTTAGCTTCCTCGAACGTGTCTTGCCGCAGAAGATCCTTCTTGAGGAACCAAAGTATTTCGTGCGATACAGCCGATACGCCCCGAGAGAGACGGTCGGACTCTGCCGAGATTAACCGAATGTTCAAGTCTTCGAGTTTAACGATTTCAGCTTGTGTGTCTTGCTTCTCCGCAGACATCTGATCGAGCTTTTCAATTAGCGTAGCGCGTTCGCTTAGCGCTGCCTGCTCCTGCCGCAATCGACCGATCTTCTCATATGATTGTCGAAGATTTTGCCGCAGAGGAGAAGTGGGTCTCGATTTCAAACGGTTGACAGCTTCGCTAGCAACCCGCCAAGCGGAAGACAGCTCATCGCGTTTCCCCTTTAGCCGCGCCAAATCTACCTCGCGCTCTGATTGTAGCTGAGCGGATTGCTTCAATTGCCGGCGTATGCTCGCGAGTTGTCGAAGCATCCTAGCTTGCAAGCGTTCATGATCAAATGGTTGCTGACAAAGATGACACGCACCCTCCATTTGGATCTCGATCAAGCTAGCGAAGCAACTCGGGCAATGAGTATAGCGCACTTCCCCTATATCAGAAGCTACAGCCGCAGAATCTTCGATACTCTCGATCTTGTCCGTAAGCGTATCAATAAATATGGCTGAATCTGCATGCTCTAATCTAATGCTTTCAATTTCCTGATCGGCTTCGACGATTTTCCTTTGCACCTCACTAAGTGTTGAAAGGGCTGCCGCAAGCGGCGCCAAGCTTAAGGGTTCGTCTGAGGATTCCGCAGTAGCCTCTTGCTTTTCTATGCTTACATTGAGTTGGTCAATCTCTTGGTTAAGTATTCGATACTGACCTAAAACCCACTCAAGAGTAAGCGGCGTCCCTGGTGGCAGAACAGCATATATGCTGCGCAGCGCTGCATTAACCTCATCGAGACGTGACTTCAGTTGACGAATCTCTAACTGATTTCGATAGATTTGGTTGTCGTATGCGCCGAACAGAAAGCGCCCGATAGCATCACGCAACGCGGGCGAGTCAAAAGATTCATCTCGAAATAGGCTATCGACCGAACTCATCTGATCAGAGTAATGCATCCTAAGCAGTTGATGCATCGTAATCTTCCCAGAGACTTCTGTTTGAAGTTCCGGTAGACCCAGCATACCAAAAAGCTGCTGCGAAAAACTGATCTTCTCAGATGATGAGCGGTATGGAAATCGGAGCCAATTCGCACGAGCTGCTGCCAGCGCGGCATCCATGTTACCTATGAAAATATCCATAGGCTGCTGACCTTGCATGGATATTTCACGGCTCAGTACTGCGATATGACCATTGAGAGCTACCTCGACATACGATCGCTCACATCGAAGTGCATGCTCGCTCCACTGGAAGATATTGCCGCCCAAAGCATGAATCAGAAAGGCAAGTATAGTTGACTTTCCTGAACTATTTTCACCAGCGAGCACGTTCACGCCAGGATGGAAATCGGCATCATATGCAGTGCTTTTCCCACGAGTGACCGTAAGCCTGCGAACCATCAAGGTTGGATCAGACGATGTCATACCGATATTCCAATAGGCCTGATCGATCCTTCAGACCGTCTGGTCCACTGAAAGGCAACGACAAATTGAGTTCAACGAGATACGCCAAAAGGGACTGTACGGACTTGTTACGCTTCATGGCCAAAGCTCGTAGCCCCGATGGTAGAGCACCCTCATTTATTCGAACAGCACCCACAGACTGGTCCGCTAGTTCGACGAGGCCCTTAGCTTTGAGCGTCTGAAAGGCCGCATCGAAAGTTGGCTCCATTTCTCCGAAAAGTCGCGCTCTAGCTGGGCGCTCCTCGTATGTGAATTTTCGGCGATACTCAACTTTTTTCCATTGCGAGCGCAGGCCGGTAGTTAGTCGAAAGCTTGTAATAAATTCGGGGAACAGGAGTACGAAGTCAAAAAGACGAAGCTGTTCTTCCACAAGGGGCCTATCTGCCGCTAGTAGGAGTTGAACGCAGCGTAGAGCCGAGCCATAAGGGTCGTAGGCTGGATGATAGACAAGTGCGACCATCACGCCGCCTCATGCCAGCGCACATAGCATCTATCCGCGAGCCAGTAAGTCATACCCAGTACGAGACCATGATTGATATTGAACGCGCCCTGGCAATATTCTTCTACGACGGGACAAACTATCTTCTCATGTATCTGAAGGTTAAGCTGATCGGGCGGAATACGGCCACAGGATGGATGAATGTAAGCCTCAAAGTCGGCGAATATCCGATGGAGACACAACGCTAAAAGCTGCTGTGCAGCCCCATATAGTGCGCGTTTTTCAAGGAACTTGGCGAACATCTCTTTGTGCTTTAGTGCCAAGCTGATCTTCTTTACCATGCCTGCGGCACGCAGCTTAGCTTCTAACCCATCTATGTCATCTTCGGGTACATTATCTTCGAAAAACAACAAGTCCTCGATCCATACACTCACCTTCTTATCGTCATCAATCTCCTTTTGAAGCCTGAGGACTAAATCTCTTACGGAACCACTTAAAGCGGTAGCAGTTCCATAATTATAGACTTGCGTTAAGTTACCACCAACCACGCTCCCACCTGCATTAGCATGCGAGAAATCTTGCCCGAGATCTTTTTGCACGGCCTACTTGCCCGTCTTATTTCCAGTCTTGTTGCCACCGACGATGTCTCCGCCCGCCGACGACCTGCTAAAGTCTTGACGCTTGCTGTTTCCAGACTGGCGATTAGATGCAAAACGAACGCTGATCCCGCCCGCCAGAGCACCCCCGACAAAGGAGATGATCTCGCTAGAATGCTGTGATAACCAATCCATATATCCACTCCCCCTCACCACGACGATCAGGTCTTACTGGATCTGCGGTCAAGAGCAACAACGGGGTATGCCTCTCCATTTTGACCAAGAAAGATTAGGCTTCACGCTTGCTGAAATTACGAAAGCGTACATCTACTGATCATGGTGCATGGTATCTCTTCAGCCCTCTGCCATATCCCAATCGACCACCATCCCAATCCACTGATCGAATGCAGCCCGGCAGTCGTCTAGCGCAGGCACAATGTACCGGCGCACGCGCGACCCTGCGACACGAGGCCGGCTATCCTCCAGATCCGGAAGCATCTCGCGTAGCCGCCGGCCGAATGTAGCATCGTTGGCGATCTCTCCATCGAACCGCCGCCCCTTTGCCCATTCTACATAGTTAGCACGGAGCTGATCACGGCCGATCGCCTTTGCGGAAGATGACCATTCGTCCTCCCCGTCGAAAGACGATAGGAGACCGCGCTGCAACGTCTCATGCCACCATGCTTCCACACCCTTCAGCGAAGCCAGCTTCTGATCTCGCAGTCCCCCTGTCATCGGCGGGTTGCGCACATCGAAGCCGGCCAGGTCCAGCGTCTGTAGGTGGTGCAGCAGAGCTGCGCGGCCGCCGCTGACCATCTCATCGCGCAGAGCCGCGAAGTAAGCTGCGTCGCGCTTCCGACCAGGTATATCCAGAACGAAGAACCGCCGCTCATCGAAGCTGGCGGGTACGATCCAGCTCTCATTGGACGAGATGAACACGCGTAGGACGCTTTGCACCTGGAAGGCGTTCACGCCTTTAGGTTCGATCTGCACCTGCTCCGACGTGATCACGTGCTTGAGGGCGCCTTCAGCCTTCTTGTCGCCAGCCCAGAAGCCCTCCTCCACGTGCAGCATAAGCGTTTTCTCCTGATGCGCGTTGAAGCGGCCATAAAGATGCTCAGCGTTGCCGATCTTCGTGTGATGCGGCGCGAACAGTCCGCCGACATAGTCGCCGACCGTGTCCTTGCCGGTGCCCTTCTGCCCCTTCAAAACGACAGCCGTGCCAGGCTTCTCACCTGGCCGCTGGATCATGTGGGCAAACCAGCGGATCAGCCACTGGTAAGCTTCATCATCGCGGCCGCAGATCGTGTCGCGCAGGTGAGTGAGGAAGAGACTGCATGATGCCGCGGCATCCGGCCGCACCGAGTAGCCGCGCCAGTGATTATACGCACCTTCTGGTCCTCCGGCCGGCGCGAAGACGATTCCGTTGGGGTAGGTCGCCCGCTTGGAATGGCGCATCCAGGCCTTCGTGATCGCTTCAGTGCCCGTCTTGGTCTTGCAGCGCTTGTATTCGTAGAAGTTGTTGAGGTCGGTCACCGAACCATAGGAGGTGCCACCTGATGGTTTGTGGTGAAGGATGACGCATTTGCCCTCCACCATTGCCACCCCGTGTTTGCCGTTCAGCTGGGTAACCCAATCGTCTTGCGCAGGTTCGTCGATTGTGCCGCCGTCCCAATCGCCGTCGGGTGCCGGTGCAGCAGGGGGTGGTGAGTCACTGGTCTCCAAGGCACTGAATTCGTCGTCAATTTGAGAGTTGTCGATGGTTGGTTGGTCATCATCCAGGGGCTCAAATTCATCGGCAGAAGTCGTGCGATCGCAGCCGCCACTGTCCTCGTTTGCCCAGCTGATTATGCGACGAAAGGTGATGGGTCGGCCGCGACGTTGGCGTCCAAGCGAACGCCACATCTTACGAGTGACACCCTTCTGCCAACCGGGCATTTGCGCGGAATATTCCTCCCAGATAACGAGACCTTCGACACCCGCCCGAAACTGGTGGTGCAGCGCCATGCCGATGTCACGCCAACTGTGGTAGTCGGTCCACCGATGCTCAAGGAGCTGGCTCAGTCGTCGCCGAACATCGGCAACCGAGTAGTCCTCGACCCGCTCCGAGTCAGTATATGGCTTGTTGCTGTCTTCGTCTGCCCCAGCGGCCGCGATAGCCACCGATGGGATAATCGGGCCGGCACCGAGCTCCAATTCCAAAAGGTCAAACGGCGTGATCCATCGATATGTTTGACCGCTGTCCGGGTGGATGCTGGGCGGTAGTACAACCTGTTTGTCGGTGCCGAACAGTTCCAGCTCCCAAGTCCAATGCCGACCGGTAGAGTCGTTGAACTTGATCCCGCTGACAGCCAGCTTGCGCGAGCGGAACGGCTTGTCGGTAACGAAATAGATGTGCCGCGACTCGCCTCCCGAGCCGGATTGAACGGTCGGCAGCGAATGAAGATCGACGCCGGGAAGCAGGGCGCCCAGCGTTTCCCATGCTAAGTCGGCTTCATCCGGCTTGCGGATATCCATGTCGATCACATGGAGGAAGCCACCCTCAACGCGCGACGGCTCGCCGAGCCGCACACCGACGTTATTGCCAGCAGTGTAGGATGCCTGCAGTTCGGCCACAGTCGCAACCGGACGCTCCTGCCAAGCTTCACCGATAGGGCTCTTCTTCTTAGGATAAAGCCAGTGCATCGCGAAGCCAGCCTCGACCAGCGGACGGATCTCATTGATAATACTCTGGGCACGACCTTCAGACGCAAGAAGACAGGCGACATCATCGCCGCTGGTAAGCAGTTCCATGTTTGCAGAGGCCTTGTGTTGAGGCCATCGAAGTGGTACTTAGATACCGCTTACTTACTTCGATGAGCGAACGTCGTCCGGTGATGCAGATCCGGGCGGCGTTTGTTTTTCAGGACGTAGGTTCATCTCGCAGGATCGGCAGCAACAGTTCCGGAATGTGGTCGAACCGCTTCCAGGTTGCCCAGTCGATCGGTTCCGTGATGACGAACCGCCAGCCATCCGTGAAGTCCGCTGGCGCGCATGCCTGAAGTGCCATGTTCCGGGCGGGCATGCGGCCAATCACCTTCGCCATGCGATCGCGAACACGCACCTCATGGAGTGCGGCGTTAGCAGCATCACATAGGCTAAGCTTTCCCTCCAATCGGAAGCGCTTCTTTAGATGGCGCCAGAGTCGCAACCAGCCTCGCAGCTTCGTGTGACGGGGCGTCAAGGCTGGATCTCCTGCCGATGCTGCTCATGTTCCCGGGTGGCCCGGCGACTGTCAGAGCGACGAACGCGTTTGATCCGCTTCAGATCGGACTGCGAAAGCCGATGATCTCCAAATGGCAGCCGTGCCAGCCTGCGCGCGTTCACGACGCGGCCTTCCGTGCATGCTGGGCCATTGAAGCGGCTTCCTCCCGATGCCGCTTGGTTGCTCGTTCTTTGTCGGTCATCGGTGCGGTCGCAGCAGGTGATGCGCTGACAGGGTTGAGCGCGGACGCGTTGGGTGCCTGTGCCTCATCGGCTAGTGGCGGGTAGCCAGCCAAGCCCACTTGTCGAGCGAGTAGTACCAGTTCGGCGGCTTCCGGGTCTGATGGCGATCGCCCCTGTTCACCGTCAGCCGGCTGGTGGGCGTAACCCTTCAGCCCGACAGCCCGAGCAAGTGCGACCAGTTCTGCGGCGGTTGATTCCTGTGCCATGGTTCTGTTCTCCAGTTAGGCCGGGCGGATGACGCCGGCAGACACAAGCTTGGTGACTTCAGAGGTCGTCATCTCGGGGTAAGTTGCGGTGTCGAAGGTCGTGCCAGGCAGCAGCGTGAGCGGCTCGTGATACCGTGTACCCGACCATTGATTCATGAAGTCGTTCGCGGGGCGGCTCAGTTGCCCACCTGGCTTTTTCACAACGAGCGAGTTGATGGTGACATAGTTGGCCATGGTCTCAGCCCTTCCCGGTTGAGAGAAGTTCAGCCTCAGTGGGCCACCGAGCGGCCTCGGCCGTAACAAGCTCGACGGCATCAGCATCACCGCCTTGCAGCCACGACACCGGAAACATCGTATTGGGTTGGAGCCACCGAGTTGCCTTGCGCATGACTGGTGTACCGTCCGGATTCCAAGTGCCAGTGGCGATCATGGCAACATCCGGATCGGCAATGACGACGGTGTGAACAGCGATTAGATGTGTGTTCATGACGTGGGTTCTCCCTTGATTTCAGCGAGGATTGGCTGCGAGATCGCGCGGGCCTCGGCGAAGAGGTCGTCAGGTGTGAGGTCCGCTGGACGAACGTTGTCGGGGATCGCCTTGAGTAGTCCGGAGAGCAGGCGAGATCCGTTGATGGGCACAGGTGCTCCTGCGGGAATCGGGAACCCACTGGTTCCGAGTAGACCCGCAAGGATCTGATCAGCCGCAATGAGCCGACGTGCTGGAGCTGACAGGCTTGCTAGCGCCGTGCGGATCTCATCTAGAGCACTGCCCTGGACCTCAGCAACGAGATGGAGCGACGGAAGTGCAAGTGCTGCGCGAAGTGGCCCGACTGCGGCTTCTGCAGCCTTGACCCTGCGCTCCTGCAGCGTGATGGCCGCGAGGATTGCAGGTTGCTCCTCCTTTAGCTTTGCGAGCTTATTGTCTCGACGTGGTTTCTTTGGAACAGCATGGTCACCATCAACTATACGGCTAGCATCTTCCTCAAGTTTCTCGGCTGACATGATTTCAATGTCATGCTCGTTTTGACTTTCTGTCGCCTGCAATTCTCCAAGGCGCGCTCGGCTTGTGGCGACCTCCCTCTTTGCGGCAGTTACATCCTCGAACGCTTGGCGAAGCGGCTCGATAGAGACAGCCCCGCTCATGCGGCAACTCGCGCAGCGATGACGGCGTCAAGCCACGGGCGGGGAACGCCTGCAGCACGACCGTCGGCCGACAGCTTGATCGGTCGAGGCAGATGCCCTTCGCGAGCAAGGGTATAGTATGTGGTGGCCGAACAGCCGAGATAATCTGCCGCTTCACGCGGCTTAAGCAAGGGGCCAGTGGCCGGAATGCCGGACCATGCCTGCAAAACGTCTGAAGTAGATGGCACTACCTGTCTCCTGTTCCGCCAGAGCAAGCTGGCGACAACAGAAGAATAGGTGATTCGGCCTTAGACTTGACCGGGTTGCATCATGCAGCGATCTCTAACGATCGATAGGGCCAAGAACGTGTTCTTCAGAGACATTCACAATCGTATCATCTAGGTTAGTCCGACTGTAGAAGCGCTTCTCGGGCCAACGCGTCATCCTCAAGGCAGCCGCTACCAGTAAACGCGTGTAACTCCTCGCGTCCGCATGGGCCTGTATCGAAGGCGGTAGCTCTGACTCCTGTTTGCTCTTCCTTGCCGAGTATCCGCTTGCGAGGGAGTCTGCCTGCACTTCCTTGATCACCGGACCAAGGTCGTTTTCCAAATGGGAGTAGCGCCCTGCCTTCAGCCCTGCTGAAATCGCTTTTGATGCCATGGCAGCAGCCCTTGCTGCTGAGCCAATATTATCCTGCGCCAAAAAGTATTGCATCAAGCCGTCCTGCAGATGAACGTTCTCATGCTTCGCGTTAGCTGCGGGCAGAGGCACTTCGAAGCCCGGCTCATGGCGCTGTGCAAGCAGCACAGCCAATTGCACCCATTGCTCGGACGATGGGTGCCAATCAGCATATTGGTTCGGGTCGAAGAGCAAGCGTCTGATTGCGTCCGTGTACTGAACGGTTTTATTGCGAACACGCCTACTAAAGGCGCTGTCGGTTTCGCCCGGTTTCCTCCCTAATCGCTCAAGCCTGCGCACCTCACGGTACATGCGCCGACGGAGTTTACCGGCCGAATTGGGCTCATCTGCTAAGCCGTACTTGATAAATAGCGCCCGTAGGCGCGTATCGTCCTGGACGGAGGCTGATTGCGCAGAGTCTATTGCATTCTCGTCACATCGCATGATGTCGACCTACACCGACATGGTTGACCACACCCTCAACATGCCTCCCCCAAGCCACGAGCGCGTCCCCCTTTTCAGCCTTCCAGTCATGACGCTGATAGACACCCGCGATCCCTCCCCGCGCCCCTGACACATGGTTCAGAACGGCTTCGGTTACCTCGAAGCGGACTCCCAATCGCTGCAGCCCTGTGGCGACGGTCCGTCTTAAGTCGTGAACACGCCACGGGTCGACTTTGGGAAGCTGATCATAAGGCATATCTTCTGGCAGACCCTTCCGGATGATCTTCGTAATTTCGGCATCAAGGGTTCGCTTGGCCTTGCTGTAACCTGAGATCTGGGCTTCACCATTGCTCGTCAGTACAGCGCCGGTGGTCGGCCACTCCGCTCCGCCTGCCAGCTTGTCGAGCAGCGAGATGGTGGGCACGCTTAGCGCCACAACGTTAGCCACGGAGTTCTTCGTGCGCTGTGTCGGCAGCACCCACTCAGCGGCGCCGCGGTCCAGCTCAGACCACGTCATACCGGCCACCTCATCTCTGCGTTGGCCGGTCACGATCAGCAGCTTGTAGAACGCTTGGAAAGCCGATGGCAGCGCGTCGGCCGCTTTCCAGATCAAAGCCAATTCGGGATCAGTGAGAACGCGCTCCCGCGGCTTCGGTTTGCTCGGTCGACCAGCGTCTCTGCAGGGGTTGGCATGTAACCGCTCTAGCCGTGGCATCGCCCAAGTGAAGAAGGAGCTGAGCTGCGCATGCACCGCCCGCGCCATCGTCGGAGCCGCGACAGCGATGTCATCGGTAAGCTTGGTCACCTCGCCACGCGTGATGGTGTCTGCCAGTCTGTCGCCGAACTCGGGCAGCACGTTCTTTTCTAAGATCCGCTTCACCTCACCATGCGATCGCAGGTGCTCCTTGCTCTGCAAGTATAAGGGCAGAAGCGCTCGGAACGTCAGCGCGTCATTCGTGACCCGCTTCCCTGCGATCGGCGCTTTGCCCACCTCAAGATCGTTGAGGAGCGATCGTGCCTTCCTCCTTGCATCAGCGAGCCCAAACCTTTGAGAAAAGGTGCCAAGCGTAACATTGTGGACCTTTGCGCCCTGCCGCTTACGAAGGATGAACGTCCTTGTTCCCTTGCTGCTCACGCGAACACGCAAACCCGGGACGTTGTCGTCCTGGTATTCGACCCGCCCGGACTCGGGAGCCTTCAACGCTCGAAGCTTCGTATCTGTTAGCATCCGCCATCGCCCTAATCGTCGCGAACATGTTACCCCGGGTAACAGATTAGGTCAAATATAGCCGTTCAGAGCCGCTCACTACGGGAAACAGTTTCCAATGTTTTCAACTAATAGTTGAACGAGGGTGAACGTAGATGAACGGTGTTCGATTATTTGTAATCAGGGGGCCACGGGTTCGAATCCTGTAGCCGGCACCAGTGCTGTCATGCGGTTCCATGCCCCCTCCATATTTTACCGCCCTTCGTAAGCGCATGGGCGATCTGATGCGGCTGGACAAAGCGTCTGGGGCGATGCACGCTCGTACCGTTCCGCGCTAGTGGGAGCACCGGGGGCGAATTTGCAAAAGCGAAGCCCCCCAAGTGCCGCGGACGTTTGGGGGAAGAACATACCATGCGCACATCGATAATGATCGCAGCCGTGCTTTGCGCAAGCCACGCCAGCATTGCCGCAGCCCAGGTTGCGCCGGGCGAAGCGCATGAATCTGGAGCGGATAGCGGCGAGATCGTGGTCACCGCGCAGAAACGCAACGAGCGATTGCTCGACGTGCCGATGTCGGTCGCGGCGATCTCGGGCGACCAGTTGACGTCTTCCGGCGTGTTTTCTACCGTGAACCTGCAGCAGACCACGCCGGGCGTCGTCACCGTGAACAATGGCTTCGGCTTTCTGCCGGTGATCCGCGGTATCCAGTCGACCGGCACCTCGCCAGGCGATGAGACCAACGTCGCGGTCTACCTCGACGACATTTCGCTTGGCACGCCGATCTCGGGCTTCTTCGACCTGGCCGATGTCGAGCGGATCGAAGTGCTAAAAGGGCCGCAAGGTACGTTGTACGGACGAAACGCAACCGGCGGCGCGATCAAGATCGTCACCCGGCGGCCCTCGTTCGATACGCAAGGTTCTCTCGGACTCGACTACGGATTTCGCTATCGCGAGGTGCGCGCCAATGGATACCTGACCGGCAAGATCGCCGAAGGCGTGGCGGGATCGCTGAGCGGCGCCGTGCGGCGCGGGCGCGGCTTCATCAAGGGCATCGCCGGAAACGACGGCGAGTATTACGGCGCGCCGAAGAACTACATGGTGCGCGGCAAGCTGCTGATAGAACCGTCGAGCGATTTCTCCGCCGTACTCGCAGCCGATACTTGGAAGCAGCAGAACGATTCGGTTTTCATCTCGATGATAAAGGGCGGGCTGAACCCCTTTCCCGGTCCGGGTTCGGTCGCCAACGCGCCGTTCAAGTACGCCAGCGTCACCCAGCCCAAGGCCGACCTCAAGGGTTATGGCTTCAGCCTCGACATGAACTGGCAGGTGGCCGACGACATCGGCGTGCGCTCTTTGACGGGCTATCGCCACGTCGAAGTGCAGTCACAGTCCGATACCGACCGCACCAACCTGCCCACCGGATCGAACCAGCTGAGCCAGTACCAGAACGGCTTCAGTCAGGAGTTCAACGTCACCGGCGGCGCCGACAAGACGATCACCTGGCTGCTCGGCGCGTTCTATTGGAACTCGGACGCGGGCAATCCGTACTTCCGCACGATTGCGGGCGATTCGCCCGGTGGCACGATCGTGTCGAACTTCACGAACAAGATGAAGAGCGAGGCGATCGCCGGTTTCGCCGACGCGACAGCCAATCTCGGGCAGTTCCATCTCACCGGCGGCCTGCGCTACAACTCGGAGACCAAGGACTTCCATTGGGAGAATCTGGTCAACCTGGCCGCACCGCAGGTCGATCGCAAGCGTACATGGAACAGCACCACCTGGCGCGCCGTGGCCCGCTATGACTTTTCGGACAACGCCAACGTCTACGCCTCGGCCAGCACCGGCTTCAAGAGCGGCGTTTACAACGCCTACTCGCCGTTGGGCATCCCGGTCGATCCCGAGAAGATCACGGCTTTCGAGGTGGGTGCGAAGGCGCGCGTCTCGGGGATCAACCTCGCCGCCGCCGCCTATGCCTACAAGTACACCGACATCCAGGTCAGCGCCTACTCGTTCGTGGGTACCCCGCCGACGCTGCAGCTGACGCTGAGCAATGCGGCCAGCGCCAAGATGCGCGGGCTGGAGTTCAACGCCGATGGCAAGCTGGGCGCAGGGTTCTCGTTCAACGCCGGTGTCGGCTGGGAACCGACCGCCAAGTACAAGCGGTTCACCACCTCGCAAGTCGTCGCCCCAATCCCCGGCGCGACCGGACCGGTGATCCAGCAGGTGCTGGTACCGTTCGACAGCTCGGGCAGCCGCACCGTGCGCACACCGAAGGTGACCGCCAACTTGCGGCTCAACTACGAAGGCGATCTGGCGGACGGTCGCCTGAAGGGTGCGCTCTCCGGTTCGTACGCGTCGGCCAAATACTGGCAGCCGGGCAACTTTTCGCGCGAGGGCGGCTTCGTGCTGGTCAACGCCAGCGTCGGGTGGACCGAGCCGAGCGGTCGCTTCACGTTCTCGGTGTGGGGCAACAACCTGACGAACCAGGAATACTACACCGACTATGTGCCCAACGTTCGCGGCGACAGCGTCAAGTTCGCGCCCAAGCGCGAGGGCGGCGTCGGCGTGAACTTCGCCTTTTGATCGCCGCCACGCCTGCTGGTCGACACGCTAGAGGTAGCTGTCGATCGGCAGGCACGACAGCAACCAAACCAGCGTGCGGCTGAAAATCGTCGTACCCGGCTCAGTGCTTTCGGGTTCGGGATCATCGTCGCGCGCGTCGGTCCAGCTGATAACCCCATGGCCGTCGCTGCTGAGGCAATAGACGGTTTCGCTGATATCCTGATCGAACGAACGGGACAGGCCGCTGGCAAGCTCTGGAGAGTCGATCAGCAGGCCCATCTCGGTGTTGAGGTGCGCCGAGCGCGGGTCGAAATTGGCCGACCCGACATAGACCTGCCGCCCGTCGACGCCGATCGTCTTGGCGTGCAGGCTGCGCCCCTCGTCGCGCAGGGCCCGCCGCCGGGCCGAAGTCGTGCGAACGAACTTGGTCGCCGTCTTGGGCTTGTCGTCAGGCGCCGGCATCTCGTAAAGCTTGACGCCCGCGTCCAGCAAGGCGGGACGGCATGGCGCGTACCCGGTGTGCACGAAGCCGACGTCGGTAGCGGCGAACGAGTTGGTAAGGACACGCACCCTAACGCCGTTTCGTGCCAGCGCGGCCAGTTGCGCAGTGCCTCCGGGCGTGGGCACGAAATAGCCGGATATCACGTCCAGCTCGCGCTGTGGTCGATCGAGCCCGGCGGGCATCAGCGTGCTCAGATCGTTGGGGCCCTCTCCCCGCTTGCGGTCGCTGTAATCGTGGTTGATCAACCGCGAGCAGGCCCAGATCATCGACACCGTGCCGTCGATCATCTCGCCCAGCAGCCGGCGCTTGCCCACGGCGTCGCGATAGCGCTGGGCTCTCGCGCTATGCGCCAGCGCGATCGCGGCCTGTTCCACCTGCCGGCGTTTGCGCGCGGTCACCCGTCTTGCGACCCCGTGCACGGGATAGACGTCGGTGCCGTTCCAATAGCGGTCGAAAGCGCGCGACACGTCGGTTACCACCGCCCCCACCGCCAGCACGTCGAGGTCGGCGAACTGCCCTTTCTTGCGCGCGGCGAAGTATTCATCGCCGATGTTTCGCCCACCCACGATCGTGGCCTGATTGTCGACGGTGAAGCTCTTGGCGTGCATTCGGCAATTCAGCCGTCGAAAGGCGAAGAGGTAGTTGATCGGCTTGGGCCAACGCACGACGCAGGGATTATAAAGGCGGACCTCGAAATTGGGCAGCTCCGCCAGCATCGACAGCCGCGCATCGAGCCTGGCCGTGCCGATGTCGTCCACGATCAGCCGCACGCGCACGCCGCGCCCGGCCGCGTCCTTCAATTCGTCGAGCAACAGCGAACCCGACAGATCATCGTGCCAGATGTAATATTGCACATCCAGCGTCCGCTCGGCCGAACGGGCTAGCAGCACGCGCGCCGCAAAAGCGTCCTTGCCGTGACGCAGCAACTTGTGTCCGGTTAGGGTGTCGTCGTCGGGCGCACGGCGGTCGATCTCGCGCGCCAGCGTGGTCGACCCGGTATCGAGATCGACATGCGACTTCGGACCTGGCCCTGGGGGGCGCAGCTTCAAAAACTTGGGCCGTTTCAAGATGCGGTACTTTTCACGCGCACGCAGATGCGACCGCTGCGCCGCCGATGCAAGCATTGCGCATCGCTGATTTTACCAGTCCGGCATCTGGACGACATGATCGGCGAGACGCTCCACCTCGCTGCGTTCATGGCTCACGTAAAGGATAGGAAGCCGCAATTCGTCGCGAACCCGCTCGATCACACGCATGATCTCCTCGCGACGCCCGGCATCGAGCGAGGAAAGCGGCTCGTCCATCAACAGGAACCGCGAGCCAGCCAGCAACGCCCGGCCGATCGCCACCCGTCGCGCCTCTCCTCCCGAAAGATTGCGCGGCATCCGGTCGAGCAGGTGTCCGATGCCCAGGAACTCTACCGCGTCGGCCGGGTCCATCCAGCGCCGTCCCTCGGGAGCTAAAGACCAGCCATAAAGCAGGTTCTGCGATACGTTGCGGTGTGGAAAAAGCCGGCTGTCCTGGAACACATAGCCGCAAGCGCGCTCGTGGACCGGCACGTTCACGCGTGCCTGGGTATCGAACAGCACTTGCTGCGCCACGGCGATACGTCCCCTGTCGGGCACGATCAGACCTGCGATCGCATCCAGAACGCTGGTCTTGCCCGCCCCCGATGGCCCGAGCAGCGCCGTCAACCCCGTCGCCGCCCGGAACGCCACGTCGATCTCGCGGTCGCCACGACGGATCGCGATGTCGATATCGAAGCTCATCGATGCCTCATAGCCGAGCGACCGACCGTGCCAAGCACGCTTTGACCGGCCCGGCATATCGCGCCTCGTCCCATCACGCCTAAAATCGGTTTTCCGCGCGCGTCTGTGCTTGTCACCACCCGTATCGCACTGGCAATGAGGTGTATGGTCCAGACCCCCGCTCGCGCAGCCACCAGCACCGATCCCGACGTTGCCACAGGCACCGGTGCCCACATCGATGCGCCGGAGTTGCGCGTGTTCGTCATGGCGCTGTTCTTCATCTTCGGCGGCATCACGTCGCTCAACGATGTGATCATTCCCAAGCTGAAGGACCTGTTCACGCTCAACTACGCGCAGGCGTTGATGGTGCAGTCGGCGTTCTTCGCCGCGTACTTCCTCGTCTCCATCCCTGCTGCGTTGCTGGTCAAACGAGTCGGCTACATGCGCGGTGCGGTCGCCGGGCTGCTGGCGATGATGGCGGGGTGCCTGCTGTTCATCCCCGCGTCCGCAAGCGCCACGTTTGGGGTGTTCCTGTTTGCGCTGTTCGTTCTGGCGAGCGGCGTGACGATCATACAAGTCGTTTCCAACCCCCTGATTTCGCTGCTCGGCCCGCCCGCCACGGCAGGTTCGCGGCTGACGTTCGCGCAGGGGTTCAACTCGCTGGGCACGACTCTCTTTCCATACGTGGGATCGATCCTCATCCTGGGCGGCCTGGCGACGGTCGATGCCAGCAAGCTCACCGGAGGCGCCCTCGACGCCTATCGCCATGCCGAGACCCAAGTCGTTACACAGACGTACATCGGCCTTGCCGTAGCGCTGCTGATCGTCGCCGCCGTCGTCTGGACCCAGCGCAACCGCCTCAAGGGCGAGCGACATGACGGCGGGTCGGTAGCCGATGGTTTCGCCTTGCTGCGCCAGCCACGCTTCGCATTCGGGACGGCATGCATCTTCCTCTACGTCGGTGCCGAGGTTTCGATCGGTTCGCTGATCGTCAGCTATCTCGAACAATCGCACGTACTCGGACTGGGCGAACAGGCCGCCGGCAAGCTCATCCCGTTGTACTGGGGCGGAGCGCTGGTGGGTCGATTCATCGGTTCGGCGGTGCTGCGCACCGTCGCTCCGGGCAAGGCGCTCGCTTTCAGCGCCGCCTGCGCCATCGGGCTGTTGCTGGTATCTAGTAACTCGACGGGTGTCGTTGCCGCCTACAGCCTGCTGGCCGTCGGCTTGATGAACTCGATCATGTTCCCGACTATCTTCAGCATCGCCAGCGAAGGCCTGGGGGACAAGGCAGCCGATGGATCGGGCGTCATCTGCATGGCCATCGTCGGCGGCGCGATCATTCCGCCGTTGACAGGCCACCTGGCCGATACCGCTCACAGCCTCTCCATCGCAATGGCGCTGCCGATGGTCTGCTATGCGGCCATCTGCACCTACGGCTACTTCACGCGCCGCCCGCTGGTATCCGCCACCTGACCGAGATTACCGGTTTGATCCCGGTTTTTCCAACGTTGCTGACGGGCAGCACATAGGCGCTTGCCCGGTCAGTCCAGCAGGGCGAGCAGGTCGTCGATGCGGCTGGTGGCGAAACCTACCGCGCTGTCCGAGATCCCATAGGGGATCAACAGCCGCTCGCCCACCTTCAACGCGCCGCAGGTATAGACCACATTGGGCACGTAGCCCGAGCGATCCGCGTTCTCGGCAGTCAGCACCGGCTCGCGCGAACGGGCGATCACCTTGGACGGATCGTTGCGATCGAGCAGCGCCGCGCCCAGCGCGTATTTGCGCATTGCGCCCACGCCATGCGTCAGGATCAGCCAGCCTTTGTCCGTCAGGATCGGGCTGCCGCAGTTGCCGATCTGGATAAACTCCCACGGATATGCGGGCTCCATCAGCAGCACGCCATCATCGTCCCACTGATCGATCTCGTCGGAAAACAGCAGGAACAGGTTCTTGCCGTCCTGCCGTCCAATCATCGCGTACTTACCGTCGATCTTCTCCGGGAAGAGCGCCATGCCCTTGTTGCGACCGGCCTTGCCGCGGATAGGCTCAAGCCCGAAGTCGCGGAAATCGCGCGTCCGCAGCAGTTCCGAGCGGATCGAGCTTCCCGAATAGGCTGTGTACGTGCCAATCCACTCGTAATCGCCATCACCGTGATCGAAGCGGACCAGCCGCAAATCCTCAAGACCACCTCGTTGCTGCTCGGTAATCGGGAAGATGACGGTGTTCGACAGGCTCGAATCAGGATTGCGGTGCACGGTCACGGGGCAATCGGCGCAAGCCAGGCCCTCGTCGTCCAGTTCGACCGATGTGCCGAAGCTTGCCTGGGGCCAAAGCTCGAAGTTGCCGTCGACCTCGGCGATGCCTTCACGAAAGGCGACCGAGCTGATGTGTCCCTCTCCCACCGCTCGCAGTGACATCACGAACCGCACCGCGCCGTTCTGCATGCCGGACTGGTCGGGATGCGGCACGATCGACGGGTTCATCAGCGCCGCCGCCGCGAACGTATATTCGTGGCAGAAATAGCTGCCGATGAGACGCTGCTTCGTTGGCGAAAACGCCGCGCGATGCAAGTCGAGGTTATCCGCTACCTCTTCGAAGCGAGCGGCGAAGATGCGTTCGGTCTGCCAATGACGTTCGGCAAAATCGCGCAAGACCCGCTCATATTCGATCGCGGCGCGATCTTCGGTGAGTTGCAGCACATCGGCAACCAGGCGGTTGGCCCGGCCGCCGGGATCGTTCTTACCCTGCCAGCCTAGGTGGAACGGACGAAGCACCACCCTCGACGGATCGGCAAGCAACCGGGTGTCGAAGATATGCAAGGCTTCACGATGCGGTTTCTCGGGCAGGTTCAAGCAGGCTTCCTTGGGGCGAGTCGGTCGACATCCGATAGAGAGCCAGCATCGCATAGTGGGAAAGTTGGAAAGCGAGAATACTCTCCGCACCACAATTGGCGTTTGCTCCCCTGGGAGTCACCCCGTCTCGACAACGTCCTGTCGACATATCGGCCAACTGGACCCCGCGATCGTTGTGTCCGAAGAACCAGGACCATGCCGACATCGCATGATCGTACCATGCCACGTTGCCGGTCGCCTGATAGGCGGTAAGGCAAGCCTCGATTGCGGCCTGGGCTTCCAGCGGCTGCTGATCGAACGGCAGGTAAGTGTGTGGCTTTCCGAAGCTTTCCGAGCCAATCGGGCGAAAAATGCCGCCGGACGAGATCTGGCGGTTGCAGATCCAGCTCAGCGTCTCGATGCCGGACGCAATCCAGTCGCTTCGATCGAGCGCAATTCCGGCTTCGATCATCGCCTGACAAAGGCGGGGATTGTCATAGCCAAGCACCGCTTCGAACCAGGCCCAATCGGGGCGTCGACCGCCACCCAGCAGACGTTCAAGAAAGTCTCCTCCACGCTCCAAAGTGGCCAGCGACGTATCATGTCCCGGATTGACCCGCAGCATGGCGGCCGCCCCCAGGATCTGGAACGCTATCGCGCGCGGTGATCCTATATCGCCCAATTGTGGCAACGTGCGCTCGTAGAGATTGCGGGCCCAATCGCGAATGTCAGCATCCGGGGCGCACTCGGCGGTATGTCCGAGCGTCCAGATCGCGCGTCCATTCGAATCCTCGGAACCGAAATCCTCACACCAGCCGCGATCAAACCGCATGAAGTTGCGAAAGCGGCGCGCTTCCGGGTTCCAGGCGTCCTGAATGAACGAAGCGTAGATCATGCTCCAACGCATGCGCTCGGTCGGATGCATGCCTTCAGCGACGTTCATAAGCATGAGAGCGCGGACGTTGTCATCGAGACAATAGCCATGGCGGCGATCGGGAACGATGCCGATCGAGTGCTGAAGCATGCCGGTCGAATCGGACATGGCGATCACACCCGAAAGCCCGGGGGTGGCGGTAATCGGCGCGCTGCGTGGAGTCGGCGCCACCGCACCGGCCGCAAGCTGGGCGGTGGCATCGGCGAAGCGGGGCCAGATCGTTTCGCGACCACGGGCATACGAACGGCGCTGCAATGCCAACAACTCGGCCGGATCGTCGAGCAGCGCGTTCACTGCATCTGCGATCGCAACGCTGGAGCCGGGCTCGATGATCTTGCCGATATCGTCACGAAGCAATTCTACCGCGTGGAGGTAAGGCGTCGAAATCACCGCTTTGCCAAGCGCGACCGCATAGCTGAGCGTGCCCGACGTTGATTGCTGCAGATTCGGATAGGGCGTGATGTAGATATCGCACGATTCGAGCTGATCGAGCAGTTCGTCGTTATCCAGGAAACGATTGTCCCACTGGATGTGCTCTGCGACGCCAAGATCATTCGCGAGTTGCATCAGCGAATCGCGATACCGCTCCCCCTCCTGGGCGACCAGGTTCGGATGGCTGGCACCGACGATCCGATATACGACGTCCGGATGATCAGCGACGATCGCCGGCAAAGCCTCGATCGCACGCTCGAGGCCCTTGCCGGGATTTAGCAAGCCGAAAGTCATCAACACCTTGCGGTTGGTCAAGCCGAGGCGCGCCTTGAACTCGGCCTGCCGCCCGAATGGCCGGTCCGGCGCACCGTGTTCGATTACCTCGAGGATTTCAGGTGAAGCACCGTACCTGCTGATCAGCAGTTCGCGAGAATGGCGAGACATAACCATGATCCGCGATGCCCGCGTGACCAAGTGACACAGGATGGCGTGCTGCCGTTCCGATGGATCGGCAAGCACGGTATGGCACGTCAGGATCAGTGGCGCGGCCAGGCGATCGACGAAATCACATACCGCCGCGCCATCATCCTGTCCGTAAATGCCGTATTCGTGCTGAAGCCAGACAGCATCGACGCCCGATTCGTTGATGCTGCGGGCTGCGCGAGCGTAGGCTTCCGCGCTCGTGTCCGGGATTACCTCGGTGACGTTGTTGTACGCGAGCGGCGCGGCGGGATCATCGAGCGCGTAGACCTCGACACCCACTTCCTTGCGGAACTCTCGCAGTCGGTCGGCGATATCGGACGTGAACGTCGCGATGCCACACTTTCGCGGCGTGTAGGTCCCGATAAGGGCAACGCGAATCGGCCTCGCCGGGTTTTTGGCCAACGACGAGTCCGGCCCCTCAAAGATCGACAGGATCTCAGCAGTCCGCTTTGGACGAGAAACAATCGGATCTTTTGGAGGGTGGTTCATGCAGCGTCCGTTCAGAAATCGGTAACTCGCTTACAAATGCCCGTGGGGGGCATTCGGTTCCATGCTGCAGCGCGAAACATGACGAAACGAAGTCTGCCGTCGACATGCGGATTTCGCACATCAAACCGTCACTTACGCGCAATTCTGAACTTAGCGAGCACCAATCCGCAAGCGCTAGCCGAACTGCCCGAGGAAGGACCTCGCCGTGCCGACCAACTGCCGTGATCCGGCATCATCGGGCAGTATCTTGCCCAGCAAATCCGCATCCTTCAGCAACAGAGCGCCGCCGTGAGCGAAGGCTTGAGCGGCTGGCAGGCGAGCATAGACTTCGAAGCCGAAACTGCGTCCGCTGCTGGCATTGATCAACTCGGCCAAGCTGGCGCGATCGATACCAAGGCTCTCGCCGGCAACCATCGCCGCCTGCGCAAGCGCCATGTTGGCGCCCATCAGAGTGTTGTTAATGATCTTGGCTCTCTGGCCCGCGCCCGGCTCTCCCAGCAGCACGATCAGCCGCGCAAAGCTTTCCAGTACCGCATGGGCCTGTTCGAAAGCGGCCTGAGTTCCGCCGCACATCACCGTCATCGTGCCCGCGAGTGCGCCCGGAGACCCACCGCTGACGGGAGCGTCCAGGCAATGCACTCCGCGTGCCTGGCAATCGGCCGCGATCGTCGCGACCGTCTTGGGAAGGATCGTCGAGTGAATCGCCAGCAGGCTGCCCGGTTGCATCGCCGGAACCAGCTTGGCACTTACGTCCAGCACGTCACGATCGTTGACCACGCACAGACCGACATGGTCGCACCGCTCGCCAAGTGCCTCGACCGTCGGCGCCAATTGCGCGCCCTTGCCGACGAGCTCCTGCGCCGCGTCGGGACGCCGTGCCCAGATCGCCAGCGGATAGCCCGCCAACAGCATGCGCTCGGCCATCGGAGCGCCTTGGCTGCCGATGCCGATGAAGCCGGTTTGCGGGCGCGTGGTGTCGGTCATGTCTGCTTCCTCTTGCCTGTTATCGCCTGGATGCCATCGCGTTTGCGGCGCTGCGCCGAATTGCGTAGGCAAGCATGATGCGTTTGACGAGATCCAAGTGACCCAGCACCACGCTCCTGATCGATCCGGCCTCGATCAACCCGGTGGCCTGTCGCCGCTCGCCGCCCTGGTGCTGGACCAGCACGGTGGCAGCGACGCGCTCGCTACCCTGTCGATCCACCCGCCGTTGTTCGGTGACGATGCCCGTCCGGTCACGCGCGGCACGTTGGCGATGGCCCTGAACGTCTGTTTGTTCGCGGACCTGCTGGCGCGCGTTCCCACCGCGGCCCGCCATGTGGCCGAACTGCATGCGGCGGGCGAGCGGGTCGTTTTCGACCACGGCGCCTTGCGCACGATCGCCGGGCCGACGGGCGCGCTACCCAGCGGGCACCGGGCATTCGCGCGCCTGCTCGAGCCGTTGGGCTACACGGTCGCCGGGCTCTACCCGCTTCCCCGCCTGACGATGACCGGACGCGCCTTCGTCCATCGCGACTGGCCCGACACGATCCCGCAGTTCTTCGTCAGCGAGTTGCATGTCGATCAGTTGTCCGAGCCGGCACAGGCGGCCGCCGCGCGGGTGTTCGGCGCATCGCGCGATCCTGTCGGCCCCGAGGCGAAGGCGCTGCTGGACAAGCTGGCGCAGGACGGCGCGTTGCCAATGGAGCAGGCCACCATGCTTCTACCGACGCTGCTCGCCGCTTTTGGGCGCCATCACCCAGAGCCGACGATGAACGACTACGTGGCTTTGCTCGATATCTCGAAGGAAGCGGCCTGGATCGCCACTGAAGGTAACGCCTTCAACCATGCCACGACTCGTGTGCCCGATGTCGAAGCCCTGGCCGAACGGCTGAAGGCGCAAGGCTATCCAATGAAGGATGCGGTCGAAGTGTCCGCGAATGGCCGCGTACGACAAACGGCGATCCTGGCCGACAAGGTGGTGCGTCGGTTCAGCACCTCGGAAGGCGCAGTGGCACGCGAGGTGCCGGGCTCGTTCTACGAATTCATCAGTCGCGATATCGACCCGGCGAGCGGTACGCTCGATCTCACGTTCGACAGCCGCAATGCCACCGGCATCTTCGCCGTGACGAGGAGCGCATGACTGTGCTGCAATCGTTAGACCCCGCCACCGGCGACCTTGTCTGGGAAGGCGAGGAGGCGGATGCCCGCGCGGTTCGTGCGACGGTCGATCAGGCGCACCGGGCCTTTCCGAAATGGAGCGCCCTCCCGCTCGATCAGCGCATAGCGCATGCACGCGCATTTGCCGCCGCACTGGAGGCGCGGCGCGAGGATCTGGCCGAAACGATCTCGCGCGAGACGGGCAAGCCGCTTTGGGAGACGCGCAGCGAAGTCGCCTCGATGATCGGCAAGGTGGCAATCTCGATCACCGCCCAAGCCGAGCGTGCGGGCGAGCGCCGCAGCGCGATGCCGTTCGGAGAAGCGGTGCTGCGCCATCGCCCACATGGCTTGATGGCGGTGCTGGGGCCCTTCAACTTTCCCGGTCACTTGCCTAACGGTCACATCGTACCGGCCCTGCTCGCCGGCAACGTGGTAGTGTTCAAGCCATCGGAGATGACCCCGGCGACCGGCGCGGCGATGGCCGAATGCTGGGCCCAAGCCGGCTTGCCCGACGGGGTATTCCAGGTCGTCCAAGGCGGGCGCGAAACCGGCGAGGCTTTGGTCGCAGCCGAGATCGACGGGTTGCTGTTCACCGGTTCGGCCGCCGCGGGCGCGCATTTTCGCAGGATCTTCGCGGATCGTCCGCATGTGTTGCTCGCGCTCGAACTGGGAGGCAACAACCCGCTGGTCGTGTGGGACGGCGACATCGACGAGGCCGCGTCGATCGTCGTGCAATCCAGCTTCGTCACGACCGGGCAGCGCTGTTCGTGCGCACGGCGGCTGATCGTGCCGGACAACGCGTTCGGTCGCCAACTCGTTGAGGCGGTGGACGCGCTGTCGCGGCAAATCATCATCGGCGCCTGGAACGACGACCCGCAACCTTACTTCGGCCCGCTGATCTCACCCGCCGCGGCGCAAGGCGCCAAGGCCCGCGTGGATGAACTGGTGGCGCGCGGCGCCGAGCAAGTTCGCAGCTTCAAGGTGCTGGATTGCATGAGCCCAGCCTTCGTTCGTCCCGCGATCCTCGACGTGACCGGCATCGTGGTGCCGGACGAGGAGATCTTCGCGCCGATCGTCCAGGTGACCCGCGTGCCCGACTTCGACGCGGCGATCGCCTCTGCCAACGCCACCCGCTTCGGGTTGTCGGCGGGCCTGGTCAGCGCCGATGAAGGGCTGTGGCAGCGGCTGGTGCTGGAAAGCCGCACCGGGGTCGTCAACCGCAACCGACCGACGACCGGTGCCGCGGGTTCGATGCCGTTCGGTGGTCTTGGCGAAAGCGGCAACCATCGTCCTAGCGCCTATTACGCCGCCGATTACTGCGCCTATCCGATGGCGAGCTTCGAAGCGGCCGATGTGGCGGGCAACGCCGCCGCTATTGCCGTCATGCTGCGCCCCGGCGCATCCTCATGATCGCGGCGGACGAGACTGCGTTCCTTGCAACGATCGAACGCCAGCCGATCCTCGATCGCACGCTTGCCTGGGCATCGATCAACAGCGGCACCGGCAACATAACGGGCGTGGCGGCGATGGCCGCTCGGCTTGCCGACGCCTTTGCCGTCCTGCCCGGCGATGTGTCGCTGATCGAGCCAGACCTGGTCGAGAAAGTCGGCGCCGACGGGAAGGCCCGTCCGATCGAGACCGGGCGGCATCTGGTGCTCAGCGTACGACCGCAGGCAGCCCGACGCGTGCTGCTGACTGGACACATGGACACCGTCTATCCCGCCGATCACCCATTCCAGACATGCGCGTGGCAGGATGCCGACACCCTCAACGGCCCCGGTACCGCCGACATGAAGGGTGGTCTTTCACTCATGCTCGCGGGGCTGGTCGCCTACGAGCGCGCCGATCCGACGCTAGGCTATGACGTGATGATCAATTCGGACGAGGAGACCGGATCGCTTTCCTCCGCCGGGCTGATCGCCAGCCTCGCGCAGGGCAAGCTGGCGGCGCTCACCTATGAACCGGCGCTGCCCGGCGGTATCATGGCGCGGGCCAGGCCGGGGTCGGGCAACTTCGCCGCAGTGGTGACCGGCCGCTCCGCTCACGCCGGGCGCAACCCGGAAGATGGCCGCAACGCGCTGGTCGGCGCCGCCGACCTGGCGCAGCGTCTCCATGCCGCCAGGCGCGACGGGTTGACGGTGAACCCCGCCCGGATCGAGGGCGGGTCGCCCAACAACACGGTGCCCGATCTCGCCGTGCTCCACTTCAATATGCGCCCACGCGGACCCGACGACCTGGCCGCCGGGCAGACGATCATTGCCGCCATGGTGGAGGAAGTCGCGACCTTACACGACGTCTCGATCCACTTGCACGGCGGCTTCGCGCGTCCACCCAAGCCGATCGGGCCCGCGACCGAGGCGCTGTTCGCCCTGGTCTCCCAGGCGGCGAGCGATCTTGGCGACACGATCGGCTGGAAGGATACCGGCGGCGTGTGCGACGGCAACAACATCGCGGCCTGCGGCGTCCCGGTGATCGACACGATGGGCGCGTGCGGGGGAGCGATCCACTCGCCGGACGAGTTCATGATCGCCTCCTCGCTCGATGCCCGCGCCCGCCTGACCGCGCTGGTCATGTATCGACTTGACCGGCAAGGTTCAGGAGCCACCGCATGACCTTCCTCGTCCGCACGGCCCGCGAGGACGATCTCGCCGCACTCTATCGCATGGCCAAGGGCACTGGCGGCGGGTTCACCAACCTGCCGCCCGACAAGCCCACACTCGCCGGCAAGCTGGAGCGCACCGCCGCCAGCTTCGCGCGCGATCCCTCGACCTTGGGCGACGATCTGTTCGTCTTCATCCTGGAAGACACCGCGACCGAGCGGACCAGCATCGGCCGCACCCGCGGCACCTGCCAGATCATGTCGCAGACCGGCACCCAGTTACCCTTCTATTCCTATCGCATCGGCCGCATCACCCAGCACTCCAAGGAACTGGACCGCACGTTCCGCGCCGAGATGCTGACGCTAACCACCGATCTCGACGGTTCGAGCGAAGTCGGCGGCCTCTATCTCGATCCCACCGAGCGATCCGCCGGCGTCGGCAAGCTGCTCGCGCGCAGCCGCTACCTCTTCATTCGCAACCATCGCGCGCGCTTCGCCGATCGCACGCTGGCCGAATTGCGCGGCGCGATCGACGATGCCGGCAACTCGCCTTTCTGGGATGGGTTGGCGGGGCGCTTCTTCGACATGAGCTTTCGCGACGCGGACGAGTTCAACGCGCGCATGGGCAACCAGTTCATCGCCGACCTCATGCCCAAGCATCCGATCTATACCGCGCTGCTATCGGAAGGCGCGCGACAGGTGATGGGCCAGCCGCACTACTCTGGCCGTCCGGCGATGCGGATGCTGGAGAACGAGGGTTTCTCGTACCAGAACTACATCGACATCTTCGATGGCGGCCCTTCGATGATCGCCCAAACCGATCGCATCCGTACCGTCCTGGACGCACGCGACGCCAAGATCGTCGGTTTTGGCGAGGGCACTGCCAGCGGCGATCACCTGGTGGCGTGCGGTCGCCTGTCGGAATATCGCGCCTGCCTCGCCAACCTGACGCAAGTGGATGGCGGCGTCGTGATCGATGCCGAGGCGGCGGACCTGCTCGACGTCTCGGCCGGTGACACCATCAGCTACGCGCCCGCCTGAATCGTCAGACCCCCATAACCCTCAAACCCATTGCGCCAGCCAGTCGGCCAGCGCCTGAGGCGTCATGTGCCGCGCGTCCGCCAGCGCGAACAGGCGTCCACCATTCACCAGGCGATCGGTCTTGGGATCGACGACGAGGATCGCGGGCACCCCGTCCAGCTTGTCGATGCCGTACTTGCGCGGGATCGCGAGGTTCTTGTCCATCCGCCCGATGTCGACCGTTACCACGACGTAGTGCTTGCGCAGGAACGCCTTGATTTCAGGCAGGTCCATCACGCCCGCAAGGACCCGGCAATCCGGGCACCAGTTGCCGCCCAGGTCGATCAGCAGCTTTTTGCCTTCCCTGTGCGCGCGCGCCTTGGCTTGTGCGACCTGCTGGGTAGCGTTGGCGGTTTCGCTGTAGGGCAAGGGCAGCGGTTGCGGTAGCTGCTGTAGGGTCCGGATCCTGACCTGTGGGGCGGGAGCCGCCTGCACACCCGCAGCAGCCGCTAACAGGCCCAAGGCGACGAAGCTTCTGATGGTGGTCGCAAATGGCATGGACAACTCCAAGGTCTGACGGTCTGCTACCCAGACTAGCGGGACCAGGCACCGCAAGGAAGCCAGCTTATTTCTGCATTCCCGCAGCGACTCCATCCGCTATGCTGTGCCCATGCAGATCGAGATCAACTTCGACGGGATCGTCGGCCCCAGTCATAATTATGCGGGACTGAGCCAGGGCAATCTTGCCAGCACGCGCAACTTCGGCCGCGTGTCGCGACCGCGCGAGGCGGCGCTGCAGGGCCTCGCGAAGATGCGTCTCAACCTCGAACTTGGCTTGGCCCAGGGCTGGTTCATGCCGCAGGACCGTCCGAACGATGGATGGTTGGCGCGCCTTGGCATCGACATGGACGCGGCATCGCCACAGCTGCGCTATGCCGCGATGTCGGCATCGTCGATGTGGGCAGCCAACGCGGCGACGGTCAGCCCCGCGCCCGATACCAGGGATGGGCGCTGCCATCTCACCCCCGCCAACCTCGTCACCATGGCGCATCGCAGCCACGAGTGGCACGGCACCCTTGCCCAGCTACGCATCGCCTTTGCCGACTGCGTGCACTTCGCGGTGCATCAGCCGGTACCCGCGCCTTTTGGCGACGAAGGCGCGGCCAACCACATGCGCCTGTGCGTCGGCCACGAGCAGCCCGGGGTCGAGGTGTTCGTCTATGGCTTGTCCGGCGGCCCTTTCCCCGCCCGGCAGCATCCGGAGGCGAGCGCATCGGTCGCGCGGCTGCACGGTCTCAATCCCTCGCGAACCATCTTCGCCCAGCAATCCGAAGCCGCGATCGCAGCGGGGGCGTTCCATAACGATGTGGTCGCGGTCGCGAACGAGGCCGTCCTCTTCACGCACGAACAAGCCTTCGAAGATCGCGAGGGTTTTTACGCCGCCTTGCGCGCCAAGCTGCCCGAAGTCGCGATCGTCGAAGTGCCAGCGAGCGCCGTCAGTCTGGCCGATGCCATTTCGGCCTACCTGTTCAATGCCCAGCTGGCCACGCTTCCCGGTGGTGGTGGCATGGCATTGATACTGCCCGCGGAAGCGCAGGCGACCCCCGCCGTTTGGCAATGGCTGCAGCGGATGATCGCCGGCAACGGTCCGATCCGCGAACTGCACGTTGCCGATTTGCGCGAATCGATGGCGAACGGCGGTGGCCCAGCTTGCCTTCGCCTGCGCGTCGTCGCCGACCCTGCGACCGTCGATCCGCGCTTCCTCGCTTCGGTCGATCGCATCGCGATGGTCGAGGATGTGGTACGCCGCTTCTGGCCCGAGGAAATAAGGGCTGACGATCTCGCCGACGCCGGCTTGTGCCGTCGCGTGCGCGACGCGCGGCTCGCACTGCTTCGCCTGCTCGATCTTGCGGAACTTGCGTGATGCCCAAGGCAATTTTGGGAGCACCTATCCGTTGAACCCGATATTTGCACGCATGACGGGATACTAATGGGCTCAGGCGTGTTTCAACAGGCGAAGGGAACGACGCATGAGCGGATTGATCTTTGCCCTCGCCTTGTTCGGCTGCACCGACGACGGTTCATCCTGCCAGCGCATCGCCAGCCCTGCAACGCGCTATGAGACGCGGGAGGAATGTCTTGCCTCGCAGGATGCGGCTCTGAACAGCGACACCGCGATGGCGGCAGAGTACCCAAGCGTCTACGCCCAGTGTCTCACCAAGTCGCAGCTCGCACGCCTTAGCGGCGGTGACGTGGACCTTCGCAAGGTCGGGCTCAGCCTCGCGAGCTTGGGCGAGTGATCGCTCAACCGCGCCCGCGATAGGACGCAACCCCTTGATCGGGCACCCATAAGCCCTCGGGCGGCGCGTCCGATTGCCAGAAGACATCGATGGGTATCCCGCCGCGCGGGTACCAATACCCACCGATGCGCAACCAACGCGGAGCCATCTCGTCAAACAGGCGTTGGCCGATACCGACGGTGACGTCCTCGTGAAAGCCGCAGTGATTGCGGAACGATCCAAGGAACAGCTTCAGGCTCTTCGACTCCACGATCGTCGTGCCTGGTGCGTAATCGATGACGATGTGCGCAAAGTCCGGCTGCCCCGTGACCGGACATAGCGACGTGAACTCGGGCGCGGCGAAGCGTACGAGATACAGCGATCCGGCACGCGGATTGGGCACATAGTCGAGTTGTGCCTGCTCAGGGGACAGTGGCAGGGCGCTTTGCTGGCCAAGATGCAGCGGCGCGGTCGATGGTGAGGAGGGTAGCGGTTCGCTCATCCCTGTGCCAATGCCGACAACCTGTGTCCGAGGCAACACATCGCGTGCACGCGGGGTCCGGATCGGGAAAGTTAAGTTGGCATTCAGTCGCCATCGCGCAGCGGCTCGGCTAGGGCGGCGCTCAGGTAATCGGGTGCGCAGGGGATTGAAGATGAGGGGCATCGGCAAGCCATCGCAGAACACGGGTCGAGCGGTTGCCGCGCTGTTCGTCACGCTTTCTCTCGGCGCCCCCGCGGCCGCGCAAGACACTGATCCGGTGTCGACCTACCGGTTGCCCGAACCAGGCAAGACCCCCACGCCCCGGGTGCTTGGGCCGGTGGATACCGACAACCCCTTGTCCTTGCCATCGCGGGCGGACCCGCAGCCAGCGCCACAAATCACACCCGCACCGCCGCCGCGCGTGATCCTGCCGCCGGCCACACCCGCAAGGACTGCCGAGACGCGCCGGGAGCGTCAGCCGACAGCTCGGCCGTCGTCAGAGCCCACACCCGACACTGGCGCAACCGCGCCTGCTCCGGTCACGCCCGCTGCGGGGAGAGAAGTCCAGCCTGGCTTCGATACGCTGCCATCCTCGGCGCCGGCCACCGAGCCGGCCACCACCCCAGCATCCTCGGCAGCGGCCTCCTCGCCGAACTGGCTTATCCCCGCTCTCGTCGCGCTGTTGGTGATCGCGGCGGCAGCATTCTTCGCGTTGCGCCGCAGGCGCGATGCCGCAGGCGAGCCGGATGACGAAGCGCAAGTCGTCGAAGCGCCCGCCCCCGTACCGGCACCGCCCCTCGCCTCACCCGCTCCGACGCAGCCCATCCGAACTCAGCAAGCGCCCGCGACGTTGATAAGCGAGCCGCTGACGATCGCGACCACTTTCATCGCGCGCGCGGTTCGCCTCTCGCTTGTCTATGCGACCGTGCAGTACGAGCTCGAGATCGCCAATACGGGCTCGATCGATCTACCCAGCCTGGAAATGCGCGCCGATTTGGCTTCAGCGCATGCCTCATTGGGGACGCGCGAGCAGCTTGCACCGCCCCCCGCGCAACTCGAGGCTGCTCGCACCCTGGAACCGCTCGCGCCCGGTGTGACGATGACGATCAAAGGCGAGGCGCGCATTCCTCTTCAGCATGTGCGCGTGGTGACCAAGGGGACGGCGCAGTTCTTCGTGCCATTGGTAAGGTTCGCGATCCTGGCACCGGACGGCACCGGGATACGCCGGGTCTATACCGTCGGGCCGCTCAATCAGGATGGCGTTACCATCGCCTCGGTTCGGCTCGATGCCGGTCCACGCAACTTACGCGATCTCGCCTCGCGTGAGATCGAGGCCGCGCGCGGGTTCGCGCTCGACCCAGAGCTGGCCCACAGCTAAGGCACGTGCGAGCTTCAGCGACGCGAGGACTTGCGAGTGACGGACAAGCCAGACCAACGCGACCTTGCCGCCGCTACTCGCCTGGTGAACGCCGGACGCCGCCCGCAATGGACAGGTCCGGTCGTCAATCCCCCGGTCTGGCGCGCCAGCACGCATTTGTATGAAAATACCGCCGCACTGGCCGAAGGTCCGCGCCGCAACGAGGACGGTCGATTCTTTTACGGTCGACGCGGCGCACCCACGCAGTGGGCGCTCGCGGATGCTCTTACAGCCATGGAACCGGACGCCGCAGGTACGGTACTTTACCCCTCAGGCGTCGCGGCGATCGCCGGCGTGCTCCTCACGCTGCTGCGACCCGGCGACGTCGTGCTGATGACCGACAATGCTTATGATCCCAGTCGATCGATGGGCACGGGCATGCTGGCCGACTTCGGAATCGAGACGCGCTTTTTCGATCCGCTCGATCTGCCATCCTACGAAGCCGCCTTCTGCGAGCGGACACGCGCCGTGCTGATCGAGGCGCCCGGCAGCCTGACCATGGAAGTGTGCGATGTGCCCGCCCTCGCCAGCGTGGCCCGCGCGCGCGGCGTGATGTCGGTTCTGGACAACACCTGGGCCGGTCCAACCGGCTTCGCCGGGCTCAGCCACGGCGTCGACGTGGTGTTGATGGCGCTCACCAAGCATGTCGGCGGCCACTCCGATGTGATGATGGGTAGCGCCAGCGCCGGTGCAGACCTCTACAAGCGGCTACGAACGCGCGCGCAGAACCTGGGGCTGGTGGTGTCTCCCGACGATGCCGCGCTGGTGCTTCGCGGCTTGCGCACCCTGTCGCTGCGGCTGGAGCGCGAGACCGCAAGCGCGCTGAAGATCGCCGGCTGGTTGGCCGAACATCCACAAGTCGCTCGGGTGCTGTGCCCGATGCTGCCCGGCGGCCCCGGTCACGAGCTCTGGCGGCGAGACTTCACCGGCGGCTGCGGCCTGTTCAGCTTCGTCCTGCATGGCGGGGATGCCGCGCGGCGGAACCGGTTCATCGATGCACTGTCGCTGTTCGGCATCGGCTATTCATGGGGTGGGTTCGAAAGTTTGGCGGTTCCCCTCGACCCGGCATCGCTACGCAGCATCATGCCGTGGCCGCCAACCGGGTGGGAGGCCGGCGATCGATACGGGGTACGTCTGTCGATCGGACTGGAAGATGCCGACGACCTGATCGCGGATCTTGCCGCAGCGCTCGATCACATAGCTTAGACGACGCGGCGAGAAATCGCGCCCGAGAAAACGAGTGCCGTCGGTCTAACCGCGCCACTCGCGCCGTTCTTCCGCCTGGCGCAGAACTTCGTAAGCCAATTGGTAAGCCTGAAACGCCTTGGCAGCCTCATCATCACCCGGCCGAACGTCAGGGTGCACTTCCTTGGCCTTGGTACGCCAAGCCTTCTTCACCGCATCGAAATCGGCATCGGGATCAAGCCCCAACACTTCGAGCGCCCGCATCTCGTCTCGGGTGCGCGAACCATCGCCCGAACCAGCCCAGCCATAGTGCGCCGATTCCTTGAAGTCGCCATTGTCCGCCCGCTCCTGCGTCTCACGCTCGGCAGCTTCTTCGGCATCCAGACCGGCAAAATAGTCCCATCCGGAATTGTATTCCGCAGCGTGCTTCTGGCAGAAGTACCAGCGATCGGGATTGTTTGGCGATTTGGGCGCCGGACAATCGCCGCCATCGGTGCAGCCATGCCGATCGCAGATGCGGACATTGATCGCCTCGCGCCCGGCGCCATAGCCCCCCCAGCGTGGGAAGCCCCAGTTGTCGGATCGGCGCGGCTTGCTCATGACCCTGGCGATAAGCCCCGACTCGCTGCCGACGCAACCCTTGAACTGCGCGCCCGCGCAACTAAGGCAGCTGCCAATCTGCCCCGGCGGGCAAGCCGATCACGACAGTCAGAACCGACCGCGACCGGATCAGCTCAGCTCAGTCGATGGTAACGGTCACCGCGCGGCGGTTCTGCGCCCAGGCCTGCTCGTCCGAACCCAGAGCCACCGGGCGCTCCTTGCCATAGCTGATCGTCGACAGGCGGCTGGGATCGACGCCCATGCTGACGAGGTAGTTCTTGGCCGCGTTGGCGCGACGTTCACCCAAGGCAATGTTGTATTCGCGGGTGCCGCGCTCATCCGAATGGCCTTCGACGGTCGCGCGCTTGGAGGTGTAGCGCGCCAACCACTGCGCCTGCTTGGCCAGGGCAGCCTGGTCGCTGGAGTCGATGTCATAGCGGTCGGTGTCGAAGTAGATCGTGTCCTGGCCGGACATGATCTGCACGAAGTCGGCCTGGCTGCCCGGCGTCGCCGCGCCGCCCATCTGCCCAGTGTCGGTCGAAGTCGTCGGTGCACCCGGCTCGGGTGGCAGTTCCTTGGGTGGCTTGCTTTTGCAACCAGAGATGGCGAGTGCGCCGGCCAGCAGGATCATGGTGGTGACCTTGCCAGGTCCGATTGTGGCGGTTGCTGACATTTCGCGGGTTTCCTATGCAGCGCCGCCTAGGCGGCCGTCGAGGGTTTGCGTTCAATTCGTAACAGAGCGGGCGGGCGCTGTATCCTGCCTTAACGCGGCAGCGTGGCTCAAGGTCGCACCGGACCCCAGGCTGGGTCGGATGCCCCCACCGGCGTCGGCAGCTTGCGCTCGTTGCGGCCGGTTAGGTCGACCTGCCAGATCGAGGCCTGCCCCGAGCCCTTGGCGGTGCGGAAGAACTGGACGATGCGCCCGTTCGGCGACCATGTCGGCGCCTCGTCCTGCCACGAGTTGGTCAGGTGGCGCATGCCGCCGCCGCTGGGTGTCATCACGGCAACGCGCAAGTCGCCGGCGATGTGGGTGAAGGCGATCTGGTCACCGCGCGGGCTCCACTCAGGCGTCGCGGCGCGACCACCGAAGAAGCTGATACGGCGCTGGTTCGATCCGTCCGCGGCCATGACATAGACCTGCTGCGAGCCCGAGCGGTCGCTTTCGAACACGATCTGGCTGCCATCGGGCGAATAGCTGCCACCGATGTTGATGCCCGGCCCGTTCGTCAGCCTTTGCGGGGTGCCGCCGCCTGCTGCGGAGATGCGGTAGATGTCGGTCGTGCCGCCCTTCGCCATCGAATAGAGCACCCACTTGCCGTCCGGCGACCAGCGCGGGGCCAGTGTCGGCGCGCCGGTGCGCGCGATCAGCGTCTGGCGATCGGTGGCAATGTCGTAGGCGTAGATGCTCGGCTGGCCATTCAGGTACGACAGGTACATGATCTTGGAATAATCGGGCGAATAGCGCGGCGTCAGCGCCATCGCCTGACCGCTGGTGAGATAGCGGTGGTTGGCGCCATCCGAATCCATGATCGCCAACCGCTTCATGCGGTGGTCCTTGGGGCCGGTTTCGGCGATATAGGCGATCTTCGAGTCGAAAAACGGACTTTCGCCCGAGAGGCGCGAGTAGACGAGGTCGGAGCACTTGTGCGCCGCGCGCCGCCAGTCGGTGGCCTGGAACTGCCAGCCGGCCTTCACCAGTTGCCGCGTGAGCGAAATATCGTAGAGATAACAGCCGACCGTCAGCTGCCCATTTGCGCCCGCCTTGACGTAGCCTTGCACCAGCATGTCGGCGCCACGGCCGGACCATGTTGCATAGGTCGGGCTTTGCACTTCGGGCAGCGTGGGCTGTGGCAGACCATCGGGTCCGGTCGGCTTGAACAGGCCGTTGTTCTTGAGGTCGGAGGAAATGACCTGGCTGATCGCGCGGCCAAGCTGCGCGGTGCTGCCGGCATTGGTCTGGGTCGGCACGTCCGCATCGGTGGCGAACGTGGTGATCGCGATGCCAAGATCCTGCCACTCGTTCTCATCAGAGACGCTGCCGGTAAGGCCGCCATCGTCCGCCTCGCCCGCTTGCGCGGTGGCCGGCTGCGGCGGCGGCGTACCCACCACCGGACCGTCCTGCGCGATGGCGGGTGCGGCGGCCAGCGCCAGCATGAAGGCAAGCGTCGAGAAACGAGCGGTCATTGCGAGAGCCTCTTGTCGAAACGGAACGCCGACACGCGCTTCCACGCGTCGTAGTATTCCACGGGAAGATCGAACGGTGCGGCAAGCCTCACGGCCTTGATCGCCTGTTCGGCGTGGCGTTCGGCCTGGTTGCGGTTGGTGTCGGTGATGCCGAGCTGGCGCACGACCGTGGGGGCGCCGGCCAGCGAGCCGTCGCGATTGAGGCTGAACGACAGGATCGTCACCAATTCCTCCGCATCAGGGCCCTGCGGCGCCTGCCACTTGGGTTTGAGCGCACGCGAGATCGAGCTGGCGAGCGACGCCTTCACCGCCGGTCCGATCGCAGCGGCAGGCGCGTTGGCGCTGGCCCGGTCGGCGGACTTCGCACCGGTCACGCCAGCCAGGAAGTCGGAACCGATCTTGCTACCCCCCGCCGGAGCGTTCGACTTTGCCGGAGCTTTTGCCGGCGGCGACTTGGCGACGCCCTGCCCCTGGGACTTCTGGGGCGCCCGCTGCGGCGAGGTCGTGGCCGGGCGGTTGGCGGGTGCCTTTTGCGCACTCGGTCTGGCTGCCAATCGCGTAGCAGGCCGCGCCGGGGTGGGTCGCGCCGGTACAGGGCGCGCGGGCGTCGGACGAGCCGTCTCACGTGGGCGTTCGGGCGCACGTGGAACAGGCTTGGCGACCGGCTTAGGTGCTGGCCTTGGCGCCGGACGCTCCACCTTACGAGGCACCGGCTTTGGAGTCGGCTTTGGCGGCGTCGGTTTGGGAGGCGCTGGCTTCGGCGGTGTCGGCCTGGGTGGCGCAGGCTTGGGTGGCGCCGGTTCCGAAGGAGCGGGCTTTGGCGGCTCGGGCGCGGGTTCGGGGTCGCTTTCGGCGGGTGCGGCTTGCGGTTGCGGCTGTGGCTCGCCTGCTGTCGGTGCCTCATCGGGAGCAGCCTGACTACGCGGCTGCGGGGATGTCGAGGTTGGCGCGACCTGGTCGCTGATCGTCACTTCGATTCGCTCGGGCGGCTGCACCACCGGCGCATTGTGCGGACGCAGCAGCAGCACCGCGACCAGCGCCACATGCGCCGCGATCGCGATCCCAAGGCCAACGCCTTCTTCCTTGCGCAACGCCAGAGCCATTGTCCGCGTGGCTTCCCTTACTGCCCTGAACCGCCGCCGGTGCCGGTCACCAGCGAGATCGAGGTGAAGCCGGCGCGGTTGAGTTCGCCCATCACTTCCATCACCTTGCCGTAATCGAGCGCCTTGTCGGCGCGCAACGTGACCAGCGGCTTCTTGCCATCAGGACCTTCGGGAATGGCGGTCAGGCGATCGGCCAGTTCACCCGGCGCGAGCGGGTCCTTTTCAAGGTAGACGGTGCCATCGGTCTGGATCGTGATGGTGACCTGCTCGGCCTCTTCGCTCATCGCCTTGGCGCGGCTGTCGGGGAGCTCGACCGGAACGGCGGCTTTCAGCAACGGCGCGGTGACCATGAAGATGATCAGCAGCACCAGCATGACGTCGACCAGCGGGGTGACGTTGATCTCCGCCATCGGCGCACCGGCGCGGCCACGACGCCCGCGCCTGCCGCCACCCGAGAGACCCATCGCCATCAGCGCTGCTCCAACTGCAGCGTCAGCGCCGCGTGCAGCTTGTCGGCGAAGCGCTGCAGCCGCGCTTCGAAGCCGTTCACCCGGTGCGAGAAGCGGTTGTAGGCGATGACCGCCGGGATCGCCGCGAACAGGCCGATCGCGGTCGCGAACAGAGCCTCGGAAATGCCGGGGGCAACCACCGCCAGCGACGAGTTCTGCTGCTGGCCGATCTGGAAGAAGCTGTTCATGATGCCCCACACGGTGCCGAACAGGCCGACGAACGGAGCGACCGAGCCGACGGTCGCCAGGAAGTTCAGGCGGTCGGAAAGCTTGTCCGCCTCTTCACCCACGGCGGAGTTCATCGACAGCGCCACCCGCTGGCGAGCGCCCTCGGGGTCGGTCCCGGCACCCGCATTGCGCTTGTATTCGGCCAGCCCTGCGCCGGCCACCTTGCCGATCGGCGCTTCGCCGCGGCGTCGCTCGCGCTGATAGGCGTCGAAGTTCTCGGCATCCCAGAACCCACCTTCGTAGGCATCGCAAGCGCGGCGAACGCGGCCCATGCGCAGCAGGAACGAAACGATGATCGTCCATGTCCACACGCTGGCGAGGATCAGCCCGATCATCACCACCTGCACCACGATATCGGCGTCCAGGAACAGCTTGACCGGGTTCAGCCGGGTCGGCGCACCCGCTGCGGCGTCGCTGGCGGCCATTAGCAGATCGAACGTCATTCTTGTCCTTCCGGAGGTGATGTCTCTTGCGCGGCGGCAAAGGCGTCGAACGCCTGCTGCCAAGCTGCGGGTTGGCGGCGGGGACGGCCGTCCGGTCCGATAAAGCCGACCCGCACGCTGGCTTCGGTCAGCTTGGTATCGCCGCGCCAGGCGCTTTGCAGCAAGGTCGAGCTGGCGCGACCCACTGTTCCGGCACGCGTCTCGATCAGCACGATGTCCCCCAGTCGCGCTGGGGCCAGATAGCGCAGCGATGCCTCGGCCACGGCGTAGGCGCCCTCGCCCGCATTGAGCGAGGCAGCCTGGTCGATGCCCATCAGTTCCAGCATGTCGGAACGTGCCCGCTCGAACCAGCGCAAGTAGTTGGCATGATAGACCACCCCGCCCGCATCGGTGTCCTCGTAATAGACGCGCAAGGCATAGCGATGGACCGGGCCATCAATCGCGCCCGCGACAGGAAGGGGAAAAGCCGTCATTTGCGCGCAGTCCTTAACGCCGCCTCCTCGCGCTGCAAAGGCATCGCACTCAGATCATGGTGCACGGACGCTAAGCCGTTGCGCCTGAACGGCGGCTAAACAAGATCGTGCGGCACCGATACTAGGCCGGGAGGCCTACGTCGTCGCAGATCATCTGGTAGAACTGGCGCCCGCCGAAGATGTGCACATGCAGGTGCGGCACCTCCTGATGGCCGTGCCCGCCCATGTTGACCATCAGCCGATAACCTGGCGCGTCCAGTTCGAGTTGACGCGTCACTTTGCCGACCGCGCGCATGAACCCGGCGACCTGCGCATCGTCCGCCCTCGCGGTGAAGTCGTCCCACGAGACATACGCCGCCTTGGGGATCACCAGCACATGGACCGGAGCCTGTGGGCGGATATCATGGAATGCGAGCGCGTGGTCGTCTTCATAGACCTTGTTGCACGGCAGTTCGCCGCGCAGGATCTTCGCGAAGATGTTGGTGTCGTCGTAGGGAAGCTTGGGATCGATCGGCATGATTGGTCCTCAGGTTGAGCGCGCGGCCTTCTCGGCGATGCCCGACACGCCTTCGCGGCGGTCCAATTCGGCCAGCACGTCTGCCACCGGCACGTCGCGCGCCGCCAGCAGCACGGTGAGGTGGAACAGCAGGTCTGCCGCTTCTCCCACCAGGGCGGCGCGGTCTTCGGTGAGCGCGGCGATGACCGTCTCGGTCGCTTCCTCACCCAGCTTCTGCGCGATCTTGCCCAGGCCGCGCGCGTTCAGCTTGGCTACGTAGCTGCTATCCGGATCGGCATCACGGCGTGACAGGATCGTCGCTTCGAGGCGGGCAAGGGTATCGGCATGGGGCATCTCGCGCAAATCCATGCGTTGCCGCATCTAACGGGTCAAGCGCTCAAGCATGCCCCGCGGTCAGACGACGATCAGTCGCGCGGGCGCTTCGACGAGAACCGGCGACCGATGGCAACTCCGGCCACGCCCATCGACAGCAGCAGCAGCGCGCTCGGCTCCGGCAAGGCAACGCTTCCGCTCCCCGCAAACGCAGGCACCGCCGATGATGCGGTAACGATCATGAACGAAACCAACGTCGGCAAAAAAGAATGAAGCGGCACGACGGAACCTTTTGGAAACCTGCGCGAACGTAAACGCAACTCCCATGCCATTTACCCGTAACTAACGCCCGGGGCCGCACCTATTGGTTAACGGACGAGCGCGACATTTAGCCTGTGTAAAGCGGGTCGACACTTAGCCGCGAGCAGGCAGACCTGCCGCACGCAACGCCGTATGCGCTTCTGCCACCGAGTGTTTGCCGAAATGGAAGATCGAGGCGGCCAGTACAGCGCTGGCATGCCCTTCGATCACGCCCGCGATCAAGTGATCGAGCGACCCCACGCCACCGCTGGCGATCACCGGCACGCCCACCGCATCGGCGATGCCGCGCGTCAGGGCGAGGTCGTATCCAGCTTGGGTACCATCGCCGTCCATCGAGGTGACCAGCAACTCGCCCGCACCAAGGTCGGCCAGCCGGATGGCATGCTCCAGCGCATCGATCCCGGTGGGTTTGCGCCCGCCATGGGTGAAGATCTCCCACCGGCCCGGCTCGACTTGCCGAGCATCCACAGAGGCCACCACACACTGGCTGCCAAAACGCGCGGCGATGTCGGATACGACTTCGGGCCGGCTGACCGCTGCGGAATTGACCGCGACTTTGTCCGCTCCCGCCAACAGCAACGCACGCGCGTCCTCGGCGGTGCGCACGCCGCCGCCGACGGTCAGCGGCATGAAGCAGACTTCCGCGGTACGTCGCACCATGTCGAGCAGCGTGCCGCGCCCTTCGTGGCTGGCGGAGATGTCGAGGAAGCACAGCTCGTCCGCTCCGGCCGCGTCATAGGCCCGCGCCTGCTCTACCGGATCGCCGGCGTCCTTGAGATCGACGAAGTTCACCCCTTTCACCACGCGGCCATTCGCCACGTCCAGACAGGGAATGACGCGGACGCGGACGGTCATTCGCGCTCGGCCATCGCGATCGCGGCGGCGAGGTCGAGCCGGCCGTCGTAGAGCGCGCGGCCGGTGATCACGCCTTCGATTCCGTCACGCGCATGCAGCGCCAGCATGCGGATGTCGTCGATGCCCTTGACGCCGCCGCTGGCGATCACCGGCATGTCGGTTCGCCGCGCGAGATCGACCGTCGCCTCGATGTTGCAGCCCTTGAGCATGCCGTCGCGACCGATGTCGGTGAACAGCAGGCTGGCGACACCGGCGTCCTCGAACCGGCGGGCCATGTCGACGATCGAGACGTCGGAGACTTCGGCCCAGCCCTCGGTCGCAACCATGCCATCGCGCGCGTCCACCGCGACGACGATGCCGCCAGCGTATTCCTTCGCCATGTCCTTGACGAACTGCGGGTCCTTGAGCGCTGCGGTGCCCATGACGACACGGCTGACGCCCAGATCGAACCAGCCGAACACAGCCTCGGGGGTGCGGATGCCGCCGCCTAACTGGACGTGGCCGGGAAATGCCTTGAGGATGCCCTCGACCGCCTCGCGGTTCTGCGCCGAGCCAGCGAACGATCCATCGAGATCGACGACATGCAGGTATTGCGATCCGGCGTTCGCAAACAGCATCGCCTGTGCCGCGGGATCGTCGCCATAGACCGTGGCGCGCGCCATATCGCCTTCGGCCAGACGGACGACCTGCCCCTGTTTGAGGTCGATAGCGGGAAATACGATCACGGCTTCCACTCCAGAAAACGCGCCAACAGGGCAAGGCCATAAGCCTGGCTCTTCTCGGGATGGAACTGCACGCCGACGATGTTGTCGCGAGCCACCGCCGCGACCAGTCCGCCGCCGTGATCCGTCATCGCCGCAACATCCGCGCCCTCATCGGGCACGAAATGATACGAGTGCAGGAAGTACGCCTCGCCCGCTGCGATCAGTCCGGAGGCTGGATCATGAAGCCCCAGAGCGACGTCGTTCCAGCCCATGTGCGGCACCTTGATCGCGGGATCGGTACGCTCCATCAGCCGCACTTCACCGTCGATCCAGTCGAGCCCTGGCGTCACCCCATGCTCCAACCCGCGCGTGGCGAGCAGTTGCATGCCCACGCAAATGCCCAGGAACGGCGCGCCGCCGACCTGCACCCGCTCGGTCATCGCTTCGACCAGATGCGGGATAGCGCGCAGCCCCTCGGCGCAGGCCTTGAACGAGCCGACACCGGGCAGGACGATCCGATCCGCCGCACGCACAACGTCGGCATCGGCGGTGACATGGACGGAGTCCGCACCCGCCACTTTCAGCGCATTGGCGACGGAATGCAGGTTGCCGGCACCGTAGTCGATGAGCGCCAGGATTTCAGCCACCCAGCTGCCCCTTGGTCGAGGGTACGGCGTCGCCCTTGCGCAAGTCCAGCTCTACCGCTGTGCGCATGGCGCGCGCGAAACCCTTGAAGATCGCCTCGCAGATGTGGTGGTTGTTGGTGCCGTAGAGCAGCTCGATGTGGAGGGTGATCCCTACTGCCTGCCCGATCGAATGGAACCAGTGCTCGATCAGTTCGGTGTCGAGTTCGCCCAGCTTTTCCTGCGTGAAAGCGGGCAGGACGATCCGATCCGCCGCACGCACAACGTCGGCATCGGCGGTGACATGGACGGAGTCCGCACCCGCCACTTTCAGCGCATTGGCGACGGAATGCAGGTTGCCGGCACCGTAGTCGATGAGCGCCAGGATTTCAGCCACCCAGCTGCCCCTTGGTCGAGGGTACGGCGTCGCCCTTGCGCAAGTCCAGCTCTACCGCTGTGCGCATGGCGCGCGCGAAACCCTTGAAGATCGCCTCGCAGATGTGGTGGTTGTTGGTGCCGTAGAGCAGCTCGATGTGGAGGGTGATCCCTACTGCCTGCCCGATCGAATGGAACCAGTGCTCGATCAGTTCGGTGTCGAGTTCGCCCAGCTTTTCCTGCGTGAAAGCGGCCTTCCACACGAAGTAGGGCCTGCCAGAGATATCGAGCGCCACGCGCGCCAGCGTCTCGTCCATCGGCGAATAGGCAGAGCCATACCGCCCGATACCGCGCTTGTCGCCCAGCGCTTCGGCGATGGCCTGGCCGATAGCGATGGCGCTGTCCTCGCACGTATGGTGCTGGTCGACGTGCAGATCGCCCGCCACGCGGCAGGAGATGTCGATCAGCGAATGGCGCGAGAACTGCTCGATCATGTGATCGAGAAAGCCGATGCCGGTGGACACCTGGTAGGCGCCGGTCCCGTCGAGGTTCACCTCGACGGCGATGTCGGTTTCGTGGGTCTTGCGGGCGATCCGAGCGGTGCGCATGCGCGGCCTATAAGCGTTGACCCCGCAGAATCAATCGGCAGAGCGCGCCCGGCGCGCGACTTGGCTGGCAGCATCAGGATTTCGACGGCTTGGCACCCCGAAAACGGGCATACAGGCCAAAATGCTTGAAGGTGCGACTTGACCGGCTTCGACTCGATGCGCAGTTAGGCGCCATGACCGAAACTCCGCCCGACAGCCTGATCCCCTATGATGAAATCGTTCAGGAGGCGTTGCGCGCCGTCGTCGGGCGTGTGCTCGGCCAGGTCGTCGCCAACGGCAGCACCCTGCCGGGCAACCACCATTTCTACATTACCTTCAAGACGGGCGCACCCGGCGTGTCGATCCCGGCCGAGCTGAAGGCCCGCTTCCCGGACGAGATGACGATCGTACTGCAGAACAAGTTCTGGGAACTTGTGGTGACCGAGGATGCGTTCAGCGTCGGGCTCAGCTTCAATGCGATCCCTGCCAAGCTGCACGTACCGTTCTCCGCGATCACCGCCTTCGTCGATCCTGCCGTCGATTTCGGGCTGCAGTTCCAGGCGATGGTCACCGACGAAGACGACACCGATCACGATCCAGACAACGACGGCGCGGAACGTGAGGGGAGCCCGCGCATTACTCCCGCGGAAGATGGCTCGAACGTCGTCTCGGTGGATTTCGGCAAGAAGAAGTAAGCGGGCTCTGGCCCGGGATCGGACGGACGATGGGCAGGATCAGGATCGGTAAGGCAAAGGCGTCGACCGCTCCGGTGGCCGAAAAGGCTCGCGCGTTGCTACCCGGCGATCCCAGCGAGCTTCACGGTCCCAGCCCGAACCCGCACACGAACCTGCTGATCGCCGACGTCGCGCTGCGCGGTGGCACACTGCTCGCTCGGCGGGCAGTTGAACGCGGTCTGCTGGGATCCAAGTATGCTCCGCGCAAAGCCAAGGCGATCATGCGGGGTCGAAGCTTTAGTGAGACGCTCGTCCATTCGGCCATCGCGCGGTTTGCAATGCAATCGGTCCCCGGCGCAATCATCGTCGGCGGCGGACTCATCGCCAAGACCCTCTACGATCGCGCTCGTCCTCATCAGGCGCGGGTTGAGGGTGAAGCGGCACTTCACGCGAAAGCCAAGGATGGCGATAAGTAGGCGGCATTCCTGCACCATCCCGCGACTTGATTTAGCCGTAAGCCGTCGCCACTAGCAGGCATGGCCGTTCTCGAATCCACCAACCTGTCTGTTCCCGATTCCGATGCACTGCATCGCCGGGGTCTGATGTTTATCCTTTCATCGCCATCGGGTGCCGGCAAGACGACCGTCTCGCGGATGTTGCTCAATCACGACCCGCGGCTGCGAATGTCGGTGTCGGTAACAACACGCGCGCCGCGCCCTGGTGAAACCGATGGGCTCGACTATCACTTCACCGATCAACCCGGTTTCGACGAAATGGCCCAGACCGGCGAGTTCCTTGAGTGGGCGCATGTTTTCGGACACAGCTATGGCACGCCCAAAGCCGAGGTTAAGGCAGGCCTGAAAGACGGCAAGGACTACCTCTTCGATATCGATTGGCAGGGCACGCAGCAGCTCTATCAAAAGATGCAGAGCGATGTCGTACGCGTGTTTCTGCTCCCCCCCAGTATCGACGAGTTGCGCCGCCGCCTCAACGCCCGCGGTACCGACAGCGCCGAAGTGATCGCCGGCCGCATGGAGCGGGCGAAGGCGGAAATCAGCCACTGGGACGGCTACGACTACGTGATCGTCAACGACAACATCGAGATCTGTTTCGCCAAGGTGCTGCAGATCCTTGCTGCGGAACGGATGCGCCGCGCCCGCCAGACCGGCCTTATCGGCTTCGTGCGCGAACTGACCTCGCCCGACACCTAATCCTTCCTCGACACGCGACTTTCCACACGAGCCTTGTTCCGCATGGACACAGACGATAGGCGCAGCGGCAAATCGAACCAATAGCCGGAGCGCTTTGCAATGACTGATCTTGCCGCCGCCATCGAAGCCGCCTGGGAAGCGCGCGACACCGTCACCCCGGCCAGCAGCGACGTGCGAGCCCAGGTCGATCAGGTGCTCGCCATGCTTGACGACGGCAGCGCGCGCGTAGCGGAGCCGGACGGCAATGGCGGCTGGACGGTCAATCAGTGGCTGAAAAAGGCGGTATTGCTATCCTTCAGGCTGAACGACAATGCACCGATGGAGCATGGCGCCGGCGGTGCGCCCGCGTTCGACAAGGTGCCGCTGAAGTTCACCGGCTGGGGCGCGAACCGTTTCAAGGATGCCGGCTTCCGCGTCGTTCCTGGCGCGATCGCCCGGCGTGGCGCCTTTATCGGCAAGGGCGTGGTGCTGATGCCCAGCTTCGTCAACATCGGTGCGTATGTTGGCGAGAATACGATGGTCGACACCTGGGCAACCGTCGGCTCATGCGCACAGATCGGCCGCAACGTGCACATTTCTGGCGGTGCCGGCATCGGCGGCGTGCTCGAACCGTTGCAGGCCGGCCCCGTGGTGATCGAGGACAACTGCTTCATCGGCGCTCGTTCCGAAGTGGCGGAAGGCGTCGTCGTCGGCACCGGAGCTGTTCTTTCCATGGGCGTTTTCGTCGGCGCTTCGACCAAGATCGTCGATCGGGCCACGGGCGAAGTCCATATCGGCCGGGTTCCGCCATACTCGGTGGTCGTGCCCGGTTCGCTGCCCGGTAAGCCGTTGCCCGACGGCTCGACCGGACCGTCGCTTTATTGCGCCGTCATCGTCAAGACGGTCGACGCCCAGACCCGCTCCAAGACCGGCATCAACGAACTGCTGCGCGACTGAACGGCCGCAACTCGCCCCGGAGGGCAGGCCGTTCCGCCTTTCACGGCGGAACGGGTCCAGCCTTGATGCGTTGCGATCGGTGAAGTTCCGCTAGGGGCGGTATCGGATCGAGGACACGCCATGGAAAACAAGAACAACGAGATTCATCTGGATCGCGAAGAAGCACGAGCAGGCAGCACCCCCGGTATCGTGCGCTATGTGCTTGGCATCAGCCTGGTGCTGGTGGTGATCGCGTTTACAGTGATCGTGATGACCGGGGCGCTCAACTCCAACCAGGATACCAATGCCACGGACTCAGCCCATCGCGCAGTTGTGGAAGAAAACGCTGCAAAGAAATGACCGGGGATGTCGGCCATACTGCGCCGTTGGCGTGGTGTGGGCGGTTTCTGAGCCATAGCGTGTGATGACCTAAAGAGCCTTTCTGGCGATTTCGCGAACTTCGTTTGCCAATCGCATGGGGTCAAAGGGCTTCAGGATAACCCCGCTGGCACCACTCGCCATATATTCATCCAAGCCGGCGCGTGATGCCCGGGCTGTCATGAAAATGGTCGTGACGTCTCCAAAGTCGGCCCTGTCTTGCAGCGTTCGAAGCAAAGCAAAACCATCCATCTCTGGCATCATAACGTCGAGTAGGATGACATCGGGTTTCCAGATTTCGCGATCAAGCAAGGTAAGCGCCTCCTTGCCCGAGGCGACTGCAGTCACCTCGAAGCCCGGATCGATCCGCAGCGCCATGCTGGCGATCAGCCGGATGTCGTCGTCGTCGTCCACGTAGAGTATGCGAAGCATTGTGGTCATGCGATCGCTCCATCGGCGATGATGCGCCGGATCGTATCCCGCAAGGTCGGGATTGAACTGCGTGATTTTGTCAGCACCGCCTCGACCCGGCCGTCCAACTGCGACGGACTGTCCTGAGCCGAAAAGATGATCGTCGGCAACTGACGGCCATCCGCGTCGATCAGGTCGGGCAGAATATCCAGGCCTGTTCCGTCCGGAAGCCCGATATCCAGAACCACGACGTCGGGCGAGACACGATTGAGGATCGCCCGCGCCGAGGCCAGTCCATCGGCCCGGATGACGCGCGCCTCGTCGCCAAAGGATGCGGCGACGACCTTGACCAGATCCACGTCGTCATCGATTTGCAGGATCGTCGGTGTTCTGCCGGTGAGGCGGCCTCGTGTTCCCATCAAGGGTGAGCGGCTCGCCTGGTCGCCACGCCCATCGCCCAGGTCAGTCGGATCATCTGACAAGGGCAGCGCCAGGGTGAAGCAGGCACCTTTACCGATCGCAGCCGGCTCGACCCAGATCGCCCCGCCGTGGCGCTGCATGATCTCGCGCGCTATCGCCAGACCGAGCCCGGTTCCACCGGCGGTGCCGATAACCGGCGCCTGCACGAAACGGTCGAAGATATGCTCGCGGTATTCGTCAGGCACCCCGGCGCCCTCATCAATGATACGCACGTTGGCCCGGCCTTGTTCGACGCTGGAACGTACCGTTACCGCTGACTTGTCGGGAGTGTGACGCACGGCATTGGACAGCAGATTGGAAACGACCTGAAGAAGCCGCTGGCGATCGGCGCGCACCAGCAGACGCGGAAGGCCTTCAATCCGCAAGGCGACCGCCTTCGCCCGCGCCAGCGCCTCGCTTTCCGCCAGTGATTGTCGGAGCAATGGAATGAGATCGATGGTTTCGAGCTCGAGCGACATCTGCCCGCTGCCAAACTTCTCCAGATCCAGGATGTCGTTGGTCAGCCGGATCAGCCGCCTCGCGTTATTCTCGGCGATCTCGATCAATTGACTGGCCGCCTCGGGCAAGGCCCCTGCCGCTCCGCCCCGTAACAGGCCGAGCGATCCCACGACGGACGTGAGCGGGGTTCGCAACTCGTGACTGACCGTTGCGATGAAGTCGTCCTTGATGCGTTCGATCTCCCGCCGATGCGAGATGTCGCGTACCGAAGCGACGATGTGCAATCCGTCGGGCACGGACATCAGACCAAGCGCAACGTCGACAGGGACGTTGCGACCGTCCTTTGTTCTGGCCTGGCGGTCCACGAAAAGCGTTCGCTGCAAGCTGCCTTGGTCGAGGCCGATGCGATCGTGGAAGCTGCCCTCTCCGTCGGCGATGTCGAGGATGACGGACACGTCGCGACGACGCAACTCGCGCGGATCGTAGCCAAGCACCGTGCGCGCCGCCGCATTCACGTTCTCGATGGTGCCGCTGGGATTGAGGATAATGATCGCATCGCTGGTGCTGTCCAGGATCGCTCGGTTTCGGGTCGAGGCGTCGGATTCCGCGATGGCGACGCGCCAACGTTCCAGCTTGGAGCGCCATAGCAGGAGAGTGCCTGCCATCAGCATGACGCCGAACGCGGTGATGAGTGCCCACACGACATGGCGGGAATGCTGCGTCTGACTCCAGTAGGTCTCCTCGCTTTGAGCCAGGCGGTTCGCATCTACCATGATGATTGCCTGCAATCCGGCTTCGATCCGATCCATCAGCGCCTGGCCGCGACCCTCTGCGACCCGCTCGACGGCGACCGCCTGCCCCCTTGTTTGCATGACCTCCATCACCTCATCCATCTCCGCGAACTTGGCGAGGATAAGGGATCGCGCGCTGGCGAGCCGATCATGGGAGAACCTGTCGCTTGCGAATTGCGTGCCCAGCTTCGTCAAATCGTCAAGAACAGCCTCGCGCGAAGGCTCGTAGCGTTGGAGAAACGCCCGATTGCGAGTGATGACGAACCCGCGTTGCACCGTCTCTGCCTTGCGTAGATTGCCCAACATATCGAGAGCGCGGACCCGCCGCTCACTGATCGCGCCGACAAGGTCGCCGGCGCGGCGCATGCGCGCATATTCGCCATCGAGCCAAACACCAACGGCGACAAGCAAACAGGGTAGCAAGACCGCCGCCATCGCATACATCCACAAACGCGGCTTGCGCAAAGCAGGCGAGGAGAAGCGGCCCATCACGCCGCAGCTGCAGGCACTGTCGGAAGCCGTGAAATGCCGGGTCGACGTTGAACCGCGCCAATTCCCAAATATAATGACACCGCATAGGCAAAGCCAGGCGGCCACCCCATCCTATCGATATCCGCATTTATACTGATCTGGCGCATACCCGTTTCTACATCCGTTTCGATAGCGGGTGCGATGCCGCAATCCTATTCATCGAATATGCAGAATTCTGTTTTGCCAGCGCGCTGTAAAGCAGTAAATGTTCCGTGGGCGTGCAGTTAACGACATCGCCTGAACGGGTTGCGCCATAATGACGGAAGTTTGCCAGTTGGCCTGCGATATGCCGGTCATGTTACTTGTTGCCGATCGAGCAGATCGGCACGCCGGGATGCTCACTGCTCTGCAACGGTTGGGGTGGTGCATACAATACGCTCAGGATGCCCGAAACGCTGAGGAAATCGCCGCAGAAGTGCCGAATTCCCTGCTATTGATTCAGACCGACGATGCCGCGAAGATCTGGCAGATCAGTTCGTCGATCCGCGCATCTCACGCCCCGATCGCAGCAGCACCCATCCTCGCAATCGGCTCCCATCAATTACTCGAAAGTGGATTATTACCCCGCGCCCTCGATGCGGTTTTAGCGGACAACGATGATGTCGACTCGATGGTGGCGGTCATGGAAAGCTGGAGGCCCGTATCGCTGGAGTCCACGCGGCGCATCGCGGGCATGTTCGGTGCCGGACCGATCGCCGGCATGATCGAGCGTCTGGCGTTACGTCTCGATGCTGCAAGAGCCAAATTGGACGCCGCCTGCACCGTCGCTGTTACAGCCCCCGATATCGTGATCGACAAGGCGGAAGCGCATCGCCTGGCGGGCCTTTGCGGAACATTGGGGTTCGGCCGGGCGCATGCAGCATGGCTCGACCTCTCTTTGGGGGAAACATCTGCGATCGAAGACGTTCGCCGAACCACGCGCCTGACGCTGTCAGCCATCGCGCGCGGGCTATGACCAGAGAGCGGATGGTTAAGGCCGGGTTATCCGACGGGCTTAGGAATATCTTAATTTCCCACGTCGAGCGTCAATCCGACATGGCATAAACCAAAGACCGGTTAAGAGATCACGCACGAGGTCAGCCAGTTATCATCGACCCGCCGCTTTCCCAGGCATTCAGGCGTACAAGGTGTCGGTCGCGACCTCCAACCAACCTGCAAGGAGGCGCCGCCTGTGAACATGAATTGGCCTCGTCGGCCCCAAACCAACCCATCGCCTTTTGCAGCCCAAGGCGCCGACCTGCTTAGCTCACAGGCGGGAAAAAGCCTGATAGAGGACGCGATAGACCAACGTAGTGGCAATCACCGGGTGGGATTGCTGATCCTCGACGTGCCGCACCTGAGCGAACACTTCGATGGCGGCACGGCAGGGTCCGATTGCCGGGCCGCGGATGACGCCCTGCTCTCGTCGGCGACCGATTTGCCGGTCGACACGCGGATCGCCCGGCTCGGACGCGAAACCCTTGCCGTGATCTTTCCTGCCCTCGCCAGCTTGCACGAGGCAGAGCGCTTGGCGAAGAAGGTTGTCGCCAGTCCGTTTTGTGTCAAAAGCGCGGAGGGCGTGTCGGTGCCGTTGGATCTTCGTGGCGGACTGGCGGTCTCACCCGACCATGGCTCGACTTACGCCGACCTGCTCTCGCGTGCCGAACTGGCCCTCATATCGCTCAGGCGGCAACGAACGACGCGCTGCGCCACGTTCAGCGCCGACATGCAGGAGGATGCCATGCGACGGGCGCGCCTGCGTCAGGATCTGCAACGCGCCGAGGCGGATGGACAGTTCGAGTTGCACTATCAGCCACAGGTGGATCTCACCACCGACAGGATCGTCGGCGTGGAAGCGCTCGTTCGTTGGAATCACCCGGTCTTGGGAATCCTGATGCCTGAGGATTTCATCGCGAGCCTCGCGCAGACGTCGGCAGCGCGGCGTATCGATTTATGGGTTCTGGAAGCCGCCGCCGCGCAGGCGGCGCGGTGGAACGGCCTGAAACCCCGGCTGCGTGTGGCGACCAACATCTTCCCCGATCGGCTTGGGCCGGCGCTTGTCGACGACGTAAAGCGGACGCTCGACACGCATGCGATCGCCCCCGAGACGTTGGAAATCGAGATCCCCGAACGTCATGCGCTCCACGATCTGGACCGCGCCGCAGCTACCGTTCACGCTCTGCGGCGGCTCGGCGTATCAGTGGCACTTGCGGATTTTGGAACTGGATCCGCCTCGCTGACCGCTCTCAACGCGCTCTCGGTCAATCGCCTGAAGATCGATCGCACCTTCGTGGCGAACATGCTTACCAACGGAAAAAGCGTGGCGATCGTGTCGACCTTGATAGAACTTGGTCGGCGCATCGACCTGTCGGTCTTGGCAGAGGGTATCGAGACACCGGAGCAACGTGACGTCCTGCAGGCGTTCGGCTGCAACGAAGGTCAGGGCTTTCTTTTCGGCAAGGCCGTGCGGGCAGATAAGGTAACGCCACCCGCCCCATCTGGCCGATAATTATTGGCGTCATACCGCGCCCAACCGGTATGACGCCAAAGGTTCAGGCGGCCTGTTTGTGCCGCTCGACCGCTTCCAAATTGAGCATGTCGGCCATCATGAATGCCAGTTCGATCGACTGCGCACCGTTCAGGCGGGGATCGCAATGCGTATGGTAGCGGTCGGACAGCGTCTCGTCGGTGATGGCGATGGCACCACCAGTGCACTCGGTCACGTCCTGGCCGGTCATCTCGATGTGAATGCCGCCGGCATGCGTACCCTCGGCGCGGTGGACGGCGAAGAAGCCGCGAACTTCGGCCAGGATACGGTCGAACGGACGCGTCTTGAGGCCGGATTCGGTCTTCATGATATTGCCGTGCATCGGATCGCACGACCACACCACCGGATGCCCTTCAGCCTTCACCGCGCGCACGAGCTTGGGCAACCCGGCCTCGACCTTGTCGTGACCGAAACGCGTGATCAGCGTCATCCGCCCGGCTTCGCGCCCAGGATTCAGCGTGTCGAGCATCCGCAGCAGCGCGTCGGGCTCAAGGCTGGGCCCGCACTTCATCCCGATCGGATTACCGACGCCGCGCAGAAACTCGACGTGGGCCGACCCTTCGAACCGCGTACGATCACCGATCCACAGCATGTGCGCCGAGCAGTCGTACCAGTCGCCCGTCAGCGAATCGCGCCGGGTCAGCGCCTGCTCGTACTGCAGCAGCAGCGCTTCGTGGCTCGTGTAGAAGCTGGTGCCCTGCAACTGCGGAACCGTCTTCGGATCGACGCCACAAGCGGCCATGAAGTCGAGCGCTTCGCTGATGCGATCCGCCATTTCGGAAAAGCGCTGGCCCCATGGGCTTCGGCCGATGTGATCCATCGTCCACTGATGCACCTGGCGCAGATTGGCATAGCCGCCGCTGGCAAAGGCGCGGATCAGGTTGAGCGTCGCGGCCGACTGCGTGAACGCCCTGAGCATACGCTCGGGATCGTTCTGTCGCGTGCCTGCTTCGAACTCGATCCCGTTGATGATGTCGCCAAGGTAGCTCGGCAGCTCCTGGCCACCGATCGTCTCGGTGGGTGCCGAACGAGGCTTGGCGAACTGGCCCGCCATGCGCCCAACCTTGACGACCGGCTGCTTGCTGGCGAAGGTGAGCACCACCGCCATCTGCAGCAGGACGCGGAACGTATCGCGGATGTTGTCCGGATGAAACTCGGCGAAGCTTTCGGCGCAATCACCGCCTTGAAGCAGGAAACCACGTCCCGCCGCGACTTCGGCCAGATCCTTTTTCAGTTCGCGCGCTTCCCCGGCAAATACCAGGGGCGGAAACCGAGTCAGCGTGGCCTCGACCTCGCCAAGCTTCGCCGCGTCGCCATAAGCCGGCAGATGCCGTGCCTCGTGCGCCTTCCAGCCTTCCGGTGTCCAATTGCTCGCCACGTCATGTACTCCTCACCGGCAGGGGCCGGCGCAATGCAAGGCGCGCGCCATAGCCCGCAGGCACAAGGAATGCAAAGTAGGCTTTGACGAAGACTGTAATCGCGACCTTACTTGGCCGCGACCTTTGCGTCCTTTTCGGGCACCACTTCGAGGCGCCACGAAGCATCCTTGCCCAGGTACTTCGCCGCCAGCGCCTGCATCGCCGCAGGGGTCGTCTCGGTATAGTCGGTCAGCACCGTGCGCACCGAGTTGATCCGCGTCGGGTCCGTGGTCGCGCCTTCGAGCTGCTGCATGAAGAACGCCGAGCTGGATGCAGCACGCGTGATCTGCTGACGAAGCGGCTCGATCACGCGCGCCAGTTCGTCGGTCGTCGGCGGGTTGGTGATAAGGTCCTGCGCGATCTGGTCAGCGGTTTGAAAGAACACCGGCACCGCCTTGGGATCGACTTGCGCGAGCGCGGTGATCGATCCGCCGGCCTTGAAATCGACCGGCCAGGTGGAGAACACCGAAGGTGCGTACGAGGCGCCAAGCTTTTCACGCAAGGCATCGAGCAGGCGGTTGGTGAACAGCTGCGTCAGGATCTCGAGCTGGCGAGACTCCGGCAGACCGACCGCTCCGCCGCCGGTCGGCCACGAAATCACCGCTGCGGCCTGATCCGGATCACCATGATGCGTGAGCACGATCGCCTGATCGGACGGCTTGGGAACGGTCACATCGGCCGTGTTTGCCGGCACGGGTGCGGGATCGCGAGGCTTCAACGCACCAAAGGTGCGCTGAAGCGCAGCGACGGTGGTCGCGGGATCGAAGTCGCCGTAGATCTGCACTTCGACCGGACCGCTCGCTAGAGCCTTTTCCCAGACCCGCTTGAACCCTGCTGCGTCGGTCTTGTCGATTTCAGCGGGGGTCGGGGTCTCGAAACGTGCGTCCTGACCACGCTGGTAGAACTGCAGGTCGCGGTTGAGTACGCCCTGGGGCGAGGTCGAGTACGTGTCGTATTGGATCTTCGCCGCCGCCTTCGCACGGTCGAACGGCGCCTTGTCCCAGCGCGGCATGTCGAGCTTGGCGGCGAAGAGATACAGCTGGTCCGCGAGATCGGCGGGGCGCGTCTCCGCCGTAAATTCGAAAGCGGCATCATCGACGTTGAAATCGAAGCCCATCTTGCGCCCGGTCGAGATGCGATCGAGGTCGTCCTGACCCAACGAGGCGACACCGGAACCGACCAGTGCCATCTGCCCCAGCGAGACGTAAGGCGCGTCCTGCGGCTGAATCTCGCGATAGCCGCCGCCGAAGCGTACCTTCACGGTCACGCGCCCCGGCTCTTCCTGCACGGGCCACAGCATCGCCTTCACCCCATTGGCAAACGACAGCTGCTGGATACCGAGCAATCCGGTGGCCTGCGACTGCGCCACGTTGCCCGGCGCGCCGATCGGCGGCAGCTTGTCGAACGACACCGGCGGGCCGGACGAGGCCATGCGAACCTGCTGATCGGCCTTTACCGGCTCGGCCAAGGCCTGCCGCAACGCTGCATCCGTGGCGATGCCGGGCTTCTGGGTGATGAATACGGCGCGACTTACCGTGCCCTGGAACAGCTGCTGCGTATGCTTGAGCACCGCAGCGGGGGTGAACAGCGGCTTCGATTCGCGGAAGATGCGCAGCACCGCTTCGGGTGAGGCCACAGTCTCGCGGATATCCAGAGCGTTGACGAGATCGTCAGCCAGCTTGGCGCCCGGAAGCAGGCGGCGCTGCTCGACCGGAACCTGGAAGGCCACGTCGAGCTCGGCCAGTTCGCGATCGATCTCGGCTTGGGTCGGCGCCCGCGTGAGCGCATCGGCGATCACCGCGCGGACATCATGCAACGACGCTTTCCAATCATCGCCCAGCGGCGTGATCGAAACATAGGTGCCATCGGCCGACCGCGCCACGTCCTGCTGGTTGACCTGCGCCGTCAGGAAACTGCCGCCCAGACGCGCCTTGGCCTCCAGACGACGATTGATGATCGCCTGCGCCAGGGCGTCGGTCATCAGGCCCTGGTTGTAGACGATGGTATCGTTGACCTGGCGCCAGGGCCGCAGGATAGCATAGGTGATCGCGGGAGGCAGGTCGGGCTCGACAAGAACCGCGGTCTTGCCGATCGGGCTTTTGGCATCGCCATTCGGCGCACCCTGTGCAGGTGGCACGGGATCGCCGAAGCTGGGCGCCGGCGCAGGCTTGCCCGCGACCTTCCAGTCGGAAAACCACTTCTTCACATAGGATTCCAGCTCGGCCGGTTCGGCATCGCCGGAAACGATGACGACCACGTTCTGGGGCCGGTACCACCGCTTGTAGAAGGCACGCACCGACTCCTGGGTAGCAGCCTGCAGGGAGCCGACAGTGCCGATCGGTGAACGCTCGGCGAGCGGCTGCCCTTCGTAGAACACCTCCTGCATCGCGTCCTGCACGCGCTTGGCGGCGCCGCCACGCTCGCGCATCTCGGCGAGCACGATCGGCAGGTCGGCCTTGAGGTTATCGGCGCTCAGGGTCGGAGCGGCAACCATGCCGGACAACAGCTTGAAGGTCTCGTCCAGCGACACCGGGGTCGCATTGGGCAAGTCGAGCTTGAACACGGTCTGCGTTGTGCTGGTCTCGGCATTGGTGTCCGTGCCGAACGAGGCGCCAAGCCGCTGGAACGTGGCGATCGCCGTTCCCGAGACGATATACTTGGACTGCCTGAAAACCAGATGCTCCAGCAGATGCGCATAGCCGCGCTCGGCATCGGTTTCATACAAGGAACCGGCATCGACGCGAACCCGGATCGACACCTGCCCTGGCGGTACCCCGTTTTTTCGCACGGCGTAGCGCAAACCGTTCGACAGTTCTCCGAAGTTCCATTCAAGGTCAGGCGGGACGTCACTGCCCTTGTAAAGCCACGGCACCTTGGTGACGCTACCGGGCGCGACAGTGCCCTGAACCGGCTTGGTAGCCGATGTCGCGACCGGCTGCGGCTTCGCTTCCTGAGCCATGACCGGCTGGAGCGTTGCGGTGGACAGGAGCAGGAAGCAGGCGAGCGACCGGACGGCGCGCGAAGAGGTGTGCATCCTTACGGTATAGGAGCTGTCCGGCTTAAGGGCTAGTGAATAGGCACCGGGCCTGCTTCAAGATGCGCGCCTGCGCGCCCTTGACCCGCGAGTGGCTTTGCCTACATCGACGTTCATGTACATCGAAACCGAAACCACGCCCAACCCGTCGACCCTCAAGTTCCTGCCCGGTCGGCAGGTGATGACAGTGGGCACGCGGGAGTTCACGTCTCCGGAGGCCGCCACGACATCGCCGCTGGCAGAGGCACTGTTCGATCTTGGCGATGTGACGGGCGTGTTCCTGGGTCAGGATTTCGTTTCCGTCACCGCTGCCCCCGGTTCCGACTGGCCCAGCCTCAAGCCGCAGGTCGTGTCGATCCTGCTCGACCATTTCGTGTCCGGGGCACCATTGTTCGCCGGGGGCGATGCCGCAGGGTTCGCCGTTCCCGCGGATGAGGACGCCACGTTCGAAGGAGCCTCGGACGATCCGGCGGATGCCGATATCGTCGCGCAGATCCGTGACCTGATCGACACCCGGGTGCGTCCGGCGGTCGCCAACGATGGTGGCGACATCATTTATCGCGGTTTTCGCGAAGGTGTCGTGTATCTTACCATGCAGGGCGCATGCTCGGGATGCCCGTCATCTTCGGCCACGCTCAAGCATGGGATCGAGGGCTTGCTGAAGCATTACGTGCCAGAGGTCACCGAAGTCCGCGCGGCCTAGGCGCCATTTGGACAAGCCCTCCTCCTCTCGCATGCGCACGCTGGTCATCGAGACAGCTACCGATGCCTGTTCGGTCGCGTTGATCGAAGGCTCCGAAAATGTCGCCGGCGACTGGCGGCTGCTTGGTCGGGGTCATGCCGAAAACCTGATCCCGATGATCGCCGCGCTGCCTGATGGCGGTAAGGCCGACCGCATCGCGGTGTCGGTAGGACCGGGCAGCTTTACCGGAGTCCGCGTCGGCATAGCCGCTGCGCGCGGATTGGGCTTTGCCTGGAACGTACAAGTCGTCGGATACCCCACTCTGGCACTCGTAGCAGCCATGGCGCGCGCCAGGACCGGCGGACAACCGGTGGCGGTGGCGATGGCCGGCGGCCATGGCGAGTGGTTCACCGCCCGCTTCGCGTCCGATGGCTCGGTCGTCCGGATCGAAGAATCGCTTACGCCTTCGAACGCGGCGCAAGCCTGTCCTGATACATTGGTGGCCGGCAACAAAGCGGAGGCGCTGGTTGCCGCAAGGGGGTTCGGGCAGGCCCTGGATATATTACCGGATGCGCGCGCCTTTTCCTTGCTGCCAAGCAGCGCGCTGCTGGCCGATCCGGCCCCGATCTATGGCCGTGCACCAGACGCGAAAGTCGCCGGCGCATGACGTCCGCCGATCATCCGGGTGATCACGTCGACCAGATCATGGCGGTGATGGCAGCAGCGTTCGATCCACAATACGGCGAGGCGTGGACACGCCGGCAAGTAGAGGACGCCCTTCTACTTGGGAATTGCCACGCCCACCTTGTCGCCCCCTGCGGAAGCGCCTTGACGCAAGGTGATCTGATCGCCGGCTTCTCGTTGTCGCGTACCGGATACGAGGAAGAAGAGCTGCTGTTGTTCGCGGTACTGCCAGAGTACCGCCGCTTCGGCGTAGGATCCTCGATACTCAAGCAACTGATTGTCAACGCCGAGGCGCGCGGCGCCAAGCGGCTGTTGCTGGAGATGCGCCAAGGCAATCCGGCCGAACAGCTATACCGTAGGTTCGGATTCCACGTGATCGGCGAGAGAAAAGATTATTATCGCAAGGCAAGCGGTGAGCGCATCAATGCAATCACTTTCGCCCGCGAAATTGTTCCAAACGCTTGATAATCGATAGTTACAGCCAAGCAACGAGCGGGTTACAACCTTGATACACTGAATACTCTTGTCATAGCCGCGAAACTGCTTCAATGGCGGCCATAACGGGCGTATAAGCCTGGGTAATGCCCAAATGGTCGCTTTGAGGTAATAGAAATGCAGAACGTCGAACTCGACACGAATGAAACACTTATCACACTCACGTCGGATATCGTTGCGGCGCACGTCAGCAACAACAACGTGCCAATAGAAGACCTGCCCGCCCTCATCAGCAATGTTTTCGGTGCTCTCGCCGGGCTTGGCGGAGTGGAGCCGGTGGTTGAGGAAAGGCCGGAGCCTGCGGTATCGATCCGTGCTTCGGTAAAGCCCGACTACATCGTGTGCCTTGAAGACGGCAAGAAGCTCAAGATGCTCAAGCGTCACCTGATGACGCATTACAACATGACGCCCGAGGACTACCGCCAGCGCTGGAATCTGCCGTCCGACTATCCGATGGTAGCGCCCAACTACGCCGAAAAGCGGCGCGAGCTTGCCAAGAAGATCGGCCTCGGCCGTAAGCCCAACGTGCGTCGTGGCCGTCGCCCCAAGGCTGCGCCTGCTGTCGCCTGAGGGCTTTGCACGATCAATGATGACGTCAAGGTTGTGATTGTAGCGGCGCCGACCTAGATAGGATGGCGCCGCCGCATCGCGCATGGAGACGACGTGCATCAGCCTATCGATATCGAAGCCCTCTGCGCCCAGCGTGGCCTGCGCATCACCGAACAACGCCGCGTCATCGCGCGCGTTTTATCGGAGAGCAGGGACCACCCCGATGTAGAAAAGCTGCACGAACGGGCGACCCAGGTCGACCCCGGTATCTCGATCGCCACCGTGTATCGCACGGTGCGCCTATTCGAAGAGGCCGGCATTCTCGATCGTCACGATTTCGGTGACGGTCGTTCGCGGTACGAAGCCGCACCCGAGGCGCATCATGACCATATGATCGACGTCGAGACCGGCAATGTCATCGAATTCGTCGATCCCGAACTGGAAGCCCTGCAGAGACAGGTTGCGGAACGCCTGGGTTTTCGTCTCGTCGATCACCGCATGGAACTGTTCGGCGTCAAGGTAGAGCGCGAAGGCGGAGACCGCTGAGCACATCGGCGGATGCGTAAAGCCGCTACTGAAACGATCGGCTTGATCGGAAACATCCGCATCTTCGCGCGTTCTTCCGCGCTGGCCGTGTTCCTGCTTGTCTGCCTGGTTCTGTACTTCGCAGCTGCGCCGCTTCCCGGCCGCAACCGCGTGCCCCGCTTCTTTTTGAGCGGCATCCTGCGGATCGTGGGCGGCGAACTGGTGGTACGGGGCGATCCAGTGACGGTCCCCAGCATTCTGCTGTCCAATCATCTGAGTTGGATTGATATCCCTGCGCTTGCGAAGGCGACCGGCAGCGCCTTCGTCGCGCACGACGGGCTCGCCGGCAATCGCGCGATGCGATTTCTGTGCCGGTTGAACCAGACCATCTTTATCGCCCGCAGCGATCGGGCAAGCGTCGCCGGACAGGTGGATCAGGTACGCGACGGCCTTTCCAAGAGCGGTGTGCTAACCCTGTTTCCGGAAGGGACGACGGGCGACGGCCCTGAACTGCAGGTTTTCAAGTCCTCACTTCTGGCTGCGGTGGAGCATAGCTCGGACCTGGTGGCGATCCGCCCGGTCTATATCGACTATGGCGCGCTTGCCGGCGTCTTCGCCTGGGCGGGCACCGAACCGGGACTGGCCAATGCCAGGCGGATCCTATCGCGCCCCGGCCGTTTCACGGTGACGACGCATTTGCTGCCGCCGCTTACCAGCGATCAGCGCAATGGACGCAAGGCGATCGCCGCCACCGCCCATGCGGCGATCGCGGCGCAGATCGGTCAGCGCGTCGCGTTATAAGTCAACTGGTCGTTGGTAAGCTGGAAGCCCACGAGCAGCTCGAAAGTGGAACGTGCGACTGCGGCGCGAACCTTGGGATCCGCCAGCGGGTCGACGGCAGCATCGGTATCGCCAGGCTTGCGCTTGCGCGTGATGCGTTCGCGGATATCCTCAGGCAGCGTCGCCGCGGCGCGATCGACATAGGCCGCCCCGGTGCCCTTCGCCTGCGCGCGATCCTGGCCGGCGGCGAAATCGATGGTCACCGTGCCGACCCTCTTTGATGCCACCGTGGCGCCACCCTGCAGAACCGTAACGAAATAAGGCAAGGACACCTGGCGCGCGGCACCCGTGTCGCTCCGCTTGGCCAGCACGTCGAAGGTGACGGTCGCATAGACCTTCTCGCCTTCGTTCTCATTGCATTGAACCCGGACGTTGGTCATCGAGGCGACGATGTCGATGTTGCCGGCCGTCTTGTCGCCGGGCACGCGAAAGGTGGTGATGTCGCCGGTATAGTCGGGCACGCCGACAGCCGGGCATTTCGATCGGATCGCAGTAATGCCGACGCCCTCGTCGACGACGATCTCACCCTTTTTCGCGCAACCGCCAAGCAGCGCCAGCATCGAAGCGGCGCCGAGGGCGTAAGCGGGCAGGCGACGTGCGATCATCGAAGCATCCTTGGTCGGCCATGACTGGCAGATATGCGCTTGCCCTAGCGACGCGCGCGGCAAAGCGCTAGAGGCCCATGCATGAACGCGCCCTTTCAAGCTCCCCGTCCGCCGCTCCATCTGCTGATCGCCGCACCGCGCGGCTTTTGCGCCGGAGTCGATCGAGCGATCGAGATCGTCGAACTGGCGCTGCAGCGCTATGGCGCGCCGGTCTATGTGCGGCACGAGATCGTGCATAACAAGTTCGTAGTCGACAGCCTCAAAGCCAAGGGCGCGATCTTCGTCGAGGAACTCGACGAGGTGCCGGACGGCGTGCCCGTGATCTTCAGCGCGCACGGTGTGCCCAAGGCGGTGCCGGCCGAAGCGACGTCGCGCGGTCTGGATTGGCTCGACGCGACCTGCCCCCTCGTCAGCAAGGTGCATCGTCAGGCCGAGCGGCAGATCGAGGCGCAGCGCCACATCCTGTTCATCGGCCACGCCGGGCACCCCGAAGTCGTCGGAACCTTGGGTCAGGTTCCCGAAGGCACCATGACTCTGGTCGAAACAGTGGATGACGTCGCCCGCCTTCCCTTCCCCGCTGACACGGCCCTGTCGTATCTGACGCAAACCACGCTCTCGGTCGACGACACAGCGGCCATCATCGCCGCCATAACGGCGCGGTATCCTGAGGTCGTGGCGCCCAAGGCGGAGGACATCTGCTACGCCACGTCCAACCGCCAGTCCGCAGTCAAGGAAATCGCACCCAAATGCGAGCTGGTCCTGGTCATCGGCGCGCCCAACAGTTCGAACTCGCTGCGGCTGGTCGAAGTGTCGGAGCGTTGCGGAACGCCATCCCACATGATTCAGCGAGCGACAGAAATCGATCCCGCATGGCTCGAGGGCGTGAGCACGCTGGGCATCACCGCTGGCGCGTCCGCGCCCGAGGCACTCGTCGACGAAGTCCTCGCCCGTTTGCGTGAACTGCGGGAGGTCAGCAGCGAGGAAGTGGTGACCGCGCGCGAGCGCATCACTTTCAAGCTGCCACGTCAACTCGCCGACTGAGTACCGACATGGCGGTCTATACGCGGCTTGGCGCCGAAGAGATGGCACGCATCATCGCGGCCTTCGATGTGGGCACGTTGATCTCTGCCAAGGGCATTGCGGAAGGCGTGTCGAACAGCAACTGGCTGGTCGAGACGCAATGCTTCGAACATGCCCGCCGCTTCATCCTGACGATGTACGAAAGCCGGGTCGAGGTGGACGATCTGCCGTTCTTCCTCGACTTGCTCGACCATCTCTCGGCGCACGGCTGCCCCGTCCCACGCACGATCCACGACCGGGACGGCGCGTCCTATCGGCTGCACGACGGCAAGGCGCTGGCGTTGATCGAGTTTCTGTCCGGTGTCTCGGTCACCGAGCCGACACCCGGACAGGCCCGCGCGGTGGGAGCCGCGTTGGCGCAAGTGCATCTGGCCGGTCGCGATTTTGGCGGGCATCGTGACAACAGTATGGGCCATCGGGCGTGGACCCGGCTGCTGGACGATTGCGGCCCGGCCGGCCTGGCGGCGATCGACCCCGAACTGCGCGCGATGGTGGATCGCGAACTGCCCATCATCGCCGCGCAATGGCCCGATCACCTGCCGCGATCGGTCATCCATGCCGATCTGTTCCCGGACAATGTCCTGATGCTGGGCGATCGCGTCACCGGGCTGATCGACTTCTATTTCGCTTGCGTCGACATCACCGCGTTCGATGTGGCCGTGACCCACGCGGCGTGGTGCTTCACCAGCGATGGCACCCAGTTCCTGCCCGAACTCTCTTCGGCTCTGATCGAGGGCTACGAGTCGGTCCACCCCCTTCTGAACGAAGAACGCGCTGCCTTGCCGCTGCTGGCGCGCGCGGCGTCGATGCGGTTCCTCGCGACACGGGCCTATGACTGGACGAACACGCCCGCAGACGCGCTGGTGACTCCCAAAGACCCGATGGCCTTCGCCCGCAGACTTGCCTTCTACGCCGAGCCCTGCAATGCGGGCGTCTTCGGGAATGCCTGAAACGGCCGGGGCGAACTTGAAGACGATCGAGATTTTCACAGATGGTGCCTGCAAGGGCAACCCCGGGCCTGGCGGCTGGGGCGCCATACTGCGCATGGGCGTGCACGAAAAGGAAATGTCCGGCTCCGACCCCCAAACAACCAACAACCGCATGGAGATGACCGCCGTCGTGCGAGCGCTCAATGCGCTGACCGAACCGTGCGAAGCCACCGTGTGCACCGATAGCCGCTATGTGATCGATGGCATGACGAAATGGATCCAGGGCTGGCAAAAGAAGGGCTGGATCAACGCCAGCAAGCAGCCGGTGCGCAACGCCGACTTGTGGCATGAGCTGATCGAGGCGTGTAATCGCCACAAGGTGTCGTGGAAATGGGTACGCGGCCACGACGGCCATGCCGAGAACGAGCGCGCCGACAAGCTGGCAAGCGATGCCGCCTTGTCGGTGATGCGGCGCCGCTGAAAATTCTGGCTTTGCTCGACCTCCCCGGCGGGACGAGCCGCCCTGCCAACGGCAACCAGCATTCCAATCTTCGATAATGGCCCTCGATCCCTCCCGCGCACGACGCAAGATAGCGGATGAAGCCCGCGCGCTGGTGACTCCCGGCCCCCGGCTCGTCGACGAACTCGCCTGCATCGCTTCGGTGATGCTGGCGATCGTCTTCGCGCACTGGATCGGCGCGCGAATGGTGAGCTGGGCAGCGTTCACCGCCTTCGTGCTGATGCGGGGATCGCCGTCAGAGACGATGCTGCGGGGTCTGTTGCGCATCGTCGGCACTGCATCGGGCGCCGGGCTGGCGCTGTTGCTGGCACCGCCATCCGCCGCCTCGCTGCCGATCGCGATGACCGCGGCGGCGCTGGTGGGTGCGATCGGCCTGTACGGCATGCTCACCGCCCGGCGTGCCTATGCCTGGCTGTTGTTCGGCCTCACCTTCGAGATGATCCTGATGGACAAGCTCGAACACCCCGCGCTCGACACCATCGCCTTTGCGCATACGCGGCTGCTGGAAGTCGCCGCCGGTACCGTCGCCTGCGTAATGGTGAGCCTTGCTGCCGCATGGCTGACGCGGGCCCGGATCGCATCCGCCCCCCTGCCCACCCAGCCCCGCATGCGATGGCACCCGGCCGCCGCCCGTCATGCCGCGCAAGCGGGCATCGCGCTGGCCCTGCTGCCGCTCCTGCGCCAGTTCACCGGCATACCCGAGCTCGCTCAGGCCAGCGTCACGATCATGGCGGTGATGATCGTCCCGGTGACCGGCCTTGGCGCAAGCGGTCTGGTGCCGGTCACCCGCAGGCTGGTTCATCGTGCGCTTGGCTGTCTTGCCGGTGGAGGCATGGCGGTGGCGGTTCTGCTGCTGGCCCATGGCTCCGTCTCGGTACTCGTGGCCGGAACATGCCTGGGCATCCTCATCGGCCGTCATCTCGAAACGGGCGTGGCGCGGGCGCCTTACATCGGGCTGCAGTTTACGCTGGCGATCCTGGTGGTGCTGGTGCCCGACAGCTATAGCCAGACCAGCATGGATCCGGGCGTGAACAGGTTGCTGAGCATCCTGATCGGCATGGCCCTGCTCGAACCTGTCCTGCTTGCCTGGCATGCGATCGCACCGCACAAAGCCGGTCTGGTGGATCGCTACCGAGCAAATCGCGAAGGCGAGTAAGGCGCAGGGTCGACCGCGCCCCATGCCTCGCCAAGGATCAGGCCGGCACCGATGCGTGCCGCGGCAGGCGCGGTCTGGATGCCGAAGCCGCCCTGACCGGCGAACCAGAAAAAACCCGGCGCCATCGTATCGAAGCCGAACACCGGAAGGCGATCGGGGGCGAAACTGCGCAAGCCTGCCCAGCGATGCTCCACATGTTCGACCGTCCAGTCCACGACCGTTTCCAGCCGGGCGACCGCTACCGCCACGTCGATCTCCTCGGCCGCCGCATCGCAAGGGTCGCTTGGCGTCTCATCATGAGGACTCAGCCAGAGCCGACCAGCGTCGGGCTTGAAGTAGAACTGTTCGGCGATGTCGAGAACCAGCGGCAGATCAGCGGGCGCCTGCGGGGCGACCCGCACTTGTGCGATGGTACGGCGCAAGGGCGCGATGTCGATCGGTGCGGCACCCGCAAGATGGGCGATGCGCGTCGCCCATGCGCCCGCTGCGTCGGCAAGGATCTCGCACCAGACCGTTCGACCATCCTTAAGGCCCAACCGCCAACCAGACGCATCTCGCGTCGCGGAGGCGACGCTAGCGCGGCACCAAAGCTGAGCGCCCTGCTCCTGCAGCCGGCCTAGGTAATACGCGTGTAACCGCGCGACATCGATATCGCTGCAGCTTGGTTCCAGAACGCCCGACGTCCACTCCGGCCGAAGCCCCGGTACGCGGGACCGAAGTCGATCGCGATCCAGCAGTTCGACCTCGATCCCGAGATCGCCGTATGTGCGCGCGAAGGCTTCCACCCGCTTCGCCTGCTCGGACCTGCCGATGGTGAGCGCGGTACGCCGCGTCAGCACGCCGAGATCGTGGAGCAGCGGTCCCGACGCACTGGTCAGCGGCTGCACGCCGGGCCCACCGTAGCTTTCCGTCCAGAACGCCGCCGATCGACCGGTGGTGTGATAGCCGGGCCGCTCTTCTGCTTCCAGAACAAGAACGCGCGCCCGGCTTGCCAGTTCGGCGGCCAGCGAAGCACCGGCCATTCCGGCCCCGATGACCACGACATCGAAGCGAGCATCGCTCACGTCTGGGGCCGACCCGGCGCTCGGCGGTCCATGAAGTCGGCAATGGCCTGCAATGCCCTCTCGCGCACCGGCGCGCTCTCCCGCAGGATTTCGTGACGCGACTCGGCACCAAACGCCACGAGTTCCGCTTGCGGCAAGCGCGCGGCTGCGCGCCGAATGGCACGCCAGGCCACCAGCTTGTCGGCGCTGGTACCGAGGATCTGGACGGGGATGGTGACATTTTCCAGCACCCCCCGGCGGTCGAGCTTGCGGATGGAATCGATGGCGGCCGCGATCCATCCCCAACTTGGCGGACCTGTCACGAGGTCGGGCCGATGTTCGTACCACCATGCCTCGTCGGCGTAGTGTACCTCTTCATGCGTCAGCAACAGCATCCGCGTCGCTGCAAGCGAGAGCGGCAGCTCGCTGACCTTCCATGCCGGTCGTCGGCGATCTCCCAGCGCGGTGATGAGCCGGCTGAGCGGATGAAGCGCACGGGCGGGGATCCATCCGGGATTGAGCCCCAGCATCGGCGCCACCAGCACCACGGCGTCTGGTGCTATCAGCTTCTCGGCAACCGCACGCAGCACGATGTGCCCGCCCATCGAGTGCCCGATGCAGACATGTGGCCCGGGCGTAACACTGCGCCAGTCTTTCCAGAATGCGGCAAGATCGGCAAGCCAGCCATCGAAGCTGTCTATGTGTCCGGTGGTCGCGTCCGCGCCGAACCTTCCGGACATGCCCTGACCCCGCCAGTCCAACGAGGAGACGTTCCACCCCTCATCATACCAGTGGTTGAGCACCTGCAGATGCTTTTCATAGCAATCGCCCCGGCCGGGCGCGAACAGGATCGATCCCCGCACCACGGAACCCGCAGGATGAGCCCAGTCGATCCGCCGGATCGGGTGACCATCGCCGGCGCTCCACGGCGTTTCACGCGCGGCCTCAGGGATCGCGCGGCCGTCGAATGGCGACGGAGTCGCTGCGGAGGTCACGCGTCCCTCACGGTGCTGCTTCGCGTGGTTACTTTTCGGTAAGTCATGATCGCTAATGAAGGGCCCGAAAAGGGGACGTTTTCGTATGCTGGGCGGGCTGATTTCGTACGCATTGCTTGCCGCCTTGGCAACCGCGCTGCTCTACGCCGCGATAACCGATCTGCGCCGTCGTGAAATCGACAACTGGCTCAATGCCGCCATCGCAATTGCCGCTCCGCTCTACTGGCTTGCGGCAGGCCTCGATTGGCTGACGGTGCTGTTCCAGATCGGCCTGGCCCTGCTGACTTTCGCGGTCGCCTGCGCGCTGTTCGCGATGCGCCAGATGGGCGGTGGCGACGTCAAGCTGCTTACCGCGCTCGCGCTGTGGTTCGTACCTGGCAGCTTCGTCCAGGTGATCGTCATCATGGGCGTGGTCGGCGGCGGCGCCTCGATCGCGATGGCGGTTTTCAACATGCGCCGGCTACCTGGCGAGGCGGTGAGCAACGCCTTGTCCACTTGCGTCGCGGCGATGTGGGTCATGGGAGCGAGCGCCATCGCCTATTCGACCGCGACCGGGCGCGCGTTCATCGACATCGACGCGGCCAGGACGGTCAATGCGCACCTGCCGCAAGGCTGGCTGCTGATCGCGCTTTGCCTGGGGCTTGTCGCCCTGTTCCTGATGGGCATGCGCCATATCTTCCGCCGCCAGCGCGGCGAAATCGCCATTCCGTATGGCGTGGCCATCGCTGCCGCCGGGTTGTGGGTCCTGTTTCGAAATACCGCCCCCGACGCGCTGCTGGCCCTCGCTTGAAAGATAAGAGCCACAGTGAACGCGATCTTTACCAATTTACGCCAGATTGTTCACTGCAATTCGGGGATTACGAGGGTGCCGGGATACCATGGATAAGAAGAAGCTGCTGCTGTTGGCCGCCGCACTGCTCATCGCGGTGACGACAGCCTTTGCAGCGAGATCGGTATTCTCGGGAGGTTCTGCCGCGCCCATGGCTCAGGCGGTACCGGTGACGCCGATGGGCCCCAAGGTCCTGGTCGCGCAACGCGCCTTGCCGACCGGCACGATCCTCACCGCCGATGCGGTGTCCTTTCAGGATTGGCCCGCGGAACTCGTCAAGGACGCCTATTTCCTGAACGGTGAGGCGGACATGTCCAAACTGCTGGGCACGGTCGTCCGTTTTCCTGTCACCGCCGGCCAGCCGCTGACCCAGGGAGCGCTCGTCGCCCCCGGCGATCGTGGCTTCCTTGCCGCGGCGCTGGGACCGGGCATGCGGGCAATCACCATCCCGGTTTCCGACACTTCGGGCGTCGGCGGGTTCGTCTTTCCGGGCGACCGGGTCGATCTGATGCTCACGCAGAACGTAAAGAGTGGCGCCGATGGCTCGCAGGAATTGAAGGCGGCGGAAACCTTCCTGCGCAACTTGCGCGTGCTCGCCACCGATCAGGCAACCTCGACCGAGACCGTCGAGGGCAAGAGCGTGGTGAAGACCTCTCGCACGGTCACCCTGGAAGTCACCCCGCGCATCGCCGAGAAGATCTCGGTGGCGCAAACCGTCGGCCAGCTGAGCCTCAGCCTGCGGCCGCTGGCAGACAATCAGGCGGACTTCGAGCGCGTGCTGGCCAGCGGCGAGTTGAAGGTGCCCGAGGGCGCCTCGAAAGAGCAGGAAGACCAGCTCATGCGCGCCGCCATGAACCGCCCGATCGAAGGCACCTCGACGTTCGTGACCGGCGGGGATGTTTCGCGTTTTCAGCCATCGCGCTACATCCCACCTTCCCCGACCGCTCCGGCCGGGCAGATGATGGCGGCCCCCGCCAATGGCGGCACCAGCGTCCCGGCTGCGGCGCGTCCGTCGGGACCCGTCGTGCATGTCTCGCGCGGCAAGACCACCACTGACGAAGCGGCGGGCAAGTAGAATGCGCCCTGCTCCGATCATCCGATCCATCGCCCAAAAGGGTTCGACCATGACCTTCCGTACCATCAGGTCCGCGCTGTTCGCTGCCTGTGCGCTAGCGCCGGTGACGCTGCTTGGAGCCGTGCCAGCCATGGCCCAGGCGATGAACAAACCCGCGCAAGACATCTCGCTGTCGATCGGTGGCGGCCAGCTGATCAGCATTCCGGGCACGATGAGCGACGTGTTCGTTTCGAACGATGCCGTCGCCGACGTTCAGGTCAAGTCTCAGCGTCAGTTCTATGTCTTCGGAAAGAGCGGCGGGCTCACTACGGTCTATGCCAGCAACGCCAGAGGCGATGTCGTGTGGTCGGGCAACGTGCGCGTCGGTTCCAACCTCGACAGCGTCGATTCGATGCTGCGGCTGGCGATGCCGGATGCCAAGATCGGCGTTTCGACGATGGGATCGAACACCTTCCTGCTGACCGGCACCGTAAAGGCTCCCGAGGATGCGGCCGAGGCGGAGCGCCTCGTCCAGGCTTACGTTGGTAAGGAAGCGAACGTCATCAGCCGCGTGCGCACCGCGACGCCGCTGCAGGTGAACCTGCAGGTCCGCTTTGCCGAAGTCAGCCGCTCGCTGGTGAAGACGCTAAATTCGAATTTGAGCACGATCGACACGACCGGAGGCTTCAAGTTCGGGCTTGGGCAGGGACGAGGAGCCGCGTCAACGGTCACGACAAGCCCGGGTCTTCCTCTCGGGACTGGCGGCACTTCCATTCAAGGCTATACTATCAGTCCGATCACTGGGCAAGTCGTTGCCGCGCCGGGCACGAACATAACACCCGTCGACGGCCTTACAACCTTGGCAGGTATGGGTAAGCTTTTTGGCCTCAACATACTTGGCACTCTTGATGCGGGCGAGAACGTTGGCCTAGTGACAACGCTGGCTCAACCAAATCTCACTGCCCTCTCCGGCGAGACAGCAGACTTCCTCGCAGGTGGTGAATTCCCGATCCCCCTTTCGCAAGGTCTTGGCGCCACCTCGGTCGAGTTCAAGAAGTACGGCGTCAGTCTCAGCTATACACCAACGGTACTGTCTAACGGTCGTATCTCCTTGCGCGTCCGACCCGAAGTTTCCGAACTGACGACACAAGGCTCGGTAACCCTCGGGGGATTTTCCATCCCCGGTATCACGGTGCGCCGCACGGAAACGACCGTGGAACTCGGTTCCGGCCAGAGCTTCATGATCGCCGGCCTGCTGAGCAACAATTCGCAGAATGCCATCCAGAAACTGCCCGGCGCCGGTGACTTGCCGATCCTGGGATCGCTGTTCCGTTCGACCAGCTATCGCAAGGGCGAGACCGAACTGGTGATCGTGGTCACGCCGTACTTGGTCAATCCTGTCGACGGCAACCAGATCGTGCTGCCCACCGATGGCTACAGCGCGCCCGACGACCTCCAACGGCTGCTGGGCCATATGGAAAGCGACAGCTTCGCCGGAAAAAGCGCCGATCGCGCCCGTCCCAGTGCCGCGCCCGTCGAACCGGTGCCTGCGCCCGGTGTCGGCGCCGCGCCGGTCGCATCCGACAAGCCGGGCAAACCCGGCAAGCGCGCCGGCGCCGGCGCCGCGCCCGGCTTCTCGACCCGGTTTTGAGGGACAAGATGATGAACAAGCGCATTCTCGCCATCGCCGCCTTGGCGATGAGCCCGTCATTGGCCGCTTGCGGGGGCGTTCCGACGAACCGCACTCTGAACTCGATCCACCAGCCGGTGGTCGAGCGGACAAACTACACGCTGGATCTGGCTACGGGCAACGGTGGCCTCCCCTATTCCGAGCAAGAACGCCTGGCAGGATGGTTCGCGCAGCTCGGCCTGCGCTACGGCGATCGGATCGCGCTGTCGGATCCCCTGCAGAGCCCCGCCACGCACGCGTCGGTAGAGGCTCTCGCGCAGCAATACAGTCTGTCGATAACGGACGAGATCCCGACCAGCGTCGGCTTCGTCGAGGCAGGCACGACCCGCGTCGTCGTTACGCGCAGCAAGGCGGTCGTGCATGGCTGCCCCGACTGGAGCGCCCACTCGGACGCCAACCCCGGGAATGCCCTGTCGCGTAATTATGGCTGTGCGACGAACAGCAACTTGGCCGCCATGGTCGCCGACCCCGAGCATCTGCTGAAGGGCGACGGCTCGACCGGCGACACCGTCACGATGAGCTCGAACAAGGCGATCGGCGCCTATCGCACCAAGGCGCCGACCGGAGCCCAAGAGCTCAAGCAAACCGCCAGCACGGGACAGTAAGCCATGAACGCACCCTGGAAAGCCGGCTCGCAGGGGCGCGACTCGTTCGCCGCCTACATGTGCGACGAGGCTTCGCTCGACGTGCTGCGTCCGATCGTCATCGAATTGGGATGGCAGCCGGAAAAGTGCATTAAAGGCGGCCTTCGCAGCGGCGTGCAATCACTGTCGATCGCGGCCAGCCCCAATATCCTGATGGTCGATCTGTCGGAAAGCGGCGACCCGCTGAATGACATCAATGCGCTTGCCGAGGTTTGCGAACCGGGAACGGTCGTGCTGGCGGTCGGCCAGGTGAACGACGTTCGCCTGTATCGTGACCTCATCACCAGCGGCATCCACGATTACCTGCTCAAGCCGCTTTCATCCGCAACCGTGCGTGATGCCCTGTTGCAGGCACAAACGACATTCTCCACACCGAAGAACCTCGATGCCCAGGCGGTGAAGCAGCACGTTTCGACCGCGGTCATCGGTACGCGCGGTGGCGTGGGCGCATCGACCATCGCGACGTCGCTCGCCTGGTTGTTCAGCGCCAACCACAAGCTATCGACCGCTCTGCTCGACCTCGACATCCACTTTGGCACCGGTGCGCTCTGCCTGGATCTCGAACCGGGTCGCGGCTTGACCGATGCGATCGAGAACCCCAGTCGCATCGATGGCCTGTTCATCGAACGCGCGATGATCCGCGCGAACGACAACCTTGCGCTGCTGTCCGCAGAAGCGCCGATCCACACGCCGTTGCTGACTGATGGCGGAGCGTTCATGCAGCTCGAGGAAGAATTTCGCGCGGCCTTCGACATGACCGTGATCGATCTGCCACGCAACATGTTGGTCAACTTTCCCCAGCTGATCGGCGACGTGAACGTTGTCATTCTGGCGACCGAGATGACATTGGCGTCCGCGCGCGATACCATCCGCCTCCTCTCCTGGCTCAAGAACAACGCACCCCACGCCCAGGTCATCATCGTGGCCAACAAGGTCCAGCCCGGCCTGTCCGAAATCAGCAAGGCGGATTTCGAAGCCTCGATCGAGCGCAAGATCACCCTGTCGGTCCCGTACGACATCAAGGCTGCGAGCAACTGCGCAAAGCTTGGTCAGACGTTCGCGGAAGCGAACCGCGCCAGCAAGGCCGGCAGCATCCTGACCGAACTGGCACAGGCGGTCATCGGCTCCGGAGGCGACATGGAAGCACCGACGACGGGCAAGAAGCCCAAGTCCGGCAAATTCGACTTCAAGTCGCTGCTCGCCAAGAAGGACAAGGCGCCCGCTCCCGCAGGCAAGGCGAAGGCCGCGCCCAAGACCAGCCGCTGATTACCATGACCTTGCAGCCCGGCTGCCGCTCGGATCGTCGTTTCTGAAAGCTATCGACCGCTATGGACATTATCTCGATCCTGTTGGGCGCGACCGGCCTCACCGCTGCGATGGCGCTGGTTTGGTTGGCCTTTTCGGGACCGTCAGCGAAGAAGGAGTCGGCGCGCAGGCTTCGGCAGATCCGCTTCCGGCATTCCGAAAGTGCGGTCGATCGAGTCGAGATGCAGATGCGCAAGGCCGTCGCCGCGCGCCAGCCCAAGGTGCACCAGGTCGCCGGCTCGGCATCGCGGATCGAAGCGCTCGCGTTGCGGCTGCATCGAACCGGCAAGCCTTGGACCTTGCAGCAGTACATCTACACCTCGATCGGCATCTTCGCCTTCGTGTTCGCGATCGTCCTGCTGAAATCAGGCGCGCCGATCCTCGCGCTTGTCGTCGGCACTTTCGCGGCGGCCGGGATCCCCCATTTCGTGGTCAATTTCCTTATCAACCGGCGCACGACCCAATTCACCGTCAAGTTCGCCGACGCCATCGATCTGCTGGTGCGTGGCCTGCGCTCGGGCCTGCCGGTTTCGGAAACGCTGAGCATCGTCGCGACAGAAGTACGCGGGCCGGTCGGTGAGGAGTTCAAAGTCGTCACCGAACGCATCAAGATCGGCAAATCGATGGAGGATGCGCTTCAGGACACCGCCAACCGGCTCAACATGGCCGAGTTCAGCTTTTTCTGCATAACCCTGGCGATCCAGCGCGAAACCGGCGGCAACCTGGCCGAGACGCTTGCCAACCTCTCCGACGTTCTTCGCAAGCGTGCGCAAATGAAGCTCAAGATCAAGGCGATGAGTTCGGAATCGAAAGCATCCGCCTATATCGTCGGATCGCTCCCGTTCATCGTGTTCCTCATGATCTACTGGGTCAACTCCGGCTATATCGGCAAGTTCTTCCTCGATGACCGCCTGATCATCGCGGGGCTCGGCGGACTGACCTGGATGGGCATCGGCGTCTTCATCATGGCCAAGATGGTCAGCTTCGAGATCTGAGCGGAAGAGACCACCCATCATGATGAACCAAGCCGCCGGTCCCACTCTGCTGGGTTTCGATGTCGTCTTCGTCGGCACCATCCTGGTGGCTGTAGCGACAGCCGCCGTCGCGCTCGCGATCTACGCGGCGATCACCGTTCGCGATCCGATGGCGCGCCGGGTGAAGGCACTGAACGATCGGCGCGAACAGCTCAAGGCCGGCATCGCCGTGGCTCCGCGCAAACGCCAGAGCCTGGTTCGCCGCAACGAGACGACCGACAAGCTGACCAAGACGCTCGGCTCTTTCAAGATGCTTCAGGACAGCCAGATCAAGGCCGTTCAGCAGAAGCTCGCACAGGCCGGAATCCGCAAGAAGGAATACGCCGTCGCGGTCATCGCGGCACGACTGATCACGCCGATCGTGCTAGGCCTGTTGGTGGCCGCATTGGTCTACTGGTCCGACTACTTTCCCGAATGGAGCAGCTTCAAGCGCTTCATGGCTTTCGCCGCGGCAGTCGGCCTGGGTTACAAGGGCCCGGACCTCTACATCCAGAACCAGGTCACAAAGCGTACCCACCTCATCCGCAAGGGTCTGCCCGATGCGCTCGACCTGCTGGTGATCTGCGCCGAAGCAGGTCTTACCGTCGACGCGGCGTTCGAGCGCGTGGCCCGCGAGCTCGGCCGTGCCTACCCGGAACTCGGTGAGGAGTTTTCGCTCACGTCGATCGAGCTGGCATTCCTGACCGACCGACGTTCAGCGTTTGAAAATCTGACTTATCGCGTCGATCTTGAATCCGTGCGGGGCGTCGTCACCACGATGATCCAGACCGAACGCTATGGCACGCCGCTCGCATCCGCACTTCGCGTGCTCTCGGCCGAATTCCGCAACGAACGCATGATGCGCGCCGAGGAAAAGGCCGCGCGATTGCCCGCGATCATGACCATCCCGCTGATCCTGTTCATCCTGCCGGTCCTGTTCATCGTCATCCTCGGGCCCGCAGCCTGCTCGATCGCCGACGCTTTTTCGGGCGGCGGTCCTGGCGCGAACTAGCCGCCACGCCCGCACCGGCCCGATACAGGCGCAGAGACGTCAACGCGCGAGGATGCCCGCCATGATGATGTCGAGCGTGTGCTCGCGATAGCGGTCGCGCAGTTCTTCGGTCAGGGTGTCCTGGTCAAAGCAGTACTTCATCACCAGCCGGGTCGAGAAGAACCGGTCCACCGCGCCGGTGACGGTGAAATAGAACAACTGGGGATCGATGCTGCGGAACACTCCTGCCCGCACGCCGTCGCCGATCAGCTGTTCGTAGGCGCGGTAGATCGGCGAGAGGTAGCAATCGGCGATACGGCGCGCCTCGGCATCATCGCTTTCGCGCACCATCCGCATGGTCAGGCGATTGAGGTAGGGCACCGCGTAGAAGGTATCGATCACCTTCGATATGTGGCGCCGCAACTTCGCCTCGGGCTCCATGTCGTCCTTGGCGACCAGCGCGTCGACGCTGCGCACGATCGCCGCCCAGTCGCGGTCGAGCAGGGCCTTGAGCAGCCCGGCCTTGTTGCCGAAGTAGTATTTCACCAACGCCGAGTTCAGCCCCGAGCGCAACGACAGTTCCGACAGCGAGATGTCGACGATATCGCCCTCGCGCATGATGGCGCTGGCGGTGTCGAGCAAGGTCTCGCGCGCCCCTGGAGGAACGGCGAGACCGATGCCCTGGACAACGCGCTCAGGCATCGCGGTGCTTACTTGGGGCCGAGACGGATCGCTCCGTCGAGGCGGACGGACTCACCGTTGAGGTAATCGTGCTCGAGCATGAACAGCGCGAGCTTGGCGTACTCGTCCGCCTTGCCCAGGCGCTTGGGGAACGGCACCATCGCGGCGAGCGCATCCTGCACCTGCTGCGGCATGCTCGCCATCATCGGCGTTTCGAAGATGCCGGGCAGGATCGTATTGACGCGAATGCCGTCGTTCATCAGGTCTCGCGCTACCGGCAGTGTCATTGCCAGCACGCCGCCCTTCGATGCCGCATAAGCCGCCTGGCCGATCTGTCCGTCCTGCGCCGCGACCGAAGCCGTATTGACGATCGCGCCACGCGATCCCGCCGCATCCACCGGATCGAGAGTCACGATCCCCGCCGCCGCCTTGGAGATGCAGCGAAACGTACCGACCAGGTTGATCGCGATCGCCTTCTCGAACAGGCCCATGTCATGCGCACGCGGTGCGCCGGTTTCACGGTTTTTGCCAACCGTCTTGGACGCAGGCGCGATACCGGCGCAATTGACCAGCACCCGCTCCTGCCCGTGGGCCGCACGAGCCTTGGCGAAACCGGCGTCGGTGCTGGCATCGTCGGTCACGTTGACCTCACAGAACACGCCGCCGATCTCCGCCGCAATCGCCTCGCCCGCCTCGGCATTCAGATCGAATATCGCCACCTTCACGCCACGGCCCGCCAACGCCCTCGCGGTCGCCGCACCTAGCCCGGACGCGCCACCCGTGACGATCGCTGCAACGCTGCTGTCGAGATTCATGCGTGTGTCCTTATGCTGAGATCGCATGCGATTGGCTTGGCCGAACGCACGGTCTTCTGGAAGCTGATTTAACCGACCGATTAAGCGGCACCTTCCGCTTGGTCAATTAACGAATGGGCGCAGCGTCATTTCCGGCAGGGCGTGACTACACCGGCGGCCAAATCCTTGGCCAGAAGACTACCCTAATCAATACGCTGATGTACGAACGACAAGCAAACCCAAGCGCCGTCAGCATCGACGAGACGTTTGGTTGGATCGTCGCGTACTATACGGTCACCATCACACTTCGCGGCCATTTCGCCACGACCCATTGCGACGAACTATGTCTATCACGCGCTTCACATCTTACGGGGTCAGCAAGACTAGCGACATTGAAGTCGAAGCGCGCCGAAGCTCTTGTATTCCGGGCAAATACGACAGCAGTGTGGCGAGATAGCCACACCTATCGGGGCATTTTTCACGCTGCTCTTTTTGCGATTGTCTTGGCGTACCCATAGAGCAACACAGACGGCATTGTTGAGGTGCTGATGCAACTCAAGCCATTTCCGGCCCGACCGTCTAAGGCGTAAACAGGCGACGGGACCGCTCGAAGGGACACGTAAGTGACATCATCCATCACCCGGGCCGCGCTATGCAGCGCAACCTTCTTGACTGCTTTGGGGTTTGCTTCGACGGCCGCATGTGCCCAAAGTACGGCCTCCAGCACTCCGGCTGAGGCGGCCGCGACAACACCCACCGATCGTGCAGACATTGGGGATGCCGAGAACACGATCGTCGTAACGGGCTCGCGTATCGCGCGCCCGGAACTCTCGACCATCCAGCCAACGACGGTAATCGGTGCGCAGCAGTTCGAGGACCGCGGCTACACCAACCTGACCCAGGCGTTGCAGCAGCTTCCCGCTTTCGGACCTCCGGGCAACAGCGGTGTCGGCGCCCAATCATCGTTTGGCCCGGCACAAAGCTTCGTGGACTTCTTCAGCCTGGGCTCCCAGCGCACGCTGACGCTGGTGAACGGCCGCCGTTTTGTCTCGTCCAACACCGCGAGCATCTTCGGTCCGGTAGCCGCCGGGTCCCAGGTTGACCTGAACAATATCCCCGTGACGCTCATCGATCGCGTGGACGTGGTGGCCGTCGGTGGTGCGCCAATCTATGGTTCGGACGCGATCGCGGGTACCGTCAACATCATCCTCAAGAAGGATTATGAAGGCATCGAACTTGGTGCTTCCTATGGCATTTCCCAGCGCGGCGACGCGCCGGATCGCCGCATCAGCGCTCTGGTCGGCAAGAACTTCTCCGAAGGCCGTGGCAACATCACGCTTTCGGGCGAATACAATCGGGTGACGGGCTTTACGGCCTCGGATCGTGCGATCTCAGCGGCGGGTCAACGCTTCGGAACGCCTCCCACCCCGGGTGCTTTCGCTCGCCTGCTCTATCCTGACCAGCGCTACAGCGCCTTCACATCCGGTGGCGTTCCATTCAACGACGACGATTTCCTCGTCAGCCGATCTGGCATTCTGGATGCCGCCGGCAATCCCCTCCAGTTCGGTCCCAGCGGCAATCTTGTACCGCTCGATCTGGGTACGGTGCTGCGCCAGGGCTATATCAGTAGCGGCGGCAACGGCTTCAACCTGCCGGCGCAGAACAACCTGCTGACGAGCAGCGAACGCTACATCGGCACGGCGCTCGCCAGCTACGAGTTCAGCGATCACGTTCGCGCGTTCGGCGAGGCCTGGTATTCGCACAGCAGCGGCACCAACATCATCGATCAGCCCAATTACAACACCGCGCTGTTCGGACCCGGCGGTTCGGCTGATGGCAACTTGGCCATCAACATCAACAACCCGTACCTGAGCGCCGCCGATCGCGCGACGATCTCGGCCAACCTGGCTCCCGGTCAGGACACGTTCTACGTGGGCCGGGCACTCAGCGATCTGACCACCGGCCGCTCGCAGGCAACTGTCGAGACCTATCGCTTCGTCGGCGGCTTCGCAGGTGATTTCGCCGTGGGGGAGCGGGAGTTCAAGTGGGAGGTTTCCGGCAACTACGGGCATTCGAAGACCACCGGCAAGAACTTCGAGCTGGTGCAGCAGAACTTCGCCAATGCTCTCGACGCCATTGTCGGCGCGGACGGACAGATCACCTGCCGCCCAGGATACACCAACGCCTCGATCGCAACGGGCAGCAGCACCTGCGCGCCGTTGAACATCTTCGGTGTCGGCAATGCGAGCCAGGCCGCACGCAACTACATCTTCGCCGAAGCGCGGCCGGTCTCCACCAATTCGCAGTTCGTATTCAACGCCAACGTGCAGGGCAGCCTGTTCACGCTGCCCGGCGGAGACTTCCAGGTCTCGGTTGGCTACGAGCATCGCCGTGAGAAGACTAACTTCGATCCGGGCCAATATTACGCCGGTGAGTTGCAGGACGATGGCACCTACGTCCAGTATGGCCGCACCATTCCTATCGGTGCGATCGCGGGTAAGTTCCACACGAACGAAGTCTTCGGCGAGCTCACCGCGCCGCTCGTCTCGCCCGAGACTGGCATCAGCTTCCTCAAGGTCGTCGAAGTCGATGGTGCGGCCCGCTATGTCAACAACTCGCTCAGCGGCGGCGACCTGACCTGGACAGCCGGCGGCCGGCTTGGCTTCTTCACTGGCTTGACCTTCCGCGGCAACTTCACCCGGTCGATCCGCAGCCCTGCGATCACTGAAGTGTTCATCCCGACCTCGCAGGCGTTCGACAACGGTTCGGATCCTTGCGATGGCCGATATGTCGACAGCGGCCCTAACCCCGCCAACCGTCGCGCGAACTGCGTTGCTGCAGGTATCGCCGATCCGAGCAACTTCGTCTCGGACTATTCGGACTTCACGGTTCCCGTCAGCGTCTCGGGCAATCCATCGCTCGATAACGAGAAGGCGAACAGTTGGACGGTGGGCGCCATCATCCAGCCGCCCTTCACCCCAGGCCTTGCGATCGCGGTCGACTGGGTCAACATCAAGCTGAAGAACGCCATCAGGTCACTGTCCGGCGACGACATCCTCAATGCCTGCTATGATGGCAGCGGCCTCACGAGCGCCTTCTGCGGTTTGATCGATCGCGATTCGGACGGGCAGATCAGCTTCATCCGCGAAGGCTACTTCAATGCAGCTTCGTATACCTTTGAGGGCCTTACGGCGAACATCAGCTATCGCCGCGCCACTCCGGTCGGCACGTTCGGCCTAGCGGTGAACTACCTCTATCGCCACAAGCTGCAGACCCGCGTCGGCACCGGCGACATCGATCACCTCGCAGGAGAGATCGGCAACCCCCGTCATGCCGGTACGGTCAACGTCACTTACGAGAAGAACGGCTTCAACGCGCTTCTCCAGATGCAGTACGTGGGCAAGGGCCGCTTCGACAAGGATGAGGCCGACAACGCGCGTAACATCATGGGCGTGGGCGACTGGCAGGTATTCAATGCGACGGTCGGTTACGACGTCAACGAGGACTTCGGACTCAAGTTCATCGTCGACAACATCGCCGACCGTAAAGCACCGTTCCCGTACGTTGGCGCCTATGAGCAGAACACGACGTACTACTCTGGGATCGTCGGCCGTTCGTTTCGCATCTCGGGAGTCGCAAAGTTCTAATAGAATTATCGGTTTGGCTTAGGCTGAATGAAAAAATAAATACGGGCGTCTCTGCAAGGAGCCGCCCGTATTTTGTTTTGGCCTCAACCCACCCTAATCGCCAGCGCGCCATCCCCCTCGTCGATATGCACCACGCTGCCGTCGGGAATCTCGCCGCCGAGGAGCTTTTCGGCCAGCGGGTCCTGCAGGTGGCGCTGTACCGCGCGCTTTAGGGGCCTGGCGCCGTAGACCGGATCGTAGCCTACCCGGCCCAGCCAGCGCTTGGCGGCGTCGGTCAGGTCCAGCACGATCTTGCGGTCCTTGAGCAGCTTCTGCACGCGACCGACCTGGATCTCCACGATCGGGCCCATTTCGCTTTGGCCCAGGCGATGGAACAGGATGATCTCGTCCAGACGATTGAGGAACTCGGGCCGGAAATGACCGCGCACGATCTCCATCACTTGCGGCTCGACGGTCGACACTTCCTGACCTTCGTCGAGGTTGGCGAGGTACTGGCTGCCCAGGTTGCTGGTGAGGATGATCAGCGTGTTGGTGAAGTCCACCACCCGGCCCTGGCCGTCGGTCAGGCGGCCATCATCGAGGACTTGCAGCAGCACGTTGAACACATCCGGGTGCGCCTTCTCGACCTCGTCGAACAGCACGACCTGATAGGGCCGGCGCCGCACCGCCTCGGTCAGCACACCGCCCTCGTCGTAACCGACATAGCCTGGGGGCGCCCCGATCAGGCGGCTGACGGCGTGCTTCTCCATGAACTCGCTCATGTCGATGCGCACCATCGCGTTGTCGTCGTCGAACAGGAAACTCGCCAGCGCCTTGGTCAGCTCGGTCTTGCCGACGCCCGTGGGGCCCAGGAACAGGAACGAGCCCATCGGGCGGTTCGGATCCTGCAGACCCGCACGGGCCCGGCGCACCGCCTTGGAGACGGCGGTCACCGCCTGGCTCTGGCCGATCACCCGCGCGCCGATCGCCGCTTCCATGTTGAGCAGCTTCTCGCGCTCGCCCTGCAGCATCCGGTCGACCGGAACACCCGTCCAGCGGCTGACGACGCCGGCGATGTCGTCGTCGGTCACTTCCTCGCGCAGCAGTGCGTTGTCGGCTTGCGCCACGGCATCGGCCAGCTGCTTTTCCAGCGCCGGGATCGTGCCGTAGGACAGCTCGCCCGCCTTGGCGAGATCGCCTTGACGCTGCGCCTGCTCCAGCTCGAGCCGCGCGGCGTCGAGCTGTTCCTTCAGCTTGCCCTCGGCGGCGATCTTGTCGCGTTCGTTCTGCCAGCGGGTCGTCAGCTCGCTCGATTGCTGCTCGAGGTTCGCCAGTTCGTCGCGCAAGTTCGTGAGGCGATCACGCGAGGCGGTGTCGCTCTCCTTCGACAACGCCATGTCCTCGATCTTGAGCTGGATGATCCGGCGGTCGAGCTTCTCGATCTCCTCGGGCTTGCTCTCCACTTCCATGCGGATGCGGCTGGCGGCCTCGTCCATCAGGTCGATCGCCTTGTCCGGCAGGAAGCGATTGGTGATGTAGCGGTTCGACAGCGTCGCCGCCGCCACGATCGCGCCATCGGTGATCCGCACGCCGTGGTGCAGCTCGTACTTTTCCTTCAGCCCGCGCAGGATCGAGATCGTGTCCTCGACCGTGGGTTCGTTCACGAACACCGGCTGGAAGCGGCGCTGCAAGGCGGCGTCCTTCTCGACGTACTTCTGGTACTCGTCGAGGGTGGTCGCGCCGATGCAGTGCAGTTCGCCCCGCGCCAAGGCGGGCTTTAGCAAGTTGCCGGCATCCATCGAACCCTCGGAGGCGCCCGCGCCGATCAGCGTGTGCATCTCGTCGATGAAGAGGATGATGTGGCCTTCCGCGCCCTTCACCTCGTCGAGCACGGCCTTCAGCCGCTCCTCGAATTCGCCGCGATACTTCGCGCCGGCGATCAGCGAGCCCATGTCGAGCGACATCAGCGCGCGATCCTTGAGGCTGTCGGGCACGTCGCCATTGGCGATGCGCAGCGCGAGGCCTTCGGCGATGGCGGTCTTGCCGACGCCGGGATCACCGATCAGGACGGGGTTGTTCTTGGTGCGGCGCGCGAGGATCTGCACGGTGCGGCGGATCTCCTCGTCGCGGCCGATGACCGGATCGAGCTTGCCCGCGCGCGCCGCCTCGGTGAGGTCGCGCGCGTACTTCTTCATCGCATCATAGGCGTTCTCGGCTCCGGCAGAGTCGGCGTTGCGGCCGCCACGAAGCTGGCTGATCGCCGCCTCCAGCGCAGGCGCGGTGAGGTTTGCGGCCGCGAGCGCCTTACCCGCCGCCGTGGTCTGCGCCAGCGTGAAGGCGAGCAGCAAGCGCTCGACCGTGACGTAGGCGTCGCCGGATTTGGTGGCGAGCTGCTCGGCCTGATCCAGGACGCGCACGGCATCATTGTCGAGCCCCGGCGTCGTCTGCGCCCCCGATCCGCTAACGGCGGGGATCTTCTCCAGCGCGGCGTTCACGCCATCGAGCGCGATCTTGGCATTACCACCGGCGCGCTGGATCAGGCCGGCCGCCATACCCTCGCCGTCGTCGAGCAGCGACTTCAGGATGTGCTCTGGCGTGATGCGCTGGTGGTTGAGGCGGATCGCGGTGGTCTGCGCGGCCTGCAGGAACCCCTTGGCGCGATCGGTGAACTTTTCGAGATTCATGGCGGGTCGCTTCCTCCTGAGCCGGAATGTGCTGGACCGGTATGTGGTGTTGCTGATTAGCCACACAAGGCTTTTTGCCGATTTTTATAGGGACGCGGCCTCATCCTATGGCCGGCGCTTATTACCTGTGATCCTTGCGCAGCCTGAGCTTGTCCGTGCCCGAGCGCCAGCTTGCCGGTGACGCCTGCGGGAAAATGCTGCTACCTTCGCTATCGATGTATGAACTCGACAAGATACGCGTGTCATTTGGCGGGGTAGAGGCTCTCGCCGCCACCACCCTTTCGATCCCCACCGGCGAGACCCTGATGCTGCTCGGACCATCGGGCTCGGGCAAGTCCACGCTCCTGCGTTGCCTGATCGGCCTGTCACCTTTCGAGGGAACGCTGCGGTTCAGGGGCGAGCCGGTAAGCGACTGGACTGCGGTACGTCGGCGGCTGGGTTACGTGATCCAGGAGGGCGGCCTGTTTCCCCACCTCACGGCCCGGGGAAACGTGATCCTCGCCGCACGCGAGTTCGGTTGGGATGCCAGCCGGATCGATGCGCGGGCCGCCGAGCTGGCGGACCTGGTCGGGCTGCACGCGGCGCAGCTCGCACGCTTTCCCGCCGAGCTTTCGGGTGGGCAGCGGCAACGGGTCGCGATGATGCGGGCGCTGATGCTGGGGCCGGACGTGCTCTTGCTGGACGAGCCGCTGTCGGCGCTCGATCCGGTGACGCGGCTGCGTCTGGCGGGCGAGCTGCGCGACATCTTCGCGCGGCTGGGCATGACGGTGGTGATGGTGACGCACTCGCTGCGAGAGGCGCGGTTCTTCGGCGGGCGCGCGCTGCTGATGCGTGACGGACGAGTGGTGCAGCAAGGCTCGATCGAGGCGTTGGAGGCAAACCCGGCGGATGACTTCGTGGCCGAATTCCTCGCAGCTGAGGCGGCGTTGTGACCTCGTTCGCTTCGGGCCTTGCCCTCTGTCCCTCGTCACTCCTGCAACGGCGAGAACCCCTATCCTGCCACGATGTCCCGAACGGGGGTATAGCCGCGCCGGATGGTTCGCAGACGGAGTCTCGCGCTCGCGAGAATGACGAGATAGGGGTTTGGTGCCTGCGTTGGCTGGTCCTTTTCACCTTGCTGCTTGTCGCCTGCCTCACGCCCACGCTCGCATACGCCAAGACCGTCACCGTCGGCTCGAAAAAGTTCACCGAGAGCATCATCCTCGCCGAGATCGCGCGCCTCAAGCTCGAGCAGGCTGGCGTTCCAGCGCAGCACCGGCGCGAACTGGGCGGCAGTCGCATCCTGTTCGACGCGGTATCCGGGGGCGAGATCAGCGCGTACCCCGAGTACACCGGCACGCTGCGGTACGAGATCTTCGCCGATCGCAAGCTAACCGACGATGCCGCCCTCGCCGCACTGCTGGCACAACGCGGGCTGGCGCTCTCGCGTCCCCTTGGGTTCAGCGACGGGTATGCTCTGGCAATCCGCGCCGACACGGCGAAGCGCCTCGGCGTAAACAAACTGTCCGACCTCGCTCGCCATCCGGAGTTGAACGTCGCCGTCTCCAACGAGTTCGTCGATCGCGGCGACGGGTGGCGCGCGCTGTCGGCCGCCTATGGCCTGGACGCCGTCAAGGTGCGCGGCATCGACCACGATCTTGCCTATCGCGCGCTCGCCGGCGGCCAGATCGACGTGACGGACGTCTATACCACCGATGCCGAGATCGCCGCCTACAACCTGGTGGTGCTGCAGGACGACCGCGCGTTCTTCCCGCGCTACGACGCCGCCTTACTCTATCGTCGCGACCTGCCGGCCAAGGCGATTGCCGCACTCGACGCCATGGCCGGCACTATCGACGAAGCGCAGATGCGCGAACTCAACCGGAAGGTCCGCATCGATGGCGTGAGCGAAACCGACGTGGCGCGACAAGCGCTCGGCCTGACCGCCAGCGTAGAGACCGACACCATGTGGTCCCGCTTGGTCGACCGCACCCGCGAGCATTTCGCCCTCGTCGCGGTGGCGCTCGGGCTGGCTCTGGTGATCGCCCTGCCGCTAGGGATCGCTTCGGCGCGCCTGCCACGGCTCGGCGCGCTGGTCCTGCCCTTGACCGGTCTGCTCCAGACGATCCCCAGCCTCGCGCTGTTCGTGATGCTGATCCCGCTGCTCGGCATCGGCGCCGCGCCGACGATCGCGGCGCTGTTCCTGTATTCGCTGCTGCCGATCGTGCGCAACACCCATGCCGGGCTGGCCGGGATCGCACCCACCCTGCTCGACAGCGCCAAGGCGCTGGGCCTGTCGCGCTGGACGCGGCTGATCCGCATCGAGCTGCCGCTGGCCCTGCCGACGATTCTGGCCGGCGTGCGCACCGCCGCGGTGATCGCGGTGGGTTTGGCAACGCTGGGCGCGATCGTCGGCGCGGGCGGATACGGCCAGCCGATCCTCACCGGCATACGCCTCGCCAACAACGGCCTGATCCTGGAAGGCGCCATCCCCGCCGCCCTGTTCGCGCTGGTGATAGAAGGTGCGTTTCACCTGCTCGAGCGCGCCATCACGCCGCGTGGATTGCGGCGAGCCGCTCGAAGCTGATCGACAGCACTGTCGATTAGAGGCTTGGCGCAAGCTACACCCTCGCCTAGCGTCGCCCTAAATCGGCAACGAAGGATGAGGAAAGACCGTGGCGAAATTTACCCCCGAGCAGGCCGCAGACGTTCTGGCGATCAAGCAGGTGATCTACGAATGGGGCGACGAACTCGACATCAACAACGGACTCGAGATCCTCGACTCCGGCGTGCTGGCGGATGACGTACGCTACTTCGTCGGCGGCGAATGGCGCGAGGGTAAGGACGGCGTCGCGAACTTCTATCAGGGCCGCAAGGCGCAGCTGGGTGAGAACGCCCCGGTCATGCGTCACATCATCTCCAGCTTGCGCGTCTCGTTCATCGATCCTGCGCACGCCAAGATCGGCTTTATCCTGGTGTTCTTCGCCAAGGCCGGCACCCCGCCGTTCGAAGGCTATTGCGATCCGCTCGCCGTCGCCGACGTGAAGATGGAAGCCACCCGTGACGCCACAGGCGACTGGAAGATCTCGCTCTTCGACAGCGGCCAGATCTTCAAGCGCTGAACCCTGACTTGAAAGCCCACTCGCGAAGCCGCGGGCGCCGCTCCCTTTGACCAGGAAGCAGTGCCCGCCGGTGCGGCGATGAGGACCGTGGTATTCCCGCCTGTTTGCGTAGCGTGTTAACCAGCACTGGCCCTGCGCCCGCAAACTGCTACACCCCGGCCTATGCGTCACTTCCCCCAGGCGGCCAGTACCGCCCTTGCCGCCGTTCTGTGTCTCTCCGCCTGCGCGCAGACCCAGGATCAACGCCCCGCCAGCGCCCCGCTGCCTACTGCCCCGACGGCCTCGCTAAAGGATCTGGTCGGTGCGGTGGATATCCCGTTCGAGAAGTTCACGCTCGACAACGGGCTGACCGTGATCGTCCACACCGATCGCAAGGCGCCGGTCGTTGGCGTGACGACCTATTATCGTGTCGGCTCTAAGAACGAGCCGCGCGGCAAGACCGGCTTCGCACATCTCTACGAGCACTTGTTCTTTGGCGGATCGGCCAACGCGCCCAGCTTCGACATTCCGCTGGAAGCGGCCGGATCCACCCCGACCAATGGCAGTACCTGGTACGATCGCACGAACTATATCGAGACCGTGCCCACCGGTGCCCTCGATCTCGCGTTGTTCATGGAAAGCGACCGCATGGGGCACCTGCTTCCCGCCGTGACGCAGGACAAGCTCGATAAGCAACGCGGCGTCGTCCAGAACGAGAAACGCCAGGGCGACAACGAGCCGTATGGCTTGATGAGCTATGCCGTCGGCGAAGGGCTGTTCCCGGTCGGTCATCCCTATCGCCACGAAACGATCGGCTCGATGGCCGATCTCGACGCCGCCAGCCTGGGTGACGTACGCAAATGGTTCACCGATCACTACGGCCCCAACAACGTGGTGCTGGTGCTCAGTGGCGATATCGACGCCGCCACAGCGCGGCCGCTGGTCCAGAAGTGGTTCGGCGACATCGCGCGCGGACCGGCTGTCCAGCCGGTACAAGCCGCGCCCATCACCCTGTCGGCGCCGCAATCGCGCGAGATGACGGATCGCGTGCCGGTCACGCGGTTGACCCGCAACTGGAGCGGACCCGGACTGAACGACCCCGATGCGATCGCGCTGAAGATAGGCATGACGATCCTGGGCGGTCTTGCGAGTTCGCGCCTCGACAATGCGCTGGTGCGCGGCAAGGAACTGGCCGTTTCCGTGACTGCCGGGGCACAGACCTTCGAGCAAGTCAGCTTTCTGCAAACGTCGATGGACGTCAAGCCCGGCGTCGACCGCAAGCTTGCCGAAGCCGCATTCGATCAGGTCACCTCCGAATTCGTCGCCAAGGGTCCGAGCGATGACGAAGTGCGCCGCGCGGTCACAAGTGCGCTCAGCGGCGAGATCGGTGGTCTGGAGGTGGTCGGCGGCATGTCCGGCAAGGGCGCGACACTGGCCGAAGGCGAACTCTATTCGGGTGATCCGGCCAAATACAAGGACGAGCTGGCTCGCATGGCGGCGCTCACGCCGGCTCAGGTGCGCGCCGCGATGCAGAAGTGGCTGATGCGGCCGACCTTCTCCCTCGATGTCGTACCCGGGGAGCGCACCGAATCCGGCGAAACCATGGGCGGATGGGGCGACGAGGCCGGCCAGAAGATCGCCGCCGACGCCAAGAAGCCCGCGCCTGCGCTCGCACCTGCCCCGAAGCGGGCGGAACCCGCGATCGCGCCCATCGCCGACCTCAAGTTCCCCACGGTCGAGCATGCGACCCTTTCGAACGGCATCCCGGTCGCACTGGCCCGACGCACCGCGATCCCCAAGGTGGCGATGTCGATCGCCTTCGATGCGGGCTTCGCGGCGGACTCGCTCGACACCCCGGGCACCCAGGCGCTCATGCTCTCCGGGCTGGAGCAAGGCACGACCACCCGCGATGCCACGCAGATCGCCGAGGAGCAGGAGCGCCTCGGAGCGTCGATCGACGCCGGTGGCAATCTTGACCGCAGTAGCGTGGCGATGTCGGCGCTGACGGCCAATCTGGCGCCATCCGTGGCGCTGCTGGCCGATGTGGTGCTGCATCCCGCCTATCGCGCCGAAGATGTCGCCCGCGTGCGCAACCAGCAGCTGACCGCCTTGCAGCAAGTCCAGGCTTCGCCGCAGGCACTGGCCCAGCGCACGTTGGACGGACTGCTGTTCGGCTCTCACCCCTATGCGCAACCTTCGGATGGCCTGGGTACCGGAACGACAGTCGCCAAGCTGACCCCGGCGGCGTTGCAAGCCGCTCACACCAAGTGGATGCGCCCCGACCTTGCCCACATCACCGTGGTCGGCGACATCACGATGGCGCAATTGAAGCCGATGCTCGAGGCCGCGTTCGGCACTTGGCGGGCACCGTCGTCGCCAGCGCCGCGAAAGGCGCTCGATGCCGCGGTTCCTAATGCGCAGCCGCGCATCGTCGTGCTCGATCGGCCTGCATCGCCGCAGTCGTTCATCGCTGCGGGCAGGACGATGCCGATCAACGGAACGACACAAGGTACCGAGGCGCTGAACCTTGCCAACGACGTGCTCGGCGGTGATTTCCTCTCCCGCCTCAACAGCGATCTGCGTGAAGACAAAGGCTGGACCTATGGCGTCAACAGCGCGGTCACGCGCCCCGTCGGGCCCCGCACGTTGCTGGTCTCGGCGCCGGTGCAGACCGACAGGACCGGTCCTTCGATCAAGGCTATCGTAGCCGACATGACGGCTTTCCCGGCCAAGGCTCCGGTCACTCCGGTCGAGTTGCAACGTGTCACCGAGGGCGCGATCCGCGGCATGCCGAACTCGTTCCAGACCAACGGCAGCGTCCTTGCCGCGATCGAGAACAACGATCGGCTGGGGCGCCCCGACGATTACTACGAGACACTCGCCAGCACCTATCGCCGGTTGGGCGCTCCGGCGATCGAGCAGGCGGCGCGAACCTATCTGCAGCCGAACGGCATGACGATCGTTATCGTCGGAGACCGCAAGGCAATCGAACCACAGCTCAAGGGCCTGGACCTGCCGATCGAATACCGGGCAGCCCCTGCCCTTGTGGCGGCACCGCAAGAAAGCACCGCACCATGAGCGTCGCAGGAACCTGGGATATCCGCATCAAGACGCCGATCGGCGAGCAGACGGCGCAAGTCACCGTGGTCCCCGATCACGTCGGCGGCTTCAACGGTAAGGTCAGCGGCGGCCCCGGATCGCTGGATATCACCGGCAAGATCGAAGGCAATCACCTTAGCTGGAAGATGAAGACCACCAAGCCGATGCCGCTCGACCTCGATTGCGACGCGGAGGTCGATGGCGATGTTCTGTCGGGCAGCGTCAAGGCGGGGATATTCGGCAAGATGCCGCTGAGTGGAACCCGAAATTAACCAGAATTGACGTAAGCCCCTGATATTACGCGAGCCCGCCACCACGCCGACGAAGAATCGGGTTCGCGTTGTCATCATGTCAGGGGACACCATGAAACTGCGTTTGCTTTCTCTACCTATCCTGCTGCTGGCGGGTGCCGGCCCCGCTCTGGCGCAGGAGCAGACCTCGCAATTCAGCGCCGGCGTCAGCGGTGGTACTCTTGGCATCGGCCCTGAAATCACCGCTCGTCTCTCGCCGGTCATCGCGGTGCGAGGCAGCGCTACATTCCTGAGCTTCAGCCACTCGGTCGATGGTGACGAGATCGAATACGATGGCGACCTCAAGCTCGCCTCCGCCGGTGCGGTGGTCGACCTGCACCCGTTCGCCAATGGATTTCGCGTCTCGGGCGGTGCGCGTTACAACAAGAACAAGGTGAAGCTGACTGCGACGCCCGGTGCCACCGAGACTGTCGAGATCGGCGGAACTCGATACGTCGGCGCGCAGATCGGACGACTCAATGGCGATGTCCGGGTAAAGCAATTCGCGCCCACGCTGACGTTGGGTTATGGTGGCGGCCTGACCAAGGGCGTGAAGTTCGGCATCGATGCCGGCGTGATGTTCGAAGGCAAGCCCCGCATCCGCGACTTGCGTGCCACAGGACCGATCGCGTCAAATCCTGCTTTTCAGGATGCTCTCGCCCGCGAAGAACAGGACATTCGCGACGATGTCGAGAAATACGACATCTTTCCGATCGTACAGCTATCCCTGGGCTACGCGTTCTAGCCTCGACAGCGGCGGGGTGGCCTGACGTCTGAAGCCACTGCTACGTTGTCACAGCGGGTGTGCTGGACGCAATTCCAGCATACCCGTTTCGCTATCCGCACGCCGCAGACCACGTACTCAGCCACCCTCATCCGCGAAGCCGCTTCGCACTGCACGGCCGCACCACCGCGGCCCCGTTGCGTCGACGACGGCCCCTGAGAGTATCCGCCGAGGCGGCGCCGCTAGCCCAGCTTCGACTTCAGGATCTCGTTCACGACCTGCGGATTGCCCTTGCCCTGCATGGCTTTCATCGTCTGCCCGACGAAGAATCCGAACAAGGCCTGCTTGCCGCCACGGTACTGCTCGACCTTGTCGGCGTTGGCAGCGAGGATGGTATCCACCGCAGCTTCGATCGCACCGGTATCGGACTCCTGCTTAAGTCCTTCGCGCTCGACGATGGCACTGGCGCTGTCACCCGTCTCGAGCATTTTCTCAAGCACCTGCTTGGCGATCGAACCCGAGATGGTGCCCTTTCCGATCAGCGCCAGCAATTCGGCACCGGCCGATGGTGAAACCGGCGACTCTTCGAGCGGTTTGGCCAGCTTGTTCAGCGCGCCGAACAACTCGGAAATGAGCCAGTTGGCCGCCTGCTTGGCGACGTCGGCTGGCTGCTTGCCGATCGCAGTCGCCGTCTCGCCAAGCAGAAGCTCGAACCAACGGGCGGTGTCCACCTCGGCAGTCAGCACCGCCGCGTTGTAGGGAGAGAGACCGAGTTCGCCTTCGTACCGCGCGCGCTTGGCGTCGGGCAGCTCGGGCAAAGAATTGCGGCAGTCTTCGAGGAAAGCGTCCTCAAGCACCAGCGGCAGCAAGTCGGGATCGGGGAAATACCGATAATCGTGCGCATCTTCCTTCGAGCGCATAGAACGCGTGGTGCCCGTACCCGGGTCGAACAGACGGGTCTCCTGCACGATCTTGCCCCCATTTTCGAGAACGTCGACCTGACGGTTCGCCTCATACTCGATCGTGGCCATCACGAAGCGCACGGAGTTGACGTTCTTGGTCTCGGTGCGGGTGCCGAATGGTTCGCCAGCCTTGCGCACGCTGACGTTGACGTCGGCACGCATCGACCCTTCCTCCATGTTGCCGTCACAAGACCCGACATAGCGCAGGATCGCACGCAGTTTGCGCACATAGGCGCCAGCCTCGGCGGGCGAACGCATGTCGGGCTGGCTGACGATCTCCATCAGCGCGACACCCGAGCGGTTCAGGTCGACATAGGACATCGTCGGATGCTGGTCGTGCATCAGCTTGCCGGCGTCCTGCTCGACATGGATGCGTTCGATGCCGATGATCTTCGCCTCGGGTAACCCGGCCTTCTCATCGGCGTCGATCGTCAACGAGCCCGCGCCGACCAGGGGATGATAAAGCTGGCTGATCTGATAACCCTGCGGAAGGTCGGCGTAGAAGTAGTTCTTGCGGTCGAAACGCGACCATTTGTTGATCTGCGCGTCGATCGCCATGCCGGTACGCACCGCCTGGCGAATGCACTCGCGGTTGAGCACGGGCAACATGCCCGGCATCGCCGCGTCGACAAGGCTGACCTGGGCGTTGGGTTCCGCACCGAACGCGGTGGCGGCGCCGGAAAACAGCTTGGAATTCGAAGTGACCTGCGCGTGGACCTCAAGGCCGATCACGACCTCCCACTCGCCGGTCGCGCCCTGGATGCGATATGTGTTCATGCCTCGTCAGATATCCCCTTGGTCCGCGCGTGCAAGAGCAAACTGGCGGATTCGGGCACGCTCACGACCCGATCAGCATGCGACTTCGCCCTGGGGCCAGCCGGCGCACCAGCCATACCGTCGCCATCGTCAGCGTCATTATCACGATCAGCAACAGGAAGAACCTGAACTGGCTTCCCTCGCCAAGCGTCGGCCAGATCGCAAAGGCCTGCCGCACCGCCGCCACATAGTACGCATGCACAAAGAATATTCCGAAGGCGTAGCGCGCCAGCAGATCGAGCGCGGGCACTCGCTCGGCCGTGAAGCGGGACAGAACACCAAGCAGCGTCAGGCAGAAGAAGGTCGTAATCGGCAACCGATCAAACATGGTTCCGGCATAGTCGGCATAGACGATCACGCCGAACAACAGTGCCGACACCATTGCCATCGCCAACCAATGGCGTGCCAGCATCGGAGTGATCCGCGCGTGATAATGCGATACCAGCATGCCCAGCATGTAGATCGGCAGGTAGTGCAGCGCGGACTGCATCGGCTGCATGTCATAGAGCGGCCGGGGCACGATCGTGATGGCGCAGGCGAACAGCGGCACGATTCCGATGTAGGCGACCGGAGCACGGTCGATCGCGGCCAGCAACGGTGACAGCACATAGAAGATCGCCATCATTGGGATAAACCAATAAGGCCCCATCTGCGCACCTGTCAGTACGAGCAGCGCCAGCCGTTCGCCCACCGGCATCGTCGCCAGCAGTTCCGCGAAATGCGGATGCGCCTTCAGGTTGGCGCCATAGAGCATCAGCGCCGGCACCGACATGATCAGGTAGGGCAGGATCACGTTGCGCAGCTTGGCTCGCAGGTACTTGCCGTAGGCGAAGCGCCCGAGCAGATACTGGAACAGGTAGCCCGAAATGAAGATAAAGAAGATGTTGAGATCGGACCAGACCGCGGTCAGGTGCGAGCCAATGCTTCCCGCTCGCCACTCGAACGCGTTATAGCAATGGCCGGCGACGATCGGAACGATCGCCATTCCGCGCATGTGGTTGATAGGATGCGAAAAGCCGCTCGACGGTCGGGGAAGAGCGACGCGCCGATCATCGTGCGATGCCATCCCCCCCGAGGCCGGGGCGGCGTAGCCCCCAGTGCTGATAAAATCCAGATTGGTCGTGCCGCCTTGATCCGTCATCGCGCCAGAGCATTGGCGGATGACAGTCCGGCCGCAACGCCAGAAACATCGGGATCCGACCTAGGCTGTCACCACCACTTGGCGGGGGTCGCCGTGAACCCCGCCCGCTGCTCGATGGCGAGGCCGGCGTCGAGCACCCCTTGCTCGTCGAACGCCCGACCGATGATCTGCAGGCCGAGCGGCAGACCCTCGCGGTTGAGCCCGGCGGGTACCGACATCGCCGGTAAGCCCGCGAGGCTGGCGGGCACTGCGAAGACGTCGTTGAGATACATCGAAAGCGGATCGTCGACATTTTCGCCCAGCGCGAAGGCGGCCGAGGGAGCCGTCGGTGCCAGGATCACGTCGCACCGTCCGAAAGCCGCCTCGAAATCGCTAGCGATTAGCGTCCGCACCTTTTGCGCCTGGGTGTAATAGGCATCGTAGAAGCCAGCCGAAAGCACGTAAGTGCCGATGAGGATGCGCCGCTTCACCTCGGCGCCGAAACCCGCGGCACGGGTGGCTGCGTACATGTCCTGCAAGCCGGAGCCCGCCGGCAAGTCGCGCAGACCATAGCGTACGCCATCGTAGCGCGCGAGGTTGGACGAGGCTTCGGCCGGCGCGATGATGTAGTAAGCCGGCAGCGCGTATTTGGTGTGCGGCAGCGAGATGTCGACGATCGTGGCGCCGGCATCCCTGAGCCAGGCGATACCATCGTCCCACGACTTGGCGACATCGGCGTCCATACCGTCCATGCGGTATTCGCGCGGGATGCCGACGGTCTTGCCCGACAGGTCCGCGTTCAGACCCGCCGCCCACTCAGGCACCGGCAGGTCGAGGCTGGTTGAATCCTTGGGATCGAAGCCGGCCATGGCTTCGAGCATGATCGCGCAATCGGTGACGTCGCGCGCCATCGGCCCGGCCTGATCGAGCGAGCTGGCAAAGGCGACGACACCCCAGCGCGAGCAGCGGCCATAGGTCGGCTTGATGCCGGTGATGCCGGTGAAGGCGGCGGGCTGACGGATCGAGCCACCGGTATCGGTGCCGGTCGCGGCCGGGCACAGCCGCGCCGCGATCGCAGCGGACGAACCGCCCGAGGAGCCACCCGGAGCGAGGGCCGCACTGCCGCCGTCGTTGCGCTTCCACGGGTTGACCACGTTGCCGAAATGGCTGGTCTCGTTCGACGAACCCATCGCGAATTGGTCGAGGTTGAGCTTGCCCAGCATGCCCGCACCCGCATCCCACAGCTTTTGCGACACCGTGCTCTCGTATTCTGGCACGAAGCCTTCGAGCATGTGGCTGGCAGCCGTGGTCTGCACGCCGGCGGTGGCGAACAGGTCCTTCATGCCGATCGGCACGCCGCCCATCTTGCCCAACGGCTGGTTGGCGGCGCGCTTCGCGTCGATCGCCTGTGCCGCCTCGATCGCCATATCGGGCGTGGCGACGATAAAGGCGTTCAACGCGGCTTGCGCCTCGGCGACGTTGGCATTGAACGCTTCCGCCACTTCGACGGCGCTGAAGGAGCCGGCGGCAACGCCGTCACGAATGGCGGCGACGCCAAGTTCGGTCAGATTGGTCATGCTTATTCGATCACCTTGGGCACGCCGTAAAAGCCGTGCTCGGCAGCGGGTGCGTTGGCCAGGACCTTCTCGCGGATGCCGCCACCGGTAAGCGGATCGGCATCGATCACATCGTCGCGCAGGCGCAGCGTGTTGGGGATCACCGCTGTCATCGGCTCCACCCCGGAAACGTCGACTTCGCCAAGCTGCTTGACCCAAGCCAGGATGCCGTTGAGTTCAGGCACCATCGCCTCGACCTCGTCACCGCTCAACTTGATGCGAGCGAGGGAAGCGATCTTCGCGACGGTTGCGGTATCGACCGACATGGTTCGTCCTCATGTCCGCCAGGCTGACGCCCGACAAGGCCCGCGCGAACGGGCGGGGAAGCGGCGAAAGTGGCAAGCACCTCCGCCAGATTCAAGCGACGCGTTGGCGCCGGGTCACTGCGTCGGCGGCAAGCTTTGCGGCACGGCGCCCGGAGCACCGGCGGCGCCCGCGCCACCCATCTGCATCTGCTGCATCTGCTGCATGATCCGCTGCTGCTGCTCGATCTCGGCGCGACTCTTGAAGTCGAGCAGTTCGATTTCGAAGTTCAGGTCGGTATTGGCGGGGATCGGTCCGGTCGCCTTGTCGCCATATCCCAGTTGCGAGGGGATATGGACCTTGTACTTGCCGCCGCGCTGCATCTGTTCAAGCGCCTTGGTGACGCCCGGCACGACTTCCGCGAGCGGCAGAACCGCCTGCTTGCCCTCGTCGAACACCTTACCGTCAGGGAGCGTGCCCTTGTAGTTGATCAGCGCGACGTCTTCCCGCGTCGGTGATTCACCGGTACCCTTGGTGATCGTCTCGACGTCGACCGAAGGCGGCATCGTGGCATAGGCCACCCCACCACCCAGCAATGCGACGACGGCGATACCAAGCCACAGCTTGGTCAGGCTGCCCTTGCCGATCGGCTGGAGCGGGACGCGGTGGATCTCGGTCATCTGGGTCGGGCCTCGCAACAAGTAAGGTCTGGACAAAAAGGTCTGGCGAAAACGCAAAGGGCGCGGATCCGGTCCGCGCCCTCATGGCTCAAGCAAGGCGACCGTTCAAGCGAAGAGGCGCGGCCCGCCCCTGCGCCGAACAGCCGGCAAATCCTACTTGGCGCCGTCACGCTCCAGGCGCTTGCGCTCGAGCTTGCGAGCGCGGCGCACGGCGGCCGCCTTCTCGCGAGCACGCTTCTCGGACGGCTTCTCGAAGTGACGGCGCAACTTCATCTCACGATAAACGCCCTCGCGCTGCAGCTTCTTCTTGAGCGCGCGCAGAGCCTGATCGACGTTGTTGTCCCGGACGAGAATTTGCATAAATCGAAGAACCTCACAAAATGCGAAACGAGGCCATCCAGCGCTTGCCTGCCGAACCGCCCGCAAAAAACTTACAATGACGAACGCCGCCGATCCCTCCGGAGGATCTGCGACAACGGCGCGCCGCTACCAGAGTCGCTACGTCTTGGCAACCCTGCAGGGTGTGACGGTTCGTTCGCGGACAGAGCTATTCCGCGCAGCCGCAGCGACATCTTGCTTATCCATAGCAGCTTCATCTCCAGAGGTTAAGTCCGCATGGGCGCAGGCCTCGGGGACGATGGCCCGGGGACGATGGCCCGGGGACGATGGCCCGGGGACGATGGGGTGACTTCTAACCGTGCCCGGTCTATGGCGCGAGGGTGCCACAACCGCCGCAACCTTCATTCATGACAGCCTCGCTGCTCGTCGCCTCCGGCGGCGCGCTCGGATCGTGGCTGCGCTTCTGCATCGGGCGCGCGTGGGTGGGGGCGATCGGACCGTTGCGGGCGAGCGGCTTTCCGTGGGCGACGTTAAGCGTCAACATCGTCGGCAGCCTGGCGATGGGCTTGCTCGTGGGCTGGCTCGCCCGGTTCGGCAACCATAGCGAGGCGACCCGGCTGCTGCTCGCGGTGGGCGTGCTGGGCGGCTTCACCACATTCTCTTCCTTCAGCCTTGAGGCTATTTCCCTGATACAGCGTGCACAACCCGGTCTTGCGGCCCTCTATATCGCCGCATCGCTCGGCGCTGGCCTGTTCGGGCTGTGGCTCGGCCTTATGATGATGCGAGCGACGGCATGAGCAAGTACGATCCAAACGATGGCCCCGTCGACAAGGACGAGGCACGCAAGCCTAAGGCGCACAAGGACAAGGGCGGCGCCAGCGACAACGTGCGCCAGTTCAAGATTGCCGACGACGATGACGGCGTGCGCCTCGATCGCTGGTTCAAGCGGCATCTGGCGCAAGTCGGTTTCGCGACCGTTTCGCGCTGGGCCCGCACCGGACAGATCCGCGTCGATGGCAAGCGCGCCAAGGTCGACACGCATCTGGCTGCAGGGCAAACGCTGCGGGTGCCGCCGGGTGGCGACCCCAAGTCTGACGGACCGGTGCGCCGCCCGCTGACCGAGGAGGAACTCGAACTCGCCGACAGCATGGTGCTGACGCAGGACCGCGCCGCGATCGTGCTCAACAAGCCACCGGGCCTGGCGACACAAGGCGGCAAGGGCATGACCCAGCATGTCGACCAGTTGCTTGACGCATACGCTTCGGAAGGCCCGCGTCCCCGTCTCGTCCACCGGCTCGACAAGGATACTTCGGGCGTGCTGCTGATCGCTCGCACGCCGGGCAGCGCGGCCTATTTCTCGAAGCGGTTCTCGGGCCGTTCGGCGCGCAAGATCTATTGGGCGCTGGTCGTCGGGGTGCCGTCGATCGAGGATGGCATGATCGAGCTGCCGATTTCGAAGCAGCCGGGTACCGGCGGCGAGAAGATGCACGTCGATGTGGAAGGCGGCCAATCGGCGCGCACGCGCTATCGCGTGCTGGACCGCGCGGGCAACAGCGCCTGCTGGGTCGAGCTGCACCCGCTGACCGGGCGCACGCATCAGCTGCGCGTCCACATGGCGGCGATCGGCCATCCGATCGTCGGCGACGGCAAATACGGCGGTCAGGACGCGTTCCTCACGGGTTCGATCAGCCGCAAGATGCACTTGCACGCACGCCGCCTGATCATCGACCACCCGGACGGCACCCCGCTCGACGTCACCGCTCCCCTGCCTGAACACTTCGCGATGGGCATGGAGCAGCTGGGCTTCGACGAGGCCGATGGTGCCGACATCCCCGAGCTTCGCGGCGAGGACACGCGCGAAGACAAGAAGCGCCTTGCCAAGGCCCACGCCAAGCAGTTCCGCAAGGAACGTCGCGGTGAGCGGCGCTCTCGCGGCGAGGGATCGGGCCGCAGCGCACCGGTGAAGTTCGGACCCGGCTCGGTCAAGACCGCCGGCAAGGCGACGGCCAAGGCCCCGGCCAAGGGCACTTCCAAATCGGTTGGGAAAACCGACAAGGCCGGCACCAAATCCGCGCGCCCGGCAAGCAAGCCGGCCTCACGCCCCGAAGGCAAGCCCGCGCCTCGCAAGCCGACGGGAAGGCCATCCGCTCCACGCGGAAAGTCCTGATGCACCCTGATCCGTGCTTCCATCCCGAAGACCGCGCACGCAGCCTCGCGGCGTGTCGTGCGCTGGTCGAACAGGTCGGCTTCACGATGATTTTCGCTGGCGTGCCCGCAGGTCCGCGCGTGGTGCATGCCCCGGTCGTCTGGTTCGGTGAAAGCGCGTTGCGGTTCCATATCGCGCGCCGCAATCTGATCGCCGACCACCTCGATGGCATGACGGCGCTATGCGTGGTCAACGGACCCAATGGCTACATCTCGCCGCGATGGTATGCCGACGCCAGCAACGTGCCGACGTGGAACTATGTCGCGGCGGAGCTTGAAGGTCGTGTCAGCCAGCTGGATGAGAGCAGCTTGCGCGCCCAGATTGCCATGCTGATCGATGCCAGCGAGGCGCGCATCCCGCACGGAAGCGCCTGGACGCTCGATCAGGCTTCGCCCGCCGATGTCGATGCGATGATCCCCGCGATCGTCGGCTTCGAGCTCGATATCCGCGACTGGCGCTACACCGCGAAGCTGTCGCAGAACAAGTCTGCCGGAGATCGCGAGCGGGTCGCCAGCGGCCTCGACGTGAACGGCAACGCCGGGATCGCGCGCCGGATGCGGGACGAAGCCGCATGAAGCTGGCCGTGTTCGATTGCGATGGCACCCTGATCGATGGTCAGGCCAGCATCTGCGAGGCGATGGAAGCCGCGTTCGCGGGCGAAGGGATCGCGGCGCCGGATCGCACCAGGATCCGCCGCGCGGTCGGCCTGTCGCTGCCGCAGGCGATGGGCACCCTGGTCCCCGAAAGCGACGACGACCTGCGTCATGCCCTGGTCGAGGGCTACAAGATCGCGTTTCGCACCGCGCGCAGCGACGGGCGGCTATCACAGCCGCTGTTCGCGGGCATGGCCGAGGCCTTGCGCACGCTGGCGGCGGCAGGCTGGACGCTTGGCGTCGCCACCGGCATGTCCGATCGCGGGCTGACGCACTGCCTTGCCGACAATGGCATCGCGGATCTGTTCGTCACGCTGCAGACTGCCGACCGGCACCCCTCGAAGCCGCACCCCGCGATGCTGGAAGCCGCTCTGTCGCAGGCTGGCGCCCAGGCGAACCAGGCGGTGATGATCGGCGACACCGCCTACGACATGCAGATGGCGCGAGACGGCGGCGTGCGCGGTATCGGCGTAGATTGGGGATATCACGCGCCCCGCGAGCTTCTGGCTGCGGGCGCCGATCGCGTCGCCACCAGCCCTGCCGAGTTGACGCAGTGGCTGCTGGCGTGACGGACGCGATTGCGGCCGATGCGGCGCGACGGCGCTTCTTCACCATCCAGGCGGTCCGTCTTGCCGGCGTAGCCTTAGTCGTGATCGGGATGCTGATCGTGTCGGACCGGATCGCTGCGCCGGCATGGCTCGGCTACCTGCTGCTCGCAAATGGCCTCGTCGACGTTTTCATCATACCGGTCAGGCTTGCGCGCAAATGGAGAACGCCGCAGTGAAGCGCTTCTACAAGTCGGTCGCGGTCGACCAGACGGACGATGGGTGGCGGGTGAGGCTAGACGGTCGGGCGATCAAGACCGCCGCGGGCATGCCGCAGGTCGTGCCCACGCAGGCGCTGGCCGAAGCGTTGGCGCAGGAGTGGTCGGTACAGGGCGATACGCTCGATCCCGGACTGTTCGTTTTGCGAGACCTTGCCGACTACGCGATCGATGCCATCGCCGGCGGCAAGGAGGACGCGGTTGCCGGCCTGCTGCCTTATGCGGAGACCGATACGCTGTGCTATCGTGCCGATCCCGACGAGCCGCTGCACCGGCGCCAGATCGACATTTGGGAGCCGGTGCTGACTCAGGCCGAGGCGCATTTCGGCGTGCGCTTCACCCGCATCTCCGGCATCATCCACAAGCCGCAGCCTGCCGCCACGCTGGAACGGCTGGCGCTGGCTCTGCAAGATCGTGATCCGTTCCAACTGGCGGCGCTGCGGATGCTGACAAGCCTTTCGGCCTCGCTCGTGGTCGCGCTACTGGCGATCGAACCGGATGCCGATCTCACCGCGCTATGGACCGCCGCGAACCTCGAGGAAGAGTGGCAGGCCGAACTGTGGGGCCGCGAGTGGGAGGCCGAGGAACGACGGGCGCGTCGGTTCGAGGCCTTCACCCGCGCGGCACGTTTCGCGGTGCTGGCACGGACCGATTGAACAAGGCGCCATATGGCAATCGCAGCTGGCATTATCCTGTAACCACGGTCATCTTCGGGCGAACCACTTCCTCGTGGCGGGAGAGTCTATGCTTCGCGCAACTGCCTTGGCCCTATCTGCGCTCGTCTGCACAGCGATACCCGCCGTCGCGATGGCCGCGCAGACCCCTCGCGAATTGCTGACAGCCGCCGCGTTCGAAGCCCCTGACAAGGGCGCCGCGCTGGCGCTGGTGCAGCAGGCGATCACCGCCGCCGACCGTATCCTCGCGGCGCATCCCGGGGAACACGAGGCGACTTTGCAACGCGGCGTCGGCATCGGCATCGGCTACCGCGCGAAGCTGACACGCAGCCGCAGCGATGCCCGCGCCTCGCTCGCCATCTTCGAGGGTCTGGCCGCACGCGATCCGCGCGACGCCGAAGCGCAGATGGTGATTGCCGGCTGGCATCTCGACGCGATCGAACAATTGGGAAGCATGGTTGCCCGGGCGGGACTCGGCGCCCGCAGTGACGCTGGTGAAGCGGCGCTCAATCGCGGTGTCGCGCTGGGCGGCAATCGCGCGTTCTATCTTGGTCTGGCGGCGATGATGAAGATCCGGCGCGATCCGAGCGCGGTCGGCGAGGCCCGGCGCTGGGCGGAAGCGGCGGCGGTCGCGGCCACGCCGACCCCGCTGGATGGGCGGATGAAGCGCGCCGCCTTATCGATCCTGCCGGCCCTACGAGCCAATGACGGCAAGGCAGGCGCAGCCATCGCGCGCAAGCTGCTGCCGTTCGGGCGGATCGCCGTCTAGTCGCGCGAAAAGGCTCAGGCTGTCTTGGGTGGCGCTATTGCGTCACCCAGCTTGCGACTTGCGCAGCGACATCGTTCGATGCCCGGCCAAGCGCCGCTGCGACCGGCGCGGCCTTGGCGGCGATACCCGGAATCACGGCCTCGAACCTGCGCGAGGTGATCGCACCGCCCTTTTCCTGCCGCTGGATCGCCACCCGCACCACGACCGACTGCGTAGGCGCATCATACCCCATCGCCAGCAGCCGACCGCTCACCACAGTCCGTCCGATCGCATCGATGTCGCCGTCTTCCACCACCAACCGGCTGGTTCGCGTGCGCAGCGTTTCGGCCAGCAGCGCGCGGAACTGATGGGACGGTTTCTCAATCCAGGCGATATCCTGCAGATAGGCAACCGTGGATGCGTTCACCCGCACCGGCACCCGCAGCATGTCCAGGGTGCGATCCGTTTCCGGATTGAGCACGACGATGGCATCCGCGGTGTTCCCGGTCGAGACCGGCCCGACCTGGGCAGTGTTATCCGGCACCAGGCTGAGCAGCTGCTGCGGCACCTTGGGGCCGAAGCTGATGCATCCCGCCAGCGCCAGCGTCGCGAGGCCGGCAAGGGCACCGCCGCCCAATCGTCGAGCCAAAAGCTTGCCCCTAACCATGCGGCCTGCGCCTCCCATGTCTGCGTATCTGTCCGGTCCGCTCATTTCTTGTAGTCCGGCAGTTTCTGGCCCTTGAGCAAAGCGCCAGCGCCCTGCTCGTCGATCTTCTCGGTCACGTTGCGCAAGGCGCGCGTGGTCGCGCGCAAATCGCGTATGGCGGCTTCGGCTGAAGGAATGGTCGAAGTCGAGACCTGGGTGAGCGCGGGTTGTACCGTCTGCATCGTCTTGTTGAGCTGATCCATCGCGCTTTGCGCCGAACCCAGCGTCTGGCGCAGTTGCACCGCCAGCGAGTTGCCCTCGTTGCCCAACACATCGTCGGCCTTGTCGGCGACGTTCTGGAACGACTGCAGCGTCACCCGCGCTTGTGCCAGCGACTTCTGCAATTCCACCATCGCCCCGCGGAACTCGGGGGTGGCCGACGAGATATCGCGCGTCATCTTGTTGGTGTTTTCAAGAATGCCGCTGAGTGATTTGCGATTGTCCTCGTTCAACAGCAGGTTGAGGTTCTCGGTCAGCGTCGCCAGTCGTTCGAGCAGCAACGGCGCGTTGGAGAGGATCGCGCCCAGGCCGCCAGCCTTGGTCGGGATTACCGGCACGCCTTCCGGCCCGGGCTCGACGATCGGCGGAGCGCCCTTTTGCGCGCCTTCGAGCTGGATGTCGGAAACGCCGGTGAAGCTGCCCTGGATGGTCGCGGTGGTACCGACCGTGATCGGCACCTTCTCGTCCACGCGGATGCGCACGCGGATGAAGCTGGGATCCTTGGGCCACAACTCGATCTGGCTGATCTGGCCGCTGGGAACACCAGCGTAGGCCACTTCGGACCCCTTCGCCAAACCATCGACCGACTGCTTGAAGAAGATGTCGTATTCGTTCTGCGCGCCCTGGTTCAGGCGCGCGATCCAGATCACGAACGCCGCCAGGAACGCCACCAGCAGCAGCGTGACCGCACCGACCCAGACGTGGTTTGCACGTGTTTCCATCGTCTGACCCTATGCTCCTGTGGTGTCCGTGGCGTCGAGCCCCTCAGGAGCGATCTCGGCCAACGACGCGCGATTTTCCTGGCCCCGCTCCTGGCTCGCCTCCGCAGCGCGCCCGCGGGGACCATTGAAGTATTCCTGGATCCACGGATGATCCAGCGCCAGCAGTTCCGGGATCGTACCCACCGCGATGACCTGCTTGTCCGCCAGCACCGCAACCCGGTCACAGATGGCATAGAGCGTGTCGAGATCGTGGGTGATCAGGAACACCGTCAACCCCAGTGTCTCCTTGAGCTCACGCGTGAGCTGGTCGAAGGCGGCGGCGCCGATCGGGTCGAGCCCGGCCGTCGGCTCGTCTAGGAACAGCAGTTCGGGATCGAGCGCCAGCGCCCGCGCCAACCCCGCCCGCTTGCGCATGCCGCCGGACAGCTCGGACGGATATTTGAGCGCGCTTTCCTCCGCGAGGCCCGAGAGGCGCACCTTGAACCGGGCGATGCCATGCAGCAGGTCGTCACTAAGGTCCGGATAGAACTGCTTGAGCGGTACCTCGACGTTCTCACCCACCGTCAGCGTGGAGAACAGCGCGCCGCCCTGGAACAGCACGCCCCAGCGCGAACGGATGTCGATATCGTCCTGCTCGCTGGGTGAGAGCATGTCATGGCCCAGTACCGCGATCTCACCGGCATCGGGCCGCTGCAGGCCGATGATCGAACGCATCAGCACCGACTTGCCCGTGCCCGAGCCGCCGACCACGCCCAGGATCTCGCCCTTGCGCACCTCGAGCGAGAGATTGTCATGGATCACGTTGTCGCCGAACGAGTTGCGCAGGCCGCGCACGACGATCGGAGAATCGGCGATAGCATCAGTTCCGCGATCGATGGTCTGCACCTGCTCGCTCATTTCCAGCCGATCTCGGTGAAGAAGATCGCGAAGAACGCATCCAGCACGATCACCGTGAAGATCGCCGTCACCACCGATTGCGTGGTGCGAAGCCCCACCTCCTCGGCATTGGCCTCGACCTGCATGCCCTGATAGCAGCCCGCCATCGCCACGATCAGCGCGAACACCGGCGCCTTGATCAGCCCGATCCACACGTCGGTGATGGGCACCACTTCCTGAATGCGCTTGAGGAAGGTGAGGAAAGGGATATCGAGCGCGAAGCTGGAGATGAAGGCGCCGCCGATGATCGAGACCACCGCAGCGTAAAAGCCCAGCAGCGGCATCATCAGCACCGATGCCAGCACGCGCGGGACCACCAGCGCCTCCATCGGCGATACGCCGATCGTGCGCATGGCATCGACTTCCTCGGTCAGCCGCATCGTGCCGATCTGCGCGGCAAACGCCGATCCAGAACGTCCCGCGACCATGATCGAGGTCATCAGGATGCCCAGTTCGCGCATCGACAGGCGCCCGGTGAGGTTGATCGTGTAGATTTCGGCGCCGAACTGCTGCAGCTGCACCGCGCCTTGCTGGGCGATGACGATGCCGATCAGAAAGCTCATCACGCCGATGATGCCCAGCGAATTTACGCCCACGTACTGCATGTGGTACAGCAGCGCCGTGCCGCGCAACCGCGACGGGTGGCGGATCATCGTACCCAGCGATCCGAGCAGCGCGCCCAGGAAGCTCAGCACGCGAACGATGCCGTGGCCCCAGTGGACGACGATATCACCCACCTCGCCAATCGTGCGCAGCAGTATCCCTGGCCGCGGTGCGACCACAACGTCCTGTTCGTCGAAGTCGCCGATAGCGGCGAACAGGCGCCGCGCCTGCTCGCTCTCGCCGACGATCTGCACTTGATGCTTGCGCGCGAACCGGCGCACGAGCCAGGCACCGGTGGTGTCGATATCGGTGACGCTGGCCATGTCGACCTTGTCGAGCCGGCTTGAAACCGCATCAAGCTTGGTATCGAGATTGCCAAGGGAATGCACGCGCAACGGCCCGTTGAGCGCCAGCGTGTGGCTGCCGCCTTCCGCCGTTTCGGCAAGAGTGAAGTCAGCCCATTCGCGCATGCAGCACTGTATTGGGGCCAAATCGGCAGCACGGCAAGAGATTGTGCTGTCGGTTGGTCCGGCGCGCCGCTTGCACCCGCCGCGCGCCGCTGGCAAAGCCTCGCGCCATGACGCAGGATAGCAATAGCGAAGCATCGACCACGGTGCTCGACAAGACTTTCAACCCCGCCGCGATCGAGGCCAAGTGGTACCAGCATTGGGAAACCACCGGCCTGTTCCGTCCCGAGCGGCCGGACGCGACCCCATTCACCATCGTCAACCCGCCGCCCAACGTCACCGGCAGCCTGCACATCGGGCACGCGCTCGACAACACGCTGCAGGACATCGTCATCCGCTACGAGCGGCTGCGCGGCAAGGACGCGCTGTGGGTGGTCGGCACCGACCACGCCGGCATCGCCACGCAGATGGTGGTCGAGCGCCAGATGGAAGCGCGCCAGGACAAGCGCACCAACTACACCCGCGAGCAGTTCATCGAGAAGGTGTGGGAGTGGAAGGCCGAGAGCGGCGGCACCATCACCGGCCAGCTGCGCCGCCTCGGCTGCTCGATGGACTGGAGTCGCGAGCAGTTCACCATGGACCCGCATTTCACCAAGGCGGTGGTGAAGGTGTTCGTCGACCTGCACAGCCAAGGCTTGATCTACCGCGACAAGCGGCTGGTGAACTGGGATCCGCGCCTCAAGACCGCGATCTCCGACCTCGAGGTCGAGACGCGCGAGATCGACGGCAAGTTCTGGCACTTCCGCTACCCGCTGTCGGACGGCTCGGGCCACATCTCGGTCGCCACCACCCGGCCCGAGACGATGCTGGCCGACATGCTGGTGGCGGTGAACCCGGCGGATGAGCGCTACAAGGATCTGGTCGCGCGCGGCGTGACCGTGACGCTGCCGCTTACCGGGCGCGAGATCCCGGTCGTGTTCGATGAGCATGCCGATCCGGAACTCGGTTCTGGCGCGGTGAAGATCACGCCGGGGCATGACTTCAACGACTTCGAAGTCGGAAGGCGCGCCGGGATCAAGGCGGGCGACATGCTCAACATGCTCGATGCCGAGGCCAAGGTCTGCCAAACGACGGACGGGCTGGTGCCGCATGGTCTGCTCGGCCTCGACCGCTTCGCCGTGCGTGAGCAGGTCGTGCAGACGATGGACGAACTCGGCCTGCTCGAAAAGGTCGAGGACCGGGTAATCCAGACGCCCTACGGCGACCGTGGTGGCGTGGTGATCGAGCCATGGCTGACCGATCAGTGGTACGTCGATGCCGAGACTTTGGCGAAGGCACCGATGGACGCGGTACGCTCGGGGGCGATCGAGATCGTGCCCAAGAGCTGGGAGAAGACGTTCTTCAACTGGATGGAGAACATCCAGCCGTGGTGCGTCAGCCGTCAGCTGTGGTGGGGACACCGGATTCCCGCTTGGTATGGTCCTACGAAGAACGAAGCTGGTAGACCCGTTTTCAAAGAGTATGCGTCCGGTCGTGATCGCGCCATCGACGAGCATTTTGTCGCTGAGACCGAGAACGAAGCTATACTCCTAGCTGCTGAATTCTACGGCGTTTCACCCGATGAAGTTATCATCGAGAGCTCAAGACAGACCGCCATATTCGGTACATTGTTTGCCGACAAAAAAGGCGGTGGCACAGCCCCGCGACTAGCCGGCAAAATTCCGATCTGGCGCGACGAAGACGTGCTCGACACCTGGTTCTCCAGCGCGCTGTGGCCGTTCGCTACGCTCGGCTGGCCGGACGACAGCGCCCTGCTCGCCAAGCATTACCCCAACGACCTGCTGATCTCCGGCTTCGACATCCTGTTCTTCTGGGATGCGAGGATGGCGATGCAGGGCATTCATTTCATGAAGGAAGTGCCGTGGAAGCGGCTCTACCTGCATGGTCTGGTGCGCGCCGCCGATGGCCAGAAGATGTCCAAGTCCAAGGGCAACGTCGTCGATCCGCTCGGCCTCATCGACCAGTACGGCGCCGACGCGCTGCGCTTCTTCATGGCGGCGATGGAGAGCCAGGGCCGCGACGTGAAAATGGATGAAAAGCGGGTCGAGGGGTACCGCAACTTCGCCACCAAGCTGTGGAACGCGGCGCGCTTCTGCCAGTCCAACGGGATCGGCGCGAGCCAGTCGATCGCCGCCCCGGCAGCGACCTCGGCGGTCAACCGCTGGATCATCAGCGAAGTGGTCGAGACGGTCGCCGCACTGGACAAGGCCATGGCCGACCTGCGCTTCGATGCGGCGGCGAACACGATCTACCAGTTCGCCTGGAGCCAGTTCTGCGACTGGTACATCGAGCTGATCAAGGGATCGTTCGACGAGGAGACGAAGGCTGTCGCCGGCTGGGTGCTCGATCAGATCCTGGTCATGCTCCACCCGTTCATGCCCTTCGTGACCGAGGAACTGTGGTCGAAGATGGGCGAGCGGCCCTACGAGCTGATCGTGGCGAAGTGGCCCGAGCCGGCAGCGGCTGTCGATGCCCAGGCGAAGTCCGAAGTCGAGTGGCTGATCGCGCTGGTCGGCAACTTGCGCGGGGCCAAGGCCGAACTCGGCATCTCGCCGGGCGCCCGCCTGACCGCCTACCTTGCCGAGCCGTCCGAGGCGACCCGCGCCACCATCGGCCGCAGTGCCGGCGCGATCGACCGCCTCGCTCGTCTCGATGCGATCCGCTTCGAGGCCGCGCCTGCCGGTCCCGCGATGCAGGTGGGTGCGGGTGATGCGATGCTGGCGATACCGCTGGAAGGCGTGATCGATCTGGCTTCTGAGAAGGCGCGGCTTGAAAAGGCGCTGGCGACTTCGATCAAGGAGAGGGATTCGCTGGGCAAGCGGCTGGAGAATCCGGCCTTCGTGGAAAAGGCGAAGCCCGAAGCCGTGGACAAGGCCAAGGCAGACCATGCCGCCCACGCTTCGGAGGCCGACCGGTTGCAAGCGGCGCTGGCTCGGCTGGGCTGAACCATCGTCCTCCCCCGCAACGGGGAGGACAAACCATTTTCCTACATCGCCGCGATCTGGCATCTGCGCGATCATGAACTCCGCCGCTTCCCTTGCTCTTTGCCCCAACCGAAGCGGCGCAAATCGGAGGCATGACGGTTTCTCTCTGGACACCGGCAACTGCGGCAACTTGTGTTTCATGCAAGCGGCAACATGCTGACGCTCGCCACCACCACGCCCGGCGAACCGGAGATCTTCGCCTCGCTCCAGGGAGAAGGACCGTCGCTTGGCCGGCCGAGCACGTTCGTGCGGCTGTCGCGCTGCAACCTTGCCTGTCAGTGGTGCGATACCGCTTATACCTGGCGCTTCGAGGGCGACAATCGCCCGCACAAGGACGCGCTCGCCTTCGACCGCAGCGCGAACCAGCTGACGTTGAGCGAGCAGGACGTCGCCGCCCGCATCGCCGCGCTGACACCCGATCGCTTGGTGATCACCGGCGGCGAGCCGCTGCTGCAGGGCGCAGCGCTGGGTCGCATGGTCGAATTGCTGCCCGCCATGCACGTCGAGATCGAGACCAACGGCACCGTCGCTCCGCACCCGGCGCTCGACGGCCAAGTGCACCAGTACAACGTCAGCCCCAAGCTCAGCCATAGCGGCAATCCGGCCGACCTCGCGCTGATCCCGGAGCGCCTCGCCGCCTGGTCCGCCGATCCGCGCGCCTTTTTCAAGTTCGTGGTGGCGAATGACGCCGACGTCGCCGAAGTGCTCGCACTGCAGACCCGCTACGCCATCCCCGGTGACCGCATCTTCCTGATGGCCGAAGGGCGCACCCCGGCGGAACTTCATCCACGCAACCGCTGGCTGGCGCAAATCTGTCTGCAGCACGGCCTTCGGTTCACCGACCGCTTGCACATCCACCTCTATGGGGACACGAGGGGCACATGAACGAGGCCTCCCCCATCCCCATCGGCGAGAACGCGGCCGAGACCCAGCCGATACCGCAAACGCCGCCGCCCGGTGCGCCGCACGGCAAGGAGGGGGGACGTCAGGGCGACCTGACCCAAGGGCCGATCCTGAGCACGCTGCTGGCGTTCTCGGTGCCGATGCTGATCAGCTCGATCCTGCAGACGCTGAACGGTTCGATCAACGCGATCTGGGTGGGGCGCCTGCTGGGCGAGAGCGCGCTGGCCGCCACCGCCAACGCCAATATCGTCATGTTCCTGCTGATCGCGCTGGTGATCGGGTTCGGCACCGCCACCACCGTTCGCGTCGGGCAATTTTTCGGCGCGCGCGATATCGAAGCAGCGCGGCGCAATTTCGGCACCGGCGTGGGTTTCTGCATCCTGCTGGGCGTGATCACCGGTCTGATCGGCTGGATCTTCACGCCCCATATCCTCGCCGCGCTGGGCACTCCGGCGTCCAGCGGAGCGCTGGCGTTGAGCTATCTGCGCGTCATCTTCATCACTATCCCCTTCGGCGTGGTATCGATGATGGTGTCGATGGGCATGCGCGGCGCGGGCGATTCCAAGACGCCGCTCTATGCGATGATCCTGACCGCCGCCGTGGACATCGTGCTCAATCCGCTGTTGATCATCGGCCCGGGTCCGCTGCCGACGCTGGGCATCGCGGGATCGGCGGCGGCGACCGCCTTCGCGAACCTTGCCGGACTGATCTTCCAGCTATGGCGGATCTACGCGCAGGACCTGCCGCTGCGTTTGCGCGGGCCGGAATTCCGCTATCTGATCCCGCAAGGTGAGCCGCTGCGCTACATGATCGCCAAGGGCATCCCGATGGGCGCGCAGATGCTGCTGGTGTCGTCCGCCGGCCTCGTCATGATCGGGCTGGTCAATCGCGAGGGGCTGAACGCCTCCGCCGCCTATGGCGCCTCGCTGCAATTGTGGAACTACCTGCAGATGCCCGCGTTCGCGGTCAGCTCTGCGGTCAGCGCGATGGTCGCGCAGTCGCTGGGCGCGGGCAACCACAAGCGGGTGGGTGACGTGACCAAGATCGGGCTGGCGGCCACCCTGAGCATGTCGGTGGTGCTGGCGGCCGGCATCGTCCTGGCCGACCGGCCGCTGCTCGCGCTATTCCTTGGCGGCGGCAGCCCGGCGATGCCGATCGCCCAACATATCCAGCTGGTGTGCACCAGTTCGTTCGTGCTGATGTGCGTGACGATGATCCTGTCGGGCACGATGCGCGCCTACGGCGCGGTGATCGCGCCGATGGTAATCATGTTCCTCTCGCTCTACCCCGCCCGGCTGGGTTTCTACCACCTCGCCTATTCGCACATCGGCAGCGAGGCGGTGTGGTGGGCCTATCCCGCCGGTTCGGTGGTCGCGGCGGCGCTGACGCTGGGCTACTACACGCAAGGCAAATGGCGCCGCGCCGCGGTCATCCCGCCCGCGACCGGGGCCCCGGCCGCCTGATCGCCGGCTCCCCGGTCAACGCCCGCCGGAGCGCCAGCGCTGGACGGTGCGACGGATCAGTTCGTCCTCGCCGCCGGTCCGGCACCACAGGTCGCTGAACAACGGATCGCCCGAGGCGGGGCGCCGGCCATCCTCCAGCGCGTCGAACCCGACGCGAACCGGGATCGAGACACCTTCGCCGCAGATCACGCATTCGCGGTTGCGTAGCGCCGGGATCGCCTCGAGGAACCCGCGCGAGCCTTCGGGCATGGCGGCACGCACGAAGGCCTGGTCGCGATCGTTGTTCAGCCGCATGGCGATGATCGTGCCGCATTGCGACAGCACGCCTTCGGCCAGGTCGGAGGGACGCTGGGTGATGAGGCCCAGCGACACACCGTACTTGCGGCCTTCCTTGGCGATGCGCGACATGATCCGCCCGACCGACGAACCATCGGCATTGCGCTCGTTCGGAACGTAGCGGTGCGCCTCTTCGCAGACCAGCAGGATCGGCAGGGTATGCTCCTCGCGCGCCCAGACCGCGAAGTCGAACACCAGCCGGCTGAGCACCGCGACGACGGTTGCGGTGATCTCGGACGGCACCCCGGACACGTCGATGATCGAGATCGGCCGCCCTCGCGACGGCAGGCGGAACAGCTTGCCGATGAACGCGGCCATGATGTCGCCCACCAGCATCCCTGCGAACATGAACTGGTAGCGCGGGTCGGCCCTGACCTCGTCGATCCTGTTCTTGAGGCGCATGTAGCCCGCCGTGGTGCGCCCCTTGTCGAGCTTGCCCATCTCCAGGTTGATGATCGCGGACAGATCCGACAGCAGATAGGGGATCGGCGCGTCGACCGTGGTCTTGCCCATCTCCTGGCCCAGGCGATTGCGCATGCGCGCGTCCAGCAGGCACTTGGCGAGGATTTCGGCATCCTCCTGCCGCTCGTCACCGCGAGTGGTGACGAAGACCTCGCAGTGCTCCTCGAAATTCATCAGCCAGTACGGCATCTGCAGGTTGCTGACGTCGAGGATCACGCCGTTGTCTTTAAACGCGGCGCCGTATTCGCCATGCGGATCGATCATCACGATGTGGCCTTCGGGCGCCGCCTCGCAGATGCGGTGCAGGATCAGCGCCGCGGCGGTCGACTTGCCGGTGCCGGTCGATCCCAGCAGCGCGAAGTGCTTGCCCAGCAGCGCATCGATATAGAGCGTCGCGGGGATATCACGGGTGGGAAAGACGCTGCCGACCTGGATCGCGGCGCGCCCGGTGCGGGCATAGATGTCGCGCAGATCCCCGGTCGTCGCGGGATAGACCATCGCGCCCGGGATCGGATAATTGGTGATGCCGCGCCGGAAGTTGGCGATGTGACCGGTGGGATCGGCATCGCCCTCCCCCAGAAAGTCGATGACGGCGATGATCGCCTCGGGCGAGTTGGCGTCCTGCCTCTGGCTGCGCACCGTCGCCAAAAGCCACGTGGTTCCGGCCTGCACCTTGATCTGGATGCCGACCTGCCCCGCCAGTGCCAGCGCCGGATCGGGATCGCTCGCGCACTCGGTCAGTCGCGGGATGTCCAGCACCACGCGCGATCCCGCGCCGGACACCTCGATGACCATGCCGATCGGTTCTTGCGCATCCCTTGCGCCAGGCCCGGTCTCGCCGTCCCGGGCACCTGCGGCGGGTGCGAAACCGGCGCTCGCGATATCGGCCATCTGCATGTCTCTGCCCCGGCGCCAGTTTGGCACTGCCATGACGCCGGGGACTAAGCAGGCTAGGTTAACATCGTCTTTAGATAGGGTTACGTCCTAGACGAGGGCGAAAAACCGGCCTGCCACCCAGCCCATCGCCACCGAAACGGCGACCGCGAGCAAGCCATAGAACAGGCCATATCGGTCCGCGAATATGGCGATCGCCCGCTCGATGCCGATCTTGCGCACTTCGACGGTGCTGCTGGCCGAGGCGACGACACGGCCCTTGGAGATGGCGAATGTCTCCGCGGTGTAGGTTCCCGTCGGCACGCGTGACGGCAGGCCGATTCGGGCCTGGTAGAGCACCTGCTCGCTGACCTTCACCGCGCCTTCTTCTTCGCGATAGAGGCCGTTGCTGGTGTTGAGCGAGACGAGACCGGCGGCGAAGCGCGACTGTTCGGCCGCATCGATCGAGCCGATCGGCGACAGCTGCAGCCACTTCAGACCCAACTCATAGATCGCCGCCGTCTTGTCGTCGACGATCTGGGCGATGGGCCGGGTCGAGGCGATCGCGTAATAGGACGGCGCCGACCGCAGTTCGGCGCTGTCGACGTTGATCCAGATGCCCGCGACCTTCTGCTTTTCGCGCACCACGATCGACTGGGTCGGCCCCTTGAGCACGACGACGATGTCGTAATCCTTTGCCGCGCGCGTGCCGTCCGGGCTGAGCACGGCACCGAACAGCAGCAGTTCGGTGCCGGTGAAGCCTTGGCGCAACAGCACCTCGTGCTGGGAGACTTCCGGCACCAGGATCGGATCACGCGCGGCGCCCAGCAGCAACAGGAGGAGCAAGGCGACCGCCGCCCTCACAGCGGCGCGACCGTGTAGATTTCGTCCGGACGAAAGCCGAGACCGATCGCCATTCGCAACGCGACCAGCAGCACGACCACCGCCAGCAGCAGGCGCAGCTTCACCGGGCTCGCCTTCTGGGCGAACTGCGCACCGATCTGCGCGCCCGTGACCGACCCGATCAGCAGCAGCGTGGCGAGCACGATGTCGACCGCCTTGGTGGTCAGCGCATGCATCATCGTCGTCGCCATCGTCACGAACAGGATCTGGAACAGCGAGGTGCCGACGACCACGTTGGCACTCATGCCCAGGATATACAGCATCGCCGGAACCAGCACGAAGCCGCCGCCGATCCCCATCAGCATCGTCAGGATGCCGGTGGCCAGCCCCAGCAGGAACGGCGCGAGCGGCGAGATGTACAGGCCGGATCGATAGAACCTCCAGCGCATCGGCAGGCTGGCGACCAGCGGATGATGGCGTCGCTTGCGTGCAGGCAGCGGGGTGCCGCTGCGTTCCGCGCGCAGCGTCTGAATGCTCTCGCGCGCCATCAGCCAGCCGATCGAGCCCAGCAGCACGACGTAGAGGATGTTGATGACGGTATCGATCTGGCCAAGCCGCTGCAGCAGGTTGAACAGCAGTGCGCCCACGCCCGTGCCGACGATGCCGCCCGCGACCAGCACGCCCCCCATCTGGTAGTCCACGCCGCCGCGCCGCGAGTGGGCGAAGGCGCCCGATACGCTGGCGCCGGTCACCTGGCTGGCGGCCGAGGCGGCGGCGACGGTGGGCGGGATGCCATAGAAGATCATCAGCGGCGTCGTCAGGAAGCCGCCGCCCACGCCGAACATGCCCGAGAGCAGGCCGGTCAGGAGCCCCAGGCCAACGATGATGAGACCGTTGACCGACAAGTTCGCGATTGGCAGGTAAACGTCCATCGGCACGCCTCGCTAGCCTACCGATGGGGGCGTGGAAAGCCGTCTGATCAGAATCCTGCCGCGACCGTCAGCGCCGGGCCGGAATCGGGCTCGGCATTGCCGGCGACGCGGAAGCGCCAGTCCACCGCGAGGCGGCCGAACACCTTGGGCGTCAGCGGCAACGAAACGGTGGCGCCGGGTCCGGCATCGAGCCGCGAGGCGCCCTTCTGGATGCCGCCCCACACACCCCCGCCGACCCGCGCCTGCGCCCGCCCGAGATCGAGCAGCGCACGATCGACCCGCACCTGCCCATCGGCAAAGGGCGTGGCGTAACGGCCGGCGACATAGCCCGCCTGGCCATAGACCTCGGCCCGTGTCCCGCCCGGCAGCGGAAGCAGCGGCAGCGTCGTCACCGCCATCGCCGCGGGCTGGAACCGGTGCGATCCGGCCTGCTGTGTGATACGTCCCTCGATCGCGGCGACGATCGGCACGCTTGCCAGCGGACGGGCCGAGAGCCCGAGCGCCGCGGACGTCTCGGTAAGGCCGCCCAACGTACTGGTCGTGCGCAAATACGCCGTGGGCTGGCGGGGATCCTGCATCGCCAGGCGATAGCGCAACACCGCGCCGGCCTGGCTGGCACCGTAAGTGCTCGGCAGCGTGCCTTGCGGTGGAACCTTCGCCGGATCCTTGCGGATAAGCGCCCAGGCATCCATCGACCACCGCGACGGATCGCCGATCAGCCGACCCATGCGTCCCCCCAGCAGCGCGGCGGGTTCACCGTAGCGCACGCGGGTTGGAGCACCGGTGAACAAGGCGGGCATCCCGTCGGCCAGCAAGCCATCGTCGCGAGCGGCGGGGGAGATCGGGCGATTGCTCGAGTACTGCGGAAAGTAGTTGCCGTCGGTATCGTCCGGAATGCCCGCGCGCGCATCTGCGCCGGTGAAGGTGCCGCGTCGATCCATCGGCCCCGGGCCATAATGGAGCCTCCGATCGGGGCCATACCACACGGGGACATACTGGATCGTGGGCTGATAGGCGACGCGCATCGGCTCCATCGGCCCGGGATAGGATTGCGGCCCCGGATAGTACGCAAGGTTCGGCCCAGCCGGCGCGGCCGTGGCGGTTTCGACCGTCAGTACCGCCTCGGGCAGGCTTGGTCCGTCCTGTCCGCCCAGGCTGGTGATCCGCGCCCCGGCCCAGCCGAGCAGCAGCGCGGCCAGCACCACCAGCGGCTGGCCGCGTGCACGCTGTCGCCGCGCGCTCATGCCGGCACCGCGCGGGTCTGGGCGATCGCCGGATGGGCGTGATGCTCGGTTTTGTCCCAGACCACCGCCGCCCCGCGCAAGGTGCGCACGTAGCTCACCAGTGCGCGGCGCCCGGCCATGATCGCGATCACGTTGGCAACGAACATCCGGGGTACCGACCGCAAGCCCTCGACCACGCCGTACTCGCGCGTGGTGAAGGCGCAGCGCATCGCCATGCGCCACAGCAGGCTGACGGTGCTGACGATCAGCATGATCCGCAAGGCAGGTGGATCGCGCTGCGGCAGGGTCCATCCTTGCCATTGTGCGAACAGCAGCACCCCGCTCACGCAGATCCAGGCATATGCGGCGGCGAGCACCACCGCCATCAGCGGACCGCGCCGGTCGCGCAGCCGCATCCACACGTCGAGCGGGCGGCGAGACCAGCCGAGCCGGTCCCAGCCCTGCAAGGCGATGCCGTGGATCCAGCGGGTTTTCTGGCGCACTGCGGTCTCCAGCGTCGATGGGAAGTAGGCGCGCGTCGCGATCAGGCTGCCGTCGGCACCGCGCAGGCGCAGGAAGCGCGAGCGGCCATCGTCGTGCGAAAACAGCAGGCCCAGCTCATAATCCTCGGTCAGACATTCGGACGCGAACGGACCGTCGACTCCCGCCGGTCCGCGCATCCGGGCCAGCTGCGCCAGCCGTTCGCGCGCAAAGCCGCAGCCCACCCCCGCCGCCGGGATCGGCGCGCGCAAGGCATCGCGCACCACCAGCGTCTTGCCATGCGCTTCGGCGAACTCGTCGGAATAATGTCCGGCGATCCAGTGCGAACGTGGCTGCGGTTCGGGAAGCACCGGCAATTGGACGAAGTCCGCCGCGTCCAGCCCGGCATCGATCGCCGCGATCGCGTCGCGATGCACCATGTCCTCGGCATCGTGCATCACCACGCCGCGAAAGCGGACGGCGCGGCGGCGCTCGTCCTCGCACATCGCGCGATAGACGCGGTTGAGGCAATCGGCCTTGGTGGTGGGGCCCGCCTTGTCATGGATGACGATGCGCAGCCGCGGATCGCCCGACGCCGCCGTCATCGCCGCCGCCACCGTCGCCGGATCGTTGCCATAGCAGCCGACGTAGAGGGTCAGGTTGCGCTGGGGCCAGACGCGCAAGGCATGGCGGACCATGTGGCCGATCACCTGCGATTCCTGCCATGCGGCGACGAACACCGCCAGGGGTGCCGCCAGCGGCCTTGCCGTATCCAGCCCGGGCACATCATCCTTGAACCACCAGCGACGTAAGCGCAGGCCGAGCCACAGGCAATCCACCGCGAACTCGTCCGCCGCCCCAAGCACGAACCAGAACGCGGCGAAGTAAAGCAGTTCCTGCTCCAGCACCTGCAGCCCTGCAAGTACCGGCAATATCAGGTCGATCGTCATGCTGCGCACCCCCGCGGCGGGGTTACGAAGAGTCGAATGCGGGCGCCATTTACATTTATGTAACCACGAATACAGGCCTGTAACCCGGTACCCGCGTGCCGGCCGGAATCCGAGGCACCGCGACTTGGCGGGAATGCGGTATCTGCGGTGATAACGCGTGCGCCGGCCCGCCCCCTCGACCGATTATTAAGACCTGGGCGTTCAGTGTAGGGCCACATCGTGTCCGCCATGCGTTGAGCGGGGACAATCAGGTAAGACAATGAAAAGCCTACGCCACATGTTCTCGGGCCGATCGCCCGAGCCAGCCACGCCGATCCGCCCCGCCAGCACCGCCCCCGGCACGCGCATCTATGCCATCGGCGACGTCCACGGACGGCTCGATCTGTTTCGGGAAGTGATCCGCTCGATCGAGAACGACGATGCCGCACGCGAGCCGGCACGGACCATCATCGTGCTGCTGGGCGACCTCATCGATCGCGGCCCGCATAGCGCCGGGGTTATCGCCTCGGCGCGCGTGTTGTCGCAGCGGCGCGAAGTGCGGCTGATCATGGGCAATCACGAGGAGATGTTCCTCGACAGCTTCGCCGATCCCGGCATCCTGCGGGCCTTCATGCGCTATGGCGGGCGCATGACCTTGGAGTCGTATGGCGTGGCGGCGCAGGATCTGGCGGTGGCGAACCCGGAGCAATTGCTGCAGCTGATGACCGAGGCGGTTCCGCGTGAGGATCGCGCGTTCCTGAGCAGCTTCGAACAGATGGTGCGGCTGGGCGATTACGTCTTCGTTCATGCCGGGGTGCGCCCGGACCTGCCCCTCGATCGCCAGACCATCGAGGATTGCCGCTGGATCCGCGAGCCGTTTCTGAGCCATGCCGGTGATTTCGGCGGGATGATCGTGCACGGCCACACCATCACCGATGCGCCCGAATTCATGTCCAATCGCATCGGTATCGACACCGGCGCCTATCAGAGCGGCCGGCTCACCGCGATCGGGCTGGAGGGGACCGAGCGTTGGCTGATCCAGGCATGCGAGCAGGAGGACGGCGCAATCGCCTCGTTCGCGCGCGCAGCCTGACGGCGGACACGGCTTTTCGCCCGCCAGCGAGCGCGGGGGTTACGCCAAGGGAAACACACGGCGGACGTTGTGGCCGGCGCGGGGTGCCTGGCGCGACAGGCTTGGCTCGCGTTCCATCTTGCGACTGGCTAACGGGGGAAGCGCGAGAAGCGGACCGTCAACTCGACCTTATTGTCATGCGAAGCCCGGGCGGCGAAAGGTTCGCAGAACACCGCCGGTTTGAACGATCGGGAGAGCCTGCGGACGTACCGCCGGTATGCCGATCGTCAGCAATCGCATTGGGTGCAGGCGCCCGTCTGTGAAGCGCCGGCCGCACGGTGCGGGTTAGTGTCGAACAAGGCCCTGTCCGCCCGCACCTGCCGTTTACCGGATTGCTCCGATGCTCAGCCATATAGCCTATCTGGTTACTTTTGTCAAGCCGCGTGGACTTGAGCCAACTGTCAGCGGCGAGCCGGAACCAGGGCCTTGGCCGCAATGTAGTCGACGACGGCGTCGCCATTGGTCGTGCCGGGGGTGACGATGTCGAAATGGTCGGCACCGCCCGGCTCGATCAGGTCCACCGTATCGCCGCTCGCTCGCGCGACATCGGCATAGTCGTGCATCAGCTTGGCGAATGCGCCGCCGACCAACAACTGATGCACCCCCAGCGGCAGGTGATCGGCCGGTGACGCGAGGGCGTATTGCTCCGGTCTTTCCTGCGGCGTTCCGCCCATCATCGGCACGATGACCGGTCGGCCGCAGGCTTGCGCGTCCATACCGATGAACGATGCCGGCGATGCCGGTCCGTCGATCGCGACCACGCTGATCGGTCGCACGACCGCTGCCGACCACGGCGCGGCCAGCCTTGGACGCGAGGCGACCCACAAGGCGAAATGGGCGCCGGACGAATGGCCCACGACCGTCACCCGCGTCAGATCGAGGGGATAGCCGGCCGCGACCTCCGCCAGTTTGTCGGTCGCCGCCGCGACATCCTCGAACGATCCGGGCCAGCCGCCACCGGCGTCGCCCAGAACGCGGTACTCGATGTTCCAGGTCGCGAAGCCGCGCTTGCCGAGCGCGTCGGCCAGCCCGGCGATGCCGGCGTGATCGACGGCGCTGACGCTCCAGCACCCACCGTGAATGATGACGGCGACGGGAAACGGTCCCTTGCCCGACGGAATGCGCAGATCTGCGACCTGCTGTGGTGCCGCGCCATATCGGATCGTCGCCAGCGGCGGGGCGGCACGCTGCCCGGCGGCCTTGAATGCCGCCTGCGGATCCCGCGCGATGCCCGCCGCTGGCCTGAACACCAGCAGGAGCAGCCCGGCGACCACGACGCCAGCCAGAACGATCGCATAGCGCACGTCAGTCTCCCCAAAAAAACGCGGCAGCATCACGCGTTGATAGGTAGACTTACCGATAAAACCGGCAAGCGCACCACCAATTATCGCGCGATAGCGGACACGATCGGGGGCGCCGTCCGCGCGCCCGACCCTCTTTCCATCAATTGCGCCGGGGAGCCTGTAAGCCGGGTTCTGTCTTGCCGGCGGTATCTCGTGAGAGACCCACGCGGCATGGGCAGCCATTCCTCTTACGCGGTGCATCGCTGCACCGCTCCAGCGACCAACCCGGGCTGCCTGGGTCCGAAACAGACCCGCCGATCTCCCGGCTTTCGCCGACGCCAGCACGCAGCCCCTATTCGGTCTTGCTCCGGGTGGGGTTTACCTTGCCGCTTGCCGTTACCGGAAGCGCGGTGCGCTCTTACCGCACCCTTTCACCCTTACCTCGGCTCCGAAGAGCGTCGGCGGTCTGCTCTCTGTGGCACTGTCCCTAGCCCCGGCGTGAACCGAGACCGGCGGGCGTTACCCGCCACCCTTGTTTCGTGGAGCCCGGACTTTCCTCGGCGCTACGAATAGCGACGCGGCTGCCCGGCTCCCCGGCGCGGGAGGTCACCTAGCACGCCCGACGTCGCGTTCCAACAAAAGCTCCAGCAGTATGCCGCCGATCTCGCCGTCGATCTCGCCATCGATGTATTCGGGCCGCCAACGCCGCTGAAACGCGGTGACCGCGCCGCGTCCGTCGGTGATGTCATAGCCGAACCGCTCCATGGCGAGATAGAACGCGCCCGGATTGTCGTAGAACAGGTTCATCTTGGCCTTGGGGATTTCCAGTGCGAGGCCCAGCTGGCCCAGGCGCGCCCAGTCGAAGTATTCGCCCGGATCGGTCTTGCGCGCCGGGGCGACGTCGGAGTGGCCGACCACGTTCGCGCGCGGAATGTCGTGCCGGTCCATCATGTCCGCCAGCAAGGGCAGCAGCGCGTCCATCTGCGGTTCCGGGAACGGACGATAGCCCCATTCGTGCCCCGGATTGGCGAGCTCGATCCCGATGCTGGCAGAGTTCACGTCGGTGATCCCGCGCCAGTACGAGGCGCCCGCGTGCCAGGCCCGCTTCTCCTCCGGCACGAGGTTGGTGACGTGGCCCTCCTCGTCGATCAGGTAATGCGCGGAGACTTGGGAGGATTCGTCGCACAATCGCGCCAGCGCCTCGCCCGCGCTGCGCATTCCGGTGTAATGCAGCACCACCATCGAGATCGGCAGCTTGCGGTCGTTGAAATTGGGTGAGGCGATCACCTTGTTGACCAGCCAGCGGTTCATCGCACCGTTCCCTTCCCCATGTCAGGCGATTGGGCGATCACCCGTCACGATCGCTCAGGCAGGATCGGGCAGCACGGCCCCGAGCACCAGTGCATCGTCGCCCAGCATGTACTGCAACTGGCCGCCCACCGTCTCACCCAGCGCGGCGAGCATGGCCGACGGCGCCGTCCGGCTCGACAGTTCGTGCGGCGGCAAGGTGCCTTCCAGCGCGCGGCCGATATCGCGATCGAAGGCGATGCGAGCGCCTTCTGCGCGCACCACGATCTCGCTGGCGCCGTCACGCTGTTCGGCCGCCAGTGACAGCACGCCGCCGCGCGGCAGCGCTTCCATGCCGATCAGCGCGAAATTCAGCAGCGTCTTGATCGCGGGCTTGGGCAAGGCGTCGCTGCCCAATGCCCACTCGACGGTGATGCGCGGGTTGTTGGCGACCAGCGCATCGACCAGGATGCGCGCCTCGTTCACCGCGACCATCTCGCCAAAGCCGCCGGCGGCTCCGAACGCGAGGCGGAAGAACTTGAGCTTGTCGGCCGAGATCCGGGCGCTCTGTTCGAGCAGCTCGAAGCATCGTGCCCGCATGTCCGGATCTTTTTCATCCGCCAGCAGCTCGATGCCGTTGCTCAAGGCGCCGACCGGACTGAGCATGTCGTGGCACAGGCGAGAACAAAGCAGGCTGGCAAGATCGAGCGCGGCTGTGGTCATGATTTGCCTGTTTTTTCCGTTCTTCGCCACGCCGCCGCGAGGTGCGACCAGCCGGGATTGTTCCTGCCGAGGGTGTCGACCGCTCTAACTTTCGATCACTCGATAGGAAAGTGGCGTGAATCCATCTGCGGTATCGCGAAAAAATGCAACCTCGCCGCTCGCGACGATGCCCCAGACCCGCAAATCGCCGGTGGAATGTTCGCAATCGGTTGCAGATGGCAGCGGATGGCCAGTGGGGTGTGAATGATAGTAACCCACCACCGCCGCCCCGCCGCCCCGCGCCGCCTTGTGCGCCGCCAGCAAGGTCAACGGGTCGATCTCGAAGCGGATCGCCGGCTCGGGTGAGACGTTGGCCGCCGGCATTGCCCGCTCGATCCGCGCTCCGTGCCCGATACCGTCTGGCGCGCCACCAAGCAGCAGCCCGCAGCATTCGAGCGGCGCGGCGCAGGCCGCTTCCTCGCGCAGTGTGGCCATCACGCCACTTGTCACCTCGATGGTCATGCCCAAATCCTAGCGATGGATGGGGGCCACGAAAACATCATTTCCGGCGTGACCGGCCCCGAGGCCGCACGGCTGGACAAGGCGCTCGCCGATGCCAGCGGCCTTTCGCGCGAACGGGTGAAGGCGCTGATCACGGAAGGGCGTGTCACGATCGCCAATGTTGCCGCCACCCAGCCCTCGCTCAAGATCCCCGGGGCCAGCGCCTTCGCGATCGCGGTGCCGCAAGCGATCCCAGCGCTGGCAGAGGCGCAGGACATCCCGCTGGTGGTGGTGTTCGAGGACGAGCATCTGATCGTCGTCGACAAGCCAGCCGGGCTGGTCGTTCATCCCGCTGCGGGCAACCTCGACGGTACGCTGGTCAACGCGCTGCTCCATCACTGCCGGGGCCAGCTTTCGGGTATCGGCGGCGTGGCGCGTCCGGGGATCGTCCATCGCATCGACAAGGATACGTCGGGCTTGCTGGTGGTGGCCAAGACCGACCGCGCGCACGAAGGCCTGGCCGAACAATTCGCCGACCACTCCATCGTACGTTCCTACCGCGCCGTCGTATCCGGCCTACCCCGGTTGGCGTCGGGGCGAATCGAAGGGGCGATCGGCAGGTCGAGCCACGACCGCAAGAAGATGGCGATCGTCGAGGACGGTCGCGGCAAGCACGCGGTGACCCATTACAAGCTGCTGGAACCGCTGAAATCCGCCGCTTTGGTCGAGTGTCGGCTGGAGACCGGGCGCACGCACCAGGTGCGCGTTCACATGGCGTCAATCGGCCATGCGCTATTGGGGGATCCAGCCTATGGACGCACCCCTTCCAAGCTGAAACCGCTTCTCGCACAACTGGAATTCCGCCGTCAGGCTCTCCATGCCGCGGAACTAGGTTTCCTCCATCCCGTTAATAGGGAAACGGTTCAGTTCTTCAGCCCCATTCCCGCCGACATGTCGGCACTCATCAGGGAATTGCGACACTGAAATCGGAATTGTGTGCTATACTGAACATGTGGCTCCGACCTAAGATGCCTGATTGGGTCTTAGACCGCGGGCCGACACAGAAAGGACCGATACGTGAGCACTAAGGAACGCAATTTACCAGCCGTTCCCGCCCTTGGGGGCGAGCAGAGCCTCAATCGCTACTTGTCCGAGATCAAGAAATTCCCGGTGCTCGCGCCCGAGCAGGAATACATGCTGGCGCAGCGTTACCGTGAACATGAGGATCGCGAGGCCGCGGCGCAACTGGTGACCAGCCATCTTCGTCTCGTGGCGAAGATCGCCATGGGTTACCGCGGCTACGGCCTGCCGGTTTCCGAGCTGATTTCCGAAGGCAACATCGGCCTGATGCAGGGCGTCAAGAAGTTCGAGCCCGAGCGTGGCTTCCGCCTGGCGACATATGCGATGTGGTGGATCAAGGCCTCGATCCAGGAGTACATCCTGCGTTCGTGGAGCCTCGTCAAAATGGGCACCACCGCCGCGCAGAAGAAGCTGTTCTTCAACTTGCGCCGGATGAAGAAGAACCTCGATGCGTACGAGGATTCCGATCTGCATCCAGACCACGTGACCGCGATCGCGACCAAGCTCGGCGTGTCCGAAACCGAGGTGGTCAACATGAACCGGCGCATGATGATGGGCGGCGATGCCTCGCTGAACGTCTCGCTGCGTGAGGAAGGCGAAGGTCAGTGGCAGGACATCCTGCAGGACGACAATCCGCTGCAGGACGAGATCGTCGCCAACGCCGAAGAGAAGACCGTGCGCCATGATCTGCTGGTCGAGGCGATGGACACCCTCAACGAGCGTGAGCGCGACATCCTGACCGAGCGTCGCCTGACCGACGATCCCAAGACGCTCGAGGAATTGAGCCAGGTCTATCACGTCAGCCGCGAGCGGGTGCGCCAGATCGAGGTGCGCGCGTTCGAAAAGCTGCAGAAGGCGATGAATCGTATCGCCACAGACAAGCGATTGCTGCCCGCGCTCAATTGAGCGCCGAAGTCATCGACCTGCAAAAGGGCCGTCCATCATGGGCGGCCCTTTTTGCGTGCGCGCCGGACATCAGGCCGATCGTCCGGTCGCAATTTGTATAATCCCGGTATCAAAGCGGGGTTTGTGCCCGAACGCGGGGGCAACCGCATTGCCTTGAGCATGCGTGCTTTCTAGTCTCTCCGGATGTTCGCCGCGAATTGCCCTTGTCCGCTAACGACGTCATCGTGACCCGACCCGCGTTCACCGCGTTGCTGGCACTGGCTGCGCTGAGCGGATGCGCGGTCGGTCCGGACTATCATCCGGCACCCGCGACGGCGCTGGGCGTACCCGATCGATGGTCGGTCCCCGCGCAAGCCGCTCCGGGCCAGGTCGACCGGTGGTGGAGCCGCTTCCAGGATCCGATCCTCGACGACCTGATCGCGCGCGCCGCAGCCGGGAACCTGGATCTGTCTCAAGCCGTCGCGCGCCTGCGTCAGGCACGCGAATCCCTGATCGTGTCGCGCGCGGCGCTGCTGCCATCGCTTTCCGGATCGGGCGGAAACAGCCGGTCGGAGACGCTGCGCGGCGGTGGCCAGACCCTGACCCTGCCCGATGGTAGCGTGATCAACACCGGCGCGGGCGGCGGCACGTCCAACTTCTCGCTCGGACTGGACGCGAGCTATCAGGCGGACGTGTTCGGCGGCATACGCCGCTCGGTCGAGGCCAGCCGGGCCCAGTACGAAGCGAGCGGCTTCCAGCAGGCCGCGACCCTGCTGTCGGTGCAAAGCGAGGTGGCAACGAACTACGTGCTGGCCCGCGCCTATCAGGCCCAGCTGGAAAACGCGCGCCAGAGCCTGGCCATCCAGGACGAGAACCTGCAGATCGCGCAGTGGCGCGTGCAGGCCGGCCTGGTCTCGTCGCTCGACGTCGAACAGGCCCGCGCCAGCCGTGCCCAGACCGCCGCCGCGATCCCGCAGATCGAACAGCAATACAACGGTGCCGTCTCGCGTATCGGCGTGCTGATCGGCGCGGCACCCGGGGCGTTCAAGGCAGTGCTCCAGGCGCCCCGCCCGATCCCGCGCGGACCGGACCAGCTGGCACTCGGCATTCCGGCCGATGTGCTGCGCCAGCGACCCGATGTCCGCGTGGCGGAACGGACGCTGGCCGCCGCCGTCGCGCAGATCGGCGTCAGCCAGGCGCAGCTCTATCCCGCGCTGTCGATCAGCGGCAGCCTGGACAGCCGCGCGATCTCCACCGGCACCTTGCTCGATACGATCACCGGCAACCTGTTCGCAGGCCTGGCGCAGACGATCTTCAACGGCGGCCGCTTGCGCGCGCAAGTGCGTGCGAGCCGCGCCGCCGCCGATGGCGCCTTCGCCGCTTACAAGCAGACAGTGCTGCTGGCACTGGAGGATACCGAGAACGCGTCCGTCGCTCTCGACGCCGCGCGCCGTCGCGAAACGCAATTCGCGATCGCCTTCGAGGCGGCGAACAATTCGGCGATCCTGGCGCGCAGCCAGTACCGTGCCGGGCTGACCGACTTCAACACGCTCAACACGCAGGAAGCCGCACTGGTATCGGCGCGCAATGGCGTGGTGCAGGCGCGCTCCGACAAGGCGACCGCGCTGATATCGCTCTACGTCGCGCTGGGCGGGGGCTGGGATGCCGCCGCCGATCCGACCACGCCTCTTGTACCCTCGACTGGACCTTACGGATAATGGCCGAAGAGAACCTCGACGAATTCCTCGGCGTTCAGCAACAGCCCGCCTGGAAGCGCTATGCGAAATGGGGCGCGATCGCGCTCGTCGTCGTCGCGCTGGTACTGCTGCTGGCGCGTTGCTTCGGCGGCTCGGCCGAGGCGAAATACGCGACCGAGAAGGCCGAGCGTGGCCGCCTGACGACGACGGTATCCGCCACCGGAAAGCTGGCGCCGACCAACCAGGTGACCGTCGGCTCGCAGCTTTCGGGGCTGGTGGTCAAGGTGCTGGTCGACGTCAACGATTCCGTCGCCGCCGGGCAGGCCCTCGCCGAGATCGACCCCGAGCAGCTCGACGATCAGATCCGCCAGAACAAGGCGCAGCTTGCCGCCAACCAGGCCCAGGTCGAGCAGGCCCGCGCCACCGTGGCGGAATCCCAGGCGCAACTCGCGCGGCTCGAAGAGGTGAACCGCCTGTCGGGTGGCAAGGTGCCATCGCGCACCGAGCTGCAGACCGGTCGCGCCGACGTACAGCGCGCGCGCGCGGCGCTGGGCGTCGCCCGCGCCAACGTCGTCGCGACCGAGGCCGTGCTGGGCCAGACCCAGACTCAGCGCGCCCGTGCGGTGATCCGCTCGCCGGTGTCGGGCGTGGTGCTCGCCCGCCAGGTCGATCCCGGCCAGACCGTGGCTTCGTCGTTCAACACGCCGACGCTGTTCGTCATCGCCGAGGATCTGTCGGAGATGAAGCTCGAGGTCGCGATCGACGAGGCCGACGTCGGCGCGGTGAAGCAGGGCCAGAAGGCCAGCTTCACCGTCGACGCGTTCCCCGGCAAGACCTTCCCAGCCGCGATCACGCGGGTCGACATCGGCTCGAACCTGTCCGCCTCGTCGGCCAGTTCCAGCAGCACCACGACGACCACGACCGGCACCACCGGACAAGTCGTGTCCTATGCGGCCGATCTCTCGGTCGCCAATCGTGATGGCCAACTGCGCCCCGGCATGACCGCGACCGCCGATATCGTCACCGCCGACAAACCGAATGTGCTGCTGATCCCGAACGCCGCCTTGCGCTTCACGCCTGCCACCACCAGCGCGGGCGACAGTGCCAAGGGCTCGGGCGGCGGCGGCATCGCCGGCGCGCTGTCGTTCCGCCCGCCCCGGCGTGGCGGACGCGGCGAGAAGACGGCCACCACCGGCAAGGCGACCGGCAAGCAGACGATCTATATCAAGGGTGCGGACGGCAAGCCGCAGCCGATCCAGATCGTTACCGGCCAGACCAACGGCACGATGACCGAGGTGCTTTCGGGCGGGCTCAACCCCGGCATGGACGTGATCACCGGCCAGCTTTCGGACGAGACCAAGAGTGGCTGACAGCCCGCTGATCTCGCTGCGTAACGTCGTGAAGGTCTATGGCAGCGGCGCAACCGCGTTCCAGGCGCTCAAGGGCGTCGACCTCGACATCATGCGCGGCGACTTCGTGGCGGTGATGGGGCCGTCCGGCTCTGGTAAGTCGACGACGATGAACATCCTGGGCTGTCTCGACATGCCAACGACGGGGCAGTTCCTGTTCAAGGGCCATCATATCGAAACGCTCACCCGCGACGAGCGCGCGTTGCTGCGTCGCAAGTACCTCGGTTTCGTATTCCAGGGCTTCAACCTGCTGGCGCGCACCTCTGCCCTCGAGAACGTCGAACTGCCGCTGCTCTATCGCGGCGACGAGAAAGTCGCGCGGCGCAAGACGGCGATGGCCGCGCTCGACAAGGTCGGCCTGGCCGAGTGGTGGGACCACACCCCGGCCGAGCTGTCGGGCGGACAGCAGCAGCGCGTCGCCATCGCGCGTGCCATCGTCACCTCGCCCGACGTGCTGCTGGCCGACGAGCCGACCGGCAACCTCGATTCGGAACGCTCGGTCGAAATCATGCAGCTGCTCACCGGGCTCAATCGCGACAGCGGCATCACCGTGCTGATGGTCACGCACGAACCGGAGATGGCCGCGTTCGCGCGCACCGTCGTCCACTTCAAGGACGGGCTGGTCGATCGCATCGAGGCGAACCATGTCGCCGGGGCGCCGGTCGCCCAATCGTCCGTCTCTGGGGCGTCCGTCTCCGGGGCGTCCGCCTGATGCTGGGCACCGTGTTCCTGCTGGCGATCCGTTCGATCCGCCGGCACATCCTGCGCTCTTTCCTGACGATCCTGGGCATCGTCATCGGCGTCGGCGCGGTGGTGACGATGGTGACGCTGGGCAAGGCGACCACGGCGGCGGTGCAGCAGCAGATCTCGGCATTGGGCACCAACATTCTGCAAGTCCGCCCTGGCCAGGGCTTCGGGCGCGGCGGCGGTGGCCCCCAGCCGCCACCGTTCGAGCCCGATGACGTTACCGCGATCCGCCAGCAGCTGACCGGCATCGTCGCGGTCGCACCACAGGCGCAGACCAGCGCCACCGCGATCTATGAAGGCGCGAACTGGTCGACTACCGTCAACGGCACCACCGACGCCTACTTCAAGGTCCAGCCCTGGCCGATGGCGTCGGGGCGCACCTTCATGCCCGCGGAAGAAGCGGCGGGTAAATCGGTCTGCATCCTGGGCAACACCGTGTCCAAGAACCTGTTCAACGGCGGCAGCGCGGTGGGCGAACGGATCCGCGTCGGTGCGATCAGCTGCGACGTGATCGGCACGCTGAGCACGCGCGGCCAGGGCGGCTTCGGCGGTGACCAGGACGATGTCGTCATCATGCCGATCAAGACCGTGCAGCGCCGCTTCACCGGGTCGACCGACATCCGCATGATCCTGATCGGCGTGGACGATGCCTATTCGACCACGCAGGTCCAGGCCGCGCTCACCGACCTCCTGCGCGAGCGGCGCAAGATCACCGGCGGCAAGACCGACGACTTTAACATCTTCGACACCAAGCAGATTTCCGACACCCTGACCGGAACCACCCAGCTGCTGACCCGCATCGTCGCGGCGGTGGCGGCGATCAGCCTCGTCGTCGGCGGCATCGGCATCATGAACATCATGCTGGTTTCGGTCACCGAACGCACCCGCGAGATCGGCATCCGCCTCGCCATCGGCGCTGTCGCCAACGAGGTGCTGATGCAGTTCCTGGTCGAATCGATCGTGCTGTCGTGCCTGGGCGGCATCGTCGGACTGATCCTCGCGCAACTGGTGATCGTGGCGGTCACGCCGCTGCTGCAGGTGCCGTGGACGTTCGATCTGCAGATCAACATCGTATCGTTCCTGATCTCCGCGGTGATCGGCATCGTCTTCGGTTATTTCCCCGCCCGGCGCGCGGCCTCGCTCAACCCGATCGACGCGTTGCGCCACGAATAAGGCTTTCACGCTCCGCAGGGCCGAGAACCGGTTGCCGCCAAGCACCGCAAGCCGCTAATGCTGCTGCGCGCGGAGGATCGCTCTAGCCGTGCACAGGGGGTCCATGCTGCGCTTTCTCGCCAAGGCTGTGTTCTGGTTCGTCGCCGTCAGCCTGGGGCTGGTGGTGCTGTTCCGCTTCGTCCCGCCGCCGGTCACGGTGACGATGCTGGTCGATGCCAACGGCATCACCAAGGACTGGACCCCGCTCAGCCGGATCGATCGCAGCATGGTCGATGCCGCGATCGCCGCCGAGGACGCCAAGTTCTGCCTGCACAACGGCTTCGACACGGTCGCGATCGAAAAGGCGATGGAGCGCAACGCGCGCGGCGGTCGCATCCGCGGCGGCTCGACCATCAGTCAGCAGACCGCCAAGAACGTGTTCCTGTGGCAAGGCGAAGGCTGGACCCGCTACGCGCGCAAGGGGCTGGAGGTGTGGTTCACATTCCTGATCGAAAGCGTCTGGGACAAGCGGCGGATCATGGAGATGTACCTCAACGTCGCCGAGACCGGGCTTGGCACCTACGGCGTCGAAGCGGGCGCCCAGCGCTACTTCGGCAAGTCCGCCGCGCACCTTTCGGCGAGCGAGGCCGCGCGCATGGCCGCCGCCCTCCCCAGCCCCAAGAAGCGCAGCGTCAAGAACCCCCGTGGCTTTACGCGCCGGTATGGCAACGCCGTCGCTGCGCGGCTTGGCACGGTCCGGCGCAGCGGCCTGGACGCCTGCATCTACGACTGACGCCTAGCGCGCGGAAAGCCCGGGATTGTGGTCATTGAGCGCGACGCGCAGCGAATTCTGGACGTAAGCCGTGGTGTGATAGTGGCCGACGACCATCGGCACTTCGAGCAGTTGGCGCTCGTCGAGAAAGCCCGCCAGCAGCGCCCAGTTTTCATCCCCGATCATCGCCGCCGCGTGGAGCTCCTCGGCCGCGCGCAGGATCGCGCGATCCTGCGCATCCCACCCGTCCGCGTCCGCGCCGATCGTCACCCGCTCGATCTCGGCCTCGGTCAGACCCGCCTGGCGCCCGGTGATGACATGCTCGCCCCATTGATAAGGGGCGCCGCATAGCCACCCCGTGCGCAAGATCAGCAATTCGCGCCATCGCGTCGGCAACGCCGTGCGCATGGTGATCGCCACACCGAAATCCATGTAGGTCGCGAACAGGTCCGGACTGTGCGCCAGGATGGCATAGAACGAGTGCAGCGGCAGATCTTCGGGATAGGCGAGCATCAATCGCAGTTGCTCGATCGCCGCAAGATGACGCGCATCCAGATGTTGCGCCGACAAGCTCGACAAGCGCTCGGGCGCACCCGTGATTTCGATCATGCGCTGTTCCGGATCGGCTTCCATCATCGTCATCCCACCGTCTGTCCTTGTTTTGCCGGCAGGCTATCCGTGGATGCGCGCAGCGACCAGCCAAAATTGCCTCCATCGCCGGCGGGAAGGCGCGGAGGAGTGCGGCACAAAAAAAGAGGCGACCCGAAGGCCGCCTCCTGCAATTTTCGCGATGTCGCCAGCCTTAGAAGCTGAAGCGCGCCCCCACGCGGATCGTGTAGAGCGATTGCGGTGCGTAGATCGTATCGCTCGGGGTCGCCGTCGGCAGGCTGTAGCGATACTGCGCGCAAGCCTGGCCGGAGTTGGTCGCGACCGGTCCGTTCGTCCCCGTCGGTGTCGGCGCGGTAAGGCAGGCCACGCGAGCAGCGACGGCGGTGTACGAGAATTGATACTCGCGGATCTGACCCCACTTCTTGTTCAGGAAATTGGTGAAGTTCTCGATATCGGCGAACACCTGGAACCGTCCCTTCGACCAGCCCGGGACAGGGATTTCCTGCGCGGCGTGAAGATCGATCCGGGTGAACCACTTGGAGTTGAAGGCATTGCGTGGAGCGATGCCACCCCGATACTTCGACAGGCCCGAGCTATCGAAGAAGTTGTTCAGCGTCGTCGCAGTGGTAGCGCTGTCATACGAAACCCGCGGATCGTCGAGACCGGTCGGCACGTACATCAGATAGCGGCTGGTCGAACCGGTCGTGCCGAAGATGGCGCTGCGGCGCGGGCTCGTATCCTGGAACGTGTAGCTGTACGGACGACCGATACGAGTCTCGCCGAACAAGGCCAGCGTGGTCTTGTAATCGCCGAAGAAGGCGTGATCGAAGGTCACGTCATACTTGAAGTTGTGCTTCACCTCGTCGTTCGAGATACCGTACGCCGCACCGTTGGCTTCCAGGAACGCGCCGTTGGCGTAGTTCGATCCGGCGGTGGACGACGTTGCCGGCGTCTGGTCCTTGATGTCCTGATAGGTGTAGCTGCCGCCCAGGTTCAAGCCGAAGTCGAAATCCTTGCGGAAGCGGGCGACAGCGACATAGCTGCGGCCCTTCCTGGTGTTGGTGAGGATGATGTCGTTGAAGGTGTCGTCGAAGGTGGTGAGCGAGCGATAACGCACGCGACCGTCGGGCGTAGTCAGCGCGGTCGGGACCGAACGGGCATCGGTGAAGAACACCTGATCGCGAACATCGGAATAGAACACGTCGGCACCGAAGGTCCAGCCACGGCCGAACGCGCTCTCGCCGAAGGTCGGGGTCCAGTCCGCCGACAAGGTGGCCCGCCACTGCGACGGAATCTTGAACTTCGGGTCGGTCGCGTTGGTCGCGGCGGCCGAAACCCCGTTGACCAGCTGGGCATTCACCGCCGCCGGGATCGTAGTCCCGTTGACGTTGGTCAGCGCCACCGGGCCAAGTGCCGCGATGGCCGGGCTCGCCCCTGCGTAGGTGCCGTTGTTGTTCTGGGTGATGTTGATCAGGTTCGACAGGATACCCGTGTTCGAGAAGCTGTTCGACAGATAGACGTCCGGCGTACCACCCGAGAAGATACCCAGACCACCACGGATGCTCAGCGAGCGCACCGGGGTGAAATCGAAGCCGAAGCGCGGCTGGAATACGCCACGGCCCGACAGGAACGCGGTGTTGGCATAGCCGTAACGGTTGGTGAAGTTGGGGTTGAGTGCCGGGCGGCTGTCGCTGCCATACACGTCATAGCGCGCGCCATAGCTGACCGACAGCTTGTCGTTGATACGCCAGTTGTCCTGGATGCCGAAGGTGTAGCTCATGTAGCTGAAGATACCCGACGCGTCGTCCGGGTTCAGCGAAGGCACCGCGTTGATGTAGCCGAAGCTTTGCGCGTTGCCTGCCTGGAAGTCGGCGATCGAGTCGAAGTAATACGCACCGCTGGTGCCGGCCGCCGGGTTCGACGAACTGAGGAAGGCGTTGAACACGTCGACGTGCTGGATTTCGGTGAAGACACGCAGGTCGTGATCGTTCATCGTCAGGCGCGCCTGAACAAGGCCACCCCAGGTCTGCGTGTTCAGCGCGTTCGTCTGACGCGAGATGTCGGGACCGAACGAAACGCGAGCGAAGCCCGGCTCGCAGTTCACCGCCGCACCGGCGCCTGCCGCCCCCGGCCTCGTACGATCCGAGGTCGGCGCATTACAGACGGTCATCTGCGCGAAGCCACGGCCTAGGAGCGGATCCTGGATGCGCTTGTAGTCCTTGTAGAAACCGCGAACTTCGGTGGAGAAGTTGTCCGACCAGTCCGAGTTCAACTGAGCCACGGCCGTCCAAAGCTCGTTGCCCTGAATATATGCGTTCGATTCCAGACCCAGCTGCGCCGTCGCGGCATTGGGGCTGGTATTGTTGGTCAGGATCAACTCGTCCTTGGCATACGTGCCGGTGACCGAAAGCCGCTGCGTGTCCGAGATGTTGAAGTCGAGCTTGCCGACCAGACGGTCATCCTTGTCGCCGTTGCTGTTGACGACGCCGCCAGTGTCATAGCCATAACGTGACGAAGCGATTGCGGAGATCGTGTCGATATTGCTCTGGAGCAAATTCGGGATCGCCACGCCGGCGTTATTGTCCCCGGGGCCTTCCGAGATCGGACGCGGGGCGCGAATTCGCTCACCCGCGATCATGAAGAACAGCTTGTCCTTGATCAGAGGGCCGGAAAGCTCAGCACCATAGTTCTTGTATTCGAAGTTGGGCAGGGTCACGCGGCCGGTTGGCACGCCGGGGCCTGCTTTGGTCTTCTTGCCCGACAGTTCGTCCGAAGAATAGGCGAAGAAGCCGGTGCCCTGGAAGTCGTTGGTGCCCGAACGCAGGATGACGTTGACGATGCCGCCCTGGAAGTTGCCGTCACGCACGTCGTAAGGGGCGACCCGGGCCTGGAACTGACCGATCGAATCGAGCGGGATCGGCGACCGGCGGCTGGGCAAGCCGTCCGGATTGAGGCCGAAGTTGTCGGTGATCGGCACGCCATCCACGGTGAAGCGGTTGAAGCGCGCGTTCTGCCCGGCGAAAGATACCGCGCGACCACCTGATGGGGTGTCGTCCAGGCGCGCGAACGGGTCGCGGCGCATAAGGTCGCGAAGATCACGATTGACCGTTGCGACGTTGGCGATCTGCTCGGAATTCAGCACCGTGGCCGGACCGCGGGAAATCGAACCCGCACCCTTGATGCGACTGGCCGTGACGACGATCGCGTCCGCACCCGAAAGATCGATCGGAAGTTCGAAGGTCTGCGACACGACGGTGCTGATGTCGGTAACGGTCGAGTCCGGTTTGCCCGGCGCCTTGACCGTTACGGTGTAGGGACCGCCCGGACGCAGGCCGGTCAGGAAATAGCCGCCGCTCTGTCCGGTCGTTGCGGTGGTACGCGAACCGGTCGCCGTGTTCAGGGCCTCTACCGTCGCACCCTGAACCGGAGCGCTGTCGCTCGTCACCGTTCCCGAGATCGAAGCCGTGGTCTCCTGGGCCATCACCGGCGTGGCGAAAGCGCCTACGAGCGAGACTGTCGCCGCGCTTGCGGCAAGCAAATACCTAAGATGCATCGTAATGTGTCCCCTGTAGAAGAGCGCCACCCCCGGTGGTGCTCATCGCCGCACGACATGCCGCAAGCTCGGACGGAAAGCTGAACCCCGCATTCCGCTTGTGCCTCCGGACCGATGATCCACCCGCGCCTTGGCTCGCACGTCAGGTCAAGGACGTAACGATCGGTTGCTGGCGAACCTTTTTTCGAGCGAAGTTGCCCCGCCACCATCGGCGACTAAGCTTTTGGCATGTCGTCAATGTTTGGCTCATAGCGCACCGTTTGTGACAGTGCAGCGGCACTGCATACATTTTGCTGCGATGCGGCATATTTATCACTCGAAAGCCATCTTAATTGCTTCGCGCATCGCAAATCCGTGATCGATCGACGCGTTCTGTTGCTTCGCGATCATGATGGTTGCAGAGCGGCCGCATGGATCACGGCCATCACGATCACCATCACCACCACGCCCCCCCGGCGGCCGGGCGCGGCATGACCTTCGGCATCGCAGTCGGGCTCAACCTGATCTTCGTGGTTGGGGAAATCGCGGCGGGGTTGGTCAGCGGATCGATGGCGCTCGTTGCGGACGCGGGTCACAATTTGTCCGATGTCCTGTCGTTGGTGCTTGCCTGGATCGCCAGCGTACTGGCCGCACGCGCTCCATCCGAACGCTTCACTTATGGTTTGAAAAGCTCATCGATCCTTGCCGCCCTGGCCAACGCTGCCTTGCTGTGGGTGGCGATCGGCGGGATTCTGGTCGAGACGATCCGTCGCCTGTCCGAACCGGCGCCTGTCGCCAGTTCGATGATCATCTGGGTGGCAGCGATCGGCATCGCGGTGAATTTCCTGTCGGCGATGCTATTCGCGCGCGGCAGCAAGTCGGACCTCAACGTGCGCGCCGCCTTCGTCCACCTCATGGCCGACGCCGCGGTATCGGCCGCCGTGGTGGTCGCGGGCTTCCTTATCATGTGGACCGGTGCCACGTGGATCGACCCGGCCGCATCTCTGCTGGTCACCGCGGTAATCGCCTGGTCAAGCTGGGGCCTGATGCGCGATTCGCTACGGTTGGGCCTGCTCGGCGTCCCGGCGGGAATCGATCTGGCGGAGGTGCGCCGCTATCTGCAGGGACTACCCGGCGTGCAGCGGGTCCATGACCTGCACGTCTGGCCGATGAGCACCACCGAAGCCGCGCTCACCGCGCATCTCGTCATGCCGCAGATGCCGGACGGGTCGTTCCTCCATGACGTCACTCATGAACTGGACCACCGCTTCGGGATCGGCCATCCGACCCTGCAGATCGAGCCGGACGAACATGTTTGCGCGCTCCAGGCCGACGATGTCGTCTAGAGGCATTACCGGAGACGGGATCGGCGGCGGCGGCGATTGACGCCCACGGCCATTGCGAACGCGCGGCGAACGACGCCATAAGAAACGGGCGGGTCACACAGGTGACCCGCCCGTATTTACTCCGCATTGGTTGATCCGTCAGGCCGCTTCTTCGGCCTTGTCGCCCTTGTGGACGCGAACCGGTTCCTTGCGGCCGTCGACGACATCCTTGTCGACCACCACCTCGGCGATGTTGTTCTCGGTCGGCAGGTCAAACATCGTATCGAGCAGAATGCTTTCGACGATGGAACGCAGGCCCCGCGCGCCGGTCTTTCGTTCGATGGCGCGCTGCGCGATCGCTTCGAGCGCTTCGTCGGTGAACGTCAGTTCGACATCCTCGAGATCGAACAGCTTGGCGTACTGCTTGATCAGGGCGTTTTTGGGCTCGCGCAGGATCTTGACCAGTGCGACCACGTCGAGATCCTCGAGCGTCGCGATCACCGGCAGACGGCCGACGAATTCGGGGATCAGGCCAAACTTCAGCAGATCCTCAGGCTCGGCCTTCTGCAGCAGCTCACCGATACGACGCTTGTCGGGATCGGCGACGTGGTTGCCGAAGCCGATCGAGCGCTTCTGCAAACGATCCGAAATGATCTTGTCGAGGCCGGCAAAGGCACCGCCACAGATGAACAGGATGTTGGTCGTATCGACCTGCAGGAACTCCTGCTGGGGATGCTTGCGGCCACCCTGCGGAGGAACCGATGCCGTGGTGCCCTCCATCAGCTTGAGCAGCGCCTGCTGCACGCCCTCGCCCGATACGTCGCGCGTGATCGACGGGTTCTCGGCCTTGCGGCTGATCTTGTCGATTTCGTCGATATAGACGATGCCGTGCTGTGCCTTCTCGACATTGTAGTCGGACGACTGCAGCAGCTTGAGGATGATGTTCTCCACATCCTCGCCGACATAGCCGGCCTCGGTCAGCGTCGTCGCATCGGCCATCGTGAAAGGTACGTCGAAAGTCTTGGCGAGCGTCTGCGCCAGCAGCGTCTTGCCCGAACCGGTGGGGCCGATGAGCAGGATGTTCGACTTCGAAAGCTCGACGTCGCCCGACTTGCCCGAGTGCTTGAGCCGCTTGTAGTGGTTGTGCACCGCTACGGACAGCACGCGCTTGGCGCGGTCCTGGCCGATCACGTAATCGCTTAACGTCTCGCAGATTTCGCGCGGCGACGGGACGCCGCCATCCTTCTTGCCGGCGATCCCGGCCTTGGTCTCTTCGCGGATGATGTCGTTGCAAAGCTCGACACACTCGTCGCAGATAAAGACCGTCGGCCCAGCGATGAGCTTGCGCACCTCGTGCTGCGATTTACCGCAAAAGCTGCAGTACAGGGTGCTTTTGGCGTCAGATCCGCTCAATTTCGTCATTCTCTGTCTTGCTGCCCCGGCTCGGGGCGACTCGCCACCCTTACTCTGCGGGTGGCCGGTTGATCAATCCTAGCCCGATAACCTTGCGGCAAGGTGAAGGGTGGGACCGGTCCCACCCCTCATTCTAGGTCGTATCTCTAGGCTTTCGAGTCGTCTGCCGATTTTTCCGAATCGGGTCGGCTCTCGAACACCTTGTCGACGAGCCCGAATGTCAGTGCCTCGTCGGCCTCGAGGAAAGTGTCGCGGTCCATCGCCTTCTCGATGTCGTCAAGCGACTTGCCGGTGTACTTCACGTACAGATCGTTGAGACGACGGCGCATGCGCAAGATCTCGCGCGCCTGAATCTCGATGTCCGAGGCCATGCCCTGTGCGCCACCCGACGGCTGGTGAACCATGATGCGCGCGTTCGGCAGCGCGATGCGCATGCCGGGCTCGCCGGCGGCAAGCAGAAAGCTGCCCATCGATGCCGCCTGGCCGATGCACACGGTGGACACGCGCGGGCGGATGTACTGCATGGTGTCGTGGATCGCCATGCCGGCCGTCACCACGCCACCGGGCGAGTTGATGTACATCGAGATGTCCTTGGTGGGATTCTCGCTCTCCAGGAACAGCAGCTGGGCCACGATCAGCGAGGCCATCTGATCCTCGACACCGCCGGTCACGAACACGATACGCTCCCGCAGCAAGCGCGAGAAGATGTCGAAACTGCGCTCGCCACGGCTGGTCTGTTCGACCACCATGGGTACGAGCGCACCCGTGACCGGGTCTTGGCTGAACTTACCCTGGGCGCCCGATGCGCCGAACAAGTCGATCATGGATGTCCTCTTCAATCTGGTCCGCCTATGTCGCGTGCCACTTGCGTTTGTTCAAGGGGATTAAGCCGGTATCGGCGGGGCGTCGGAGGATGTGGCTGGGGATAGATCGATTGCGCTACGATCGCGCCCTGTTCGACCGCGCAGGTTTCGGGCGGTATTACCGGGCCCGCAGCCAGCCATAGACACGGGTTTTTTTACAAGGCCAAAGCCGCCGCGTAGGATGCGAAAAAGGCGCCACGGTGTCCCGCAGCGCCTTTTCTTGCTTGCAACCAAACGACCAGGATCAGTCTTCGGACTTCGCAGCCTTCTTGGATGCTTTTTTGGGCTTGGCGTCGCCTTCGACCGCATCGTCGCCGGCCTCGGCTGCGCTGTCTTCTTCGGCAACGTCGGCCTTCTTCTTGACGGCGCTCTTCTTCGCCTTCTTCGGCTCGCCATCGTCGCCTGCCGGCTCGGTGGTGGCTTCGTCGGCGCTATCGGCGGCCTTCGCCTTCTTGGCCGACTTCTTGGGCTTTTCCTGAGCGTCGGCGCCTTCGACATTGCCGTCGGCATCGGCTTCGATCGCGGCCTGCAACTCGTCGCGCGTCACTTCACGCTCGGTCACTTCGGCCTTCTCGATCAGGAAATCCACGACTTTGTCTTCGTACAGCGGAGCACGCAGCTGGGCAGCGGCCATGGGGTCGCTGCGGATGTATTCGGCGAAGCGCTGGCGATCCTCGGGACGATACTGCTGCGCGGCCTGCTGAAGCAGCATCTGCATTTCCTGCGCGGAAACGTCGACGCCGTTGCTCTGGCCGATCTCGGACAGCAGCAGGCCCAAGCGCACGCGGCGCTCGGCGATCTTGCGGTAGTCGTCCTTCTCGGCCTCGATCTCGGCGCGCGCGGCTTCGGCATCGTCCTCGTTGGCCGCTTCCTGCTGCAGCTGCTGCCAGATCTGGTCGAACTCGGCCTCGACCATGGTCGGCGGCACGTCGAAGTCGTGGCCGGCTGCGAGCTGGTCGAGCAACTGACGCTTCATCTGGGTGCGGGTGAGCCCTGCGGTTTCCTGCTCCAGCTGACCGCGCAGCAGGCCGCGCAGCTGCTCCAGGCTCTCGAGCCCGAGCTGCTTGGCGAAGTCCTCGTCGATCTTGAGTTCGGCCGGCACCTTCACTTCATGGACGGTGATGTCGAAAGTCGCATCCTGCCCGGCAAGATTCTCGGCGCCGTAGTCCTCGGGGAACTTGACGGTGATCGTGCGCTCTTCACCGGCCTTGGCGCCGATCAGCTGCTCTTCGAAGCCCGGAATCAGACGACCCGAGCCGATGACGATGGCCTGGTTCTCGGCCTTGCCGCCTTCGAACTCCTCGCCGTTCAGCTTGCCGACGAAATCGCAAAGTACCTGGTCGCCATCTTCGGCGGCGCGGCCCTCGGCGGCTTCGTAGTTCTTCTGCTGGCCGGCGATGCGCTCGACCGATTCGTCGACCTGCTCGTCGGTAACGGGAACGACCAGCTTCTCGAGCTTCAGACCGTCGAGCGTGGGCGCCTCGATCTTGGGCAGCACTTCGAGGCTGACGGAGAGCTCGGCATCCTTGCCCTGTTCGTAGCCTTCGCCAAGCGCGACATCGGGCTGCATCGCGGGACGCAGCGCATTGTCGGCGACGAGCTTGTCCATCGCTTCCTTGATCGAGGTCTGCAGCGCTTCCTGATGGAGCGCGGGACCGTGCATCTTCTTGACGAGGTTGGCGGGCACCTTGCCGGGGCGGAAGCCGGGCATCTTGATCTGCGGCGCCATGCGCTTCACTTCGCCCTCGATGCGGGCGGTGATCTCCTTGGCGGGGATGGTCACCGTATAAGCGCGCTTCAGGCCCTCGTTGGTGGTCTCGACGATCTGCATGTTACGATGCCTTCCTGTGCAATTCGATTGCGGCCGGGCATCCTCGCAGCGGCGGAAAATTGGTGCGGGCGAAGGGACTCGAACCCCCACATCTTACGATACTGGTACCTAAAACCAGCGCGTCTACCAATTCCGCCACGCCCGCAAAGCGTGCCCGACCGTCGACCTTGCGGTCGTGGTCAGAAACTCAAGGGATGGCCCCTTATAGCGATGGACCCGTTAGGGCAAGCGCTGGCGAACGCGCGCAACCTGCGCGCCGTGCCCGCGTTTCGCATGGACCAGCAAAAAGGAACCAGCATGGCCACCGACCCCGGCGCCCCGCGCCCAGATATCGACCGTCCCGACGTCGCCCCGGCCGAGACCCCGGTGCCGCAGGAACCGACGCAGCCCGGCACCCCCGACGGGCCGGACGAAATGCCCGGCGACGTGCCGGCGGTCGACGTGCCGGACGAAGCGCCAACCGAGATGCCGCCACCGATGCAGGCGTAAGGGTCAGATGCGCCTCTTCCCAGAAGGGTCGAGGCGCATCTCTCAACGCGCCAGCGCCCCCAGTCGCAACAGCAACCCCGTCATCGGCGATCCCTGCTGCCGACGAATCGCGGCAGCCGATGGAACACCCGGACATTCCAGGCACATCGCTTGCATCCCCTGCCCCGAAACCATCGCCTCGGCCTGGTTCAGCGCGGTGGTGAGCTGTTCACGCTGACGCCGCCCAGCCATCGCCGCGATGTCTCCACCGGGCTCGCGACGCTGGTACATCTGCAGCAGCAGCGCATTCAGCGGGTCGGTCTTGCGGCCGATGTATTTGACGTGCCACTCGCTCTTGTCGAGCTTTGCGGCCTTGGCAGCATAAGCGAGGGCGGCGTCGAGATCGCCATAGGCATCGATCAGGCCGTTCTGCCTGGCGCGCTCGCCCGTCCAGACACGGCCTTGCGCAATGGCATCGACTTGCTGCGGGGTCTTGCCGCGGGCCTTGCCGACCAGGCCTAGGAACTTCGCATAGGCATCCTCGATCCCCATCTGCACCATCTGTTCCAGTTCGGGGGACAAGCCCCCCAGCAGATCCGGCTGGCCCGAAAGCGCGGTGGTCTTCACCCCGCCCGACTTCACGCCAATGTCGGCCAGCGCCCGCTCGAAGGTGGGCAGGATGCCGAAAACGCCGATCGAGCCGGTGATCGTACCGGGCTCCGCGAAGACGTACTGCGCCGGCGTCGAGACCCAATAGCCGCCGCTAGCCGCGAGATTGCCCATCGAGGCGACGACGGGAATGCCTTTCTGCTTGTAGCGCTCGATCGAGCGGCGGATGCGTTCCGATGCCAGCACCGAACCGCCAGGCGAATCGATGCGCACCACCAGCGCCTTAATGTTGCTGTTCAAGGCGTTGTCGAGCGCCTCGGCGATGCGATCACCGCCCGCCGTTCCCGGTCCCGCATCCCCGTCGACGATATTGCCGGCGATGGTCACGATGCCGATGGTCGCGCCGCCGGTGCTCTCCGGATGGGCGGCGAGGTATGTGGCGAGTTGGGTGCCGACGAGATCGCTGGATGGCGTGTCGGCGAGCGGCGTGCCCGAAAGCTGCGCCACGCGCGCGGCATAGTCGGACGGGGTGCCGATGCGATCGACGAGGCCGGCGGCCTGCGAAGCCTTGGCGAAATCACCGCCCGAGGCCTTGAGCCAGCCGATCGGATCGCCGGTCACCAGCGCGAGATTGGCCTTGGGCCGCGCCTTTTGCACGTTCGCCTGCCACGCGCGCCATAGTCCGCTGTAAAGGTCGGTGTAGGATTCTATCGCGGCTGGCGACGGACCGTCGCGCGTATAGGGCTCGACGAAGGTCTTGTAGGTGCCAACCCGGAAGACGTGGGCATTGACCTTCAGCTTCTGGAGCAAGGTGCCGAAATACAGGTTGTTGCCGCCCGGCCCCACCGCCATCGCCCCGCCCATCGGGTTGACCCAGGCTTCGCTGGCGTGGGCCGCCAGCACGGTGCCGTCATCGGCATAGGCATCGGCATAAGTCAGCACCGGCTTTCCCGCCGCCCGCACCCGGTCCATCGCCGCGCCGATGTCGCGCAAGTGAACGAATCCCGCGCCGGTAAAGCGCGACAGGTCGATCGCGACAAGCTTGATCTTGGGATCGCCGGCAGCGGTGCTCAGCGCCCGTTCGATATCGCGGGCGCGGACGTCGCGCGGCAGGTCGGCATTGGTCGTCTGCGCCAGCAGCAAGTCCGACGTCGTGACTTCGGCGGTCTCTTCGACCACGGCGCCGTCGAGCTGGATCACCAGCGCGCCTTCGGTGACCTTGCCCGGCGTGGGGCGCATCGACAGCACGGCATAAAGCAGCCCGAAGAACATCAGCAGGAGGACGAGCACGAGCGCGTCCTTGATCCCCACGAGCAACTTCCAGACCTTGCGGGCGAATTCCATCGGTACCTGCCTTTCCTGCGCGAAGCATTAGAGCATAACGCGTTGATGGGAACCACTTGGCTGGTTTCGTTCGCCATGCGCATCGGGCTCGTCCGCGATCCAGCTTTTGTCTGTCGGATCGCCGGCCGCAATCGGGGATAGTCGCGCGGCGCCTCTTGAGCCACCCGGCGGTCATGCCTAGAGCGTGGTCTTCAATGACAGCACCGACGTTCATCTATCCGGAAGGCTCCGCAGCCTTCCCGCATCGTGGCCTGGTGGGCATCGCCGGCCTGGCTCCTCACGAGATCACCTATCTGCTGGACGAGGCGGAGCAATGGGTCGAGTTGAACCGTCAGGCCAAGAAGACGCGTGACCTGCTCGCCGGCCTGACCATCATCAACGCCTTTTTCGAGAACTCGACGCGGACGCTGCTCAGCTTCGAGATCGCCGGCAAGCGCCTGGGCGCCGACGTGGTCAACATGGCGGTGGCGACTTCCAGCGTGAAGAAGGGCGAAACCCTGATCGACACGGCGATGACGCTCAACGCCATGCACGCCGACGCCATCGTGATCCGGCATGCGAGTTCCGGCGCGGTGCAGCTGATCGCCGACAAGGTGGACTGCCCGGTGCTCAATGCCGGCGATGGCCAGCACGAACATCCCACGCAAGCCTTGCTGGACGCGCTGACCATCCGCCACGCCAAGCGCAACTTCAACGGGCTGGTGGTGACGATCTGCGGCGACATCCTGCACAGCCGGGTCGCGCGCTCGAACATCCTGTGCCTCACTTCACTCGGGGCGGAAGTGCGTGTTTGCGCTCCCCCGGCGCTGATGCCCGAGGCGATCGAGATGATGAACGTCGCGGTCTTCCATGACTTCGGCGAGGCGCTCAGGGGGGCGGACGTGGTGATGATGCTGCGGCTTCAACTCGAACGGATGCAGGGCCAGTTCATCCCCTCGCCGCGCGAATATCGGCATCTCTACGGCCTCACGCTCGACCGTCTGGCGACCGCCCGGCCTGACGCGCTGGTCATGCACCCGGGCCCGATGAACCGCGGCGTCGAGATCGACAGCAACGTCGCCGACATGGTCGGTCGATCGCAGATCACCACCCAGGTCGAGATGGGCGTGGCCTTGCGCATGGCCTGCCTCGATGTGCTGACCCGCCGGACGCGTGCCGTGGAGGGCTGGGTATGAGCATCGCCGCTCCGCTCGTCATCAGGAACGGTCGGCTGGTTCTGCCCGATGGCGCCATCGCTCCCGGCGCGATCCGCTGCGAAGGGGACAAGATCGTTGCCGTCGGCGCCGACGTGACGGCGCGGGACGGCGATCGCGTACACGACGCGGCAGGGCAGCTGATCGCTCCGGGCCTCGTCGATTTCGGCGTATTCGCCACCGACAAGCCGGCGTTCCACTTCGGCGGTATCACCCGCGCCGCCCTGATGCCGGACCAGAGCCCGCCGCTCGACGTGCCGGCACGGGTCCGCTTCGCCGCATCGTCGGGCAAGCCGGACTTCTGGGTTCATCCGCTCGCCGCCGCGACGCGCGATCTGGAGGGTGAGAAACTGGCCGAGATCGCGCTGATGCGTGACGCCGGGGCACGCGGCATCGCCACCGGGCGACAATGGATCGCGGACTCCGGAACGATGCTGCGTTTGTGCCAGTACGCGGCGATGCTGGGCATGACCATATGCACCCATGCCGAGGATGCGGGACTGGTCGGCAGCGCGGTGGCCACTGCGGGCGAGATGGCGACACGGCTCGGCCTGCCCGCCGCGCCGGCACAGGCGGAAGCCCTGGCGATCGCCCGCGACCTGGCGATCGCCGAGATGGCGGGCTGTGCGATACATCTGCGCACCGTGACCACCACCGCCGGTCTCGCGCTGGTTCGTCAGGCGAAAGCGCGCGGGCTGGCGGTGACGGCGGGTGTGACGCCAGCCTACTTCATGCTCTCCGATCTCGCGACCGCACAGTTTCGCACCTTTGCGCACCTGTCGCCGCCGTTGCGATCCGAAGCGGACCGCCGGGCGGTGATCGCCGCGATCGGTGACGGGACGATCGATATCATCGGGTCCGGTCACGATCCGCGCGGGGCAGAGGACAAACGCCTGCCATTCACCGACTCCTCGCCCGGCATGGCAGGTGCCGAGACGCTGCTGCCGCTGACGTTGACGCTGGTGCGCGATGGCGTGATCGACATGAATCGCGCGTTCGAACTGCTCGCCGCCAACCCGGCGCGACTGCTGGGCGTAGCGGCCGGTCGGCTCGCAGCAGGCGCCGATGCCGACATCGCGATCATCGATCCGGACCGTCCATGGATCGTCGATTCCCGCAAGATGGCGGCCAGCGCGGGCAACACACCGTTCGATCGCCAGCCCGTCCAGGGCCGCGTGCTGGCGCTGTTCAAGGGTGGAGCCAGAGTGGGGCTCAAGCCTGCTTAACCGGAGCTTGACCAGTACCGTTGCTCGGCCAGACATCGCGCCTCCGCTTTAATCGACCGATGGGAAGCCAATACCGTCGCGCGGCGTTACCTCCCCCACATAGAGGAGATTACGATGCGTATTCTGACGAAGCTGTCTTTTGCTATCGCCCTCGCGGCCAGCAGTCTGGGCGTGACCGGCGCCGCAAGCGCACAGAGCCATGACAATCGGATAAACTCGCGGGCCGAATACAATCGTGACGTGCTAGGCATTCCAGGTGGCGCAAACCCCAACTATCGCCGGGCGGACCGCCGCGACGATCGTCGGGACTATCGGCGCGACCGGCGCAACGACGACCGGCGCTCTTATCGATCCAACCGGCGCGGCGACGATCGCCGGGGTTACAACCGTGGTCGCGATTGCCGTACGGTCTGGAGAAATCAGCGCCGCGTAAGAATCTGCCGCTAAACCGAACTCGATCACACGAAAAAGCGCCCCTGTCGTGAGACAGGGGCGCGAAGTGGCTTCACATGGGGGTGAAGTAACCTGTGATCAGCGGCGCGCCAGCATCGGCACCGCCGTCTTGATCGTGCCTGCGACGCGTGGCGCGGCCCGCTCGGTATAAGCCAGGCACTGTCCGCCCCGGCCCTTCACGCTCGAACATTTGCCCCTTGCCTCCGCGGCCTGATAGCCGGCGGCTGCCACGCGGAAATATTGTCGGCCATTGACGGTGGCCGGCGTGATGCGTAGCTCGCGCGCCTTGAGGCTGGGGTCTCGGCTGACGAAGATAGCCCAGGCTCTGCGCGCGCCCGCTTCTGTCCCGAACGAACCCAACTGTATGGCATGCGTGCCCGGCGATGTGGCCGTCGCCACCTTCGTGGATGCCATCCGCGCCCGATGGCGCTCGCGCACCGCGTCGACGGCGCTACGACGCGCGGTGGTGGGCGAAAGGTGGCGCTCCTCCATGCTCGCGATATAGCGATTCACAAGGCTTACCGTGTCGCTCGTCTCGGGATCAGCAGCCTGCCGCAGCGATGCAGGCTTGACTTGCGAGGCCGCTGCCGGCTCGTATCGCTCGCGCGCTTCTGCCTGGGCCAACGCAGGCGCACCCCCAGCAAGCGGCGGCAATTCGGTGTCGGGCGCGGGCGGTGCAGGCAGCGGCTCGTTGGCGGCAAGCGCCGGGGCCGAGGGTGCGGCTGCGATCGCCAGTTGCGCCGGCCGGCCGGGATCGCGGCTGACCGGAGCCCCCAGCAGCGCCGCGACACGCGATTGTGATGACCCGATGCTGGCCTGCAGCGCCCATTCGCTGATGCGGACCTCAAGCTTGTCGGCCGCGATATCCTGCGCAGCGATCGTCCTGGCTTCGGGCAGATGGCCGGCAAGCGCATAGGCATAGGCCAGGTTTTGACGAGTCTGCGTGGTGTTGTCGCCTTGCCTGATCGCATTACCGAGCAGCGTGATCGCCTGCGCAGGCTGGCCGGCCAGCGCCAGCGCTAGCCCATGGTCGCTTGCCGGCAAGGTATCGCCCCACTGCCCGAGCAAGGCGTTCGCCTCGGCATTACGGCCCATGGCGATGTAGGACAGCGCCATGCCCAATGCCGTTGCCGGAGACTTATCGCCGAGCGAGACCGCCTCTTCGAAAGTGGTGCCCGCCGAAACGAAACGACCAGCCGCGAGATAGCCTTGGCCAAGGCGCGCGCGTTCCGTCGCATCTTGCGGGGCCTTGCTCACCGCACGCTCGGCAGCGGCAACCTGCTTCATGATCTTCTTGTCGGGGCGCGCTTGCGAGTCCGTGGCATCGTAGCCGGCGGTCGTGGCATGCACGAAGCTGGGTCCGACGGCGCAAACCACCGCGATCACCCCCGCCAGCGCGGCGCGGTGGAACTTGGCCTGCTGTATCTGCGCTGGCATCGAAACTCATCCCCTTGGTCGACCGCGGCGTGGCGTCGCAAATGGATCGCGAGCATGCCCCTGCTCCATCGACATCGCAGATCGCCCCTAATTCGAGGTTAATGCCCGGTATCGCGGGCATCGCCGCAATCAACAGCGCCGCATAAAGACTTTGCTAAACGGTTCTTCACTATGTCACTTAACGTAGGTCTTCCCACGTGGAAGCTGGGGTGGCGCGCGCAGCGTCGCATGTGCGAAAGGGTCGGCGGTCGTGATCAAAGCAGTTCGGGGTCACGCAACGGCGGCGCTTATCGTGAGCGTCCTGGGGCTATCCGGCGTCCCGGCGATGGCGGACGTAAAGGCCGGCGTCGATGCCTGGGCCATCGGCAACTACCCCGCTGCGGTCCGCGAGTGGCAGGGCCCCGCCGCCGCCGGCGACCCGGACGCCGAGTTCAACCTTGCGCAGGCCTACAAGCTGGGACGCGGCGTTCCGCGTGATCTGGCCCGCGCCGAAAGCCTTTATGCCGCCGCCGCCGCCAAGGGGCATTTGCAAGCGAGCGACAATTACGGCTTGCTGCTGTTCCAGCGCGGCGAGCGCGAGCGCGCCATGCCGTATGTACGCGCGGCCGCCGGTCGCGGAGATGCCCGTGCGCAATACATCCTGGGGCTGGCCTTGTTCAACGGTGACGGCGTGCCGAAAGACTGGGTTCGTGCCTATGCCCTCGTAAGCCTGGCCCAGCAGGCGGGCCTGCCGCAGGCGACCGGTGCGTTGGCGCAGATGGATCAGCACGTGCCGATGGCGGATCGCCAGAAATCCGTCGCGGTCGCGGCGCAGATCGCTGCCGAAAGCGACTCGGCCCGCGCGCGGCAGGTCGCGTCTGCCGATCTTGCGCCGGCTGCTGCCGTTTCTGCGCCACGCGATGCAGGCATCCCGGCAAGAGCACCGTCACGGCCCCGCGTCGCCGCTTCCGATCGGGCGGGCAACGACGCCGTTCGCGCGGCGATCGCGGCCGAGGATGTTACCGGCGACCGCCTGCCCGTCGATGCACGAACGGCGACGCGAGGCGGATCATCGGCCACCATGGCAGCGCCGGCGCGCCGGCCGACCCCGGCGCCTGCCACACCAACACGTCGCGCCCCTGTACAAGCGCCCACTTCGGCTGCGGGCCCCTGGAAGCTGCAGCTTGGCGCATTCGGCGTGCCGGGCAACGCCGATTCGCTTTGGGCGAGGGTAAAAGGCCGTGCCGAACTCGCCGGTCATGCCAGGCAGCTGGCGCCTGCCGGCAAGCTCACCCGGCTACTTGCAACCGGCTTTGCCAGCCAGGGTGACGCGAATGCAGCGTGTGCAAAGCTGAAGAGCGGTGGGTTCACCTGCCTCGCCACACGCGACTGAGGCGGCTACACAGGCGGCCATGCGCGTCGCCTCGCTCGATCTGATCCGCGGCGTCGCCGTTATGGGCATCCTGGCGATCAACATCGCCGGGTTCGCCGGACCGTCCGCCGCGACGCTTAGCCCGAACCTCATGGCGCCGGCCGGGGCGTGGAACGAAGCCGCTTTCGCTTTCGGGTTCGTGGTGTTCGAAGGCAAGATGCGTGCGCTGTTCGCGATCCTGTTCGGGGCGAGCATGGCCCTGTTCATCGATCAGACCGAAGCGCGTGGTCACGATGGCGACATGCTCCAGGCCGCCCGCCTCGGCTGGTTGCTGCTGTTCGGCGTGCTGCATTACGTGCTGCTGTGGTGGGGTGATATCCTGTTCGCCTATGCCGCCTGCGGGCTGGTGCTGTTGTTGTTGCACCGCCTGCCCGACCGCTTGCTCGCCATTGGTGCCGCCACGCTGTTCGTGGTGCTGCACCTCCAAGGCATCGCGACGACGCTGCCGATGATCGACGCGGAGGAAGCGGTGCGTTCGGCTCATGCGAGCGTGGCCCAGACTCAGGCCGTCGCGCAGTACCACGGCTATATCGCCGCCGCGGCGCGGCAGGAGGTCGACCAATATACCGGTGGCTTCCTCCATATCCTGGCGATCAAGATGCGTGAACATCCGTTCTGGCTCCTGGCCGGCGTACGGGACGGTTTCGGCGAGTACCTGCCGCTCATGGCGCTCGGCCTGATCGTGCAACGGCGCGGCTTCTTTGCCGGTACCTGCCAGCGCAGCCACATGATCGCCATCGCTGTCGGCGGGATCGCGATCGGGGGAGCGGCGACGCTGGCATCTCTCGCCTGGCTATGGCCTCGGCACTTTCCCCCGATCGCGATGGATGGGGCACTGCGCTACGGGCTGGCACTGCCGCACCTGCTCATGGCGGCAGGCTATGCCGCGCTGCTGGTGATGGCGACGCCGTGGCTCTTGTCGACCGCTATCGGGTGCCGGATCGCTGCCGCCGGAAGGATGGCCTTTTCCAATTATCTCGGCATAACGATGGTAATGACCGCGATCTTCTATGGCTGGGGCCTGGGCCTGTTCGGGCGGGTCGATCCGCTTGGCCAGTGGGGATTCGTCCTGCTTGGCTGGGGACTGATGCTGGCGTGGAGCAAACCCTGGCTCGATCGCTGGCGGCGTGGCCCGCTTGAATGGTCGTGGCGTTCGCTGACCGCGCGACGGATCCTGCCAAATCGACGATGAATGCTATTGCGATCCATTCGCAGCAGTCTATATTGCGATTCGAGAGGAACGTGAATGTACGTCTGCATCTGCAACGCCATCCGTGAATGTGAACTGCGCAAGGCGGCCCGCGCCAGCCGCGGCGACGCGGAGGCGCTTTATGCCAGCCTCGGTCGGCCACCGCAGTGCCGTCAATGCATCGACGACGCGGACGACATCGTCGCTGACGAACGACTCGCGAGCCAGTTGCCGATGCCGATGGTCGTGGACCGCACCTTTCAGCCGATGCATCCCTGACCTGATCGACCCTGACATTGCCTCCTGACGCTTGACGGTCCATAGGGCCGGTCGACAACGTACAGGAGACAGCGCCATGCGGGGCGATCAGCAGGTCATCGATTTTCTCAACAAGGCGCTCCTCAACGAGCTGACCGCGATCAACCAGTACTGGCTGCATTACCGCATGCTGGAGCATTGGGGGGTTAAGAAGCTCGCCGATTACGAGCGGCACGAATCGATTGACGAGATGAAGCATGCCGACACCTTGTCGGAGCGCATCCTGTTCCTCGATGGTCTTCCCAACTTTCAGGCACTCGGCAAGCTGCGCATCGGCGAGAGCGTCGAAGAGATCCTCAAGGCCGATCTGGCGCTCGAGTATGACGCATTGCCCCTGCTCAAGGAAGCGATCGCCCATTGCGAGGCGGTGCGCGACTACATCAGCCGCGAAATCTTCGAACGCATCCTTGAGAGCGAGGAAGAGCATGTCGACTTCCTGGAAAAGCAGTTCGACCTCATCAAGCTGATGGGCATCCAGAACTACATCCAGCTCAACAGTCCTTCTGCCGGCGAGGGCAGCACCGACACCGGGGCCTGAACGTTGCCTTGAACGCTACGTCGTCCCGGGTGCTCCCCGGGACGACTGCTCCGGTCTATTTCACGCGATACTTGTCGAACCAGGCGAGGATGGCGGCCGCCTTGGCCGCCGATTGCGATGGCCGCGCCGTCAGGCCACCGTGGCTCGCGCCCGGCACCTTGACCAGTGCCGTGGGCACGCCCCGAATTTGCAGCGCAGCGTAATACTGCTCCGCCTCGCTGACCGGGGTGCGATAATCCTGGCTTCCGACCACCACCAGCGTCGGCGTCTTGACGTTGCCGACGAGGCTCAACGGCGAGCGGTTCCAGTAGGACATCGGATCCTCCCACGGCTTCTTGTCGAACCAGTAGCGCGAGGTGAAGGTGGTGGCGTCCATCGTCAGCGCCTCGCTGATCCAGTTGATCACCGGCTTTTGCGAGGCCGCCGCCTTGAAGCGGTCGGTCTTGCCCACGATCCAGGCGGTGAGCACGCCGCCGCCCGAGCCGCCGGTGACAAACAGGTTGTTCGGATCCGCGACCCCGTCGGCGATCGCGGCATCCACCGATGCCATCAGGTCGTCGTAGTCGGTACCGGGATAGGCGCGGTCGATCAGGTTGGCGAATTCCTCGCCATAGGACGTGCTGCCGCGCGGATTGACGTAAAGTACCGCGTAGCCGTGCGCCGCGTAAAGCTGATCGTCGGTCGAGAACGCGGGACCGTAGGCGCTGTTCGGACCGCCATGGATCTCCAGGATCAAAGGCGCGCGCTGACCGGCCGGCAGGCCTGCCGGCGTGACCAGCCAGGCATCGATCGCACGGCCATCGGGGGCGGTGACCGGCAGCTTGCGCACCGGTGCGATCGACTTTGCCGCCAGCCAGTTGGCGTTGAGATCGGTCAGTCGCCGGCCCTCGACCCACAGGTCGGCCGGGGCAGCTGTACCGCCGGCGGTGTAGGCGACCTTGCCTCCGTTCGAGACGGAGAATTGTCCGCCGGTATAGGGCCGGTCATAGTGCGTGCCCGCCGTCAGCCCGTCGGCAACGGTCTTCATCGAACCGGCGAGGCCGATGCGCGCGACCCGCTTTTTGCCGTGATCGTCATAGGCGACGTAAAGCTGCGAGTTGCCGCCCCAATAGACCGTCTCGATCGACCGATCGAGCGATGCAGTCAGCGATCGGGCCCCGCTGCCGTCCGCGTTCATCACGTAGAGTTTGGTGTTCTCGAAGCTGCGGTTGACGTCGTCGAAGCCGAGATAGGCGATGTGCCGGCCATCGGGCGAAACCTGAGCCTCGTTGTCCGGACCGTTGCGCGTGGTCAGCGCGGTGATCGCACCGCTCGCCACGTCGACGGTATAGATCTCCGAGTTGTTTGCCTCGCGCTCCCAGTCGGGACGGCGGTTGGCGGAAAACACGATCTTGCGCTGGTCCGGCATCCACGACAGCGGGCCGGCATCGTCGAAATTGCCAGATGTCACCTGCCGCGCCGCGCCGCCATCCGCGGCGACGACGAAGATGTGATCGTATCCTGGTTGCGCATAGCCGCCGCCATCGGCGCGATAGGCCACGCGATCGATCACTTCGAGGCCTTCCGCCCACTTCGCGCCTTCGGGTTTGGCCGGCGCCTTGCCCAGCTTCATCGCTTCGCCCGGCACGCGCATGGTGTAGGCGATCGATCGTCCATCGGGCGACCAGGCGATGCTGCCCGGACTGTCCGGCATACCCGTCACCTTCACGCTGCGCCCGTTGTCGAGCCACATCACGTTGAGTTGCGGCGCCGCCTCCCCGTCGGACGAGACATACGCGAGCCGCTTGCCATCGGGCGACCAGCGCGGCGAGCGGTGCGATCCCTGCCCCGCCACCAGCGGTGTCTGCCGGCCGCTGGCGAGGTCGACCAGCCAGATGCCGGGCACCTCCTTGTCGGACATGATGTCCGCGCTCATCCGCACGTAGGCTACCCGGCTGCCGTCCGGGCTGATCTGCGGATCGGTCGCGCCGCTAAGGCTGAACAGATCTTCGCCGGTGAAGCTGCGGGTCGGCGCGGTGGCGGTGGCATTTTCGGCGCCATCGGCGGCGTACGCCGGTGCGATCGGCGCGCAAAGGCCCGCCAGGGCGCTTGCCGCCATCAGGATTGTCAGGGAATGGCGCAAGTCAGGGTCTCCGGATCATGTCTGCTCCCAGACTGCAACGTGACGACGCCGAAATCCAGTCTCGCATAGGCGCAGCCCCCGCCAAACTTGATCCCGCGTCGTCGATCGCATGCAACCATCCGCCGCCGCTCCACTTCTACCGGCCAGGGCACGATGTAAGGACGAAGCATGGTTGGGGGCACGGGGCGCAAATTTCGGTTCGAGGACGGCAGCTTCATGGCGGTGGTCCTCATCGTTTCGTTGCTGTTCCTGTGGCTGATCGCTTCGTACTTCGGTGCGATCCTGTGGGGCCTGGTCGCCGCGATCCTGTTCGAGCCTGCGACACAGCGCCTCGCCGCCAGGCTTAATGGCCGCAAGGGACTGGCCGCCTTGCTGGTCCTGCTGCTGATTATCGCCCTGATCGTCATCCCTGCGCTGATACTCGGCTCCAGCCTGGTCCAGGAAGCGGCCTCCCTCTACGAGCGTATCCGTACAGGCCAGATCGACGTACCCGGCATGCTCAATCATTTGCGCGACGCCTTGCCGACCAGCGTCCGGCGCTTCATCGATCGTCAGGGCTTGTCCGATTTCGACAACGTTCGCCGCATGCTCGGCTCGGGCGTCGCCAGCGGTCTGCAGAACATCGCCTCCAGTGCGCTGGTGGTTGGCCAGGGTGCCCTGAGCTTCGTCGCGGCGCTGGGCGTCATGCTCTACCTGACATATTTCCTCCTGCGCGATGGCCGACGCTACGGCGAACTGATCCGCTCCGCCTTGCCCCTGCGCAACAGCGTGCGCGACAGACTGATCGACCATTTCCTCGTCGTCGTGCGCGCGACGATGAAGGGCACCGTCGTGGTCGCCCTGGTGCAAGGCGGCCTTGGCGGCTTGATCTTCTGGGCACTGGGTATCGAGGGCGCGCTGCTGTGGGGCACGCTGATGGGCTTCCTGTCCCTGCTTCCGGCCGTGGGCACGGGCATCGTCTGGGTGCCGGTGGCGATCTATCTGCTGGTGAGCGGCGCCTGGATCAAGGGCGCGATCATGATCTTCTGCGGCGTCTTCGTCATCGGGCTGGTCGACAACCTGTTGCGTCCGATCCTGGTGGGCCGCGATACCCGTATGCCCGACTTCGTCGTCCTTATCGCGACCCTGTCAGGCCTTGAGATGGCCGGACTCAGCGGCTTCATCATCGGTCCCGTCATCGCCGCCTTGTTCATCGCGGTGTGGAACATGGTGATCGAGCAGCGCGCGCCCGCCATGGCGAACATCGCAACGACGACACCTGATGCCGACGAGCATGTTGTCTGATTGATCGCGGGGCCAGATCGATCGCGGGTTGCTGGAACGTAACCGCTTCGTGACGTTGTTGCTGGCGGAGCGACAAGCAATGACCTAGGCACGCCGACGTGACCGCCCGCATCCGCCATCTCATCGCCCTCCCCTTGCTCGCGTCGGCGTGCCCCGCCTTGGCTCAGCAGAACGATGAGCAGCTCTGGCTTCAGGCGAATACCAACGTATCGCTGGACGGCAACACGCGCGTCACGCTCGAACAGATCGCCCGGTTCAGCGATCGGCAGGATGGTCTTTACACTACCGAGTTCGGAGCGCTGATCGGCCAGCGCGTATCCAAAAACCTGGAGCTCGGCTTCGGATATCGGCATGTCGGCTTCTACAACGGCAACACCGGCGCGGATGAAGACCGGTTTCGGCAGCAGGTCGTCGGAACCTTCGGCCGGTTTTCCACCCGCTTCCGGATCGATGAGCGCTTCAATCCGCGCGGAGATGAAGTGGGGATCCGAATCCGGCCACTCGTGCGCTACAATCACCCCATCAACGATAAGGGCTTGGCGATCTTCGTCAGCCACGAGAGCTTCTTCCTGGCCAACACCACGGCCTGGGGGCAGCGGCGCGGCTACGAGCGCATGCGCAACTGGCTGGGGCTGGTGGTGCCGATCTCACCGGCGATGAGCGCGGATGTGGCCTACCTCAATCAGTATCGTTTCGCGCGCGACGGCGCACGTGCCCAAAGCGACCACGCCTTGAGCTTGCAACTTACCGTCAACCTCGGTGCCGTGAGCAAGCAGCGTGAGCATTCACAGCAGGACTGAAATCGCCGGCCTCAATCCTTGGCGAAGGGGTTCTTGGCGCTGCGCAGCGTAAGCCGGATCGGCACCGCAGCGAAACCGAGTTCGCGCCGGATGCCGTTGATCAGATAGCGCTTGTAACTCTCGGGCAGCAAGTCGAGCCGCGTGCCAAACACGATGAACCCCGGCGGCCGGGTCTTGGCCTGGGTTATGTAGCGCAGCTTGATGCGCTTGCCGCCGGGTGCCGGTGGCGGCGTCGCGGTCAGCGCATCGTCGAACCAGCGGTTGAGCGCGGATGTCGTGACGCGCCGGCTCCACGCTTCGCGCAGTTCGAACGCCGCCTTGATCATCTCGTCCAGCCCCTTGCCGGTCCGCGCCGAGACCGCAAGCAACGGCAATCCACGCACTTGCGCCAGCCCATCCTCAAGCGCGGCGCGAATGCCCTGGAACAGCGAGCTGGCACCTTCGGCGACGTCCCACTTGTTGATCGCGATCATCAGCGCCCGGCCTTCTTCGAGCGCCATCGAAGCGATCTTGAGATCCTGATGCTCCAGCCCGCGCGTCGCATCGAGCAGCAGCACGACCACCTCGGCGAAATCGACGGCGTGGCGCGCATCGGCCACCGCCATCTTCTCAAGCTTCTCGATCACGTTGGATTTCTTGCGCATGCCGGCGGTATCGATCAGCCGAACCGGCCGGACCTCGCCATTCTGTTGCGTCCATTCCCAATCGATCGCGATGGAATCGCGGGTGATCCCCGCCTCCGGCCCGGTCAACAGGCGATCCTGGCCCAGCAGCTTGTTGATCAACGTCGACTTGCCCGCATTGGGGCGCCCGACGATCGCCAGCTTCAAAGGCGCGCGCAGCAGCGCCTCCTCATCGTATTCTTCTTCCTCCTCCTCTTCCACCTGAAGCGGTTCGAGGATCGGCAGCAGGGCTTCGAACAGATCGCCCATGCCCTCGCCATGTTCGGCGGAGATGGGCACCGGATCGCCCAGGCCCAGCGAATAGGATTCCAGCAGCCCGCTTTCGCCGGCCCGTCCTTCTGCCTTGTTGGCGACTAGGATCACCGGCACCGGCGAACTGCGCAGCCAGCGCGAGATTTCCTCGTCAAGCGGGGTGAGGCCGGCCCGCGAATCGATGACGAACAACGCGACTTCGGCTGTTTCCAGCGCCGCTTCGGTCTGCTGGCGCATGCGGCCGGGCAGGCTCTCGGCATCCTCGTCCTCCCAGCCGGCGGTGTCGACGATCTGGAACTTGAGGCCGAGTAGCTCGGCATCGCCGAACCGACGATCGCGTGTGACGCCGGGCTGGTCATCGACAAGCGCCAGCTTCTTGCCAACCAGGCGGTTGAAGAGAGTGGACTTGCCGACGTTGGGCCGGCCGATGATGATGACTTGCGGGGACATGATCGTTGGGGACGTGGCGGTTTGTGCCCGTCATGGCAAGTCCCGTGCTGATAGTTCGCCCGCTGCCTGCCCGCTGCTGCGCCTTCCGCGACTGTTGGAGGAGGAGATCGCTGCTATCAGCGCACTGCCGTCGCGCCCTTCAATCGTTCCGTTTCGGAAGTGACTTCGCTGTGCATCGACCCGACCATCGGGGGATGAACGATCAGGCTCTACGGAGGCAGATTTAGAAGGGTGCACAAGGCGATGGCGACAGTTCTGCCTCGCCGCCGTCCTCGGCCTCAATGTTCGTACGACAGGCTTACCGACACATTTACCATTGTCGGTAACCACGTCGTTTTAGCTTTCGCTAACCAAACAATGCGAAGACTGCGCGCATGAGGGGGCTGCATATCATCGCGATCACCGGTCTTGCGATCGGTTTGGGAGCACCCGTGTTAGATCCGGTACAAGCGAGATCGTCGCTCGCCTATGCCATCGCTCGCGATGGCCGGCCCAACGGGCCGATGGCGGGAGTCCTGCAATGCGTCCCATTCGCGCGCAATACCTCCGGGATCAGGCTTTACGGCGATGCCCATACCTGGTGGCGCCAGGCGGAGGGCAGATATGCGCGCGGCAGTGTGCCCCGGCCCGGTGCGGTAATGACGATCCGCCCGCATGGCGGCTCGAGCCTGGGCCATGTCGCGACCGTCAGCCGCATCGTCGATGCGCGCACCATCCTCATCAGTCACGCCAACTGGTCTGCTCCCGGCCAGATAGAGCGCAACGTCACGGCAAGGGACGTATCGCCGGCCAACGATTGGAGCGAGGTGAGAGTGTGGTACGCACCGATCGCCAGCCTGGGTGGCGGTCACTGGCCGGTTTCAGGATTCATCTACAATGCACGGCCCGGAGCGGATTTGGCCGAGACTTCGCTTGCCGAGCCCGGACGTGCCACTTCATCCGGCAAATCCATTCCGCGCACGACGCTCACCCGCGTGGTGCCATCGAAGCTTGCGAAAGTGCGTTTCGGAAACGAGCCCCACCGGCCGGAACCAGCGAACAAGGCCACGCGACCATCTGGTCCGGCACAGGCGCCGGTGAGCTTGGCGAATGCGCGAATCTGGCGGGCGCAGGCGGCGAGACTGCGATCGGGCCGGGACCCGATCGGCGCAATCATCGCCAGTTCACGCTAGGCGTTCAGCCCTTCCGGGCGACGGGCGCATCGTCGCCCAGGTCTTCGAACCACGCTTCCACCGGCCCGCTCAGCTTGAGCGTCAACGGCTGACCGTTGCGATCCCGCGTCTTGCCGGCCTGCACCCTGATCCAGCCTTCGGAGATCGAATACTCCTCGACGTTGGTGCGAACCGCATCCTTGAAGCGGATCCCGATCCCGCGCTGAAGCTTGTCCGCATCGAAGTGCGGGCTGCGCGGATTGATCGCGAGGCGATCGGGCGGAACGTCGGCGCCGCCGGCGCTGTCCTGTGCTGCCGGTTGCGCACCGCCCTGCTCGCCGGCTTGTGCTTCGCTGTCGATCGCGGCCTCGGTGGGCGCGGTTGGTTCGTCGGTCATGGCGGTGGCTTTACGTCGCATTGGCCACTTGTCAACGCAACGCTCTTCGTCTAACCGCCCGCCTTCCGCTTCGGCAGCGGGCGCGTAGCTCAGCGGTAGAGCACACCCTTCACACGGGTGGGGTCGCAGGTTCAAACCCTGCCGCGCCCACCAGCCTTAACCCGGCTGGAAACTGCGCCTGAGGCGACCTTCCCAACCACTACATTCCGGCCACCCTGACCGGTCGTGCACAGCATATGCACAGCACTAAATTCCTTCGCTTCGCGGTGCACGGTGACCCACATTGTGATCAGCGCGCGTCACGCTGGCACGCCTTGCCTGTCGGCGTGCGAGGCGGCATAGCGCCGGCCATGCACGATATCCGCCTCATTCGCGACGATCCTGCGGCCTTCGACGCCGCGCTTGCCCTTCGTGGCGTCGATGCGGCGTCGGCGGATCTCATCGCGCTCGACACCCGGCGGCGCGACGTGGCGACGCGGATGCAGGATGCGCAAAACCGCCGCAACGAAGCGTCCAAGGCGATCGGCCAGGCGATGGGCAAGGGCGACGCTGCCACGGCCGAGGCGCTGAAAGCCGAAGTCGCCGCGATCAAGGAGACGCTACCCCACCTCGAGGCTGAGGAGCGTGAACTCGACCAAGGGCTGCGCGATGCGCTGGCGCGGCTGCCCAACCTGCCCGCGGACGATGTGCCGGCGGGTGCGGACGAGGCCGATAACGTCGAGGTCGCGCGTTGGGGCACCCTGCCCGAATTTGGCTTCACACCGCGCGAACATGCCGATCTTGGACCGGCGCTAGGCCTTGATTTCGAGACCGGAGCCGCGATCGCGGGATCGCGTTTTACGTTCCTGCGCGGCGCGATGGCGCGGCTGCATCGCGCGCTTGGCCAGTTCATGCTCGACATGCAGACCGACCGGCACGGCTTCATGGAATGCGCACCGCCGCTGCTGGTTCGCGACGAAGCCGTTTATGGGACCGGACAATTGCCCAAGTTCGCTGAGGATCTGTTCCGCACCGGTGATGGTCGCTGGCTGATCCCGACCGCCGAGGTCTCGCTGACCAACGCCGTGCGCGAGCAGATCCTGGCCGCCCTGCCCGTGCGGATGACCGCACTGACCCCTTGCTTCCGCTCCGAAGCCGGCGCTGCGGGGCGTGATACGCGCGGCTTCATCCGCCAGCATCAATTCGAGAAGGTGGAACTTGTCGCGATCTGCAAGCCCGAGGACAGCCCCACCGAGCACGAGCGAATGGTCGCCGCCGCCGAGGCAGTGCTGCAGGCGCTCGCGCTCCCCTATCGCAAGATGCTGCTCTGCGCCGGCGACATGGGCGCCAGCGCGCGCAAGACGTTCGACCTCGAAGTCTGGCTTCCGGGGCAGGCCGCCTATCGTGAGATCAGTTCGATCTCCAACTGCGGCGACTGGCAGGCGCGACGGATGAACACCCGTTACAAGCCGGAAGGCTCGAAGCGGACCGAATTCGTCCATACCCTCAACGGCTCCGGCCTTGCGGTCGGTCGCACCTTGGTGGCGGTGCTGGAGAACTATCAGGACGAAGACGGATCGGTGCGGGTGCCCGAGGCGCTCAAGCCATGGATGGGCGGTCTCGAACGCTTGACCCCGGGCTGAGGATTCACCCCCACTCTCCATCAAATGGTCATGCGAAGCGCCTTTGCAGGCTGGACGATAACGCCTTAGGAACAATCGCATGCGTATCCTGCTCACCAACGACGACGGCATCAACGCTCCTGGCCTCTATGTCCTGGAGAAGATCGCCGCGCAGCTTTCCGACGATATCTGGATCTGCGCTCCGTCCGAGGAGCAATCGGGCGCTGGCCACTCGCTGACGCTCAACCGTCCGGTCCGTCTGCGCGAACACGCGGCCAGGCGCTTTTCGGTCACCGGCACTCCCACCGATGCGGTGACGATGGCCTTGAAGAAGGTGCTGCCCGGCAAACCGGACCTGATCCTCTCGGGCGTCAACCGCGGCGCCAATCTGGGCGACGACGTGACATATTCCGGCACGGTCTCGGCTGCGCTGGAAGGCGCTCTGGCGGGCATACGCTCGATCGCGCTCAGCCAGGTCTATCGGCGCGAGGGCGTGGGCGATGGCGTGTCGTTCGCTGTGGCCGAGAACTGGGGCGCAAAGGTCATCGCGCCTTTGCTGGAGACGCCGTTCGCCCCTCGCACGTTGATCAACGTCAACTTTCCGCCGATCGCCTCCGAGGAGGTCAAGGGCATCCGCGTCGCTCGCCAGGGCTTCCACGATTATGCGCGTGGCTCATTGATCGAGAGCGTGGACCCGCGCGGATTCCCCTATTTCTGGTTCGGTCTGCACGGCATCGAGCACACGCCGGGCCATGATACCGATCTGGAGGCGATCGCCGACGGCTATGTCTCGGTGACGCCGCTTCATGTGGACCTGACGCACGAAGCGTCTCTCGCGCAACTGGCGGAACGCTACGCCGGATGAAGGGTGCCGCGTTACTGCTCGCCGCAGCCCTTCTGCCGCTTTCACTGCCGGCTCACGCCGCTCCCGAGCATGTCGTTCGCGAAGGCGAGACCCTCAACGGCATCGCCAATCGCAATGGCGTGACCGGCAAGGCGCTGGCCGAGGCCAACGGTTTGAAGGCACCGTTCGCCTTGCGCCTGGGTCAGAAGCTGACGCTTCCTCGCGCCAATCCCGAAGAAGCCACGAAAAAGACCAAGCTGGCCGCGAAACCTGCGCGTGCAACCCAAAAATCTCCGGGTGCCACCCAGTCGCCGGGTAAGGCTGGTGCGGCCCGCCCCGCCGACCGCTCCGCGCCAGTAGAGGAAAGCGTCCACCTCGTCACCGAGGGGGAGACGTTGGGCGGCATCGCCAGCCGCGCCAAGGTTCCCCGCGTGCTGATCGCCGAAGCGAACGGCATCGCCGCGCCCTATGACGTGCGTCCCGGCCAGAAGCTGCTGATCCCGCGCACGCGGCACTACGTGGTCAAGGCCGGCGATACCGGTTTTGCCATCGCCTATCGCTACGGCGTGCCGTGGTCGCAGATCGCGGTCGCCAATGGGCTGGATGCGGCCGCTCCGGTGACCGCCGGCAAGCAATTGCTGATCCCCACCATGCTGGAGCCGCAGGGTACGTCGCCCGCCAGCAAGGCTGCGGACGCAACCGCCGTCAAGACGGCCGCGACTGCCAACGCCGTGGCGACAGCCGCCGTAGCCGCGGCGAAAGCTCCTGCCGGCAAGGCCCCTCCGCGCCTCACCTGGCCGCTTTCCGGCGCGATCCGGCGCGGCTGGAGGGCATCGGCGGGTGAGGATCATCACGACGGCCTGGACATCACCGCGCCACGCGGCGCGGCGGTGCGCGCGGCGGCCGCCGGCACCGTGATCTTCGCCGGCGAGGAGAAGGATCAGTTCGGCAATCTCGTCGTGCTCGATCACGGAGACGGCTGGAACACCGCCTATGCCTTCCTAAGCAAGATCACCGTGACAAAGGGTAGTCGCGTCAGATCGGGCGAGCGTATCGGCCTGGTCGGCAATACCGGCAAGGCACGCGGTAACGAGCTTCACTTCGAAGTGCGGCAAAGCGGTCTTCCGATCGATCCCATGGTCGCGCTACCCAAATCGCCATGAAGCCGCGTATTGCGCTTTGGCCCGCATGATACGACGTCCCCCGACACGCGCAGCCAAGCCCTTGCGCCGCGCGCTGGCGGTCCCGGTCTGGGCCGACCTGGCGCTACGCCTGGGCGCGGCGCTGGGACTGGTGTTCCTGGTCGTGCTGATCCACTGGAGCGACCGCGAAGGGCTGAAGGACGCCCACGACGGCGTGGTCAGCTTCCTCGACGTATTCTATTTCACGATGATCTCGATCACCACCACCGGGTTTGGGGACATCGCCCCGGTGAGCAACAGTTCGCGGCTGATCGAGGCGGTAATCGTCACGCCGATTCGGTTCGCGGTGATCTTCATCTTCGTGGGAACGGCCTACCAATTCGTGATTCGGCGTAGCTGGGAGAAATGGCGCATGCGCCGCATTCAGGAACAACTGTCGGGCCACATCGTCGTGCTCGGCTATGGCGTCAGCGGCGCCGAGGCGGTCGGCGAACTGATCGCCCGCGGCACTGATCCGCACGAAATCGTCGTGGTCGACCAGGGCAGCGCCAGGCTCGAACATGCCGAAGCCGCCGGCTGCAACGTCCTCGAAGGCGATGCCACGCGCGATGCGACTCTGGCGGCGGTGCGCATCGATCAGGCGCGCGCCGTGCTGGTGTCGGCCGGGCGCGACGATACCTCGATCCTGATCATCCTGACCGTCAAGCATCTGGCGCCCAAGGTGCCGATCACGGCCGTTGTGCGCGCCGACGACAACGAACTGCTGGCACGGCAGGCCGGCGCGGACAACGTCATCAATCCGGTGCGCATCACCGGTCTTATGCTGGCAGGCTCGGCACAGGGGCGGCACGTATCGGAGTACCTGTCCGATCTAGCCTCGGTCGGTGGCAGGGTGCAACTTGTCGAGCGCGCCGCAACCCCCGAAGAGGTGGGCCGACCACTGTCGGACCTGTCCAGCGGCGGCAGAGGTCTGCGAATCTATCGCCACGGCAAGGCGATCGGCTTCTGGGAAGACGGCGCCAAGCGGCTCGAAGCGGGCGATCAGATCGTCGAGATCGCGCCCACCTGCGACAAGGAAAGCACCGCTCCTGTCGATGGCCCCTCACGCGGCTGATCCTCGGCCCGTCGCCGCAGGTTCAGCCCAGCAGCCAGAAGACCGCCCCCATGGCGAGGTAGGCGATCAGCCAGAACCCGCAGTCGAGCAGCCGTCGCATCGGTTCGGTTCCCGACCGCGCATGCGTCAGCCACACGGCGGGGATGACGAAGAACAACGCGACACCGCCGGTCTGCATGAAATAGAGCCACGGTCTGGCATCGAGCACCGCGGCCCCAATCCGCGCGAAGTTGTGCCCCAGCATGATCGCCGCCAGCAGCAGGATCAGCCCGACCATCCAGAACTTGCCGGGCGAACGCGCCGGACCGCCCAGCAAGGGGCGCCCCGTGCGGAACATCGGCCCGTTCCACACGATCCCGAGGGCCAGAGCCAGAACGGTGGCAAGGACCACCGCCAACCAGTTTACCGGACCCATCGATGTCTCTCCCGCGCGGCGTTGTGCCGGCTGCCTTTCGCAATGGTAGCGAAAAGGTGCGAAAAGGTATATGGCGCCGCGTTCCATGGCATTAGAACTTCCCTCGGCCCGCAAGGTGGGCATGGTCAGCCTCGGCTGTCCCAAGGCGCTCGTCGACAGCGAGCGCATCCTCACGCGGCTGCGCGCCGATGGTTACGCGATGAGCGCGGACTATCAGGGCGCTGACGTCGTCCTGGTCAATACCTGCGGGTTCCTCGACTCGGCCAAGGAGGAAAGCCTGTCCGCCATCGGTGAGGCGATCGCCGAGAACGGTCGCGTCATCGTCACGGGCTGCATGGGCAACGAGGCCGAGGCGATCCGCGCCCGTTTCCCGCAAGTTCTCGCGGTGACCGGCGCACATCAGTACGAGGCCGTCGTCGAGGCGGTTCACGAGGCGGCCCCGCCTGAACTTGGCCCCTATCTCGATCTCATACCGCAAGCGTCGGACGAGCGGGGCATCAAGCTGACTCCGCGCCATTACAGCTACCTCAAGATTTCCGAGGGCTGCAACCACGCTTGTGCGTTCTGCATCATCCCGCAGATCCGGGGCAAACTTGCGAGCCGTCGGATCGATGCCGTACTTCGCGAGGCTGAAAAGCTGGTCGCCTCCGGTACGCGCGAACTGCTGGTGATCAGCCAGGACACCTCGGCCTATGGCGTGGATATTCGCCACGAAGAGCGCATGTTCCATGGTCAACCGGTCCGTGCGCACATGACCGATCTGGCGCGCGAACTTGGCGGGTTGCGGTCGCCCGACGGGGTGCGGCCGTGGGTGCGCCTGCACTATGTCTATCCCTATCCCCATGTCGATTCGGTCATCCCGCTGATGGCTGAAGGGCTGCTGACGCCGTACCTCGATATTCCGTTCCAGCACGCGGCACCCAACGTGCTGCGCGCGATGAAACGACCAGCAAACGAAGCCAAGGTGCTGGAGCGCCTGCACAAATGGCGCGAGATCTGTCCCGATATTGCCATCCGGTCGAGCTTCGTCGTCGGCTTTCCAGGAGAGACCGAGGCCGATTTCGAGTACCTGCTGGAGTGGCTGGAGGAGGCTCAACTCGATCGGGTCGGCGCATTCCGCTTCGAACCTGTCGAAGGTGCTGCTGCCAACCTGCTGCCCGGAGCGGTACCCGAGGCCGTCAAGGAAGAGCGCTACGCCCGCATCATGGAAAAGACCGCCGCCATCAGCGCCGCGAAGCTTGCCGCAAAGATTGGCCGCGTCTTGCCGGTGATCATCGATGAGGTCGGTGAGCCTGACGAGGATGGTGATATCGGTGCAACTGGCCGCTCGCAGGCAGACGCACCGGAGATCGATGGTGCGGTGTACCTGCGCCAGGTCGACGCGCAACTTCGACCCGGCAGCATCGTCGAAGCCCTGATCGAAGATGCCGACGCGCACGACCTGTATGGTGCGGTGCTAACCGACAGGCCATCGTAACTGCGCTTTCGATTGCAAAGTTTGCATGTCAGGCTGTCTGTTTCGCACTTGCAGCATGACGTAAACGTCAGCATAGAGGGCGTGCCTTTCAGGCATCCTCTCCCAAACTTTCATAGGGTCGGTCCTCGGATCGGCCCTTTTTTTGTTCGATCCCGCATGGGCCACGCGATCGACCTGCCGCGCCGACTGGCAGCGCTCCCGCAATTGCCCTAGTCCTGCAGCCATGGCCGATTCATCCCGCATCTACACCGCCGCGCTCATCGTGATCGGCGACGAAATCCTTTCCGGGCGCACGCATGACAAGAACATCGCGCAGGTCGCCGCCTGGCTCGGCATCCAGGGCATCCGGCTTGCCGAGGTGCGGGTGGTCGCCGATGTCACCGCCGCCATCGTCGAAGCCGTCAACACACTGCGCCTTCGCAACGACTATGTGTTTACCACCGGGGGCATCGGCTCGACTCATGACGACATCACCGTCGACGCCATCGCCGAAGCGCTTGGCGTCCCGGTCATCGTCCACCCCGAGGCGCGCCGAATCCTCGAAGTATATTACGAGGCAAAAGGCGGTTTGAACGATGCACGTCTGCGCATGGCGCGCGTGCCGCAAGGGGCCGAACTGATCCCCAACCGCTTCACCGGCGCGCCCGGCATCCGCTTTGGCAACCTGTTCATCATGGCTGGCGTGCCGCAGATTACCGCCGGCATGCTGGATGCGTTATCGGGCACGCTGCCGGGTGGCGCCTTGTTACTGACCGAAACCGTCGGGTGCTGGGTGGCAGAAAGCGAAGTCGCCAGCTTGTTGAGCCAGACCGAGGCCGACCATCCGAGCTGCCAGATCGGCAGTTATCCCTTCTGGCGCGAAGGCCGTGGAGGCGCCAACTTCGTCATACGCTCGGTCGACGCCGAGCAGCTCGCCGCTTGCGCAAAGTCACTTGGTCAAGGCCTCGAAGCTCTGGGCAAGCCGGCCATGATCGGCGGGATCTGACGCCGATCGGTAGCCGCCTCACGTGGCCGCGTCTGGTACCTCGTACGAAACCTGCGAACGAGGTACCGCAGTGTCAGGCCGCTACCGTCTCGCTGCCGGCGATGGACGTGCGGTGCATCATGCGACCGGTCGACTTGTCGTAAGGTATGGCCCGGTGCATCGCGCCGGTGTTGTCCCAAATCACGAAGTCGCCCTTGGTCCACTTGTGCCGCAAGGAGTACGCCGGCTGGGCCGCCCACTCCTGCAAGCGGATCAGCAGTGCGCGTCCGGCGGGGACGTTCAAACCGACGATATGATCGGCGGTCGTGCCGATCACCATCGACTTTCGCCCGGACTCGTGAGTCCAGACCACCGGATGCTCCTTGATCAGGCCGATCCCCAGCACCTTTTCGCGGTGCTTCTCGGGGATGGCGTCGGCGATCGGTGACAGGCTTGCACGGACCGAGTGGACCGCCTTCATCCCCTCCAGGGCTTCCTTCTCCTCGTCCGGCAAACCTTCGTAGGCCGCATAAGTGCTGGCGAATTCGGTCTCGCCACCCTTGTCGGGCGCGATGCGGCATGACAGCAGCGTGGCGAACGGCGGCGGCATGTCGACGGTGATACCGTCCATGTGCCAGAAGAACGTGCCCAGCACATATTCGGGTTGCGGATTGATCTTTTCGTCGAGCGTTACCTGATAGACGTCTTCGTTGTTGGCCTGCTGGTTGTTGCGTGCCGTCAGGCGTACGGTGCCCCCCATCAGGTCGGTGATCTTCAACTGCTCCTCATCCGTAAGGTCGAGTTGCGGAAAGACGACAACTGTCCGCTCCTCCACCTTGGTGCGGATTGCCGCCGCTGCCTCGGGGGTGAAAAGATCCTGTCGGTCGTCCCAGACAACGCGCGAACCGATGAATTCCTTGATGTTCTCGAAGTGGATAGCCATTGGCCCGCTCCCGGATTTTATGTGCTGAACAGGTGTACAGCAGCTGCTGTTAGACCGGTTCGCACTGCGCGTAAACGGGTTTGCGAACGAGGCTACTTCTTGAACACCACCGCCGTGCCGACTTTCACCATCTGAGCAAGCCGCGCGGCATCCCAGTTGGTCAGACGCACACAGCCATGGCTCTCGCTGTTACCGATCGAGGCCGGTTCCCCGGTTCCGTGAATACCGTAGTGATCCTTGGACAAGTCGATCCAGACCACACCGACCGGTCCGTTAGGGCCGGGCTTGAGCAAGGCATCCTTCTTGGAATCGCTGACGTCCCAGAAAAGCTTGGGATTGAAGTGGTAATCGGGGTTCTTGCTGACACCCAGGATCTTCCAGTCACCGATCGGCAGCGGATCGTGCGCGCTGCCGGTAGTGACCGGAAACTGCGCCAGCAACTTTCCCGCGGCATCATACGCACGCAACATCCCCTGCGACTTGGAGACTTCCACCTTGTCGGCCTTGGGCTGATCAGGTGAGACACCCAAGGTGACCAGGGTCTTGTTCCAGTCGCGCGCATCCTCTCCGAGCGTCGCCGGATCGACCTCGGGGATGTTCGGTACGCGGATGGTGGCTCCGGCCCGAACCGTTGCATTGGGTCCGCCGTTCAACGCCGCGAGCGTCTCGGGCGTGGTGTGGAACCGCTCGGCCAGTGCTTCGGTAAGATTGCGATAGGACAGATGATCGTAACTGGCCTGCTTCGAGGTTTCCTTGGGCAAGTCAGGGATGAATGGCCCCTTGGCGAAATCCTCCGGAACCCTGACCATTCGCGTGGCCGGCATCTTCGCCGCATCGCCAAGCGCCTGCTTGGTGGCGTCATCAAGCTTACCGGTTTCGGGAAGATCATGCGCCGCCTGGAAACCGCGCAAGGCTGCCGTGTCGAAACGGGTCGTCTTTCCGTCGATCACGCCGGAGGAAAAGCCGAGGCGGTCTAAGGCAACTTCGAGCGCCATCGCAGGCGGGGCCGTAAACGGCGGGCCCGAATCGGGAGCATCGACGAAGCCAAACCCTGCCACGGGGGACGCGGCCGATGCCTGCGTCTTTGGCTGCTGGGTGGCATCAGGCGCGGCCTGACGACAACCCGCCAGCGCAAGCACCGCGACCGACAAGGTAAGAACAACTTTCAAGCATACGCTCCCGTTATATCGGGAATCTAACGCTCGTGTGATGCACCATGTTCCACAGGATCGCCTACATGGGGCGGACAGTCGTTACGCCTTGGCCGAGTAGATCATGCGTCCGGGACCAAGCAGATCGAACAAGCGCGCGAGTTCGTTCTCGCCGACGGCGAAGCAGCCTTGGCTGCGGCCCAGCTTGCCATGCGCGGGGATCATGTCGGCATTGGCGTACCATGCACCATGGACCACGATCGCGCGTTCGAGTGCGTTGTTGTTGGTCGGGTCCAGACCAAGCAAACGCTGCGATCGACCATGCTTGCCGACGTAGTAATCGGCAGTAACGAAAGCGCCCTGGCTGGAGGCGTTGGAGTCCGGCACGTTGGAAAAGCGCTGAAGATAACCGGTATGACCAGGATCGGAGCCGGACCCGTGGGCGACGAGGAAGTCGGTCATCTTGCCCGACGCGATATCCAGCACCTGCATGCGCGGCTTGGAGGACGGGCCGGAGAAGTCGACGATCGCGATACGGTCGCGATGCGCTACCATGCGGCTATGCCGATCGAGAGCGGCAAGTGCTTCTTGCACGATACGGGGTTCGCGCGCCGGGTTCGCTGCGATTGGCACCGTCCGCGCCTGCGTCAGATCCGCTGCGGGCAACGATCCCGACAGGGGAGACCTGGACGCCGAGACGAGGTGCTTGGGCGAACCGGTGCATGCGCTGGCGGCGGCCACGATGCCTGAAAGCACCAACTGCCGCCGTCCAATCATGAGTGGTGGTATCATCGTATTGAATATAGACCATTATTTTGGACGCAGACGCGCCCGTAGCTCATCGTTTCTTACGAGTCTGTGCACTTGGGTACGTTTTTGGCCAAACTCGCGACAGAATGGTTATCTGTCGCGACAAAGCCCGGAACGAAAAAAGCCGGCAGGGTCTCCCCCGCCGGCCTTCATCGAATAGAAGCAGCGTGGCGTCAGGCGCCAGCGATCTCAGCAGTGTCGATCTTGAGGCCCGGGCCCATCGACGACGAAAGCGTGATCTTCTTCACGTACTTGCCCTTGGAACCCGATGGCTTGGCTTTGACGATGGCATCGACGAACGCGTCGAAGTTCGTACGCAGGTCCGTATCGGAGAACGACATCTTGCCGATGCCGGCGTGGATGATGCCCTGCTTCTCGACGCGGAACTCGATCTGGCCGCCCTTGGCGTCCTTGACCGCTTGGGTGACGTTCGGGGTCACGGTGCCGAGCTTGGGGTTCGGCATCAGGCCCTTGGGGCCCAGCAGCTTACCCAGACGACCGACGACGCCCATCATGTCCGGCGTCGCGATGACGCGATCGTAGTCGAGGTTGCCGGCCTGCATGTCTTCCATCAGGTCTTCGGCACCGACCTTGTCGGCGCCGGCGGCCAGAGCCTCGGCAGCCTTGTCACCCTTGGCGAACACGGCGACGCGCACGGTCTTGCCGGTGCCCGACGGCAGCGACACCATGCCACGGACCATCTGGTCGGCGTGACGCGGATCGACGCCCAGGTTCAACGCGACTTCGATGGTCTGGTCGAACTTGGCGGTGCCCAGATCGCGCAGAAGCGTCAGCGCCTCGTCGACCGGGTAGAGCTTCATGTTGTCGCCCAGCTTGGTGGTGAGCGCCTGTGCCTTCTTGGTCTGCTTAGCCATGATCAGCCCTCCACCACTTCGAGACCCATCGAACGCGCGGAGCCTTCGATGATCTTGGTCGCCTGGTCGATATCGTTCGCGTTGAGGTCGGCCATCTTGGTCTGAGCGATCTCGGTCAGCTGCGAGCGCTTGATGGTGCCGGCAGAATCCTTGCCCGGGGTCTTCGAACCCGACTTGAGGCCGGCGGCCTTCTTGATCAGGAACGAGGCGGGAGGCGTCTTGGTGACGAAGGTGAAGCTGCGATCCGAATAGACGGTGATGATCGTCGGGATCGGCATGCCCTTCTCGAGCTCCTGCGTGGCGGCGTTGAACGCCTTGCAGAACTCCATGATGTTCACGCCGCGCTGACCCAGCGCCGGACCGATCGGCGGCGAAGGGTTGGCGGAGCCAGCCTTCACCTGCAACTTGATGTAACCGTTAATCTTTTTTGCCACGAGGGCGTTCCTTTCACACTTTTGCCGACCCGAGGGTGCGGCTCATGTTAAGCGGTCAGACGGAAGAGCTGGCCCCTTCCTCCCGCACGATGCCCGATCGAGCTGCCTCGACCGGAAGCGCGCGCCGATACAGCGATCGGCGCACGATGTCCAGCGATACCCCCGAACGGGGCATTGCGGATTACTTGGAAAGTTCGACGTGCTCGAAGTCGAGTTCGACCGGGGTGGCGCGACCGAAGATCGAAACCGAAACCTTTACGCGGTTCTTGTCGAAATCGAGTTCCTCGACCACGCCGTTAAAGGTCGCGAACGGGCCATCGAGGACCTTGACCGAGTCGCCGATCTCGTAATCGATGTTGATCGTCTTGCGCGGGGCGGCGGCAGCGGCCTCGGCGGCGCCGAAGTAGCGCGAGGCCTCGCTTTCGCTGATCGGCTGCGGCTTGCCGTTGTTGCCCAGAAAACCGGTGACCTTGGGCGTGTTCTTGATGAGGTGGTAAACGTCGTCGCTGAGCGAAAGCTTGGCGAGCACGTAGCCCGGCATGGTCTTGCGCTCGGTCTGGACCTTCTTACCGCGCTTGACCTCGTTGATCATCTCGGAAGGGACCTGAACGTCCTCGACGTAATGCGACAAACCCAGGCGCTCGGCCTCGGTGAGGATGGCTTCCTTCACCTTGCTCTCGAAGCCGGAATAGGCGTGAATGATATACCAGCGGGCCATTTCGTCTCTCTTGGTCGGTCCCGGTGCGTCTGCCGCGCGGCCGGAACGAAAGTGCAGATTAGATCAGCGACAGCAGCCAGCGCACGAACGTGCCGAATGCCGTGTCGATGCCCAGGAAGAAGACGGCGAGGAACACCGTCATCAGCCCCACGAAGATCCCGGTCGTGATCGTTTCCTGGCGCGAGGGCCAGTAGATCTTCGATGCTTCGGCGCGCACTTGCCGAATGAATTCGCCGGGGCTGGTCTTGGCCATGCTCGTTCGTCTCTTGCCTGCCCGCCGGAATAGCGGAAGTTGCCTGTCTTCCGGCTAGGCTTCATCGCCGCCCCGGCCGAGGCCGGGAGGGGCAGAGAGCTTTCTTCTGTCGGAAGAGGAAGGCGATCTAGCTAGACTCTGGCCGGTTTGCAAGCCGCGCGAGGAACGAGTTGGGCGAGCGGAACAGGATGCGCGCGCCATCTGGCAGGGCAACCGGGTGCGCGGTGCCGATGTACCAGAGGTAATCGGCCTGCTTGGCGGGCTTGAACCGACGCAAGTCGATGCGCTGCCACGGCGCGTAGAGGATGCGCTGGCTGGGATCGGCAAAGCGGCGGTACTTGCGCTCGGCCATGCCCAGCAAGTGCACTTCGGGTAGCGCGAAGTTTGAATTCTCCTTGGCGCTGCGCCGTACGACCGCATAGCTGCCGAAGTGCTCGAAGCTGCCGAACTCCCATTGGCGGCGCGGAATTGCGACCGCGGTGGCGACGGTGGCGCCCTGCGGCACCTGATCGAGCGCGTGGATCATCCGCTGCGAAGTCTGCCCATCCTCGTACCAATGCTGGGTGGTGATGGCGATACGAATGGCGAACAGCGAGCCGACCAGGATCAGGCCCCAGCGCGGCGCCGGCCAGTTTATCGCCAGGCACGCGACCAGCAGCGCGGCGGTGCTCAGGCGGTAGTCCGCGTAATCGCCGCCGAAGATATGGCGCGGCACGATCAGCGTCAGGATGAAGAGGATCAGCGCCGCCCAACCCAGCCGCCCGTCGAGCCGACGGGTGATCGCGGCCACGACCAGCAACGCCACGACGACCGAAACGGTGGCGATATCGAACCACTCGACGTGGCTGCGCAGTGCGCGATAGAGGATCGACCACTTGTATTCGAACACCTGGCGGCCGTAGCCGACCTTGGTGTTGCTGCCTGCGCCAAGCAGCATCGGGAACAGCGGGAAGATCAGCGGCCATGGCGCCACAATCGCGCGCCAGCTTTCTCTCCAGCTACGCCGGCTCCACTCGTAGCCGAACACCAGTACGCCCAGCACGCCCCAGCCGGAGACGTGACACAGCCACACGACAAAACCGATCGGCACCATCGCCAGCGCCCGCCAGCGCCAGCCTTCCCAGCGGACCCAGCCGGCAAAAGCGAACAACGCCAGCGCCAGACTGAGCGAGTAGTTGAGAAACCCCATCAGCAGCGCCGGCGACCAGATCGTGGTGAATGCCAGGATCGCGCCGACGCCGATGCGGCCGCGCAAGGTCCAGGCGACGGCCAGGAACGACAGGCCGGTCAGCAGGGGGATAATCCAGGCGATGAATTTGCCGGCCGCCTCCAGCCCCAGCAACGGGGTGAGCGGCACCATCAGCAATTCGGAGCCGAGATTGCCGGTCCATTCCCAGTGAAAGCTGTAGTAGCGCGTCAGGAACGGATCGCGCCCATGATCGAGCATGATCTTGTAGCCGGCCAGATGCGACGGATAGTCGGTCATCTGCGGCGCCCAGGCCACCAGCACGGGCAGCGTCGCGGCAAGCGAAAGCACGATGCCGAGCCACAGCCCCACGTCGCGCTTCCAGTCCCGTAACGCAGTCATCGTGCCGACTTCGGGACCGGTCAAACCGTGCATGTTCGCCTGGGTTGCTTTCGATATTGCCTGGCAGGAGTGGAGGGACTCGAACCCACGGCCCTCGGTTTTGGAGACCGATGCTCTACCAACTGAGCTACACTCCTGCGGGCGGGGGTGCCTGTAGAACGGCCGATGCGGAATGGCAAGCGGTACGCGGGCCGTTTCTGCTCACGGCCCCCGCGGCCCCCACATAATGATGACCGCACCCGACAGGCAGACCACCGCGCCGATCGTGTCCCAGCGGTCGGGCCGCACGCCTTCCACCAGCCACAGCCATAGCAGGGCGCATGCGATGTAGATCCCGCCGTATGCGGCGTAGGCCCGACCCGCCTTGTCACTGTCGACCAGCGTCAGCAGGTAGGCGAACAGGCAAAGCGAGGCGATGCCCGGCCCGATCCACCACACCGGCTTGCCAAGCCGCAGCCAGGCCCAGAACGCGAAGCAGCCGGCGATCTCGGCTAACGCAGCGGCGATGTAGACCAGCGGTGTCATCTTCCCCCGTGCCCCTCAATCCTCAAGGATCAGGCTGGCGCGACGCGTGTCGCGCATGCGGACGTAGACGACGAGCGAAACCGCGATCATCGCCGTGACGTACCAGTAGAACGCCCGCTCCATCTCGTGCAGCTTGAGCCACAACGCCACGTACTCGGCGGTGCCACCGAAGATCGTATTGGCGATCGCGTAAGGCAGCGCCACGCCCAGGGCGCGGATGTGGGCGGGGAACAGTTCCGCCTTCACCACCGCGTTGATCGAAGTGTACCCGCTCACCACCACCAGCGCCGCCAGAACCAGCGCGAAGGCGGCAAAGGGACTGGTCGTGCCTTCGAGCAGCCGAAAGATCGGATACGTCAGCAACACGCCCGAGACACCGAAGCCGATCATCACCGGCTTTCGCCCCACCCGATCCGAAAGCGCGCCGAATACCGGTTGCAGCAGCATGAACACGAACAGCGCCGCAGCGGTGATCCGGGTGGCGCTGGCGTTGGAGAAGCCGCTCGTATTGACGAGGAATTTCTGCATGTACGTGGTGTAGGCATAGAACGCCAGCGTGCCCCCGGCGGTCAGGGCCATGACCAGCATAGCCTCACGCGGGTGCTGCTTGAACAAGGCCGTGCCGCTCGATCGGGGCACGTCGGACGGTACCGCCGCGGCTTGCGCGTTGGCGAAGCTTTGCGTTTCGGCCAGACGCCGGCGCAGATAGAACACCAGAGCCGCCAGCCCTGCACCGATGACGAACGGGATGCGCCAGCCCCATGCCTTGAGCACCGCGTCCGACATCGTCGACTGCAGAACCAGCAGCACCGCCAGCGCGACCAACTGCCCGGAGATCAACGTCACATATTGAAAGCTGGAATAGAACCCGCGCCGTTTGGACCCGGCCATTTCGCTCAGATAAGTCGCGCTGGCACCATATTCGCCGCCGACGCTCAATCCCTGCAGCATCCGGGCCAGTACCAGAATCGCGGGTGCCCAGGCGCCGATGGTGCGGTAGCCCGGCGTGCACGCGATCATCAGCGAGCCGGTACACATCAGCGTGACCGATAGCGTCAAACCGGCCTTGCGCCCGCGTCGGTCGGCATAGATCCCCATGATCCAGGCGCCGATCGGCCGCATCACGAACCCGACCGCGAACACCGCGGCGGTGTTGAGCAACTGGAGCGTACGGTCGCCCGAAGGAAAGAAGATCGGCGCGAAATAGAGCGTGAACGCAGAGTAGGCGTACCAGTCGTACCACTCCACGAGGTTGCCGGCCGATCCGCCCAGGATGTTGCGGAGCCGGTGCCGCTCGGGAGCTTCGTTCATCGCCTGACTATGCGCCAGCCCTCGACATCCGCGCAACGCCAAGTTGACGTCGGATCGGGTTTCATTCGCGACGCTCGGGCACTATGTGCATGGCATGACCCCGACCCACGCCAGCGCTTCTGGCACCTCCGCCCTGCCCGCTACCTTCTGGGATGCCGCCCGGCGTGGCATCACCTGCAAGTGTCCGCGCTGCGGGCAGGCACCATTGTTTCGCAAGTGGCTCAAGTCGGTCGATCATTGCGCCGCTTGCCGGCAGGACTGGTCACATCATCGCGCCGACGACTTTCCGGCCTATATCGCCATCCTCGTGGTCGGCCATCTGCTGGCGCCGGTCATGATCGCGATGGCGGATACTCCATTATCGCCACTGGCGATCATCGCCATCCTGATCCCGCTATCGGTGGCGATGATGCTGGGCATGCTGCAGCCCACCAAGGGTGCGGTGATCGCGGTACAATGGTGGCATGGCCTGCATGGCTTCCAGAAGGAGCGCCTGGCGCAGGCGCCGCTCGGCGTGGATCCGTCGCGTCCTGAATGAGCGGCGCCATGCTAGCTCCTGATCGGCTGGAGCGATTGGCCCGCCATATCGTGCTGCCAGAAGTCGGCGGCACCGGGCAGGTCGCACTTGCCGATGCGCACATCGTGCTCATCGGCTGCGGTGGTATCGGCAGCCCTGCCCTGCAGTATTTCGCCGCCGCCGGGATCGGCCGCCTGACGCTGGCCGACTCCGACACGGTGGACCTCAGCAACCTCCAGCGCCAGACCATCTTCACACCCGACGATGTCGGCCAGCCCAAAGCGCAAGTCGCGGCGCAGTGGGTACGCCGATTCGATCCCGCTCTGGATGTCCGCGCTGTTATCGAGCGGGTCGACCATGCCAACGTGGCGCGGATCCTCGATGGAGCGGATGTCGTGCTCGATGGCTGCGACAACTTCACCACGCGGCTTATCGTGTCCGACGCCTGCGTCGCCGCTGGCATCGCCCTGACCAGCGTGGCGATCGGGCGGTTCCAAGGCCAGGTTGCCAGCTTTGCCGGGCATTTGCCGGAACAGGCCTGCTATCGCTGCTTCGTGGGCGATGCCTTCGATGCGGAAGATTGCGACACTTGCGCGGCGGACGGCGTGCTTGGGGCGATGGCCGGCATGGTCGCGACGTTCGGCGCGATGCAGGCGATCAGGGTGCTGCTGGAAGGCCACGCCGCGCTGGGCGACCCACAGTTCGGCAAGTTGCACCTGCTCGACGGGCTCGCCCCCTCGCTACGCACCTTGAACATCGCCAAGGATCCGGATTGCAAAGGGTGCGGCAATTGAGCGGATCGTTCGATCTGGCCCGGTTCGTGGCGGCGCAGGCGGACAGCTATGACACCGCGCTCGCCGAGATCCGGCATGGCGCCAAGCAAAGCCATTGGATGTGGTATGTATTTCCGCAAATCGCAGGGTTGGGCCATAGCGCGATGGCGCAACGTTATGCCATCACGTCTCTGGAAGAGGCGCGGGCATACCTTGGTCATCCGCTACTCGGTGCAAGGCTGCGCGAGTGCGTCGCCGCGCTCGACGGTTTGGCGGACACGACGGCTGAGCGCGTCTTCGGCAATGTCGACGCGATGAAGCTACGCTCGTCCTTGACCCTGTTCGAAGCCGCCGGAGCACCGTTCGGTTCGACGATCGAGCGCTGGTTCGGCGAGCGCGACGGCGCCACGCTGCGGCTGATCAACTAGCCAGCAGTTCCTCCACCCAGCCGGGCACGACTTGCGTCGCCGGGCCATGGCGGGCCTCGTCGAACCACAGCGATCCCTTGCTTGGCTCAAGATTGAGCTCCAGCGTCGCGGTGCCGAGTTCTCGCGCGTTCCGCACCAGCCCGGCCGCCGGATAGACCGCGCCGGAAGTGCCGATAGAAACGAACAGCTCGGCCTGCGACAAGGCCGCGTAGATCTCGTCCATACGGTACGGCATCTCGCCGAACCAGACGACGTCCGGGCGCAGCGCGCGCTCCCCGCAGGCGGGGCATGGCGGTCGGTCGATCAGCGAGCCGGTCCATCGCGAGCGTACGTCGCAGGCGGTACACCAGGCATTGAGGTGCTCGCCATGCATATGCAGCACGCGTCTCGCCCCGGCGCGCTCGTGCAGGTCGTCGACGTTCTGGGTGACGATCAGCAGTTCGCCCGGCCAATGCGCGTCCAGTCTCGCCAGCGCATCATGCGCGGCATTGGGCTGCTTCGTCTGTATGGCCTCGCGCCGCATGTCGTAGAAGCGCAGCACCAGATCGGGATCGCGGACGAACGCCTCGGGCGTGGCGACATCCTCTACCCGGTGCTTCTCCCAGAGCCCGCCTTCAGAGCGGAACGTATCGATGCCGCTCTCGGCCGAGATACCCGCGCCGGTGAGGATGACGATGTTGCGGATGTCCTTCATCGCCGCCATGAGACACGTTCAAAGGGGATCGTGCAATGACAAGTCTGGGGCGCAGAATCGGCATCATCGGCAGCGCCGGTCGCATGGGGCAGGCCATCGCAGCCGCGATCGCGGATGCGGGCGAAGCTGTGGCCGGTGGTATCGGCCGGGACGAAGATGCCCTGCCGCTCGCCTTGGTCAGCGACGTTCTAGTCGATTTTTCCTCGCCCGCCGGTCTGGAAGGCAATCTCGATGCGGCTGTCGCCGCTGGCATTCCGATCGTGGTGGGCACGACCGGACTGGAAGAACGCCATCACTTTTTGATCGATCACGCCGTCGAGACCATTCCTGTCCTGCAGACCGGCAACACCTCGCTCGGCGTCACCCTGCTCGCCCATCTGGCGCGCGAGGCGGCGAGCCGGCTCGGCGAGGACTGGGACATCGAGATCGTCGAGACGCATCACCGCATGAAGGTCGACGCGCCGTCGGGCACCGCGCTACTGCTGGGCGAAGCCGCGGCTGAGGGCCGCGTCGTGAACTTGAACGAGGCGTCGGAGCGCGGACGCGACGGCGTGACCGGAAAGCGCGGCGTGGGAACGATCGGCTTCGCGGCCTTGCGCGGCGGCACGGTGTCGGGCGATCACTCGGTGATGTTTTTGGGCAATGCCGAGCGGATCACCCTGTCGCACCTGGCCGAGAACCGCGCGATCTTCGCCAAGGGTGCGGTGCGTGCATGCCAATGGTTGATCGGCAAGCCGGCGGGCCGCTATACCATGCCCGAGGTGCTGGGGCTTTGAACGGTCGGCAGACGTGAACAAGGCTAACACCTTCGAGTTCTTTCGCCGGCTGGCGGAGCTCAATCCCGATCCACAGACCGAGCTCGAATATGCCCGCGACAACGTCTATCAACTGTTGGTGGCGGTCGTGCTCTCGGCGCAATCGACCGATGCCGGGGTGAACAAGGCAACCCGCGCGCTGTTTCGCGACGTCACTACCCCGGCGCAAATGCTGGACCTGGGCGAGGAAGGCCTCAAGCAGCACATCAAGACCATCGGCCTGTTCAACTCGAAGGCCAAGCACGTCATCGGCTTGTCCGAGATCCTGATGCGCGATCATGGCGGCGAAGTACCGGCAGACCGCGATGCGCTCACGGCTCTGCCTGGCGTCGGCCGCAAGACGGCAAACGTAGTGTTGAACTCGGCGCATGGAGCCGAGACCTTCGCGGTCGACACGCACATCTTTCGCGTCTGCAACCGCACCGGCCTTGCCAAGGGCAAGACACCGCTGGCGGTCGAGAAAGGCCTCGAGAAAAACGTCCCCGGGCCCTTCCGGGTGGGCGCGCATCACTGGCTGATCCTGCACGGCCGCTACACCTGCAAGGCCCGGACGCCCGAGTGCTGGCGCTGCCCGGTGGTGGATCTGTGCGCCTACAAGGCGAAAGTGCTGGCAAAGCCAGGCAAGGCGAAACCGAAAGCACCGCAGTGAAACGCTGGCTGAAGCGGTTCTGGCTGCGCTACGTCTACTACTGCAAGGAACACTGGTTCATCGCGACGTCGATCGTTCTGACGGTGCTGTGGCTGCTCTGGCAGCTCATATCGCTGCTGGGGCCGTTACTTGAGCTTGCCGTCGCGCTGTTCTGAATCCCCTCAGGCCGCCGCGACGACATCCTTGTCGTCGCTGCTCACCGCCGAAATCACCGTCGCCGCGACCAGGTCGCCGACCACGTTGAGCGTCGTGCGGCACATGTCGAGGAAGCGATCGACCCCCAGGATCAGGCCGATCCCCTCGGGCGGAACCCCGACACCGTTCAGGATCAGCGCGATCACCGGCAGAGATCCCGCTGGTACTCCTGCCGTCCCGACGCCAGCCAGGATGCACACCAGCATTACGAATACCTGCTGACCAAGGTTCAGATCGACCCCGAAGAACTGCGCCAGAAACAGCACGGTCACGCCTTCGAACATCGCGGTGCCGTTCTGGTTGGCGGTCGCGCCGATGGTCAATACGAAGCGCGCGACGCGGGCCGGCAGCTTCAACTCCTCCTCCGCGATGCGCAGCGAAGTTGGCAGCGTGGCGTTCGAACTGGCGGTGGAAAACGCCATCACGCTCGCCTCGCGAGTCTGGCGAAAGAACGCGATCGGACTTTTCTTCGCCACGAACTTGAGCAGCAGCGAGAATACGCCGAACATCTGCAGGCCCAGTGCCAGCAGCACGACGCCGACGTAGGCCGCCAGCTTGAACAGCAGATCCCAGCCAAACTGCGCGGCCAGGTTGAACATGAAGCAGAAGATCGCGAACGGTGCGAGCTGGATGACGATGCCGATCAGCTTCATCGCCACTTCGAACACGCCCTCGATCGAATCCTTGAGCACGTCGGTCTTGGGCGATTGCACCAGCAGGATGCCGATGCCGAAGAACAGCGCGAAGAACATGACCGCCAGGATGTCGTTCTCGCTCATCGCGGTAATGACATTGGTCGGCACCAGGCTGAGCACAGCATCGACGCCGCTCTTGGCGTCCTTGGATGCGGCGACGATGCCCGACGCCGCCTTGCCCCCTTGCGCCAGCAGCGCCTGCGCCGCCTCGCGATCGACGCCCGCACCCGGGCGCAGCACGTTGACCAGCAGCAGCGACAGCGCCACCGCGATCCCCGAAACGATGACGGTATAGATCAGGGTCGCCAGCCCGACCCGCTTGAGCGCCTTGATCTCGCCCATCTCGGCAATGCCGATGACCAGCGCCGAGAACAGCAACGGTAATACCAGCATGAACAGCAGGCGCAGGAACACCTGCCCGATCGGCCCGGTGACGTACGTAACCACGGTGGAAACCCAAGGCGCATTGGCTGCGAAGGTATAGACCAGCAATCCGGCACCGAGACCGGCGATGAAGCCGATCAGGATCCGCCATTGCAAACCATTGGCATGGGTTTCCGTCGTTGTGCTCGTCGTCGTGGTCTGGGCCGCTACGGCGTCAGTCATGCAATCGGGTCCTCTTGGGGCGTATCCCTTGTCGCCGCCCGGCGCACACGAAGCAAGGGGGCCACCGCAAGGCAAGCGCCGAGTTGTCCGACGAGGCTTGCTCGCCAACCCGAAATCGCACCCCAAAGACGGTTCGGCCGGATCTCCGGCAGCGCCTGCCGGCTCAGCCGCGCAGGACCGCCTCGCTAATCCGGCGATAGATGCGCGACAGGGTCTCCAGATCGGGCACCGCCACCGCTTCGTCGCGCTTGTGCATGGTCGCGTTGCACAGTCCGAACTCGATTACCGGCGACACGGCCTTGAGAAACCGCGCGTCGGAGGTGCCGCCGGTGGTCGACAGTTCGGGCGTGATCCCCGTTTCGGACTTCACCGCCGCGACCACCATGGCGGAAAATTCGCCGGGCTGCGTCAAAAAGGCTTCGCCGGAAATCACCGCCCGCGCGGTGCCGCCATGGCGCGCGGCGACGGCGCTCACCCGCTCGGCGAGGCCAGTGCCGGTATGCTGGTCGTTGAACCGGATCGACAGCCGCGCGCTGGCCTTGGCTGGGATCAGATTGTGCGCCGGATTGCCGACGGTCAGATCGGTGACTTCCAGGTTCGATGGCTGGAACCAGTCAGTGCCCTCGTCGAGCGGCATCGCCTTGAGCTCGGCCAGCAGCGCGACAAGGCGCGTGATGGGGTTGTCGGCCAGATGCGGGTAGGCGACGTGGCCTTGCACACCTTCGACATCGATGAAGATGTTGACCGATCCGCGCCGACCGATCTTGACCATGTCGCCCAGTTGGCTGGAGGACGTGGGCTCTCCCACCAGGCACAAGTCCGGAATGGCATCCACTTCGCGCATCCGTTCGATCAGGGCGACCGTTCCGAAGCGTGCGGAGCCTTCCTCGTCGCCGGTAATGATGAAGCTGATCGTCCCGGCCGCCACCGGAACTCCGCGTGCGGCCGCCACCATCGCCGCGATCGAGCCCTTCATGTCGACCGCGCCGCGACCATAGAGCAGGTCGCCCCGGATCTCGGGCGTGAAGGGAGCGCTCGTCCACGCTTCTCCTGGCGGCACGACATCGAGATGGCCGGCGAACGCGAAGTGGCGCGATCCTTCCGGCCCACGCCGGATGGCGAGCAGGTTCTCGACCGGGCCGTCCGGCGCCTCTCCGGTGATAAAGCGGATCACCTCGAAGCCAAGCGGCGAGAGCTGGTCTTCCAGGCAGTCGAACACCGCACCGGTGGCCGGCGTCACGCTGGGGCAGGCCATCAGCGCACGGGCCATCTCGACGACTGACGGTGCGGCGGCTGGTTCGGTCTGGCTCATGCCTGCTCCTGTGGCATAGGCATCGCCCCTGCGACAAGCCGCAGTCGCTTTCAGCCCAGCGTGCCGTCCAGCATGGCGGCGAGGCGCAGTCCGGCCTGCTCGACCCGCCTCTGCACGATCGGCAGGCTCGCGGCGATCACCGGTTCGGGCCAGGTCGTGACCTTGGGCTCGGGCTTGTCGCAGGGGATCTTGCCGCCGAACGCCTGCGGATAGAGAAAGTCGCGCGCGATCTGCCAGCTTTCGCGCAACCAGTCTTCGGGTTTGCCACCGCTCAGATCGGCCCGCTCGGCAGCATCGTAGCGGCGCACCAGAGGCGGCTTTGCGGCGCTGATCGCCCGCTCGGCCATCGCGGTGTCCCAGATCGAATGCAGGTTCCAGCCCGGTGCGATGCCGTATGGCGTCTTTACCGCGTTACCACCCTGGTCATGATTGTCCGCGCCGTGAAGCGGCTGATGGATGTCGCCGATGAAGTGGGCGAGGAACGCCAAAGCCTCGAGTCGCTGCGCCGCCGGCAACGTGCGATCGGCCAGGATGCGACGATTGCGCTCGATCTGGGCACTGACGCAGTTGCCGTTGGCGCAGTCTGCCTTGACGTCGAAGGCGCCGCAGACCGGCTCGTCCTGATAATGCCACGGTGACGCGTAACCCCAGCGCCAGCTTTCGCCCTTGAGGCAATCAGGCCAGACGGCCGCGTCCTCCAGGCTGCGGACCCGGCACTTGGGCGTGCCAAGCCCCCGCTCGGCCTTGAGCAGCACCGCGATGCGCGCGCGGGTTGCCGGTGTGACGTTCTCCAGCGCGATCGCCGCGACCGTGCGATGACCATAAGCACCCCATGCCAGCACCGGCGCGCACCAGCTACCCGCCAGCGCCGCGAGGATGACCGTCAGGCGCCGGATCATGCGACGACCGGCGTCTCGTATTGCTCGATAACCCAATCCTCGGACTCGGCCGCTGCGACCCATTGACGCATCCACTCGTGCTCCCACATCGCCTGCATGTAGGAAGCCGCGAAGCCGGGCACGCCGATGCCATACGTGCGGAAACGGCTGACCACGGGTGCATAGATCACGTCGGCGGCGCTGAACGTCCCGAACAGGAACGGCCCGCCGCGCCCGAACCGTGCCCGCGCCTCAGCCCAGAGCGTCAGGATGCGCACGATGTCGGCGCGGACATCGGCGTCGATGGTCGCGCCATGCGCCTTGGCGCGCACGTTCATCGGCAACGCGCGGCGCAGCGGCAGATAGCTGGAGTGCATCTCCGCCACCATCGACCGTGCCATCGCCCGCGCGGCATCGTCCTTGGGCCAGAAGCGGTCGCGCCCGACCTTGTCGGCAAGGTATTCGATGATCGCCACACTGTCCCAGACGACCGCGTCGCCGTCCCACAGCACCGGCACCTTGCCCGACGATGGCGCCAGTTCCTCGGAGCTGCGCTTGCGCTGCTCCCAATCCTCGTCGAGAATCGGCACGGTCAGTTCCTCGAACCCGACGCCCGACTGCTTGACGGCGAGCCAGGCGCGCAGGCTCCAGCTCGAATAATTCTTGTTGCCGATGATCAGCTTCATGGGCGGCATCCCTCCTGCTGCAGCTTCGCGCCTAGAGGTTCAGCCTGCGCGTGTCGATGATGAACGCTGGATGGCATGCCCGCCTCTCGCGGAACCACAGGCCGGCGGCGCGCATTATCGAGGGCCAAGGAGTTAATGATGATCAAGTCCTTCCTTCTGGCCGCCACCGGTGCATTAGCGCTGACGGGCTGTGGTAGTTCCGGTACGACAACCGATCCAACCAAGGCGGCCGAGGACGGGATGCCTAGCGAGGCGCCGTCACCGATCGCCGGGGAGGCCGCGCCTGCAGCTCCCGCAGCGCCATCGCAGCCGAAGACTTCGCCCGATCCTGGCTCCGTGCTTCCGGCTGCGGCACCAACGGCGACCCCTCCCCCGGCGCCGCCAATCCCGCCTTCGCTCCCGGCGGCACCGCTTTCGGCTAGGGACGAAAAAGGCGAAAAGGGTGCCCGCGCCGTGATACGGACCTGGGCTCATGGTCTGGAGACGCGGCAGTTCGGTGTGGCTTGGGAGCAGTTCGGCAGCCCTCCGGCAAGCCGCTCCGCCTTTACGCGATGGTGGGGTCGCTATCGCACCATCAAGGTCACCATGGGGGCTGGCGAGAGCGATGCCGGGATGGGGTCGCTGTACTACACCGTGCCCGTGGTGGTGACCGGCACCACGCAGACGAACGCGCCCTTTCGCCTGGCAGGCGACGTCGTCGTTAGACGGGTCAACGATGTCGACGGAGCGAGCCCCGCACAACTGCGGTGGCACATCGGCAGCGCCGACCTCAAGGATGCCCCGCCACCGAGGTAAGCGATCGCGCGCGATGACCTACCCCGTATCGAGCGGAACTACAGCCCCGCGTCGGCGGCGATGATCTTGCCGATGCCCGACCAGTCGATGTCCTCGCCTTCGCGTGCGATGGTGGACAGCAGATGGTCGCGTACAACGCCCAGCAAGGGCATCGGCACCCGCGATTTTTCGGCGACGGCATCGACAAGCCGCATGTCCTTGAGGCCGAGCGGCGCGGCGAAACCTGCGGGGCGATACGTCTCCTCGACCAGCATCTTGCCGTAATTTCGGTGCACCAGCCCGCCGAACAGTGTTTCAGTGAGCACCTCGAGCATCGCGGCGCGCGCCACGCCGTTCTTGGCGGCGAGCGTCAAAGCTTCCCCCAGCGCCTCGACCGACGCCATGATCATGAAGTTTCCGCACAGCTTGACGACGTTGGCCGCGTCCGGTCGGTCAGCGACCACGAACGTACGCTGGCCGATGGCTTCGAACAGCGGTCGACACTCCTCGATGTCAGCTGCATCGCCCGCCGCGACGACGAACAACTTGGCCGCAGCCGCCGCATCGGGTCGCCCGAACACCGGCGCGGCGACGAACCGGCCACCGTGTTCGCGATGAGCATTCGCAAGGCGCGCGGACAGATCGGGGCTGATCGTGCTCAACGAGACATGCAGCACGGGCGCGGGTGCCGTCAGTATCCCGTGCTCGCCAAACGTCACCGCTTCCAGCGCTGCGTCGTCGGCAAGCATGGTGAAGACGATGCCACCCTTGGCGGCATCCGCCGGACTGGCCGCGAGCGCGGCGCCTTTCGCCACGAGAGCATCGGCCTTTTCCGGACTGCGGTTCCAGACCGTCAGGTCGTGTCCGCCAGCCAACATGTTCGCGGCGATGGCGTGACCCATCTGCCCCAGCCCGACAAACCCAACCTTCATGAGAACCCTTTCGACCCGCTCCGCCGTTTGGGAACGACGCGTCGAACCGTCAGGTTCCGTGATGGTCAGGTCGTGATGTCGGTCAGGATCGCGGTGCGCAGTTCGGCGATACCCAAGCCCTTCTCGGACGAGGTGATATGAACCACCGGGTAGGCGGCCGCATGCTTGCGCGCCTCGGCCTCGGTCACGGCGACCACTGCGTCAAGCTCGCTGGCCTTGATCTTGTCCGCCTTGGTCAGAACGATGCGATAGCCGACGGCTGCCTGATCGAGCATCTTCATCATATCAAGATCGACCGCCTTGGGGCCATGCCGCGCGTCGATCAGCAACAGCGTACGCTTCAGCACGACCCGACCGCGCAGATAGTCGCGCACCAGTTGCCGCCACTTTTCGACCACCGCCGGAGGGGCCTTGGCAAAGCCGTAGCCCGGCATGTCGACCAGCCGGAACACACGCGGATCACCGACGTCGAAGAAGTTCAGTTCCTGCGTCCGCCCCGGCGTGACCGACGTGCGGGCGATCGCCTTGCGTCCGGTCAGCGCGTTGAGCAGCGAAGACTTGCCCACGTTAGACCGGCCACAGAACGCCACTTCGGCAAGCTCCGGCTCGGGCAGGAATTGCAGTTGCGGCGCGCTCAACAGGAAGTTGACCGGTCCGGCGAACAACTTGCGCGCGATCTCTGCGTCTTCGGGGATGATATCGTCCATCAATCAACCCTTCGCCGCAGCGACCCGTTTCTTGTCGGCCGCATCCCTTTCGGCCTGCGCGCGCAACTGCGGATGCCGGCTGTAAAGGAACTGCTGCTGGGCGATGGTGAGCAGGTTGGATGTGCACCAGTAGATCAGCAGACCTGCCGCAAATGGCGCCATGACGAACATCATGAACCACGGCATCAGCATCATCACCTGCTGCTGCGCCGGATCGCCCTGAGCCGGGTTCAGCTTGAACTGCAGGAACATGGTGATGCCCAGGATCACCGCCAGCACGCCGATTCCGAGGAAGCTGGGGGGATCGAACGGCAGCAGGCCGAACAGGTTGAGGATGTGCAGCGGATCGGGCGCGGACAGATCCTTGATCCACAGCACGAACGGCTGATGGCGCATCTCGATCGCCAGCATCAGCGTCTTGTACAGCGCGAAGAACACCGGGATCTGCAGGAAGACGGGCAGGCAGCCGGCAAGCGGATTGACCTTTTCCGTCTTGTACAGCTCCATGATCTTTTGCTGCTGCGTCTGCTTGTCGTCCTTGTAGCGTTCCTGGATCGCCTTCATCTTGGGCTGCAGGGCCTTCATCGCCGCCATGCTGGAGAACTGGCGCTGCGCGACCGGGAACATGATCCCGCGCACGATGACGGTCAGCAGGATGATGGCGACGCCGAAGTTGCCGACCAGCTTGAACAACGAGGTGAGCAGCCAGAAGATCGGCTTTTCGAACCAGCGGAACCAACCCCAGTCGATCGAGAGACCGAACTTGGTGATGCCGCCATCCTCGTAGCGATCGAGGACCGAGTGCTCCTTGGCGCCGGCGAACAGCTTGGTCGTGTGCTCCAGGCTCTGGCCCGGCTGCACCACGGCCCGTTCGTACATGAGGTCGGACCGGAACAGGTTCTTTCCAAGCGCCCTGAAAGTACCGGTGGCAGGTGCGTTTACCGGCGCCAGGACGGACATCCAGTACACGTCGGTAAAGCCGATCCAGTTGGTGCGGCCCGGCTTCACGACGGTGCCACCGTCAACAACATCAGAGTAATTGGTGTTGAACGCGACCGACCCGTCGAATGCGCCGATCGGGCCGGAGTGGACGTTCCAGGTGTCGAGGCTGGCGGTAAGATCGGTGCGGTTGATCAGTCCGAACGGCTGAACGCTGATCGGGCCGGCGCCGCCATTGGCAATGCGCTGGCTGGTGGTGATCAGATAGTCGTTATCGATCGCGAACGTCAGCGAGAATGTCTGGCCGGTCGGGTTGCGCCAGGTGAGCGTCAGGGGCGACTGGGGAGTCAGCTTGGCGCCGGCGGGTGCCGTCCAGATCGTCTGCGCGTTCGGAGTGGCGATGCCCTCTCCGACCCAGCCGAACTGCGCGAACTCCTGCGCGGGCGTGCCGGCAGGTGAATAGATACGGACCGGTCCCGAGTCCTTCTTCACGGTCTCGCGATGGCGGTTGAGCACCAGATCATCGAGTACGGCGCCCTGCAGGTTGATCGATCCGGCGACGCCCGGGGCCACGATCGGCACCCGTCCACCAGAGGCAAGTGCGGTCCTGAGATCCTGCTGCTCCAGCTGAAGGTCGGCGGCATCGCGGATGCCACCTTCGCGAGTCGGCTTGAGCGGGCTGACAGCCTTGTCCGCGCCGCCATTGGCGACGACTTGCGCCGGCGTCTTGCTTTGCGGGTAGAAGTACCCGACGCCCGCATCCCAACCGAACAGGACGAGAGCGGTCAGCAGGACCGCTAGAATGATGTTGCGCTGATTTTCCACGAAGCGTTCAAAGTCCCGATACTAGCGGCTGCCCGCCGTGCCTTGCGGACACGTCAGGGCACGGGGGGTCAGGGCACAGGGTCTGGGCCATGCCCGCCCCAAGGGTTGCAGCGCAATATACGCTTGATCGCCAGCCAGCCACCCTTAATCGCACCATGCCGGCCAAGCGCTTCGATGGCGTACTGCGAGCAAGATGGATGGAAGCGGCAAGTCGGTGGCATGAACCGCGAGGGGCCAAGCTGCCAAGCCTTCGCGACGACGATGAAAGCCTGTCGCGGCAAGGCGGTAACCATGGAAAGGAGGCGGCGCATCAGCGTTTATCGCGCTTTCGCCGCGGCGGATCGCCTTTGCCCGCTTGCGCCCGGCCGAGTGCCGCGACCAGTTCGTCGCGCAACAGCGCATAGTCCCGCTCGACCCCGCCCTCGCGACCGATCAGGACATGGTCGGTATCGGGCAAGCCGTGAAGTGGCAGGATCTCACGCGCGAGCGCCCGGAATCGGCGCTTCATGCGGTTGCGCACGACGGCATTGCCGATCTTCTTGGTGACGGTGATGCCCAGGCGAACGCCCAGGCTCTGGTTCGGCTGAGCCAACAACACGAAGCCGGCCCGCGCGACTCGCAACCCACGGTTGGCGGCCAGGAAATCGGCACGCCGCGCCATCACGATGTAAGGAATAGTCACAGAGGCGGGGAGGTCGATGCAGGCCGCGCCAAACGAAGCGGCACCGGACCCATGCCCTCGCGCAATATACGCAAGAGCGAGGGTCGGCGCCGCCTAGCGGGATCTAGCCTCTTGCCGAAGCCTATCCAGCGGGTGCCTGATTCAGGCCGACAGCTTCTTGCGGCCACGCGCACGGCGGGCGCGCAGAATCTTGCGGCCGCCCGGCGTAGCCGAACGCAGGCGGAAGCCATGGCGACGAGCGCGGACGAGGTTGCTGGGCTGGAACGTGCGCTTCATGACGAAACCTCAAACTGGAACGTGTCGAACGAAAACGGCCGCCCACAATCGGAGCGTGCGTTGATCAGGCTGGCGCCGTTAGTGCACCGATGTCGGTGAGTCAAGGCAAGGGACCTCGGAGCACCAACGCCACTTGCGTCACAAGCATAGCCTACGACCGCCGGTTACAGCAATGTAACTCGACTTGTCGGTGTCGCGGAGACACAGCTGATAGCCAGGGCAATCGGGGAAAATCAGCAGTTGGTCGCGCTCGTCTCGACGGTGGCCTATCTTGGCTTGGAGGCGCGGGGCGTCGAGGTACAGTGCCAGGTGGCGGCGGGCATGCCCTGCTTCCACGTCGTCGGCTTGCCCGACAAGGCCATCGGTGAAAGCCGCCAGCGCGTCACCGCCGCGCTTTCGTCGATGGGTCTGGCCCTTCCCCCCAAACGGATCACGGTAAACCTGTCCCCCGCCGACCTTCCCAAGGAAGGCTCGCACTACGATCTGCCGATCGCGCTTTCGCTGCTTGCCGCGATGGGCGTGGCCGATGCCGAGCAACTCGGCGACTTCGTGGCGGTGGGAGAGCTTGCGCTGGACGGCCGGGTCATCGCGTCACCCGGCGTGTTGCTGGCGGCGCTCCACGCCAGCGCTGCGGACAAGGGGCTGATCTGCCCCGCCGCGCAAGGATCGGAGGCCCGCTGGGCCAGCGGCGTACCCGTGCTGGCCACCCCCAACCTCGTCAGCCTGCTCAACCATCTCAAGGGGACGCAAGTCCTGCCGGTGCCCGAACCGGGTAAGGCCGATTCGCCACCGCGCGGGCCGGATCTTCGTCAGGTCAAAGGCCAGGAAACCGCCAAGCGCGCGCTCGAGATCGCCGCGGCGGGATCGCACAACCTGCTATTCATCGGACCACCCGGCGCCGGCAAATCGCTGCTGGCCAGCTGCCTGCCCGGCATTCTACCGCCACTCACCGCGGGCGAGGCGCTCGAAACCTCGATGGTGGCGAGCGTCGCCGGGACGCTGGAGGAGGGTCGCATCAGCCGCGCGCGCCCTTACCGTGCCCCCCATCACTCGGCCTCCATGGCCGCGCTGACCGGCGGGGGATTGCGAGTGAAGCCGGGTGAGGTATCGATGGCGCACCTTGGCGTGCTGTTCCTCGACGAGTTGCCCGAGTTCCAGCGCGCGGTGCTCGATTCGCTGCGCCAGCCGCTCGAAACCGGAGAAGTCAGCGTCGCCCGCGCCAACGCGCATGTGACCTATCCTGCACGCGTCCAGCTGATCGCGGCGATGAACCCGTGCCGCTGCGGACACTTGGGAGACCCCGCGCTCGGCTGCAGCCGGGCCCCGAAGTGCGCCGCCGAATACCAGAGCAAGATCAGCGGTCCACTGCTCGATCGCGTCGACCTCCATGTCGACGTGGATCCGGTCAGCGCCGCCGATCTCGCGCTTCCACCTGCGGCCGAGGGCAGCACCGAAGTGGCAGCGCGGGTCGCGAACGCTCGCGCGATCCAAACCGTCCGCCTCGAAGGCACCGGACTGCGCACCAATGCTGAACTCGACGGCGACTCGCTGGATGCTCATGCAACTCCCGACGATGCCGGGCGCAAGCTGATGATGCAGGCCGCCGAGACGATGCGCCTCTCGGCAAGGGGCTATACGCGAATCCTGAGGGTCGCGAGAACCATCGCGGACCTTGCCCAGGCACCTACCATCGGGCGCATCCACGTTGCCGAGGCGCTGAGCTATCGCCGCCGCCCACCTCGAGCTTGAAGGCGCATCAGCACGGCCGGAGCAGCTTCAGTCGAGATCGAGTTGGCGGATCACTTCGGCGATCACGCTGGGATCGCGCGCGAAACCGAGGTGCGAGCAGCGCAGGGCCACCGCCCGGTCGCGCTCGTCTGGCCAGCCACAAGCAGAACGCGGCTGGATCACCCCATCGCGCGGGCTCCACAAGGCGATCGTCGGCACCGGCGGTTTTCCGCGCAATTCACAAGTGACGGGGGGCGAGTCGACCGAATGGCCGGTAATCGCCTGATACGCACGCCACGCGTTGTTGGCGCGGGGATTGCCCGAAAACGGCGTGCCTAGAGTGATGACGCGCGAGACGTTCTGAGGCTGGCGCCGCGCGATCTCACGCGCGAACAATCCGCCCAGGCTCCAGCCGACGAGGGCTATCGGCGCCTTGTGCTGACGGGCCAGCGCGCCGACACGGCGCATCTGAAAGGCGAAGTTCTGCTCACTCGGGCCAAGATTGAGCCCCAGCCCCCAGTCATGCACTTCGTGTCCGGCGGCGATCAGGCCATCGGCCAGCGGCTTCATTCGGTTGGGATGCGCGCCGAAACCGGGCAGCAGCATGACCGGTTGCGGGCGCAGCGCCTCGATCGGACCGGAAGCGACACGTTGCCGGCGCAGCGAGGCCAGCTCCCCCCACAAATACCGCAAGGGTGGACCGCTCACCCCCTCCGGACGCGGCTCGCGTGCAAGTGCGGAGCGGCGCACGAACTCTCCGTGCGCTTTACCCGCATTTCGCCAAAAATTGCCCGCCACTGCCATCACGTCTGCCACTTGTGTTCCGTTTGCCTTCATTCTCGTTGAGCTCGGCGCTCAGGATTGAGGACGAGGCCTTTCGAACGAACTTCACCAGTTCGAAGTTTCCACCCTGGCCTACTATGCGCAAACAGAAGCTGAACAAGCGCGAGGCTGCGCGACCAATATCGGCAAACGCTCAGCCACGCTCCTTGCCATTGCACTCGCCGGTCCGCTTGCCGGTGACGTGCATGGTCATCTTCATCGGCTGCCCGTTGGCATCGCCCTGAGAATTGAGCGTCAGGTCATAGGCGTCAGCGCCATAGGTACCCTTCATCGCGACCGTTTGCTTGGTGCCGGCGCGCGAGCAGACCATCTTGGCGTCCAGCTTGCCGTTCTCCATCGCGAAGCTTTCCGAGGTACAATCCTTGTTGTTCTTGGGTTCGAAAAACTTGCCATCGTTGCGCGCCGCCTGTTCGGGCGTGAGGCACGTCGCCATCGCGCCGGCCTGGGCGATCTGCTTCCCGATCGTCTGCTTTATTTCCGCAGGCATTCCGGGAACATCGAAGTCGGTCATCTCCAGCTTCACATCCCAATGGCCGGGGCGCGGCTTGACCGATTCGGCGGTAGCGCTCGCGGTGGCAGCGCCCTCGCTCGCCGTGGCATCGGGTTTCTTGTCACCGCATCCGGCAAGCGTGACGGCGGCGACAGCGCAAAGTGCGAACGGCCTAAGTGCGAAATGCATCATGATCCTCCCCTAAGTTGTTCCACCCTAGCGCCCCTGACCCAGCAGGCAAGCCGACGCCGTTGCGGGCGGCATCGGCATACCCCATATGTTCCGCCATGGCAGAACTCGTTATCCGTCGCGGGCTGGAAGAGCCCGACACCTCCGGCAACTTCATACCGCATAAGCCCAAGCGGCCGGAAAAGTCGCTCCCGGGCAAGCGCTTCGTCATCAAGTCCGATTACGAGCCCGCCGGTGACCAGCCCACCGCGATCGCCGATCTCGTTGCCGGCACCCAGGATGGCGACAAGACGCAAGTGCTGCTGGGCGTCACCGGCTCGGGCAAGACCTTCACCATGGCCAAGGTGATCGAGGAGCTGCAGCGCCCGGCCCTGATCCTGGCGCCCAACAAGATCCTGGCCGCGCAACTCTATTCCGAGTTCAAGGACTTCTTCCCGGACAACGCGGTCGAGTATTTCGTCTCTTACTACGACTACTACCAGCCCGAAGCCTACGTGCCGCGGTCGGACACCTACATCGAGAAGGAAAGCTCGGTGAACGAGGCGATTGACCGCATGCGCCACTCGGCGACACGGTCGCTGCTGGAGCGCGACGACGTGATCATCGTCGCCTCGGTCTCGTGCATCTACGGCATCGGCTCGGTCGAGACGTACTCGGCAATGATCTTCGACCTCAAGAAGGGCGAGAAGGCCGACCAGCGCGAGACGATCCGCAAGCTGGTGGCGCTACAGTACAAGCGCAACGACGCCGCCTTCCAACGCGGCAACTTCCGCGTGCGCGGCGACAACCTAGAGATCTACCCCTCGCACCTCGAGGACACCGCCTGGCGGATCAGCTTCTTCGGTGACGACATCGAGGATATCGCCGAGTTCGACCCGCTCACCGGCAAGAAGGGACAGAGCCTCGAAAAGGTGCGCGTGTACGCGAACTCGCACTACGTGACGCCCGGCCCGACGATGAAGCAGGCGAGCGAGGCCATCAAGTTCGAGCTGACCGAGCGGCTGAAGGAGCTGGAGATCGAAGGTCGCTTGCTGGAGGCCCAGCGGCTGGAGCAACGCACCAACTTCGACCTCGAAATGATCGCCGCCACCGGATCGTGCAACGGCATCGAGAACTACAGCCGCTTCCTCTCGGGCCGCCTGCCCGGCGAGCCGCCACCAACGCTGTTCGAGTACCTGCCAGAAAACGCGCTGCTGTTCGTCGACGAGAGCCATCAGACCGTGCCCCAGGTCGGCGCGATGGCGAAGGGCGATCACCGCCGCAAGATCACGCTGGCCGAATACGGCTTTCGCTTGCCCAGTTGCATCGACAACCGCCCGTTGCGCTTCAACGAGTGGGACGCGATGCGCCCGCAAACCGTGGCGGTGTCAGCGACGCCTGGTTCGTGGGAGATGGAGCAGTCGGGTGGCGTGTTCGCCGAGCAGGTCATTCGCCCCACCGGCCTGATCGACCCGCCGGTCGAGATCCGCCCGGTAGAGGATCAGGTGCAGGACTGCATCGCCGAGTGCAAGAAGACCGCCGCTGCCGGCTTCCGCACCCTCGTCACCACGCTGACCAAGCGCATGGCCGAGGATCTGACAGAGTTCATGCACGAACAGGGCGTGCGCGTGCGCTACATGCACTCCGACGTCGAGACGCTGGAGCGCATCGAACTGATCCGCGATTTGCGGCTGGGCGTCTACGACGTGCTGATCGGCATCAACCTGTTGCGCGAAGGTCTCGACATCCCCGAGTGTGGGCTCGTCTGCATCCTCGACGCCGACAAGGAAGGCTTCCTTCGCTCGGAAACCTCGCTGATCCAGACCATCGGCCGCGCCGCTCGCAACGTCGACGGTCGCGTGATCCTCTATGCCGACCGCATGACCGGCAGCATGGAACGCGCCATCGCCGAAACCGATCGACGCCGCGCGCGCCAGCACGAGTTCAACCTCGCCAACGACATCACCCCCGTCACCATCAAGCGCCGCATCGCCGACATCGTCGCCGACACCGCGAGCCGCGATGGCGTACTGATCGACATTGACGCGGAAGGCGCCAACAACCTCGTCGGCCACAACCTGCGTGGCTATATCGAGGACCTCGAAAAGAAGATGCGCGCCGCTGCCGCCGACCTCGAATTCGAGGAAGCCGGGCGCTTGCGCGACGAGATTCGCAAGCTCGAAGGCGACGAGCTTGGCATACCCGACAAGGACAAGCGCGCGCCGATCGTCGGCCGCAGCAATGAAGGCAAGCCGGGCACGCGCAAGACGCGATACGGCAAGTCACAGCGAAAGTTCGGGAAGTGATACCGAACTTTCGCGATGGACAGGGCGGCGATCAGTAGCGGGCCGCCTTCGTCTTGGGCGCGGGCCCTACTTTTCCCAGTGCCTCTCTTGCCCGAGCACGGACATATGCTCTGATCTGGCGCAGTTGCGTATCGGTCAGGTCGTCGAAGCGCGGCATGCCGTTTCGCAGCAAGGCGCCGTCATGCACCACCGAACGGAAAGCGTTGGCGTCCAGCGGGACCATCGACTCGCGAAGATCAGGCGCGGTGCCGCCGGCGACCGCATCCTTGCCATGGCATAGCGAGCAGGTGACGTAGAGGCCGGCGCCGGCCTTCACGTCCCCGTCATCCAACATGATCTTCGGGTCATCCACGGCGTGAACCGATGTATCGGCGCGCGCGACAGGCGGCAGCTTGGCCTTGCCATCCAGCGCGAAGGCCAGCAGGCGGCGCGGCGCGCCGTATTTCCAGCCGACGTTGTTGCCGCCGACCGGCGCCGCGCCACCATATCCGGACAGAATCGCCACATACTGCCTGCCCTTCACCGCATAGCTTATCGGTGCGCCCTGAAAGCCATGGCCGGCGTTGAACTGCCACAAACGACTGCCGTCTTTCGCGTCGTAGCCGCTGAATTTGCCGTCGGCCGTGCCCTGGAACACCAACCCGCCGTTCGTCGTCAGCACGCCGCCATTCCAGAAGGTGGGCAGCTTTACCTTCCACGCCTCCGTTTGCGTCTGCGGGTTCCATGCCAGCAGCCAGCCGGTGCGATCGTCGGGATGCTCGTCGATCAGTTCCATCGCGCCCGCCGGGCTCACCGCCATGCTGGGTGCGCCAACCCTGCTCGCGGCAAACCGAATGCCCTGGTTCTGTGCCGGCATATAGACCAGACCCGTTTGCGGGCTGTAGGCCATCGGTTGCCAGTTATGGCGCCCGGCAGGCCCGGGATACATATCGAATCCCGCCTTCTCATAGCGGATGCCTGGGCGTTCCACCGGGCGTCCGGTCGTCAGGTCGATGCGATCGGCCCAGGTCACCTTGCCGGTCTTTTCGGCCGAGAGCAGCTTGCCCGTCTGTCGGTCGAGCACGTAGAAAAAGCCGTTGACGGGCGCGTGCAGCAGCACTTTGCGCGGCTTGCCATCGATCTGCAGCGTGGCGGCGACGATGTTGGCGGTCGCCTTGTAGTCCCAGGCCTCGCGCGGGTTTTCCTGATAGTGCCAGACGTACTTGCCGGTGGCGGCATCAAGCGCGACGATCGATACCAGATAGAGGTTGTCGCCGTTGCCGGGGCTGCGGACTTGCGGATCGTACGGGCCGGAGTTGCCCGTGCCGATGTAGACGCGGTTCAGCTCCGGATCGTAGATCATCGAATTCCACACGGTGCCGCCGCTGCCGGTCTTCCAGTATTCTCCCGCCCAGGTCCTGGCGGCGGCTTCCATCGCCGGGTCGCCCTTGTTCTGTTGCGGGCTGCCGGGCACGACGTAGAACCGCCAAGCCTGCTTGCCGGTGGCCTGGTCATAGGCGGTGACGTAGCCGCGCGAACCGAAATCGCCGCCACCGTTGCCGATCATCACCTTGTCGCCAAACGCCAGCGGCGCGCCGGTGCTGAAGTAGGCGGTGCCCGGGGCGAGCGTCGGGGTGGTCCAGGCCTGCTTACCGGTCTTGGCATCCAGCGCGATCATCCGCCCATCGAAGCTGGTCACGAACACCCGCCCATTGGCATAGGCGACGCCGCGATTGGCGGCGAAATTGAGGCGCATGCGCTCGGGCTCATGCTTCCAGATCTCTGGATCGTGCTTCCACAGCAGCTTGCCGGTCGCGGCGTCGACCGCATAGACGGCCGAGTACGTGCCGGAAAAGTACAGCACGCCGTTCACCGCCAGCGGGGTCGCCTCCAGCGTCACTTCGCCGGGAAGATCCAGCGCCCAGGCCAGGCCGAGCCGGCTGACATCTCCCGTATCGATCTCATCGAGCCGGCTGAACCCGCTTTCGTCGACCCCGCCGCCATGGAAAGCCCAATCGGCGCCGCTACCCACCTCGCCCGGGTCCGCCTTGCGGGCGCAGCCCGCCGTCGTGAGCAGCGCCAGCGCCGCCAGAACCATCATCCTCGTCATCGGCTTTTCACCCGTTTTCCCGTGCAGGGGTGTGGCACAGGCTCGGATGAGTGCAAGCGCCGGTTTGCTTGTCACGCGCCGTCCGGCGGCTATAGCGGCGCGGGCCCGTAAATCGGCCAGGAGCACAAGCAAGCTTGGAAACCCCCGCCGCGAAATCCACGCCGCCCGTGATTACCACCAGTACGCTGGAGTATCGTGCGGGCCTTCCCGCAGGCGGCGGGCTGATCGCCCTCGACCTTGGCACGCAGACGATCGGCACGGCGTTCTGCGATGCCGGATGGCGCATCGCCTCGCCAGGCAAGACGCTCAAACGTGGCAAGTTCGGCGCGGACAAGGCGGCGATAGAGGCCTTGATCCACGAACGCTCGATCAAGGGGATCGTCATCGGCCTGCCGCTCAACATGGACGGAAGTTCGGGGCCGAGAGCCCAATCGAGCCGCGCCTATGCGCGCAATCTGGCGATCTTGAACCTGCCGATCCTGCTGTGGGATGAGCGCTGGTCGACCAGCGGTGCCGAACGCGATCTCATCGCCCAGGACATGAGCCGGGCAAAGCGCGCAGAACGCATCGATTCGGCCGCAGCCGCGGTAATCCTGCAAGGCGCGATCGATGCGCTGTCGGGCGCAGCATTCTAACCCTGACGGCGGCTTGATCGTTTCTCAAAGACAGCCGCTGTCCGGACTTCAACCCTCTGCGGGGAGCGCCGAGGCGGTGACGACCACACCGCCAAGATCCAGCGGTTGCTCCTGCCCCACGATCTGCACCTCGCGCGAAGGCGTGTCGACGCGGCTTGCGGTGATCCCGGTGGCGATGCCGCAGGTCGTGGCAAGTGTCGCGAGGGTCAGAAGCATGCGGGCCATCGGGGATTCTTTCGCTGTCGATCGATGACGCAGCTTCTCGACCATGCCTGTCACACACCTATGCCAGGCGCGTCGCCAATTGTGCGATTGTGTAAGCGAGGCGCGACGACGCTGCGGACGACTTGCAACTGCCCGTCATCAGGTCGATTCGATCAGGTACGGATCGTCACCGTCAGGCCTTGCGAGCCCGTCAACCTTTCGCCGGCGGCGATCGCGATGCGCGTGGCGTCCGCGCGCGACCGGTCGAGTACCTGCGCCGGCACTCCGTGTTCGTGCACGATCCTGTCCGCTGCGCCGAGCCAGCGCATCTCGCGCAAGGTGAGATCCTCGGGATCGGCACTCCGCAAAACGATCTCGACGTTCTCGGGCTCGATCGCGCCGGCCTCGCCAGCGATCCAGCCGGGGACGCGCGTCGCGCTGTCGTCTGACAGCGGATCGAGGACACCACCCTCGCCAAGCGCACCATCGAGCGCGCGGCGCCTGTCGCCGGCATCCGGCCAGCGTTGGCGCAAGGCCCCCCGCATCGCGAACAGCGTATCCGCCAGCGCCCCTAGTGATTGCGGCAGCAGCGCTTCGAGCCGCAACCGCAGCTGCTTCGCGAGCCCGGCCGACGCGCCGCCCGTACCGATCGCGATCAGCACCGGGGCGCGGTCCAGCAGGGACGGCACGGTGAAATCACACAATTCGGGACGATCGGCGGCGTTCACCAGCAGACCGGCACAGCGCGCACGGATCGCATCCGACTGGGCCGAGCCCGCATCCTCGTGCGCGATGAAGGCAAGACGTGCGCCTTTGTCGATGCCCTCCTGCAAATCGTCGATGACGATGGCGCCCGCCCGCTCGACCAGCCGCCGCTTGGCTTCCGCCGCCTCGCCCACCCCCAGCACGATGACGGGCTGGCCGGCGATGCGGTGAAACAGCGGCAGGTTCGCGATCATCGCGCGGACAAGCTCATGCCAACCATTCCGGCACGCGCTCGGCGGCCAGGATGGTGGCAGGTTCGATGCGGTCGGCGACGATCGCCCACTTGTCGCCATCGACCATCACCTCCGGCACCAGCGCGCGGCTGTTGTAGGTGTTCGCCATCGTCGCGCCATAGGCACCGGCGGTGCGAAACACCGCTAGGTCGCCGGCCGCCACCGTATCGATGTCGCGCGCCATCGCGAAAGTGTCCGAACTTTCGCAGATCGGACCCACGATGTTCGCGGTCATCCGTTCACCCGAAGGCCGCACCGCGACGAAATCGTGCCAGGCATCGTACATCGCCGGACGGACCAGATCGTTCATCGCCGCGTCCACCACGACGAACGGGTTCACCGCGCCCGGCTTCACGCGGATCACCTCGGTTACCAGCACGCCGCCGTTGCCGGTGATGACCCGGCCGGGCTCGAACATGATGGTCGCATCCCAGTCTTGCGTGACTTCGGCCACCATCGCGCCGTACTGCGCCGGCCCGGGCAGCGTCTCACCGAGGCGATAGGGTACGCCAAGGCCACCACCCAGATCCATGTGCGTCACGCTCAGGCCCTGTGCTCGGATCGCGTGCATCAGTTCGCCCATCTTGACGAAAGCGAGCCGCGATGGCTCCAGATCGGTGATCTGGCTGCCGATGTGGACGGCGAGGCCGCGCATGGTCAAACCGGGCAGCGCCGCCAGGCGGGCATAGATCTGCGCGGCACGATCGTAAGCCACGCCGAACTTGTTTTCCGATTTACCGGTCGAGATCTTCGCGTGCGTCTTGGCATCGACATCGGGATTGACGCGCAGCGTCGCGACCGCGACCGTGCCGCGCGCTGCGGCGATCGCCGCCAGCTCGACGCCCTCTTCCTCGCTTTCGAGATTGAACTGGCCAAGCCCTGCATCCAGTGCCTCGCCCATCTCGTGCCGGGTCTTGCCTACACCGGAAAACACGATGTCGCTTCCCGGCATTCCGGCGGCCAGCGCACGGTGCATCTCGCCTGCCGAGACGACATCGGCCCCATAGCCCTCACGCGCCAGCAGCCTGAGCACGGCAAGGTTGGGGTTCGACTTCACGGCGAACGCCAGATGTACGCGTGGCAGTGCCGAGAGCGCCTCTCTAAAGACGCGGGCATGACGCTCCAGCGTGGCGCGCGAATAGATATAGACCGGCGTCCCCACCGCCGAAGCGATGGAGGCGAGCGCGACGTTTTCGGCGTGCAGCGCGCCGTCTCTCAATGCAAAATGATCCATGGTTCTCAGTCGTCGCGATCAGGTGGTGGCAGATCGAAGGGATCGTCGTCCCGTCTCTCGGATCGGGTACGCAGTTCCACGCTGCGCTCGGGGATGGCCAGCGGCGGCGGATCGAGCAGTTCCGACGCGGTAGGCTGCACCGCGCGACCATAAGGCGCCGGCGGCAGCTTCTGCCCCTGCTCCAGTGCCAGATCCTTCCGCGAGCCGCACGCAGCAAGAGCGGCCAGCAGGCCAATGGCGATCAGGATGCGCATCTGTCTCACTCCAGGCCCAGGGCCATGCGGGCTTCGGCCACGCGCTTCCTTACCTCGTCCGGCGCCGTGCCGCCATGCGACTTGCGCGCGGCGACCGAAGCTTCGACTGAGAGCGCCGTGAATACGCGCGTATCGATGCGGCTGTCGATGGCCTTAAGATCCTCCAGCGGCAAGGCATCCAGAGCCACTCCGCGGCTTTCGGCCAGCTTCACCGCCGCGCCGGTAATGTGATGCGCCTCGCGGAAGGGTATGTCGGCCTGCCGCACCAGCCAGTCGGCCAGATCGGTGGCGGTGGCGAAGCCCAGCTCGGCGGCAGCGCGCATCCGATCGGTGCGAAAGCGCGTCTCGGCGACCATGCCGGTCATCGCCGCGATCGACAGCGCCAACAGGCTGGCCGCCTCGAACACCGGCGGCTTGTCGTCCTGCATGTCCTTGGAATAGGCGAGCGGCAGGCCCTTCATCGTCATCATCAGCGAAACGAGGCAACCGCTGATCCGCCCCGAGTGCCCGCGCACCAATTCGGCGGCATCGGGGTTCTTCTTCTGCGGCATGATCGAGCTGCCGGTGGAGAGCGAATCGGGCAAAGCGACGAAGCCGAACGGCTGGCTTGCCCAGATGATGAACTCCTCGGCCAGGCGGGAGAGATGCAGCGCGCACTGGCTCGCGCTCATCAGGTAATCGAGAGCGAAGTCGCGGTCCGAGACCGAATCGAGGCTGTTCGAGGTCGGTGCATCGAAGCCGAGCGCCTGCGCGGTCATCTCGCGATCGATGGGAAAGCCGGTGCCAGCCAGCGCCGCGGCGCCCAGCGGGCTCTTGTTGAGGCGGCTGCGTCCGTCGGCGAACCGCGATCGATCGCGCGCGATCATCTCGTAATAGGCCATGAGATGATGGCCCAGTGTAACCGGCTGAGCCGTCTGCAAGTGGGTGAAGCCGGGCATGATGCTATCGGCATGTTCGCCGGCGCGAGTCACCAGCGCGCGTTGCAGCGCGAGCAATCCGGCATCGACTTCGTCGATTGCGTCGCGCACCCACAGGCGGAAATCGGTCGCGACCTGATCGTTGCGACTGCGCGCGGTGTGAAGGCGCCCGGCGACGGGACCGATCAGTTCGGCCAGTCGGCTCTCGGTCGTCATGTGGATGTCTTCGAGGCTCCAGTCCTCGGGTACGCCGTGCGCCTCGTAGTCGGCCGCGACCCGATCCAAACCCTGTTCGATCGTAACCGCGTCGTCGCCGGCAACGATACCCATCGCGCCCAGCATCGCGACGTGCGCCTTGCTGGCGCGGATGTCCTGCCTCCACAGCGCCTTGTCGAACGGGATCGAGGCATTTATCTCGCGCATGATCGCCGAGGGCCCTTCCGCAAAGCGCCCGCCCCACATCTGATTGCCCGTTTGGCTCACATCTGCCCCGGAGGCCTCGCCCTTGCTCATGTCCCGTTCGCTCAAGCTTGCCGTCCTTGGTTGTGCCCTGATGGTCGGGGGCTGCGATAAGCAAACGCCCGAGGCTGTGCAACCGGACCCTAACCCTTCCGAGATGCCCACAAGCGAAAAGCTGTCCGGGACGATCGATCGATCGCATAAAGGCGAAGCGATGCCGGAGATGACGCTCAAGGATGCGAGCGGCAAGACGCTGGCGCTGTCCTCGTTGCGCGGCAAGCCGACGCTGGTGAACCTGTGGGCGACGTGGTGCGCGCCCTGCGTCGTGGAATTGCCTACGCTCGACCGGCTGGTCGACATCCGCGAGGGCAAGCTCAAAGTGCTGACCGTGTCGCAGGACATGACGGGAACCGAGAAGGTCGCCGCTTTCATCAAGGAGCGCGGTGGGGACAACCTAGAGCCGTGGATCGATCCCAAGGGCGAGCTTGGCGCCAAGTACCAGGTGCAGACCCTGCCGACGACGATCCTCTACAACTCGGAAGGCCGCGAAGTCTGGCGCTTCATGGGGGGCAAGATCTGGACCAATGCCGAGGCGCTCACCCTGATCGGCGAGGCGCGCTGAGAGGCCCAGCATCAAGCGTCATTGGGCTAAGACGTGGTCCCGAAACCTGGCGCGAACGCGCCCATGCGTGAGCCCACGGCCGGATAGCCCGATGGTGTCTGCTCCGTCAGCCAAATCAAGCGGCCATGTGCCTGGCCTGGATCGATCGCAAAGCGCGCCGACACGTCGCCGATCAGGTCCAGGCGCCGGCCACGCAGCACCTCGGCCGCAGCCACCGCATCGCGAACCTTGAAGACGAGGTTGTAGATCCCCTTGATATCGCGCGCGTGCCTGGCGACGGCGGTGTCCTCGTCGCTACCCGCCATGGCTTCCAGCACGGTATCGCCCATGAAGAAGGCGGCGCAATCCGCGTCAGCCTCGGCAAGATGACGCGAACCGATTTCCGGCCAGCCCAACCGATCGGCGAAGATCGTGCGTGCCGTATCGAGCGACGGCGTGGACAGCCCGATCGCTTGCAGCCCCTCGATCCCGAGCGGGTTGCGGGCCGGATCGTCCCGCCATGCCGGATCGCGGCGTGGATCGTTGGGCAGGTCCTGTGCCAGCAACTCGATCCGCATCCCGAGCGCCTGATGCCGCGCGATAAGGCAGTACGCCGCCTCCATGCCCGGATCGTAGTGAAGATCGAACCCGGCAGCACGCAGCCGCTGGTCGACCTCGGGCAGGCTGGCGACCTTCAAGGCGACACCGATCCAGCGCATCGGCGCAGCGGAGCGACGCAGCATGTTGCCCAGCGCCGACGTCTCGCGCGTGCCATCGCCAGCCGGCGCGATGGGGATGATCATGGTGTCGCCCACCATCATCAGACTTTCTTCGCGATCAAGCCCCATACCGGCCGTCGCTGGCGTTTCCAGCATCTCGTACACCGCACGCGCGCCAAAAACGTCCTGGAAAAACCCATCGCAAGCCGGGCGCTGCGCATTGTCGGCAAGCGCCCAGCTGATGTGGGCGATCGGCATCATCGCCATGCCGATCCGACCCTCAGTAGCTTTGGGGGAAACCAGAGCCCATGAACCGCGCCAGGTTCATGTGCAGGCTGGCGATCGAACGTTCCATGTAGGGGTTGGGCTGCGCGCCCCGGAACCCGACGTTCTTCATGCCTTGCTGCACCGCAGCCATGTTGTTGAAATCCTGCTGCAGCACCGGCGGCCAATCGGCCGGCTCGGTGTACTCCCAATCCGTCGCGGGCGCTTCACCTTCGGGGTACAGTTCGTACACCGCTGCCTCGAAGATGCACTTGTCCGGATCACCCTTGTAGGGGCGCGCCATGTAGCACAGCATGTTGTTGACGGCGTGACCGATCTGGAAGTTCGGGAAGATCTGCCAAGCTGTTCCCGCTTGCGAAGTGTGCTGCGGTTCGACCGTCGGCCAGACCACGCCGCGCGCTTCGTCCTCCGCCCGTGCGGTCTGGATCCAGTACTTGGACACTTCGGCGGCGGGCGTACCCTCGGGCAGTTCGTCCTTCAGGCGGTTGGCCACCGCAACCAGCGTGGTGGTGGTGTTCGTGTTCGCATTCGCCCAGGTGAAGTTCTGCATTTCCGCAGTCGTGACGCGCGGATCTTCACCAGTGCCTAGGCGTAGCTTGCCCGAGTCCTCTTCCTGACCCTTGGGGGCCTCGTAGCCTATGTTGGAATGCAATCCCTGGTTTCGCGCCCAGCCACGGAACTGGCCGAACTCCATGAATTCGGGATGGGTAGTGTTGACGTGATAGGTCTCCGCGAATGCCTCCATCGCGACTTTCCAGTTGCATTCGAAGACCACCCACTTGCGCCAGCGCGGGCGCATGTTCTGCAGCTGGTAAGGATCGAGCATGGTCATCGCCGGATCGAGGTAATCCTTGAGCGGGCCCGCTTCGGGATCGAGGTTGATCCACAACCACCCGCCCCAGCTTTCGACCTTGACCTGGCCGACGTCGGCAAGCCCGTCGCACAGCTTGCCCTGCCAGTCGTCCGGATGCTCGAGGTAGGTGTTCTTGCCTTCGAGGTCGAACGTCCAGCCGTGGTATCCGCAGATGAAGTTGGGACGCTTGCCGCGGGCGTTGCGCTTGCCGGCCGGCACGTCGACCAGCTTGCGGCCACGATGCGGACAGACGTTGTGGATCGCGTTGATGGTGTCGGGCCCGGTGCGGACGATGATGACCGAGTCGGAAAGGATATCGAACGTGATGTAGCTGCCGACTTCAGCGATGTCGTCGATGCGGCCAGCCTGCAGCCATACCTTGCGCCACAACCGATCCTGCTCTGCCCGTGCATATTCGGGTGAGGTATAGGCCTCTGCGGGAATGTTCACCGTGGTGGTGAGGTCTTCCGCCGCCTGCACGATCTTGCCGATATCACCCATTCTCAAACGTCCTCATTCATCCGCGCGGTCATGGTGTGCGGTTATCCCATCATTCGCCGAACAGCGCAAACCTGCTCGCCTACCGCCCCGGCGATCGTATAAAGCCGGCTTGGCGTTTGCTTCTAGATGGGCAAGGTTCGCGCAAACGCAAATGGACGAGAGGACTATCCCATGAGTGACGACACGTCGGCTGCGATCCGCGAAGTACGCAAGGACTGGGTCACCGAACACCGCGAGATGTACCTGGAATCCCGCGGCGCCAAAGGCCACATCATGGACATCACGCCGGTCGGCGGGCGCAACTTCGCGACTCACTGCATGATCAAGTACACCGGGCGCAAAAGCGGCAAGGAGTTCATCACCCCGCTATGCTACGCCGATATTGGCGGCGAAGTGGTGATCGTCGCTTCGAAGGGCGGAGCGGACGAGCACCCGGCGTGGTACCTGAACATCCGCGAAGCCAGCGAGATCGAGTTCCAGGTCGCGACCCAGGCGTTCCGGGGCACCTGGCGCGAGCCGGAAGGGGACGAGCGCGAGAAGGTGTGGAACTTCGTGGTCGACTGCCACCCCTTCTACGCCAGCTATCAGGCCTCGACCGAACGCCGGATCCCGCTTGTGATGATGAAGGCGGTCGAAGAGATCGACGTGTTCAAGGCGAGTGACGCCACCGGCACGCGTCAGTTCTAGGACATCGCGCCCGCCCACGCATCGTCATTGCTGTAAGAGCGGCGATGACGATGCGTGGGCGGACATGAAGCGTAAGGTCACGCCCCGGCGGGCTTGCTCCAGTCACGAGCCTTGTGCGGCAGGGTGGCGATCGCGATGCTGCTCGCCGCCATGAAGGCCAGCACCGCCCACAGGAACGGTGCATAGCTGCCGGTACGGTCGAATACCGCCGACGCGGCCAAGGGCCCCGCCGCCGTGCCGATCGATAGCGCCGCCAGCAAGCCGCCGTACAGACCACCGAAGTTCTTCAGGCCGAAATGGCGGCTGAGCAGATAGACGACGACGTCGATCTCCGCGCCCAGCGTGAGGCCGATGAGGATCGCCGCCACGGCCAGCGCGACGGAGGAACTTACCGCCAGCAAAAGCAGCAGGCAGCTTCCGACCGGCAGCAGGAATACTACCGCGCCGACCAGCGAGGCAGGAAACCGGTCAAGCAGGAAACCGGTGGTGAGGCGACCGATCAGCGAGAAAATGCCGATCAGCGAGGCGAGACCGGCGGCGGTCACCGCATCGACGCCGCGATCGGTCATGATCGGTACGAAGTGCACCACCAACGCCAGGATCGTGAACGTGAAGAGCAGGCACGCCACGAACAGGCGGATGTAGATGCTGGAGAGAATGCCCTCACGCAAGGTCGCGCCGGGCAAGTCGCGTGGCACCGGCTTTTCACCGCGCTGCCCCCGAACGCCTTTTTCGCGATCGAAAGCGCTGCGGAAAAACACGAATATAACGGGTAAGGCGATCAGCAGCCACAGGCCGCCTTGCGCGGCGATGGCGGTGCGCCAGCCGTATTGGCTGATCAGCCAGCTGCCCATCAACGGGAACACGAACGCCGCGATCGATGCACCGCATAGAGTCACTGCGAAGGCGAGACCTCGCGAGACGGTGAAGCGCGACGCAACCGCGCTGGTCCAGATCGTCGCCTGCACCGGCAACACGCAGATCGAGAGCAATCCCCACAGCAGGTACCAGTTCGCACTCGATCCGGTAGCGGTCCCGATGATGGCGAAAGCGGCCGGCACCAGCACGATGCCCAGCAAGGCGAAAGGGCGCGGGCCGAAGCGGTCGACCGCCAGTCCGATCAGGATGCCGAAAAAGGCCTGGACGATGGTGGCGAGGCTGATCCCCGCCGTCGCCATGACGCGCGACCAGCCGAATTCGGTCGTGATCGGCACCACGTATGGGCCGAAGCCATAGATGTGGATGACGCTGGTCGCATAGCCGAACGCCGCCGCGACCGGCAGCATCGGATAGGCGCGCCACTCTGCCGAAGCAGATCCACTCCCCTGCTCAGAAACGGTCGCGCTCAATTGCCGTAACGCAGTTCGACGTGCGTGTTCTCACCCGCGGGGCCCATCGGTGAATCGTATTCGATGCAGGTACAAACCGGATTTTCGTGGCTGGCGAACAGGATCGCTTCGTCAGCCTTGGTCATCGGCATGCGCTCGGGATCGCTGATTATGGCTTGCGATCGCTCGAAATCCTCGCGGCTGTTCCACCAGATTTCCATGATGCAGTCATAGCCCGGATCATGGATCTGACCAGTTATCGGGTTTCGCTCAGGCACCAAGTAGCGCCGAACGTAGCGGACGGCGTTAGGGATTGCGGGCTTCGCGCCGTTTTTGAGAGCCAGCTTGGAGTGCTGGTTCTCATAATAGTCCATGAACTCGTCCATCGTCATGGTCGGGTTCTTGCGAAAGAAGCAAATCTGCTTGAGCATCGTCGTCCCTCAGACCTTGCGCAGTGCCAGGACGCTGCCTTCCGCATCAGCCGACAGATAAATCGTCCCGTCCGGCGCCGCGGCGATGCCCACGAAGGTATTCATCGGGCCACACAGATCGCCTACCCCGCCGAGCTGGACGGTGGGCGCACCACCGGGACCACCGATCGGCACGTCAGACGCGATCGTCTCACGCGCCCCGCCCGAAAGATCGCAGGCGACGACGGCATTCGCGCCGGGATCGGCGATGAACAGGGTGCCACCGGCGATCGCGATACCTTCGGGCCGACCAAGGCCATCGATCACCGTTTCCTTGCGGCCACCAGCGAATTTGACGATCCGCCCGGCCCCGCTTTCGGCTACGAACACGGTGCCATCATCGGCGACGGCAACGCCCATAGGCCGATCGAGACCCGACGCCAGTTCGCTGACCGCTCCACCCTCGATTGACAGTACACGGCCGGTCGGCATTTCGGCGAACACCACGCGGTCGCCAGCGCCGACGGCCACGCCCATCAGTCGGTCATAACCGCTCGCAAGCACTGCACTCGCCTGTTCGGCAGGATTCCAGCGCGCCACTTCACCATTCGCGGTCGTCACCACCCATTCGTCGGTGCCAGCCGACGCAATGTCACGCACCCAGCCGGGATAGCCGGGCGAGAACAGCATACCGGCCAGTTGCAGATGATCGCCCGGCGTCAGCAAATAGGTGAAGCCGCCATCCGCCACCATCAGATGGCCATTGGGGCCCACCGCGAGGCCCAGCGGCCATTCCAGTCCTCCCTCGACCAGTGGCTTGGTCTTGCCCGGTTCGAGGATCTCGGTGATCGAACCGTTGATGTGGCTGACGAAGGTACGCTGACCGACGAAGGCCACGTTATCGAGGCCGGGGCTGATGTCGGCCAGCACGGTCTTTTCCCCGGTGCGCGGATCGATCTTGAGCACTTGGCCCGAATAGACCTGCGTCGAGATGATCGAACCGTCGGGATGGAACTTGACCGAGTCCGGAACGCCCAGATCCTTTGCGACCACCTCGGGCTCGCCGCCATCGAGCCCGATGCGCCAGATCTCGTTCGCGCCCTGTGCCGGAAAGTAGAGCTTGCCATCCGGGCCTACTTCGAAAGCATTGGCCATCGGCACGCCTTCGTAGATGACGCGAGGACTGCCGCCATTGCGATCAAGCTCCATGATCCGACCGCCCATGCGCAGCTCGCCCGCGATCAGCCGGCCTTGATGGTAGGTAATCGGATTGGCGACCGGTATGTCTCCGTGGATGACCTTGTACTCGCCCGAAGGTGTCATCATCGAGACACGGCCTTCGGTGATCTCGGTACAGTACAGATTGCCGTGTTCGTCGAAGGCCAGATCATCGGGGCCGACGATCCCGCCGCTGGAAGGGCTGATGACCTCGATCGCGCCGCTGTCCACGTCGATCGCGCTGACCCGGCTGCCGGCGACCTGCGCCACGTAGATACGCCCATCGGCACCGGTGCGGATACCGTTGGCGCTTTGCAGGCGACTGGCCCGCGTCATGCGATGCAGCGCCCAGCCCTCGCCGGGCTTGGCTGGCAAGCCCGCCTGATTTCTGCCGTCTGGCTTTAGCATCGGTAACACCTCTTCCATCGGCTTGGCTGCCGAATCTTTGGCGCCGAGTGGTATCGTGAGTGCCCGCGGCGTGCAACGCACCCTCAGGTTGCGGTGCAGGTATCGCTCCCCCGTCGCCATGCCCCTCGTCGATGGCGATACCATAGGTTGCCACATGCTTTGCGTGCGCATATCCGGTTGCCATCCGCATAACGGCGCCGCGGGCGCCTCTGACGAGAGAGGATCGCCTGATGGCCAAGTTGACATTCGAGGATCGCGTGGCGGTCATCACTGGCGGCGGCCGGGGCCTGGGGCGGTCGTACGCGCTGCTGCTCGCGTCGCTGGGCGCAAAGGTCGTCGTCAACGATCTTGGCGGCGCGCTTCGCGGTGACGATCCCAGTGCCGACGTGGCGCAAAGCGTCGTCGATGAGATCCGCGCCGCCGGCGGCGAGGCAATCGCCAACTCCGATTCGGTCGCCACGCCCGAGGGCGGACGCGCGATAATCCAGGCCGCGATCGACACCTGGGGCCGTATCGACGTGCTGATTCACAACGCCGGCAATGTTCGCTACGGCACGATACGCGATCTTGCCTACGAGGATTTCAAGTCGGTCGTCGACGTGCACCTGATGGGGGCCTTCCACGTCGTCCAGGCGGCGTTCCCCCATATGCTCGATGCGAATTATGGCCGCATCGTCCTGACCTCCTCGATCGGTGGCGTCTATGGCAACAAGGCCGTCACGAACTATGCGGTGTCCAAGTCCGGCATGATCGGCCTGGCAAACGTCGCCGCACTCGAAGGCGAGGAGCACGACGTGCGATGCAACGTCATCGTTCCCAGCGCGGTCACCCGCATGGCGGAGGGTATCGACGTGTCGCAATACCCGCCGATGGGGCCCGAACTCGTCGCGCCGACCGTCGCCTGGCTGGCTCACGCGGATTGCACGCTGACAGGGGAACTGATCGCCTCGATCGGCGGACGCATCTCACGCCTGTTCATCGCCGAAACACCCGGCGCGTACCAGCCAGCCTGGACCATCGACGAGGTCGCGGCAGCGCAATCCAGGATCCTCTCCAAGGACGAGATCCTCGACTTCGGACTTCACGGTCACGTGGACCACATCACCTACAGCTTTGCCATGACGAAGACCGGCAACGCCGCGCACTAATGAACAACACTGTTGACAACTAACCGCAATCAGATCATCACCGTCGTAAGATCGGCGGACGCTCGTGCGTCGCTGTCAAAAGAATGGGACCGGACATGAACTGCCTGAAATCCATCGTACCTGCCGTCGAAGAAATCGACATCCCGGCGTTGAAGGCCAAGTATGCCGCCGAGCGCGACAAGCGCATTCGTACCGAAACCGGCGCGCAGTATGCCTCGCCCAACGACCATCTGGTCCACGATACCCGCGCCCACGATCCGTTCACGCCGGTGGTGCCACGCGATGGGATCGATGAGGAGATCGACGTCGCCATCCTGGGTGCCGGCTGGACCGGCATCCTCGCGGGCTTCCACCTGACCCAGGCGGGCGTCACCAACTTTCGCCACATCGAGCATGCCGGCGGCTTTGGCGGCACCTGGTACTGGAACCGCTACCCCGGCATCCAGTGCGACAACGACGCCTACTGCTACCTGCCATTGCTGGAAGACATGGGCACGCTGCCGTCCAGGAAGTTCGCCGACGGCAAGGAGATTTACGAGTACATCCAGACCATCGTCGACAAGTACGGCTTTCGCGACAAGGGCTTGATGCACACCGAGATCACCGGTCTCGAGTGGCAAGAAGACATCAAGCGCTGGCTGGTCTCGACCGACCGGGGCGACACCATCCGCGCCCGCCACGTCATCATGTGCGGCGGCACGCTGTCAACGCCGAAGTTCCCCGCAGTGCCCGGCATCCATGCTTTTAAGGGCAAGATGTTCCACACCAGCCGCTGGGACTTCGACTACACCGGCGGCGAGTGGAACGTGCCCGTGCTGGACAAGCTGACGGACAAGACGGTCGCGATCCTGGGCACTGGCGCGACGTCAATCCAGGCGATCCCATACCTCGGCAAGTACGCCGAGCAACTCTACGTGATCCAGCGCACGCCTTCGAGCGTGGATGAGCGCCCGAACCCCGAGACCGACCCCGAATGGGCCGCCTCGCTCACGCCGGGCTGGCAGAGCGAGCGCCAGGCCAACTTCCTGCGCGCCGCCAACGAGACCATCCCGCGCGGCGACAAGGATCTGATCTGCGACATCTGGACCGAGATCAACCGCAACCTCAACGCCGAATTCGACGAAGCCGGCTGGCCGGAAATGGACTTCAACGAGTTCATGAAGCAGCGCGAGCAGATGGACTTCCGCGTGATGGAGCGCCTGCGCCGCCGCGTGGACTCCATCGTCGCCGATCCGAACACGGCAGAAGCGCTCAAGCCGTACTATCGCTTCATGTGCAAGCGGCCGCTGTCGAACAACGACTATTACGACACCTTCAACCGCCCCAACGTGAAGCTGATCGACGTGTCGCTGACCGCCGGCCTCGAAGCGATGACCGAGAAGGGCTTCATCCAGAACGGTCAGGAGTACGAGATCGACTGCATGATCTTCGCTTCGGGCTTCGAAGTGGCCGGCGACCTCAAGCGCCGCTGGGGGATCGAAAAGATCGTCGGGCGCGATGGCGTCTCGATCTACGATTACTGGGCGGACGGCCCGCTGACGCTGAACGGCACGATGGCGCACAACTTCCCGAACATGTTCTTCACCGGATACGTTCAGGGTGGCCTCAACGGCAACACCACCCTGCAGTTCGGCGAGCAGGGCCGCCATGCTGCCTGGATCATCTCGCAGGCGCTGAACCAGGGCATCAAGGCGGTCGAGCCCACCCAGGAAGGCCAGGACGCCTACATCAAGGAGTTCCGCGAAAACGAGCTGGACCTCTCGATGATCCTCAACGAGTGCACACCCAGCTACTTCACCAACGAAGGCGACAAGGAGTCCAAGTGGTTCCTGTTCCGCGGCTGGGGCCTGGGCTGGGACAACTGGCAGCAGAAGATGGAAGCCTGGCGCCAGGCCGGCAACATGCCGGGCATGCGCCTGGACAGCTGAGTCTTTTTCAGATGATGCGAAGAGCGCCGGTGGTCGAAAGGCCTTCGGCGTTTTCGTTGCGAGCTTGATTGCCCAGCTGTCGCCTCCCTCCTCCCTACTTCGTCATTCCCGCGAAGGCGGGAATCCATCTCCAGGTGGCTCCTTTTACGCGAGTTCAGGAGATGGATCCCCGTCTCCGCGGGGATGACGAGTGTAAAGTTACAATGCGGCATTATCCCAAAGCCTGCGCAGGCCGTTCACAGCGCCTGCGCGGCAGCCACTCCACTCGCCCACGCCCACTGGAAATTGTAGCCGCCCAGCCATCCGGTGACGTCCACAGCCTCACCGATGACATAGAGGCCGGGCACTTTCGTCGCCGCCATGGTCTTGGACGAAAGACCGCGCGTATCGATGCCGCCGGCGGTCACCTCCGCCTTGGCGTAGCCCTCGCTCCCATCCGGCGCGAATGGCCAGGCCGATAGCTGGGCCTCGGTAGCGGCCAGGGACTTGTCGGTTTGGGTGCCAAGTTCTCCTGACGTGCCAAGCCGTTCCGTCAAGGCTTCCGCAAGACGCGCGGGCAAGGCCTCTTCCAAGATCCGGCGCAGGGAACCGCGCGGACGCTCACGTTTGGCTTGCCGCAACCAACCGTCGCTGCGATCCGGCACGAAGTCGATCGCGACCTGCTCGCCATGCCGCCAGTAACTCGACACCTGCAGGATCGCCGGCCCGGACAGGCCACGGTGGGTGAACAGCGCCGCTTCGCCAAACGCGGCCTTGCCGCACTTGGCCACCACGTGCGTGCTTACCCCCGACAGCTCACGGAACAGCGCTTCCTCGGCCGGCAACTTGAGCGGCACAAGCGCCGGTCGCGGCTGCACCACCTTGAGGCCGAACTGCCGCGCCAGATCATAGGCAAAGCCGGTCGCGCCCATCTTGGGGATCGAGGGGCCGCCGGTGGCAATCACCAGCGCCGGGGCTTGCGCCTGCCCGCTGTCCAACGTCACCGTGTACTGGCCGTCGGCATGGTCGACCCCGGTGATGGACGTATCGCGGCGCAGAGTCACTCCGCCCCGATCGCACTCGTCCAGCAGCATCGCGACGATCTGCTTGGCCGAGCCATCGCAGAACAACTGGCCCAGCGTCTTCTCGTGCCAGGCGATGCCATGCCGCTCGACCAGTTCGAGGAAGTCCTGCGCGGTGTAGCGGCTCAGGGCCGATCGCGCGAAATGCGGGTTTTCGGACAAGTAGCGATCGGGCGCGGTGTGCAGGTTGGTGAAGTTGCATCGCCCACCGCCCGAGATCACGATCTTGCGGCCGGGCTCGGGAGCGTGGTCGATCAGCAGCACCCGCTTGCCACGTTGCCCCGCCACCGCCGCGCACATCAGCCCGGCGGCGCCGGCACCCAGAATGATGGCGTCGTATGTGTGTGGCTCGGTCGGCATGGCGGCGCTCTAGGCTTGGCGAACCTTGCCGTCGAGGCCGTCGTTCGGGTTCAGCGCCCCGTCCACTCCGGCTTGCGCTTCTCGGCGAAGGCGCGCGGGCCTTCCTGGGCATCGTGCGAATTGTAGGTCAGTTCATGCGCAGCACGCGCCGCCTGCAGCGCGGCGGAGCGGCCCATCTCGGTCGACAGCATCACCGTCTCGCGCGCGGCCTTTACCGACAAGGGCGCACCGTCGAGCACTTCGAGCGCCAATGCGATCGCCGCGTCCAGAGCGCCACCGGGTTCCGCCAAACGATTGACCAGGCCGATCTCGTAAGCGCGCTGGGCATCTATCGGCTTGCCGGTCAGCACGATCTCCATGAAGATACGCTGCGGGATCATGTGGATCAGCGGCGAGGCCCACGGCACCCCGCGCCCGACCTTGACCTCGGTGATCGCAAATTTCGCGTTGGTGCTGGCAACGCACAAGTCGCACGCCTGCGCGATCATCCAGCCGCCGGCGAAGGCGTGGCCGTTCACCGCGGCGATCGTCGGCTTGGTCAGTTCAATCGAGTCGTAGGGCAGCGCGAACATGTCGCGCGGCGGCACCGTCATGCCGGTCTCGACCATCTCCTTGAGGTCGCCACCGGCGCAGAACGCCTTGTCCCCGGCTCCGGTGAGGATGGCGATGCGCAATGCGGGATCGGCTTCGAACCGTGCCCATGCGTCGCGCAGACCTTCACGCACCGCACGGCTCAGCGCGTTGCGCGTGTCGGGCTGGTTGATCGTGATGATCGCGATGCCATCGGCGCGGGCATCGAACAGGACGGCGTCGGTCATCGTCAGAAGCCCCTCTTCGCAATTTCGAACGCCGTTTTGTCCAGTTCCTCGCGGAAGTCCGGATGCGCGATAGCTACCAGCCGGCGGGCACGCTCGGCCAGCGTCTGCCCCTTGAGTTCGGCCGCGCCGTATTCGGTGAGCACCACGTCGACCTCGGTGCGCGCCGACGTGACCGGTCCGGAAAGCTGCGGCACGATCTTGCTCAGCGTGCCACCCTTGGCCGTTGCCGAAAGCACCATGAGCGACGCGCCGCCGGGCGAACGAGCGCCGGCGCGAACGAAATCGACCTGGCCGCCGGTGCCGCCCAGATAGGAGGCCCCCGATTGCTCGGCATTGACCTGCCCGGTGAGGTCGACCTCCAACGCGGAGTTGATCGTCACCAGCCGCGACAACTGCCCCAGCACACCAGCATCGTGGGTGTAGCTGGTCGGCGTCATGCGGATCGTCGGGTTGTTTGCCGCCCAATCATAGAGCCGCCGCGTGCCGATCAGCGCGCCGTTGATCGAGATGCCGCGGTCGATTTCCTTGCGGGCGTTGGTCAGCACCCCGGCTTCGGCGAGATCGACCAGACCGTCGCCCAGCATGCCGGAATGCACGCCCAGGTCCTTGCGGTCGAGCAGCAAGCGCAGGATCGCATCGGGCACCGCGCCGACACCGGTCTGGATGACGGACCCATCGCCGATGTACTCGGCGCAGAAGCGGGCGATGGCCTCGTCGGTCGGACCGATCTTCGCCGCGGCAACTTCCACCGGCATGCGCGATACCTGCACCGCCACGTCGATCGCGCTGGCCGGGACCAGTTCGCCCGGCACGTAGGGAACTTGGTCGTTGACCTCGGCGATCACCACCCGCGCCTTGTCGACGGCGGCGCGCACGTAGTCGCTGATCAGGCCGCACGAATGGTTGCCGTCCGCGTCGGCGGGGCTGACCTGGATCATCGCCACGTCGCACGGCATCGCCCCGGACGCGATCAGCGGCGCGACCTGGCTGACGTGAACCGGGATCACGTCCAGCGCATGTGCCTTCGTCATCGACCGCAACGCACCGATCGCGCCCATGGAGGACAGGCGAAAGGCGCTGGCGGTCTCGGGCGTGAACAGGCCGGAGAAGCTGGTGGCGATGAACGCGCCGAGATCGCCGACGGCGGCGCCTTGGGCGATCAGCGTCTCGATCAGCGTGGTGGGCTCACCGCAGGCCTGGCCGAAGACGATGCGGTCGCCCCGGCGCAGATACTGCGTGAGGTCGAGGTTCTCGGGCGTCACGACAGTAGCCATGATCTAGAGCTTGCCCGCCTGCCTGAGCAATCGCTCGGCGCGCGCGAGGTAGGGCCGGTCGAGCATGCCGCCCTTCCAGCCGATCGCGCCGACGCCCGGGTTGGCAGCGAACACGTCGACCACTTCCTGTGCGTCGGCGATCTCCTGCTCGGTCGGGGTGAAGGCGGTGTTGATCACCGGGACCTGGGCCGGGTGAATCGCCATCATGCCGCGAAAACCGTCGCGGCGGACCTTCTCGGCGCGGACGCGCAAGGCTTCGAGGTCGCGGAAGTCGGCGCTGATCGTCTCGATCGCGCTGACGCCGGCGGTGGCGGCCCCCAGCACGGTGAGGCTGCGCGCCAGTTCGTAGGTGAAGCTGTAGGAGCCGTCCTCGTTGCGGTTCGAACTGGCGCCGATCGAGTCGGCCAGATCCTCGGCGCCCCAGGTCAGCGCCACGACACGCGGCGCGCCCTTGTAGGCGCCGGTGTGGAACATGCCCTCGGCGGTCTCGGTGATCAGGACGATGACGGGCGTGGAGCCCTCCTCGATTCCATTGGCGACTTCCAGCGCGGACAGGTACTTGTCGAGGGTCTCGACATCCTGCCGGCCATAGACCTTGGGCAGCATGATGCCGCCGGGATGTGCGGGCATCACCGCCGCGAGGTCCAGCAGGGTGAACGGACCGTCCAGCGGATTGACCCGCACCCACAGGCGGTGGCGCTGCTCACGGTTGGCCTTGATGAAGTCGTGCACCAGCGGTCGCGCAGCGGGCTTGGCGTCGATCGTCACCGCATCTTCGAGGTCGATCAGGACGATGTCTGCATCGCCCTGCATCGCCTTGGTCATCTTTCTCTCGCTGTCGCCGGGTGCGAACAGCCAGGAGCGGGCGGTGCTGGGTTCGTGGTGCATGGCTATTCCCCTCGTCATCCCAAGCGAAAGCCGGGATCGCGTACCTTGAGGCACCGCGCTTAATGAAGAGCGATCCCGGATCAAGCCCGGGATCGCTTCCTTTGCCGTCGTCAGTAAGACTTCGGCAATTCGAGCACGCGCTCGGCGATGTAGTTCATGATCTGGTGCGGGCTCACCGGCGCGATGCGCGGGATCATCACTTCGCGCAAGTAGCGCTCGACGTGGTATTCCTGCGCATAGCCCATGCCACCCATGCTCATCACCGCGGTCATGCAGGCCTCGTAGCCCGCCTCGGCGGCGAGGTACTTGGCGGTGTTCGCCTCCACCGCGCAGTCCTTGCCCTGGTCGAACAGGCTGGCGGCCTTGAATACCATCAGGCTGGCGGCCTCGACCTGCATCCACGCCTTGGCGAGCGGGTGCTGGATGCCCTGGTTCTGGCCGATCGGACGGCCGAACACCACACGCTCGCGGGCATAGCGAGAAGCCTTGTCGATCGCGACCCGGCCCAGGCCCGTCGCCTCGGCGCCCAGCAATACGCGCTCGGGATTGAGTCCCTGGAGCAGAATCTTGAAGCCCTGCCCTTCGGCGCCGATGCGGTCCTCTTCGGGGATGAACAAGTCGGAGATGAACAGCATGTTCGAGCCCACCGCGTGCCGGCCCATCTTAGGGATCAACCGGTGCTCGATCGCGTCACGGTCCAGCTTGCAATAGAAGAGCGTCAGCCCGTCGGTCTTGCGCTTCACTTCGTCCAGCGGCGTGGTGCGCGCGATCAGCAGCATGCGATCGGCGACGTGGGCGTTGGTGATCCAGATCTTCTCGCCGGTGACTTTGTAGCCCCCGTCGACCTTCACCGCGCGCGTCTTGAGGCTGGTCGTGTCGAGGCCGGTATTGGGCTCGGTCACCGCGAAGCACATCTTTTCCTCGCCAGATAGAATCGGCGGAATCATGCGCTCTTGCTGCTCGGGCGTGCCGAACAGGATCACCGGCTCCAGCCCGAACACCGGACCATGGATCGACGACGCGGCAGTCATGCCACCACCGCTCTCGGCCACCGCCTGCAGCATGACCGCAGCCTCGGTTATGCCGAGACCCGCCCCACCGACCGTCTCGGGCATGGCGATGCCGAGCCAACCGGCATCTGCCATCGACTGATGGAACTCGACCGGCCATTCGCCGGAGCGATCTTTCTCAAGCCAGTACTCGTCGCTGAACTGCGAGCAGTGCTTGAGCACGGCTTCGCGGATATTCTGCTGGTCTTCGTTGAAGGCGAAATCCACGTTGCGGCTCCTCTGCTCCGAGCGGTTCTTCGGATGCATCGCGCCTAGCAAGTCGAACGACGCCGCACAACCTCTTGTGTGCCGATAACGGTTCGGCGTGCGGAAATACGCATAGCTTTTTGTTTAAGGCTCGGTTACCTAAGCGGCAACGACAGACGGGAGTTGAGGATGAACACGACCACAGCAGGAGCGAACGGACCGCTTCATGGCGTGCGCGTGATCGACCTCACCAGCGTCGTCTTCGGTCCCTACGCCACCCAGATCATGGCGGACATGGGCGCAGACGTGATCAAGGTCGAGCCGCCCGAAGGTGACAACACCCGCTGGATCACCACCGGCCCTGAAGCCGGCATGGGCGGCATCTACGTCAACGTGAACCGCGGCAAGAAGAGCGTCATGCTCAACTTGCGCGATGAAGCCGACAAGGCGACGCTGCGGGCGTTGATTGCCACCGCGGATGTCTTCATCCACTCGATGCGCGGCAAGGCGATCGGCAAGCTGGGCTTCGGCTACGAGGACGTGCGCGCGATCAAGCCCGACATCGTCTACACCAATTGCTACGGCTATTCGCGCCGTGGGCCTGAGGCCGACAAGCCGGCCTACGACGACACCATCCAGGCCGAGTGCGGTATTCCTTACGTCCAAGGCCTGATGAACGGCGAGCCGGGCTACGTCGCCACGATCATGGCCGACAAGGTCGCCGGACTGCACGCGCTCTACGCCACGATGATGGCGTTGTTCCATCGCGAGCGCACGGGCGAGGGCCAGGAGGTCGAAGTCACCATGTTCGAGGCGATGTCCTCGTTCATGCTGGTCGAACATGCCAATGGTGCGATGTTCTCGCCCCCGACCACGCCGGCGCACTATCACCGCGCGGTCGAGAAGAACCGTCGCCCCTACCGGACTAAGGACGGCTACGTCGCCGCGCTTGTGTACAACGACAAGCACTGGAACGCCTTCGTGGGCGCGATCCAGCCCGAGTGGGCGAGCGACGAGTTCGCCACCCTGGGCCAGCGCGCCAAGCAGATCGGCCGCGTCTATGGCCTGCTGGGAGAGACGTTCCTGACCCGGACCACGCAGGAGTGGCTGGACACGCTGACCGAGCTGCACATCCCCTGCTCGCGGTTGCAGACCACCGACGAACTGTTCGACAACGAACAGCTCAACGCCATCGGCTTCTTCGAGGAAATCGACACGCCGCAAGGACCGACACGGTTTCCCGGCGTGCCGACATGGTTCTCGCAGACACCCGGGCGCGTGCGTGGCCCGGCGCCCCGGCTGGGCGCGGACAACGCTGCGGTGCTGGCGTCGCTCGCCGGTACGGCGCAGAATGACGACTGACGCCGTGGCAGCACACGCCGTCGCGGTAAGTGAACACTGCTGTTGATTTGCATTTGGCAGTCGGTGCGCAGTTGTCTAACAGCGACTCCACGGCTGGCCTTGGGAGGGTAATCCGCCCCATCGTTTGGAGGAACCGGCAACGGATCCTCGTCAAGTTTGGCAAGAGACCGGATCGAGAAGGAAGGCACACGATGTACGACAATGAGCCGCAGGCGGAAGCGCCGACGACCAACGCGAACATGATTCCCGTATACAAGCGCATGCTCGATCTGTTCGAGGCCGAGGGCATCAAGACCCTGTTCGGCATTCCCGATCCCAACTTCGTCCACCTCTTCCTCGAGGCCGAAACCCGTGGCTGGACCGTCGTGTCGTCGCACCACGAAGCGTCGAGCGCGCACATGGCCGCGGCCGCCGCACGCATCACCGGCAAGCCCGCCGTCTGCATCGCCACGCTCGGGCCAGGCCTCGCCAACGCCATGCCCGGCGTGCAGTGCGCCAAGGTCGAGAACGATCCGGTCATCATCATCGCCGGCCAGCGCGCCCGCGTGACCGAGCGCCGCGTGCGTCGCGGTCGCATCCAGTTCGTGCGCCAGGAGCCGATGGTCGAGGATTCGGTCAAGTACTCGAGCTCGATCGAGTACGGCGATCAGGTCGACGAGATCATCCGCGAGGCGATCCGCGTTTCCCTTTCGGGCACGCCCGGCCCGGTCTACATCGAGCTGCCGCAGCACGTGATTCTGGAAGACGTGCCCAACACGCCGATCCTGCCGCCCGAGCGCTATCGCCTCGTGAACGCAGGCGCGGACGGTGATCGCATCGCTGAAGCCGCGCAGATCATCATGAACGCCAAGAACCCGATCCTGCTGGTCGGCCACGGCGTCCACACGTCGAAGTCCGGCGCGGCAGTCAAGGAACTGGCCGACCTGATGCAGTGTCCGGTCATCCAGACCTCGGGCGGCACCAGCTTCATCGAGGGCCTGGAGGATCGCACCTTCCCCTACGGCTTCTCCGAGGCGTCGATCGACGCCGTGATCGAGAGCGACTGCTGCGTCGCGCTCGCCACCGAGCTGGGTGAGCCTTCGCACTACGGCCGCTGGCGCCACTGGGTCGACAACGAGGCCAACCGCAAGTGGATCTACGTCCAGCAGGACGCCACCGCGATCGGCGTCAACCGTCCGATCGACGTGCCGCTGATCGGCGACGTGCGTGGTGTCGTGCCGCAGCTCAGCCGCGCGCTGAAGGAACTGGGTGGCCGTCAGGCTACCGAGAAGCTGTCCGCCTTCATCCAGCAGGATGCGGCGCAGCTGGCCGAACTCGCCGAGGAAGCCGGCAGCAAGCCGGACGGCAGCGAGAGCCTGATGCACACCAGCCAGTTCGTCACCGAGGCGACCAAGGCGTTCCCCAAGGACGGCATCATGATCCGCGACGGCGGCGCCACGGTGATCTTCCAGTGGACCTACTCGCAGTGCAAGCCGCACGACGTGATCTGGAACCAGAACTACGGCCACATCGGCACCGGCCTGCCCTACGCCACCGGCGCCATGCTAGCCGATCGCGCCGAGACCGGCGTGTCGCGTCCGGGCATGCTGCTGACCTCGGACAGCTCGTTCCTGTTCCATGTCGGTGAGCTCGAAGTCGCCGTGCGTGAGAACCTGAACCTGGTCTGCGTCGTCGGCGTCGACTTCCAGTGGGGTCTCGAAGTGGGCGTGTACAAGCGCACCTTCGGCCACGGCACCAAGGAAACCGGCACGCACTGGTCCGACAAGGTCCGCTTCGACAAGATCGGTGAAGGCTTCGGCGCTGCCGGTGAGTTCGTGTCCAAGGCTGCGGACATCGGTCCGGCCATCGATCGCGCTTACGCCCGTGGCGGCGTGACCGTGATCCACGTACCGATCGACCCGATCGCGAACTCGGAGGAAATGCCGAACTATTCGGAGTTCCGCACCTGGTACGCCGAAGGCACGCAGTGATTTGATTGTCCCTCTCCGATCGGGGAGGGACACCACGACAACGGGGCGGGTTTCCGACCTCCCGGCCGGATCGCCCTCCCCACCCCCTCCCGTCACCGGGAGGGGATTTTGCGTTTGGAGAGAGCGATGCGCAACTACACCCAATTCTATATCGACGGCGCCTGGGTCGATCCCATCGAGCCCAAGACCGCCGAAGTTATCAACCCCGCCACCGAGAACGTCTCCGGCACGATCTCGCTCGGTTCGGTAGCCGACGTCGACAAGGCCGTTGCCGCCGCCCGCCGCGCCTTCGCCACTTTCGGCGAGAGCACCGTCAAGGAGCGGCTCGAACTGCTCGAGGCGATCCAGGCCGAATACCTCAAGCGCGAGGAAGAGCTCGGCCTCGCCATCCTCGAAGAGATGGGCGCGCCGCGCGGCCTCGCCCTTGGTTTCCACACCATGCTGGGCAAGGGCCACCTCGGCACCGCCATCGAAGTCCTGCGCGAGTTCAAGTTCGAGGAACAGCGCGGCCCCACGCTTATCCGCAAGGAGCCGATCGGCGTCTGCGGCCTGATCACGCCATGGAACTGGCCGATGAACCAGACCTGCGTGAAGATCTTCCCGGCGCTGGCCGCAGGCTGCACCATGATCCTCAAGCCGCCGCAACTCGCGCCCTATTCCGCTCAGATCCTGGCCGAGATCATCCACGATGCCGGCGCCCCGGCAGGCGTGTTCAACATGATCCAGGGCAAGGGCAGCGAGATCGGCGCCGCGCTTTCCAAGCACGAGGACGTCGACATGATCTCGTTCACCGGCTCCGAGCCGGTCGGCGTGCAGATCCAGAAGGACGCGGCGGACACCGTCAAGCGCGTCGGCCTGGAACTGGGCGGCAAGAGCGCCTGGATCGTGCTGGACGACGACAAGCTGGCCGAGCACGTCGCCGGCGCCACCGCCGGCATGATGGGCAACTCCGGCCAGACCTGCTCCGCCGGCTCGCGCCTGCTGGTGCCGGCTTCACGCATGGACGAAGTGAAGAAGATCGCCGCCGAAGCTGCCAACGGCGTCACCGTGGGCGATCCGACCAGCGACGTCGCGATGGGCCCGGTCGTTTCGAAGGCGCAGTACAACGATATTCAGCGCTACATCGAACTGGGCATCAGCGAAGGCGCCGAACTGATCGCCGGTGGCCCGGGCCGCCCCGACGGTCTCGACAAGGGCTGGTACGTCAAGCCGACCGTGTTCGTGACCACCAACGACAAGGTCGTCGCGCGCGAGGAGATCTTCGGCCCCGTCCTCGTCATCATCGGCTACGACGACATCGATGATGCCATCGCCATCGCCAACGACTCGCAGTTCGGCCTGGGCGGCTATGTCAGCGGCGCCGACGCGGACCTCGCCCGCAACATCGCGCGCAAGCTGCGCACCGGCGCGATCTGGGTCAACGGCGGCTTCGACTTCAATGCGCCGTTCGGCGGCTACAAGCGCTCGGGCAACGGCCGCGAGTGGGGCGAGCATGGCTTCGCCGAATACCTGGAAGTGAAGTCGATCATCGGCTGATCCGAATACCGACGCCCGTCTTGCGCAGCCAATCGGCGCACGACGGGCGTTCTTTCCAAACCGGGCCGGCCCGTCTGTCCAAGATCTCGCTCCGCGTGGCTGCTCGCGCCACGCAACGTCCCGTAAACATCTATACCTACACCGGTTTTCCCCGCAGTGCGGCCCGCCTCATGGTGCAACATGTCCCGCAACGGGGAACGGCTCGCCCATCCGCTCGTTAGTCTCGCATGCGCCGGCCCGAAGGCCGCAAATCCCATGACATTTCGAGATTACCCACCAGATGAGCCACCCGACGCCAGAGCCCACCCATGCCCAGGTCACCTTCAACGTGAACGGTTCCACCGTTGACCTTTCGCTGGACACCCGCACCACACTGCTCGACACCCTTCGCGAACATCTGCACCTTTCGGGCAGCAAGAAAGGCTGCGACCACGGCCAGTGCGGCGCCTGTACGGTGATCGTCAACGGCCGGCGGATCAACAGCTGTCTCAGCCTGGCTATCATGCATCAGGGTGATGAGGTGACCACCATCGAAGGCCTTGGGTCCGCTGACGATCAGCATCCGATGCAGGCGGCGTTCGTCCAGCATGATGGATATCAGTGCGGCTACTGTACGCCCGGACAGATCTGCTCGGCCATCTCGGTGATCAAGGAGATCCGTGCCGGCATTCCAAGCCACGTCACGCCCGACCTGATGCGCGAACCGTCGCTCGATGCCGCCGAAATGCGCGAGCGGATGAGCGGCAACATCTGTCGCTGCGGAGCCTATTCGAACATCGCGGAAGCCATGGCGCAAGTCGCAGGAGCCGGCGCATGAAGCCGTTCACCTACGAACGCGCGACCTCGGCGCATGATGCGGCGATCGCAGGCGCGAAGCCTGGTGCCAAGTTCATCGCGGGTGGCACCAACCTGCTCGATCTGATGAAGCTCCAGATCGAGACGCCGACGCATCTCGTCGACGTCAACGGGCTCGGCTTCGATACGATCGAGGACACACCGGACGGCGGGCTTCGCATCGGCGCGCTGGTCATCAACACCGATCTTGCCGCCGATGCGCGGGTACGCCGGGACTATGGTGTCCTGAGCCGGGCGCTACTCGCGGGTGCCTCCGGCCAGTTGCGCAACAAGGCGACGACGGCGGGCAATCTGCTGCAGCGTACCCGTTGTCCCTATTTTTATGACACGAACATGCCGTGCAACAAGCGCGAGCCGGGTACCGGCTGCGGCGCGTTGGGTGGCGTTTCCCGTCAGCTCGCCGTGATCGGATCGAGCGAGGCCTGCATTGCCACCCATCCCGGCGACATGGCGGTGGCGATGCGCGTTCTGGATGCGCAGGTCGAGACGATCGATGCCAGCGGCGGTACCCGATCGATCCCGATCGAGGCGTTCCATCGCCTGCCCGGCGATACGCCGCACATCGAGACCGCCTTGAACGCGGGCGAACTGATCACTGCGGTGACCTTGCCACCCCCTGTCGGCGGCCGGCATGTCTACCGCAAGGTTCGCGACCGCGCGTCCTATGCCTTCGCGCTGGTCTCCGTCGCGGCGGTGATCCACGAGGATGGCACCGGGGCGGTCGCCGTTGGTGGCATCGCCCATAAGCCGTGGCGGGTAGAAGCGGCCGAGGCGACGTTGCGTGACGGCGCCAAAGCCACCGCCAGCCGCCTGATGCAGGGTGCTGCACCACGTCCCGACAATGCGTTCAAGATTCCCCTGGTCGAGCGGACCCTTGCGGCCGTGCTCGCGGAGGCCAAACCATCATGAAGTTTGAAACACCCGCCGGTCTCAACCCCATCGACAAGGGCGTGCATGTCGGCCGCCCACATCCCCGCATCGAAGGGCCGTTGAAGACCGCCGGCCAGGCGACCTATGCCTACGAGCAGTGGGATCTGCCGGCCAAGCCCGCCTATGGCTGGGTGCTGGGCGCCGGCATCGCCAAGGGCCGCCTCGTCTCGCTCGACATCGCGGATGCGCAAGACGCGACCGGTGTTCTGGCCGTCGTCACGGCGGACAATGCGACCGTGCCCGGCAAGGGCGGGCGAAACGTCGCCAGGCTGTTCGCCGGTCCCCGGATCGATCACTATCATCAGGCGATCGCCATCGTCGTCGCCGGAACCTTCGAACAGGCACGCTTCGCCGCATCGCTTATCAAGCCGGAGTATGCCCGCGACGAGGGCCAGTTCGATCTTGCTGCCGCGAAGGCGACCGCCACCAAGCCCAAGGCCGGCGGTCCGCTGGGTGAGCCGGACTCGAGCTACGGCGATTTCGAAACCGCTTTCGCCGCTGCACCCATCCAGCTCGACGAGACCTACACCACGCCTGGCGAGACCCATGCGATGATGGAACCGCACGCCTCGATCGCCGCCTGGGACGATGACGGCAAGCTGACGGTGTGGACATCGAACCAGATGATCGCGTGGGCGCGGCAGGATCTTGGCAAGACATTCGATCTGCCCAAGGAGAAGATCCGGGTGATCTCTCCCTACATCGGTGGCGGCTTTGGCGGGAAGCTGTTCCTGCGCAGCGATGTCGTCTGCGCTGCGCTGGCGAGCCAGGCCGTCGGCGGTCGTCCGGTGAAGCTGGCGCTGCAGCGACCGCTGATCGCCAACAACACCACGCATCGCCCCGCCACGATCCAGCGGCTGCGGATCGGCGCTGACGAGAGCGGCAGGATCCTTGCCATCGGGCACGAAAACTGGTGCGGCAACCTGGAATCAGGCGCCGCCGACAGCTCGGTAAGCCAGACGCGCGAACTCTACGCCGGCGACAATCGCATGACGCGGACACGTCTGGCGACCCTCGATTTGCCCGAGTCCAACGCGATGCGTGCTCCGGGCGAGGCGACCGGGCTGATGACGCTGGAAATCGCCATGGACGAGCTGGCCGAAAGGCTCGGGATCGACCCCGTCGCGCTGCGCATCATCAACGATACGCAGGTCAATCCGGAGAAACGGGAACAGCCTTATTCCATGCGCAACCTGACCCAGTGCCTGCGCGACGGCGCGGATCGGTTCGGATGGAGCGAGCGTCCGGCGAAGCCAGCCTCGCGCCGCGAAGGCGATTGGCTGGTCGGGTACGGCATGGCGACCGCGTTCCGCAACAACCAGAACGGCAAATCCGCGGCGCGGGTACGCCTGGGCACCGATGGCAAGCTCACGGTCGAAACGGACATGACCGATATCGGCACCGGCAGCTACACCATCATCGCCCAGACCGCGGCCGAGATGCTCGGTCTGCCGCTTGAAGCGATCGACGTAAGGCTGGGCGATTCGGACTTTCCGGTTTCGGCAGGGTCAGGCGGACAATGGGGCGCCAACAGCTCGACATCGGGTGTCTATGCCGCCTGCGTCAAGCTGCGCGAGGCCATCGCGCATAAACTTGGCGTGGACGGGGAGACGGCGGACTTCGTCGACGGCGAGGTGCGCAGCGGCAACCGTTCCTATGCGCTGGCCGACGCGACGCGCGAAGGCGAACTGGTGGCCGAAGACCGGATCGAATGGGGCGATATCGAAAACGACTTCAAGCAATCGACCTTCGGCGCCCATTTCGTGGAGGTCGGCGTGGATGTGTTCACCGGCGAGGTTCGCGTCCGCCGGATGCTGGCGGTCTGCGCATCGGGACGCATCCTCAATCCGCAGACCGCGCGCAGCCAGGTGATCGGCGCGATGACGATGGGTGTCGGCGCGGCGCTGATGGAAGAGCTCGCGGTGGACACGCGCTATGGCCTGTTCGTGAACCACGACCTTGCCGGATACGAGGTGCCGGTACATGCCGACATTCCGCACCAGGAGGTGGTGTTCCTCGACGAAGTGGACGACAAGGTTTCGCCGATGAAGGCGAAGGGCGTGGCGGAACTCGGCATCTGCGGTGTCGCGGCGGCTTTGGCCAATGCGATCTACAACGCGACCGGTGTGCGCGTGCGCGACTATCCGATCACCTTGGACAAGCACCTGGAACACTTGCCCGAGGTCGCCTAGCGAACGTCGTCCGCGCCGCTGGATCAGTCCAGCGGTGCGACGTCGACCGACGAGGTCATCGTCTGCTTGCCGCCGCCGCGAAAGGTGCCGTCCAGTGGCGCGACGTCGGAATAGTCGCGGCCCATGCCCAGGAAGATGTGGCCGGTGTCCGCCAGCATGTCGTTGGTGGGATCGAAACCGACCCAACCCAGTTCCTCGCCGCACCACAGGTTGACCCAGGCGTGCATGGCGTCGACGCCGATCAGCCGGGGCTGGCCGGGCGGCGGCAGCGTGCGCAGGTAGCCACTGACGTATGCCGCCGGGATCCCGTGGGCGCGCGCGGCGATGATCATGATGTGGCTGAAATCCTGGCACACGCCGCGCCGCAGGTTGAACGCCTCGATCGGTAGCGTATCGGCATAAGTCGCATCGGGATCGTAGGCGAACTGGCGGTTGATCGCCTGCATCAGCGTGCGCCCGGCCGCCATCACCGGCATGCCTTCGTTCAGGAACGCACCCGCCCACAAGGCGATCTCGCGCTCGGGTGCGGCCATCGGCGACGCGAAGATGTAGGACGCCGGGCCGGTGGTGCTGAGGTCGCGCAAGGTCATGGCCCGCTCACGCAAGGCGGCCAGTCGCGGTCCGTCCGCCGTCAGCACATGCGCCGGCAGCGGCTCCTTCGACACCTGGAAACTGCTTTCCATGTGCAGCCGATCGACCGCTTCGCCCAACGTAAACTTGCTCTCGTTGATGTAATAGGCGCCGCCGGTCTCGACGATCGTGGCCGGACGCGGATCGACGCTCAGCACGAAATCGGACACGGTCTGTCCCTGCCACAAGGCCGGACGTAGCCGCACATTGAAGCGCGCGAGCCGCACGGGGGTCGCATAATTGACCGTGGTGCTATGATGGACGGCATAGCGCATCATCCCAGCAAACTCCGACTGACGGTGTTCTCCGCCTTCTCGAACTGGAGGAAGTACCGCAGGGATATGGCATCGGAGAGCGCGTAGAGGCGCTTGGTCAGGTCGATGATCGTAAGCCAGTCCATCTCCCGCGCGGTCACCGCGCCGAGCGACCCCAGCAGGGCGCGCGCCTCACGCAGCGGTTGTTCGGGCATGGTATCGTCGCGCAAGGGCGGGAGCTGTTCGAGGTTGGCGACGATCTCGCCGACCTGAAACATCAGCGAGCGCGGATTATCGGGGTCTAGCAATACGAGGTCGAACACCGGGTTGCGCATCGGCTCGGTCAGGTAGCGTGAGCGATAGACGATCTGGCTGTCGCACAAGTCGAGCACGGTGCCCAATTCGTCGGTATCGAACAGCCCGCTGCCGCTTTCCATCAACTGGCTGACGATCCGGCACGTACCCAGGGCGCGCTCGATCCGTTTGCCGATCTCGAGGAAGCGCCAGGCGTGGCTGCGGATCATGTTCTCCGAGGCAAGCCCGGCCAGCGCGCTGAACTGTTCGAGCAACTGGTTGGCCGCTGCGAGCATGTCTTGCGGGCGCTGCGGATCGATCGGCGGCATCGGCCGGCTGACGATGCGCCACAGATCGCGGGCCAGTCTTTCACGCAGCACCGCGCCAACGCCCAGGCGACGCGCGATCAGCGTGGCGACACCTCCGGGCAGGCGACTTTCCGACAGCGCCGCTGCACAGATCGCGGCGAACGGCTTTTGCACCGTCGGCTCGGCGATCGCGTCCCACTCATGCAGCAGGCCGGCCAGACTGCGGCGCACGCCCAGATCGCCGACCCGCCCCGCATCGACCGCGATCGAACTGCCCAGGATCGCGCGCACGATCCGCACGGTGAGATCCGCGCGCTCGTTGTAACGGGCGAACCAGAACAGGTTATCCGCAGCCTGGCTGGCCAGGATGCCCGTGCCTCGCGAGACGGGAGGCTCCAGGGCCAGACTGCTCGATGCCGGACCGGCGGAAGGATGATCGTCGACGATCCAGCAGTCGGCGGACAGATCGCCCTCGCCGATCAGCGAAGTGGGTAGCGTCTCGTTGGCAGCGATACGCGCGAAGCCGCCGGGCATCACCGTCCAGCTGCCGTCCTCAGCCCGGGCGACGAATGCGCGCAGCGTGAACGGGCGCGGCACCAACTGGCCGTCGACCACGACCGGGGTGGTCGAAAGCTGGACCACTTCCTGCCCGCAATAATCCATCGGTCGGCGCCGCATCGCTTCGAGCAAGGCGCTGCGCTGCGTCGGGTCGAGGCTGGCGCCCTGCACCGGATTACTATCGACCAGCCCCTCGGTCGGCTGACCGAACGCGGAAACCAGCGCGAGGCGGTCGAAGCGGCTTTGAACGGTACGAGCTTCGGCGTGCTGGCCGCACCACCACGTCGCGACGGTAGGCAGGATCGGATCTTCGCCCAGCAACACCCGGCACAGGCGCGGCATGAAGGCATTGAACGCCGGCGACTCCAGCACTTCGACACCGGGCCAGTTGGCGATCTGAAGATTGCCGGCCGCCCAGGCGTCGAACATGTTGGCGACACCCAGCTGCGACTTGGCGTCGAAGGTTAGCGGATCGAGCGCATTGGTATTGAGCCAGCGCCAGACCGCGTCGACACGGCGCGGCCCGGTGATCGTGCCGACGTAGAGCTTGTCGTCCTGCACCGACAAGTCGCGCCCCTCGACCAGCGGCAAGCCGAGATAGCGCGCAAGGTGTGCCTGCTCGGCATAAGTCTGGTTGAAGCGTCCCGGGGTCAGCAGCGCGATGCGCGGGCGCTCGCGGCGGCAATCGGCGGCGATGCCTTCGCGCAAGACGGCGAAGAAGTCGGCCAGGCGCCGCACGTTGTTCTTGGCCAGCAGTGCGTCGGTGGTGCGCGTCATCGCCAGCCGGTTTTCCAGCGCATAGCCGACCCCGGTGGCGAGGCGGACGCGGTCGTTCAGCACGCGCCACTGGCCCTTCGGACCGCGTGCCAGATCGGCGGCATAGACGTGGATGAAGTGTCCGTTGTCGGGACTGCGGCCGAGCATCTTGCGCGCGAAGAAGGGGCTGCCCGCGACCACCGCAGCGGGCAAGTGGCCTTGAGCTACCAGCGTCTGCGGCCCGTAGATGTCGCGCGCCAATTGCTCGAACAGGGTCGCGCGCTGGATCAGACCGCGCTCGACCCCGGCCCACTCGTCCGCGCCGATGATCAGCGGCAGCGGTGTGACCGGCCAGGCGCGCTCGTCCTGATCGCCGGCGATGCGGAAGGTAAGGCCAAGGTCGTCGATATGGCGCGCGGTGGTGTCGGCCAGCACCGCCGGATCGCCTTGCGCCATCGCCGCCAGGCCCCCTGCGATCGCGCGCCACTTGGCGGCGACCGCAGGTGCGGCATCGGCGTAGAGATCACCGGCGGTGGCATCGACCGGATAGCGGTCGAGCCAGCCGCCTTGTGGCTGCGGCGTTCTAGACGCCACGGATCGGTCGGCGTAAGTCCAGCGTGTAGGCGAACTCGCCGACCGTCTCCTCGGGCGGCGTGGCGAGCTGGCCCGGTGAGTGGCCGTTCTCCTGAAACCGCGCCTTGCGGCGGGCTTCGGCCTCGTAGTCGTTGATCGGCACCACGTCGTAGCTTCGCCCGCCGGGATGCGCGACGTGATAGACGCAGCCGCCCAGCGAGCGGCTGTTCCAGGTGTCGAAGATGTCGAACGTCAGCGGTGCATGCGCGGGCATCAGGGGATGCAGGCACTCGGCCGGAGCCCAGGCCTTGTAGCGCACGCCACCGACACCCTGCCCCCGCCCGGTCGGGATAAGCGGCACGCGGCGACCGTTGCAGGTAATAACATGACGCCCGGCGACGAGTCCGGTGGCCTTGACCTGCAGCCGCTCGGTCGAGCTGTCGACATAGCGCACGGTGCCGCCGATCGCGCCGGTCTCACCCAGCACGTTCCACGGTTCCAGCGCGTGGCTGATCTCGAGATGAACGCCGCCGCCTTCGACTTCGCCGTGGACGGGGAAGCGGAACATGCGTTGCGCCTCGAACCAGGCCGGGTCGAAGTGGTAGCCGGCGCGGTCGAGGTCGGCGAGGACGTCGAGGAAATCCTCCCACACGAACTGGCCCAGCATGAAGCGGTCGTGCAGCTGCGTGCCCCAGCGCATCAGCGGGCCGTCGATCGGGTTCTTCCAGAACGTGGCGGTCAGCGCGCGCAGCAGGAGTTGCTGAGCCAGCGACATCTTGGCGTCCGGCGGCATCTCGAAGGCGCGGAATTCGACCAGGCCAAGCCGTCCGGTCGGACCATCGGGCGAGAACATCTTGTCGATGCAGATCTCGGTGCGATGAGTGTTGCCGGTGACGTCGGTCAGCAGGTTGCGGAACAGGCGATCGACCACCCACGGCGCGGGTTGCTCCTGATCCGGGCCGGGCACTTGACCCAGCGCGATCTCCAGTTCGTAGAGGCTATCGTGACGCGCCTCGTCGATCCGCGGGCTCTGGCTGGTCGGACCGATGAACAGGCCGGAGAAGAGATAGCTGAGCGATGGGTGCCGCTGCCAGTAGGTGACGAAGCTCTTGAGCAAGTCCGGGCGGCGGATGAACGGCGAGTCGAGCAACGTCGGCCCGCCCAGGACGATGTGGTTGCCGCCACCGGTGCCGATCGAGCGGCCATCGACCATGAACTTGTCGGCGGTGAGGCCAATCGAGCGCGCCGCGTCGTAGAGCGTCTCGGTGATCTCCACCGTCTCGCGCCAGCTGGCGCTGGGGTGGATGTTGACCTCGATCACGCCCGGATCGGGCGTGACCTTGAGCACCTGGATGCGTGGGTCCGGCGGCGGCGGATAGCCTTCGATCCGCACCGGCACGCCGCGTTCCTTCGCCACCACTTCGATGGCGGCGACGAGTTCGAGGTAATCTTCCAGCTTCTCGGTCGGCGGGATGAACACCGCGAGGAAATCGCCGCGCGGCTCGATGGTGACGGCGGTACGGACCGCGCCCTCGATCAGCTTCTGCTCGACAATTTCCTGCGCGTTGCCGTCCGGGCCAGCGACCCGCTCGGAGCGTTGCTCCGGCATCGCGGCATCGCGCACTTCGTTGCCGCGCTCAATCACCTGGGTGCGGAAGTCAGCCAGCGGCTGCAACGGCTCGGCGGTGTCGCGCGGGTGGATGTAGGGGTAGTCGGACGCCGGCACATGCGGCAGCGAGCCCAGCGGCAGGCGATAGCCGATGGCGCTGTCGCCCGGCACCGCGGTCAGCGTGCCCTTGCGGACCTTCCACTGCTCGCTCTTCCAGCGCGGGATCTGCTGGCTCTCGGCATTCCAGCGCTGCACCGGCAGGACGAAGCCGACCGGCTTGTCCAGCCCACGGCGATACGTACGGCGGAAACGGCGGGCGAGCTCCTCGTCCTCGATCTTGGGGTCGAGCGGAGTGACGTTGACCGGCAAGTCCTCCTCCTTCTCAGCCCACTCCTCGACATCCTCGAACACCGGCTGCACGTAGTCGATCTCGACGCCCAGGTTCTGCGCGGCGGCGCGCAGGATCTCGCCGGCGACTTCGACGTCGATCGTCGGCACTGGCTCAGCCTCGGCGCCCTTAGCCATCGGCCTCTCGCCCGCCAGCAGCGAGGCATCGGTCCAGATCGGCACGCCATCCTTGCGCCAGTAGATGGAGTAGCCCCAGCGCGGCAGGCTTTCGCCGGGATACCATTTGCCCTGCCCGTGATGGAGCAGCGAGCCCGGCGCGAACTTGTCGCGCAGCAGGCGGATCAGCTGGTCAGCGTAGGCCGCCTTGGTCGGGCCGACGGCGGCGCTGTTCCACTCCGGCGCTTCGAAGTCGGTGTTGGCGATGAAGGTCGGCTCACCGCCCATGGTGAGGTTGACCTCGCCCGCCGCCAGATCGGCATCGACCTGATCGCCCAGCGCCAGCAAGGCGTTCCAGCGATCGTCGGTGAATGGCTTGGTGATGCGTACCGCCTCGGCGATGCGGCTGACATCCATCTCGAAGTGGAAGTCGACTTCGGCGGGTTCGGCCATGCCCTCGATCGGCGTGGCCGAGCGATAGTGTGGGGTGGCGCAGAGCGGGATGTGCCCCTCGCCCGCGAACATGCCCGATGTCGCGTCGAGCGCGATCCAGCCGGCGCCGGGCACGTAGGCTTCGGCCCACGCATGCAGGTCGGTCACGTCCTGCTGGACGCCTTGCGGCCCCTCCTTGGGGATCACGTCGGCGACCAGCTGGATCGAATAGCCCGATACGAACCGCGCGGCGAAGCCGAGCCGGCGCAGCAGCTGCACCAGCAGCCAGGCGGAATCCCGGCACGAGCCGATGCCGACCTGCAGCGTTTCCTCGGGCTCCATGATGCCCGATTCCATGCGGATGACATAGCCGATGCGCTGCTGCAGGCGGCTGTTGATGTCGACCAGGAAGTCGACCGTGCGGCCCTGATAGCTGGCGTGCTGCGCCACCAGATCGTCGAACAGCGGCCCTTGCGGCTCGATCTCGAAATAGGCCGACAGATCGCCCTTGAGCGTCTCGGGATAGGTGAACGGGTATTCCTCGGCGTCGGGCTCGACGAAGAAGTCGAACGGGTTGATCACCGCCAGCTCGGCCAGCATGTCGACCTCGATCGAGAAGTGGTCGACCGGATCGGGGAAGACCACTCGCGCGAGCCAGTTGCCGTGCGGATCCTGCTGCCAGTTCAGGAAATGCTCGGGCGGGCTGATCTTGAGCGAGTAGTTCGGCACCGCCGTGCGGCTGTGGGGCGCCGGCCGCAGCCGGATCACTTGCGGGCCGAGGCGGATGCGCTTGTTGTACCCATAGCGCGTCAGGTGGTGCAGAGCGGCTTTGATCATCGCTACGACCTTGCGGCAAAGCGTGCTGCGCTGCAACGTAGTTCGCCAGCTTTTGTTATACGCGGTTGAAGGTCAATTATGACAATCGACCATCGCTTTTGACGTTCGGCCCTTCGCGATTGATAAGGCAGCTTCTTCTCATGCAACGGATACCCATGCTCGAAGCGCGCGAAACGACCTCTCCGGCGGTAGAGACAAACGATGCCGATATCGCCACCTTGCCGACGCGCTTCTTCAATCGCGAGCTGAGTTGGCTGGCCTTCAACGAGCGCGTGCTGGCCGAAGCGGAGAACTCGAACTACCCGCTGCTCGAACGGCTGCGCTTCCTGTCGATCTCGGGCAGCAACCTCGACGAGTTCCTCACCGTGCGCGTCGCCGGCCTCGCCGGCCAGGTGCGCCGCCAGATCGAGGAGATCTCGATCGACGGCATGACGCCCACCCAGCAGCTTGCCGCCGTGCACGAGGAAGTGTTCAAGATCGAGGCCAAGCAGCAGCAGTCGTGGCAGGGCCTGAAAGCCAAGCTGAACGACTGTGGCATCCGCGTCATCGGCGAGGAACGCATCGGTGCCGAGGGCGAGGCCTGGCTGAAGAACTACTTCATTGAACACATCATGCCGGTGATCACCCCCCAGGCGATCGACCCGGCGCACCCGTTTCCCTTCGTTTCCAATACCGGCATCGGCGTACTGTTCTCGCTAACTCGGGAGGCTGACGACGCGCCGGTGATGGAGATGATCCTGATCCCGCAGGCCCTGCCCCGCTTCGTCCGGGTGCCGGGCGCCGATGCGATCTACATGTCGATCGAAGACCTGATCTGCCGTCACGCCGACCAGATCTTCCCCGGCTTCAGCCTCAACGGCAACGGCGTGTTCCGCGTGCTGCGCGACAGCGACATCGAGCTTGAGGAAGATGCCGAAGACCTCGTGCGCTACTATCGCACCGCGATCCAGCGACGGCGGCGTGGCAAGGTGATCGTGCTGCAGTTGCAGGGCGCTTTCGACCCGGCGGCTGAGGAATTGCTGCGCGCGCAGCTCAAGCTCGACAGCGCGCTGGTAATCAAGACCGGCGGGCTGATCGGCATGGCGGGCCTGTCCGCGCTGATCGACGAGGACCGGCCGGAGCTCAAGTTCGAGCCCTATTCGCCGCGCTTTCCCGAACGCATCCTGGAACACGACGGGGATTGCTTCGCCGCGATCCGCGAAAAGGACATCGTGATCCAGCACCCCTACGAAAGCTTCGAGGTGGTGATAGACTTCCTCAAGCAGGCGGCGCGCGATCCCGACGTCATCGCCATCAAGCAGACCCTCTATCGCGCCGGCAAGCAGTCCGCGATCGTCAACGCGCTGATCACCGCGGCCGAGGCCGGCAAGTCGGTGACGGCGGTGGTCGAGCTCAAAGCCCGTTTCGACGAAGAACAGAACCTGCTGTGGGCCAGCCAGCTGGAACGCGCGGGCGTGCAGGTGATCTACGGCTTCGTCGACTGGAAGACCCATGCCAAGGTCTCGATGGTGGTGCGCCGCGAGGGCGAGGCCTATCGTACCTATTGCCACTTCGGCACCGGCAACTACCACCCGGTGACCGCGCGCATCTATACCGACTTGTCGTATTTCACCGCGGACCCCGCCGCGGGGCGCGACGTCGGGCGGCTGTTCAACTTCATCACCGGCTATATCGAACCCAAGCAGACCGAGCTGCTGTCGATCTCGCCGATCAGCCTGCGCTCGACACTGTACGACTGCATCGATGCCGAGATCGCCAATGCCAAGGCGGGCAAGACCGCCGCGATCTGGGCCAAGATGAACTCGCTGACCGACCCTGGCCTGATCGACAAGCTCTACGCCGCCAGCCGCGCCGGGGTGACCATCGTTCTGGTCCTTCGCGGCATCTGCTGCCTGCGCCCCAGGATCGAGGGCCTGTCCGAAACCATCACCGTCAAGTCGATCATCGGGCGGTTCCTGGAACACGCGCGCATCTGGGCTTTCGCCAACGGCAGCGAACTGCCGAGCGACGATGCCAAGGTGTTCATCACCTCCGCCGACGGCATGAGCCGCAATCTCGATCGCCGGGTCGAGCTGTTGCTGCCGATCAGCCATGGCACCGTGCACGATCAGGTGCTGGGGCAAGTGATGCTCGCCAACCTGCTGGATACCGAACAGAGCTGGATCCTGGAAAGCGACGGCACGTACGAGCGGATCGAGGAGGTCGGTGGCGAGGCGGAAGAGGACAGTTTCAACCTGCATCGCTACTTCATGACCAATCCGTCGCTTTCAGGGCGCGGCGCGTCACTCGCCAGTGGACGAAAGGTGCCCAAGCTCTCGCTTAGGCGCGGCAACATCTGACATAGCCCGCCGATAAACGGGTCCAACGGGAATCGCGCGAACAATATGACCGGTACCAACCCTGATGCGTCTTCGGCGCAAGCGTTCGCACCTGCCCGTCTCGCCGACGATGCGGCGCTCGCCAGCCTGTATGCCGCCGACTACGCCGGCATGAAGCGCGCGATCATCGACATCGGCTCGAACACCGTGCGGCTCGTGGTGTACAATGGCCCGCCGCGCGCCCCGATCGTGATCCTCAACGAGAAGATCAGCGCCAAGCTGGGCAAGGATATCGGCAAGGACGGGCTGCTGTCGGCCAAGTCGATGGATACCGCTTTGTCCGCGTTGGCGCGCTTTGCCGCCATGCTCAAGCTGCTGGGTATCGACGATGTCGATTGCGTCGCCACTGCCGCGAGCCGCGATGCGCGCAACGGGCCGGAATTCCTCGCAGCGGTACGCAACCTCGGCCTTTCGCCACGGCTGCTGACAGGCGAGGAGGAAGCGCAAGCCAGCGCGATCGGCGTGATGGCCGCCTTCCCCGGCGCGCGCGGGACCGTCGGCGACCTTGGCGGAGGCAGCCTGGAACTGGTGGCGATCGACGGCACGGGATGCCGGGGCGGCATCACCCTGCCTTATGGCACGTTGCGGCTGGGCGACCTGCGCGCCGCCGGCCCGGTCCGCTTCGCCGCCGCCGTACGCGACGGCCTCTCGCAGGCCAGCTGGTCCAGCGGCGCCGGCCTGCCACTCTACATCGTCGGTGGATCGTGGCGGGCACTGGCACTGCAGGCGATGCACGAGATCGGCTGGCCGCTGGACGATCCGCACGATTTCGAACTCGCCCCCGAAGAGGCGCTGCGGATGTGCCGCCAGTTCGAGAAAGGCAAGCTTGAGCGGCCCGACCCGCGCATCGCCGCCTCGCGCGTCGGGACCGTACCCGATGCCGCCGCGCTGCTGGGCCAACTGGTCGAGCGCATATCGCCTTCGCGGATCGTATTTTCCTCATGGGGCCTGCGTGAAGGCTTGCTGTTCGCGCGGCTCGATCCGCAGGTCCGCGCGCAGGATCCGATGCTGGCCGGCGTGATCGCCTTCGCCCGAACCTCGCTGGTATCACCCGAGCATGCCGCAGCCGTAGCGCGCTGGACATCGGCGGCGGGCGATGATCCACGCCGGAACGGCAACCTGCGGCTTGCATCCACGATGCTGGCGCTCGCCGCGATGCGGACCGAACCCAACATGCGCGCCGAACAGGCGATGGGCTGGGCGCTGCGCAAGCGCTGGATCGGGCTCAACGCGCGTGGCCGGGCGATGATGGCGATGACCGTCTTCGCCAATTCCGGCCTGACCGAAGTGCCCGCCGCATTGTCGCGCCTCGCCTCGGCCGAGGATCTGCATCACGCGGTTTCGTGGGGGCTGGGCATCCGCCTATGCCGCCGACTGACCGGTTGCGCGGAGCAGGCTCTGGCCGGGACCACCCTGACCCGCGCGGGCAACGATCTCGTACTTGCCCTCACCGAGCCGCTAAAAGCGCTCTACAGCAACAGCGCGGGCAAGGACTTGCGCCATCTGGCCGAGTGGCTGGGCCTGGGCTGGAAGGTCACGTCCACCCCCGAAAGCTGAGGGCCCGGCGCCCGATCAGCTTACCAGCGAGCGGCTCTCGGCGATCATCGCGATCCCGCGCTTGCCCTCGTGCCGGTCGAGCTGGACGACGATGTCGATGACGCTGGCGGCATATTCCAGTGTTTCGCTGCGGGTCAGGCCGATACCGGTCTGCATGCTCATCAACGCGATCTGTTCCAGCGCGCCGCGCGGGCTGTTGGCATGGACGGTCGAGAACGAGCCGGGATGTCCGGTGTTGATCGCTCGCAGGAAGCTGACCGTCTCGGTGCCGCGCAGCTCGCCCAGCACGATGCGATCGGGCCGCAGGCGCAGCGCGGCCTGGAGCAGATCGTTGGCCGAGACCTTGGCCTCGCCCAGTTCGCCCTTCACCGCGATCAGGCCCACGCCGTTCGTGCCCGGCAGGCGCAGTTCGGCGGTGTCCTCGACCAGCACCACCCGCTCGTGCTCGGGGATCTCGGTGAGCATCGCGTTGAGGAACGTAGTCTTGCCGGTCGATGTGCCGCCCGAAATCAGGATCGTGCGGCGCCGCCGGATCGCATCGCGAAGAAACGCGATCGGCGTCACCAGCGGATCGGGCGCAGGCATTTCGGGCGCGATCGTGATCGGCCCGCGATCGTAGGCATCGAGCGGCAGTTCAAGCAGGCGGTGGCGGCGTATCGCCATCGCCCAGTTTGCGCGAGTGGCTGGCGGACCGACCAGCTGGATGCGCGCGCCCGATTGCCCCGCCAGCGCCGGAAGCGTGGCCGAGAGCAGCGGATGTTCGCGATTGATACCCTGATGGCTGACGCGCGCGACTTGCTCGGCCAGTCGCTGCAGCAGCTGGTTGTCCATGGCTGGTACCATCACGCATTGCATGCCGGCATGGTCGGCATCCTCGATCCACACCTCGCCGGGGCGGTTGACCAGGATCTCGGTCACCGTCTCACGCTCGAGCCAGGGCCGAAGCGGTGCAAGGTATGCATCGAGATAGACGCTGCGCGATGCCGCGGGCGTAGTCACCAGCTCGGTGTTCTCGCGCTTGGGCAGGGCATGGACATCGGCCATCGCTTACTTCGCCTTCGAGAAATCGAGATCCTTGGCGGTGAACACCCGGATCGGCTCACCCTGGCGCACGCGGATCGTCGGGCCCACGGTTCCGCTTTGCTGCACTGCCGCCGCCGCCGCCGACTGACCGCCGCCGACAATGACCGACGAGTTGTTGCCGATCAGGTTGGTCAGACCACCCACCACCGACAGCAAGGCCGCCGAGCCGAACCGCTCGAAGAAGTGCGTGTTGACCTTCCCGGCAAGGCCGGTCTCGCCTCCGAACGCAATCGCCGGCGAGCCGAGGTCGACCGATACGCCATCGGGGCGGATGAGCCGCGTCCAGATGACGTAGGCGCGCTTCTGGCCTGCTGTCAGCCCGCTCTTGTACTGGCCGATCAGCCGCGAGGAACGCGGGACCAGCACGCTGCGACCATCGAAGCTGCGTACATCGGTGCTGACGATAGCGCGCACGAAGCCGGGCACGTCGGTGTCGATCGCGGTTTCCAGCACCGCCGGGATCAGCGTGCCTTGGGTTACCGTGGTCGCCGGATCGAAGCTGCGAGAGGCCGACGCGCTCGATCCGCCAAGCCCGCCCAGGCGCGCGGCGAAATCCTCGTTGGCGGTGCCGGGCTTGAAGTCGCCCTTGCCGGTGGCCGCTTCGGGCGCCGAGGTGCCGACGGCATCGAACACCACCGTCGGGCTGGCGGCCGGATTGCCCTGCGGGTTCATCGCCGCGTTGGGCGATGCGGCGAGCACGGCTTGGGGCGCGGGTGCGTTCAACGGCGCGGCCATACCATCGGGAGAGACGATCGGAGCCGAGGGCACCGGCGTGATCGCGCCCGCCGGCATCACGACCGGCGCCGGAGCCACCGGCGCCACCGGCTTGGGCGTGGCATTGCGCGCCGCATCCATCGACCACAGGGTAAGTCCGCCCAGCGCCGCGACGATGGCCAGTCCGGCGACGAGGCCGAGGCCGTCGGCCTTCTTGCGCTGGGTGACCGAGGGGAGGACGTTGCGGGTAGCCAGATCGATGATCTGCGCGCCACCCTGTTCGCGCGGGTCGCGGGCCCGATCGGTGTCGATACGCTCACGCAGGACGGTATTGGGAGCCATGGATCAGTTTCCCCGGACAGGCATCGTGGAAGCGGCGGCGACGACCGAAGCCGGGGCCGTCCCGGCCGCCGCCGGTTCGCCGGTCACCGGCACGGTTCCGGCGTTCATCGCCGGCGTCGCCGGCCCCGCCGGGCGCTCGTTCGACAGCGTCGCCTGTGACTTGCCCGAACGCAGCACGATCGCGCGCGGCACGTCGTCGACGACGATGGTGCGGCCACGCACGGAATAGTTCACCGCGCCCTCCTCGCCTTTCTCGTTCAGCACGAGGATCGCGGGGACTTCGCTTTTTTCGCCCCACAGCAGGTACGTCGCGTTGCCGTCGTCGTAGATGCGCGCCGGCAGGATCCGGCTATCGCCCTTGGGCCGCCAAGCGAAGTTCAGCGCCGCCGGGTCCACCGGGGTCTCACCCGGATTGCCGCCCAGCGCCGCCTGCTCGGCCGGCGTCAGCGCGGCGAGCGTGGCACCGTCGGCCTTGGGCTTGGGCACGTCGCGATAGGTGAAGCGCAGCAGGTACACCGGCCTTGCCTTGGGCGAGGCGACGAGATCGAAGAAGTAGGTGTGGCGATCGGTCACTACGGTCATGTTGGTGCGCGCGCCGCTCTCGATCGGCTTGACGAACAGCACGTCGGCCCGCTTGTTGGGCGTGATCTGCCATGCCGCGCTGTCGCCGACCGCGACGTTCTCGATCGCTTCGCCAGCGCCGAAGGTGATCGTCGCCTGCACGCCGGTACGGCCATCGATCCGCACCACCTCGTTCTCGGTGTACATATGCTGGACCAGACGATCGTCGCCATGGGAACCGGGGGCGGCCGCAGCCGGAAGCGCGCTCATGGAAACGAGGGCGGTGGCGGCGAGGAAGAGGCCGCGGATCATCGTATCATCTCCTTTGGCGGGCGCCCCGATGAGCCCCTGCCGATATCGTTGGAAGCGCGAAAGCGGCTGCCGATGCCCTTGGCGCGGCTGGCGCCGCCGGGGGCGAGCGGCGCGATGCCGCCGCCGCTGATTTGGGTGACGTGGGTGGGGCGCTCACCCGAACGACCGCCGCCGTCCTGCGGCTGAACCATCTCGACCGGCATGCCGATCGCGGCGGTGAGCGCGGCCCGGCGCGAGGACTGCGCCGCCGCATCGCTCGCCGCCATGGAAGTACCATGGGCGGGCGCGAGCGCCGCAGCCTGCGCGGCCGCACCGGCAAGGCCGGCGTCCCTGTCCGACTTGCCGAGGCCGAAGACCTGCCAGCCCGAAACCATCGTGCCGGCAACCTTGAACACCATCACCATCAGCGCACAGTGCACGGCCGCCACCAGGAACAGCGCCATCGCCGCACGGCCATCGATATCGACGAGGTTGCTCGAGAGCGAGCGCACGATCGGCACCAGCAGTTCCAGGGTAATGCTGCCGCCCAGCACGACGAACAGCGGCGTGATCGCGGTCAGCACCACGCCGCGCAGCCAGCCGGCGGTGAGGCCGCGCGTGCCGTTGAACAGGGCCATCACGACGAAGATCGGGCCGAGCGCCATCAGCACCGCAAGCGCGATCCGCGCGGTCAGCAGCATGCCCACGGTGCCGAGCAGCAGCAACAGCCCGCCCATCCACATGACGCTTTCGGGCGTGAACGGGCCTTGCGCCGATCCGGCGGCGGCGGCGGCGGCGCCGGCGACTTGCCCGGCGGCCTGGGCGCCGCTTGGCTGGCCGGCGCTGGCGCTGTCGGCGATTGCGCCGAAGATCAGGTCGATACGGTCGCCGAAGATCTGCGTCGCCGATCCGCTCGTGCCGGTCAGCAGCGAGGCGATCCAGTCGGGACCGCCGACCGCCAGGTTCCACATCACGCCCTGGTAGGCGATCCAGCTGGTCGCGAACGTGAGCACCAGCCCCAGCGTCAGCATGCGCGGCGTCAGTGCCGAGATGCCCAACGTCGAGCGCCCGGTCAGCAGCGAGATCGCGAAGAAGGCAATGTAGAGCGTCAGCAGGATCGTGAGCACCGGCCCCATCGCCCCGTGCGCGCCGAACAGGCGACCGAACGCGGCGGCGGTGGTCTCACCCGCAATGCAGTCGACCGCGCGAAGCGCAGGCCCGACGCCGGCGGAGGCCACCTGGGTGAGTTGATCGCAGGCGCTGGCCATTATTCGGCAGCCTCGGACCACAAGGCGACATCCTCGGCGTCATCGGGCCATTCCATGCCGGTGAGGACGGGGAACCACGCCGACGGCGCATCGCCATAACGCTCGCGTAGCTGGTCGAGCTTGCGCACGGTGCTTTCGCGGCCGGACAGGACGGTCAGCACCTCGGGCATGCCCGATAGGTCGAGCCGGACGACGACCGAGGCGTCCGACTGGCGGATCAGGAAGCAGCGCGACTGCGCGGGCAGCGTGCGGATGACGTCGAGCTCATGCTTGGACAGGCCGAACCCTTCGCAGTAATCCTCGGGCCGCGCGCGGGCGTTCGGCATGAACAGCATCGTCGCGGTCTGCTCGACCAACGCGGTGGCGATCTTGCTGTCCAGCGCGTCGCGCGCCGACTGCGTGGCGAACCCGACCAGCGCGTTCCTTTTGCGCAGGGTCTTGAGCCAATCGCGGATGCGCGCGGCGAAGATCTCGTCGTCGAGCGCCTTCCAGCCCTCGTCGATCAGGATCATCGTCGGTTCACCGTCGAGGCGCTCCTCAATGCGGTGGAACAGGTACATCATCGTCGGCGTGCGCAGGCGCGGGCTTTCCAGCAGCGCGGTCATGTCGAAGCCGAGCTTGCGCGCGGACAGGTCGAGCTTGTCGACCGCGTTGTCGAACAACCAGCCATGCTCCCCGCCGACGAGCCAGGCGTCGAGGCGCGAGGCGAGGTCGCCCGCTTCAGGGCGGCGCGAGCCGGCGAGCAGCTCGCGGAAATGCGAGAGGCGGCGCAGCGAGGGATCGTTGTGGTAGGCCGCGTCGACCGCGCCGGCGATCGTCGCCAGTTCCTCAGGGCCATGCGCCTGCAGCAGCACACCGAGCCAGTCACGCAGGAACGCGCGGTTGGTGGCGGTGTCGGGCAGCGACAGCGGGTTGAAGCCGCTCGGCTGGCCCGACGCGATGCGGCTGTAGTTGCCGCCGATGCCGCGGATGAACACTTCGGCGCCGCGATCCTTGTCGAACAGGATCATGCGCGGATCGTACTTCTGCGCTTGGGCGGCGAGAAAGTTCATCACCACCGTCTTGCCCGAACCCGAGGGGCCGATGACGGTGAAATTGCCGAGGTCGCCCTGGTGGAAGTTGAAGAAGAACGGCGTCTGGCTGGTGGTGGCGAGCAGCGTCACCGCCTCGCCCCAGTGGTTGCCGCTCGCCTGCCCCATGGCGAAGCCGTGAAGCGAGCCGAAGCAAGCCATGTTGGCGCTGGAGATCAGCGCGCGGCGCACGATGAAGCTCTCGTTGCCGGGCATCTGGCCCCAGAATGCGGGCTCGAGGTTGACGTCCTCGCGCACTGCGACCGCACCGGCATCGGCCAAGGCGGCAGTGCACAGCGCGGTGGCTTCATCCAGTTGGTCGAGACTGGGCGCGCGCACCAGCACCGAGAGGTGGTGATCGCCAAAGCCGACCGCGCCGGTGCCCAGCGCATCGCGGGCCGAGGTCATCTCGCGGCGCTCGGCCAAGGCTTCCTCGTCGGCGGACTTGAGGCGACGGATGGACAAGTCGATCCGCTCACGTGCGACCTGGCGGTCGGCGGGGGCGTATGTCTCGGTCAGCACCATCTCGCACCCCAGGCGCAGCAGCGGGTCGGTGAGGCCCGGCGCGGTGGAGTCCGGGTAATCCTTGAGGCTGACCAGCGAGCCGAAGCTCAGGCCTTCGGGCTTGCGCAATTCGAGCGCGTCCATGCCGAAGTTGATGCGGTGATACGGCAGCATGTGGCCGATGTCGGTATCATCCGCCGGGCGGCGCACCGGGCGCATCTCGCCGTTGTAGAGCGCGCTGAGCAATTCCAGCACTTCGGAGCAGCGTCCGGCCTGGCTCTCGTAATCGCCAAGCAGCCGCGCACCATAGGCGCCCAGCGAGGCGGTCATGGCGCTGGCGGCGGCACGCAGAGCGCGTATGTCGCCGACGTCTGCCTTGACCGGGCCAGTCCCGCTGCGCTTCATCATGCGCGAAAGCCTGTCGGCCCAGCCCGCCTTGCCGCGCGCGGGACGACGCACCAGCGTGACGAACTGATCGTTGACGAACAGCGCGCCCGAGCTGGTCCGCTGGCGCCAGCGCGCGTCGATGTGCGCGGTCAGCGGGTCGGAGAACTGGCTCTCCATCTCGATCTCGACCCGGCGGCGGATCACGTGATGGTACAGCACGAACCGCGCATCGAGCGAGGAGCGCAGCAGCACCTCGCGCGTGGCGGCATGGGCGTTGAGTTCGTCGGTGTCGGCGGTCTCGAACGCGAAGCCGGGCACCATCAGCGCGCACATCACCGATCCATCGCGCAGCAGCACGACGTTGTCGTCCACCAGCGAGAGGTACGGCAGGCGGTCGCCCGCCATGGCTTCCTTCTTGCCCCAGGCTTTGAGTTGCTTGGCCATGACCGATCCTCTCGCGCTCAAGGCGCGTAGCTGTTGCAGCCCCAGCGCGACCAATTGGGTACGCGCGGGCACTTGCTGACTTTGGCGATCCACAGATCGAACACCCGCGGCTCGCGCAGGCAGGCGAGATAGCCGACACCGTGCATGGCGGCCGCCGCCGGCAGCGCCCAGAAGCTCTTGGTGATGAGGAACACTTCCGTCGTCACCGCCGCGTTGATGATGAAATAGCTGTACGTCACGCCCGCGAACATCTGCGGACGGGTCAGCGCACGGTGCACGGTGTAGCGAGCCAAGGCCATCAGCCCACCGCCGCCGACTGGATGCCGGACACGATCGCGCCCGCGCCGAACAGCACGAAGCAGCCGACGATCACCGTCGCCCCGAAACGCCAGTTCATCCGGCCTGTCAGCATCATGAAACCCACCGCGGCAACGGCCATCACGGCCACCGCCGTCGCCACGTTACCAAGGAGCGTGCCTTGCAACCAGCCTAGCGCGGCCACGATCGGGCCGCTTCCCGCCGGATCGGGCGCGGCAACCGCCTGTGCGTGCGCGGCATCCGACAGAGCGAGTGCGGCGGCGATCACGATAGGCTGGGAGAGGCGAAGAAATGTCGTCGTTTGCATCTTTTCCGTCCGAATCATGCGGTAAAGCCATTCTGCACATTCTTGGTGTCACATGGGTGACCCACCTACCTAGGTGTGCGCGCGAACGACGGTCCATCGGTCACCTTTGCGTCAGCGGTATGACGGCGCCGCCGACCATGCCCCCGCCCGGCGTGTGGCGCGGATGCTGCACATCGGGACAGACATGAAAGTGTCATGCAACTGCCAGCAAACTGTCATCGCCCCGCTCTAGAGGCCGCGCAGCAGCAGACACGATTGTCCGCCCAGCACCGTTTTCCAGGGGGTATTTCTTGCGATGATCCGTTCCACAACATTCCGTTCGTGGCTCATGATCGGAGGCGCTTCGCTGGCGCTGACCGCCACGCCTTCGCTGGCCGCCACGGCCGACGCCCCCGCAGCCGCAGCTGCCGCGGATGAAGCTGCCGCCGGCGCCGAGGCGGATCCCAACGGTCGCGATTCCACCGGCCTGACCGACATCGTCGTCACCGCCACCAAGCGCGAGACGAACCTGCAGTCGACCCCGATCGCGATCTCGGTGCTGAGCCAGGAAGACTTCAAGAAGCGCCACGTCCAGAGCCTCTACGACCTGGCCGACGGCGGCATCCCGTCGCTCCGCATCGCCACGTTCGAGGCGCGCCAGTCCGCACTCACCATCGGCATCCGCGGCATCGTGCCGCTCGACGCCAACCAGCCCGCGCGCGAACAGGGCGTCGGCATCTATGTCGACGGCGTGTATCTGGGCCGCCAGCACGGCCTCAACGCCGCGCTGTTCGACGTCGCGCGCATCGAAGTCCTCAAGGGCCCGCAAGGCACCCTGTTCGGCCGCAACACCGAAGGCGGCGCACTCTCGATCGTGTCGGCACAGCCGACCGGCGAGTTCGGCGGCCGCATCAGCGGCGGCGTGGGCAACTATGGTTCGAACACCATCGACGCGCACGTCAACCTGCCAGAGTTCTACGGCATCAGCCTGAAGATCGACGGCGTGAAGCAGAAGCAGGGTCCGACCACCAAGAACCCGCTCGCAGGCGAGGCCGGCTTCAACCAGTACGATCGCCAGGGCCTGCGCGTCTCGGCCCGCTGGAAGATCACGCCCGACATCACCAACGACTTCTCGTACGATGTCGCCAAGGATGAGAACACGCCGTTCTACAGCCAGTTGCTGAATTACAACCCCAACAACTGCGTCAACGGACCCATCGCCAACTCGCCCAACTGCACCCTGCCCGGCGCGCCCTACACCACGCTGACCGGTGGCCCGGTCAAGCCGCTGCTGCCCGGCGTCGTCGTCAATGGCGACAGCCGCCAGAAGGTCGCCGACATCGGCGTGCCGCAGCGCGTCAGCACCGACAAGACGCACGGCTTCACCAACAACCTGCGCTGGACGATCTCACCCGAGATCGAGCTGCGTTCGATCACCGCCTGGCGCGGCGTCGATGTCGACCAGTACGACAACTCGGGCGGCGCGCACCGCGTGCCGGTGGTCAACCTGACCGCCGCCTGCACCCAGGCCGCACCCTGCGCCTTCAGCCGCTACAGCCTCGCCGGGCTGCGCCAGCGCCAGTTCAGCCAGGAACTGCAGGCCGTCGGCACGGTCGGCACCGTCGATTACGTCGCGGGCCTGTTCTACTTTAACGAACATGTCAGCGATGACGCGGCGACCCCGAACTCGAACGGCGTTTACCTCAACGCCGCCGGCCAGCCGGTCTATACGATCCTCGATCCGTTCCGCGGTTCGGGCGGCTTCGGCTCACAGCCGGGCTTCCGCTCGATCGATCGCGCTTCGGAAGTGCGGTCCAAGAGCTATGCTGCTTACGGCCAGGCAACCTGGAACGCCACCGACGCGCTGCACCTGACCGTCGGCGCGCGCTATACCGAAGACAAGAAGCGCGGCGACCTGCTGTTCTTCCGCAACGTCAATTACGGACTGGCGAGCAACGCCGCGATCGTCGCCGGAAACGGCTACACCCCGCTCGACAAGAAGTGGCACCGCTTCAACCCGATGGCGACGCTCGCCTATGACGTGAACGCCGATGTTCACGTCTATGCCAAGTATGCCACCGGCTACCGCGCCGGCGGCGCCAGCTCGCGCACCGCGAACTACCAGGCGTTCGATCCCGAGGACGTGAAGTCCTACGAAGTGGGCCTGAAGGCGGACTTCTGGGATCGAAAGGCGCGCCTGAACCTGGCCGGCTACATCATGGACCGCAAGGACAGCCAGATCGACATCAGCTACATCCAGCCCGCTGGCGGCAGCAACGTCAACGTCCTGCGCACCATCAACGCCGAGGGCACGACCAAGATCCGCGGTATCGAAGCCGACCTGACGCTGCGCCCGACCGAGGGCCTGACGCTGGGCGCTTCCTACGCCTACACCTACACCAAGGTGCCGCTGGTGCCGATCTCGTTCACGGTCGGCGCGGTGACCTCGACGCCGGTGCTGCAGCAGTTCTACATCCCGTTCACCCCGCGCAACGCGGCGAGCGGCTCGCTAGACTACGAATTGCCGCTGGGCTTCAACGACGCCTCGCTCAAGTTCCATGCCGACGCGAACTACTCGCAGGCAACACAGGCGTTCGACCAGTTCCAGGACAAGGCCGAGAAGTCCTTCCTGGTCAACGCCCGCCTGTCGGTGGCGGACATCCAGATGGGCCAGGGTGGCCAGCGGGTGACCGTCTCGGTCTGGGGTCGCAACGTGTTCAACGAACAGTACATCTTCCGCCGCGACCCGTCGAACAGCCTGCCGGGCACGCCGACCACCAGCCTGACCAACGGCTCGATCGCCAACGTGCTGGGCGACTACGGCAACTTCAACGCACCGCGCACGTTCGGCGTAGAAGCCACCGTCAACTTCTGAGTTCCACCCTGGGGAGGTGTACCCTCGCCTTCCCGAATGACGCCTCAAGGCCCGGCCGCAATCATGCGCGCCGGGCTTTTTTTTTGCATGCGAAGAGCGGGTGGGCAAACGGATGCGCCCGCCGGCGAGCGCGGGGTTACGCCAGGGGAAACACACGGCGGACGTTGCGGCCGGCGCGGGGTGCCTGGCACGACAGGCTTGGCTCACGTTCCATCTCGCGACCGGCCGACGGGGGAAGCGCGTAAGCGGACCGTCAACTCGACCTTCTTGTCATGCGATGCCCCGGCGGCGAAAGGTTCGCAAAACGCCGCCGGTTTGAACGATCGGGAGAGCCTGCGGGCGTACCGCCGGATGCCGGTCGTCATGCAGTCGCATCGGGTGCAGGCGCCCGTCTGTGAAGCGCCGGCCGCACGGTGCGGGTCAGTTGGCGTCAGCTACACACCACCCGCACCCGCCGTTTACCGGATCAGGCCGAGACCTGCTCCAGTGCCGCAGCATATAACCTAATGGGTTCGCTTTGTCAAGCGCGGTCGAAGACGTAGCCCAGCGATCGTACGGTGCGCAGCGGGTTGCCCGCCCCCGCCGCCTTGAGCGCGCGGCGCAGGCGGCCGATCCACACGTCGACCGTACGCTCGTCGATCGCGGGCTCCTGCTTGCCCAGCGCGCTGATCAATTGCGTGCGGGTGAAGACACGCCCGGGATGCTCGACGAAATAGCGCAGCAGGCGAAATTCGTTGGGCATCAGCGCGATGGCGCGGTCTCGCCAGCGCGCCTGATAAGCCGGAATGTCGATCACCAGTTCGCCAAGAGCGACGTTACGACCGTTCGCCTCGGCCGGCTCGGCTCCATGCCCGGACAGCACCCGATCGAGCAAGGCGGTGCGGGTCAGCGGGCCGACGATGTAATCGTCCGCGCCGGTGCGCAAGGCGCGCTTGCGGTCTTCGCGATCGTCTTCTTCGAGCACGATGGTGACATGCGCGGATGCGGTGTGCGGATCGCAGCGCAGCCGCCGGCAGAGTTCGAGCCCCGACATATCGGGCAACACCCAGTCGACGAAGGCCCACAGCGCGCCATCGATCAAGGGCAACTGCGCTGACGTCGCCCAGCGATGCAGGACAAGTTCGAGGTCGCCATGGCGGAATGGTGCGAAACCGCCCTCCAGCTCACCCGTCAGCAGGATGTCGATGCGCTGCATTGTCGTTGCACTACCCTCGCCACATGCCGGTACGACGCACCTCTGGCGCCGTTTTATGACGGGCGGGTGACAGATCGACGACGCCGGGGCCGATGCCGGATCCAGCCCGCGCCCATCAGACCGCAGTGTCATCGAAGTGACCGCGAAACGTCATCGCGGCGCCACCCGAACGCCGTAATCGTCGAGGTCGCAGCAAAGGAGATCGCCCCCGTGCAGACCCCGACGCAAACTGCCGCCGCCAGCCTGCTGACCCGCTTCGCCCCGCTTGCCGACCCGTCCGCCAAAGGGAAGATCCCCGATTGGCTCGACTTGCCGGACCCCAAGTCGTTCCGGCCCAAGCGCAAGTACCGCACCGTGTGGATCTCCGACGTGCACCTGGGCACCAAGGGCTGCAACGCCGAGATGCTGGTCGATTTCCTGCGCTCGATCGAATGCCAGACGCTGTACCTCGTCGGCGACATCGTCGACGGCTGGCGCCTGCGCAAGGGCTGGTACTGGCCCGACGCGCACAACGAAGTCGTGCGTCGCATCCTCAAGATGGCGCATCGCGGCACCCGCGTGGTGTTCATCGCCGGCAACCACGACGAGATGCTGCGCGACTATGCCGGGATGAGCTTCGGCGGGGTCGAGCTGGTGCTCGAAGCCATCCACGAGACCGCCGATGGCCGCAAGCTGCTGGTGACGCATGGCGACGCCTTCGACGGCGTGGTGCTCTATGCCCGCTGGCTCGCCTTCCTGGGCGACAAGGCATACGGCCTGCTGCTGCGCGCCAACATCGTGTTCAACGCGATACGCCGCCGGTTCAAGCTGCCGTACTGGTCGCTGTCCGCCTACATGAAAAAGAAGGTCAAGAACGCGGTGGCGTTCGTCTCCAGCTACGAGGAGGCGGTGGCGCAGGAAGCGATCGCGCGCGGGCTGGACGGCGTCGTCTGCGGCCACATCCACTGCGCCGAGATCCGCGAGTTCGGCGGCATCACGTATTACAACGATGGCGACTGGGTCGAAAGCTGCACCGCGCTGACCGAGGACGCGATGGGCGCCATCGTCATCGTCGACTGGGCGGCGGAAAAGGCGGCCGAGGCTTCGGTGCGCTTCGAACGGGAAGCCGAGGCCGGGGCGAGCGCGTGAACCTCGCGATCGCCACCGACGCCTGGACGCCGCAGGTCAATGGTGTCGTCCGGTCGCTCTCGACCACCCTCGCCGTGCTGCGCACGCGCGGTCACGCCGTCGAGGTGATCGCGCCGGATCGCTTCCTGACGGTGCCGATGCCGGGCTACCCCTCGATCCGGGTGGCGATGGCCCCCCGGTTCGGCGTGCGCCGGATGCTCGATGCCATGGCGCCCGAACTGGTGCACATCGCCACCGAAGGACCGATCGGCTGGGCCGCGCGTGGCTGGTGCCTGTCGCGCGGGGTGCCGTTCACTTCGGCCTTCCACACGCGCTTTCCCGAATACGCGGCGGTGCGCACCGGCATCAGCGCCGAGCGGTTCTGGCCGATCATGCGCCGCTTTCATGCGCCCAGCAGCGCGGTGCTGGTTTCCACCCGAAGTCTGGCGGCCGAACTCGAACGCCGCGGCATCGGGCCGACGATGGCCTGGAGCCGGGGTATCGACGACCGGCTGTTCCGGCCCGAAGGCGCCCGCCACCCGGCGATGGCGCGCCTCACCGGCCCCGTGTTGCTCAACGTCGGCCGGGTCGCCGCCGAAAAGAACCTCGCCGCGTTCCTCGACGCCGACGTGCCCGGAACCAAGGTCGTCGTCGGCGATGGGCCCGCGCTGGCCGGCTTGCAGCGCAAGTATCCACGCGCGGTGTTCCTGGGCGCACTCTCGGGCGAGGCCCTGGCGAGCGCGTATCGCGCGGCGGACTGCTTCGTGTTTCCCAGCCGCACCGACACCTTCGGGCTGGTGGTGATCGAGGCGCTGGCCTGCGGCGTGCCCGTGGCGGCCTATCCGGTCACCGGTCCGCTCGATATTCTGGGCCGTGACGGACGCGGCGAGCCTGCCCTGCCACAGGCCGCCGGGGCGATCGACGAGAGCCTGGAGCGCGCCATCGACGGGGCGCTGGCGATCGATCGCGGCGCTGCGGCCAGTCTCGGCTCGCGCTTCTCGTGGGATCGCGCGACCGACCAGTTCGAACAGGCGCTGACCTTCGCGCTGAACGGCAGCGCCCGCAGGCGCGCGGCCTAGCGGAAACCCAGGCTGCGCGAAATCGCCGCCGCCTCGGTCTGCACCATGCGGGCAAGCTCGGCCAGGCGGCCTTGCGTGCGGGTGCTGGGCGCGGCGATCACCAGCGCACCGACGATGCCGCCCGCCGCATCCCGGATGATCGCGGCGGTGCCGGTCACACCGTCCGCCGCCTGATCCACCGTCTGCGCATAACCGACCTGCCGCGCCGCTTCGATGGCGGCCGTCAAGTCCGGCAGGGCGGTATCGGTGGCGGGGGTGAATCGCTCGGGCCGCACGCGCTTGAGGTAAAGCGCTACCGCTTCGGGCGAACAAGTCGCCAGCAAGGCCCGCCCACCGGCGGTGGCGTAAAGCGGCCGCCGGTCGCCGGTCGCGACCGCATATCGCACGGCATGGCGGCTCTCGACCATGTCGACGTAAGTAAGCTGGTCGCCCTCGATATCGCCCACCGCCAGCAGCACAGTCTCCTGCGCGCGCTCCGCCAGCCGCCGCATGCCGTCGCGGATGAGATCGGACGAGTGCAACCGTCGGCGTGCCTCGGTGATCGCGCTGGCCAACCCGAACGCACCTGGACCCAATCGCCAGGCACCGTCCGCGGGCGAGACGAAGTCCTCCTCCGCCAGCCCGCGCAACAGCGCGGCAAGGCTGCTCTTGGGCGTATCGAGCCGGCGGCTGAGATCGGCCAGCGACAGCGGGTCGGCACTGGCGCACAGCGCTTCGAGCAGGCGGATGACGCGCGTCACCGACTGCGGCGACCCGGCGCGGCGCTCTTCTGCAGTGTTGGCGGTATCGTCGATCAAAGGCGGGCCCCGGCTGAAGTCACCCGCATAGATGAGGTTGGCGCGGGCTGGAAGCCTTGCCCTGCCTTCGTCGGCGCGGGCGTCTAGCTCACGTCCATCGCATAGCCCGCAGCGCGAACGGTGCGGATCGGGTCTTCGTCCAGCGGGCGGTTGATCGCCTTGCGCAGGCGGCGGATGTGGACGTCGACGGTGCGCTCGTCGATGTCGGAGTCCATGCCCCACACGCCGTCGAGGATCTGCTGGCGCGACAGCACCCGGCTGGGGCGCTCCATGAAGTAGCGCAGCAGCTTGAACTCGGTGGGGCCGAGGTGCAGCGCCTCGCCATCGCGGCGGACGCGATGGCTGGTGGGGTCAAGCTCGATGTCGCCGAACACCAGGTTGTCGCCGTTGAGCGAGGGGCGTGAGCGGCGCAGCAGCGCTTCGACGCGGGCCATCAGCTCGCGTGGGGAAAACGGTTTGGTTACATAGTCATCAGCGCCGGTCTTGAGGCCGCGGATGCGATCCTCCTCCTCGCCGCGCGCGGTCAGCATGACGATGGGGATCTTGGCGGTCTCGCGGTCCTTGCGCAGCTGGCGGCACACCTCGATGCCGGGCACCTGCTCGATCATCCAGTCGAGGATGATGGCGTCGGGCATCTGCTCGCGCACCATCAGCAGCGCTTCCTCGCCGTCGCCGGTGGAGCGCACGTCGTAGCCCTCGGCGGACAGGTTCCACGAGAGCAGCTCGCACAAGGCGCGGTCGTCTTCGACGACGAGAACGCTGGGGTTCATACCGCGGTTTCCTTGTTGTCGCGCTCGGAGCAGTATTCGCCAGTGGCGGCGTAGTAGACCATCTCGGCGACGTTGGTGGCGTGGTCGCCGATGCGTTCGAGGTTGCGCGCGACGAAAAGCAGCTGCGCGGCGCTGGTGATCGTCTGCGGGTTTTCCATCATGTGGGTCACCAGCGAGCGGAACAGGGTGTTGTAGAACTGGTCCAGCTTCTCGTCGCGGCGGATCACCTCGACGGCAAGCTGGGGGTCGCGCGCGCCGAAGGCGTTGAGCACGTCGCGGACCATGCCTTGCGCGATCTCGGCCATGGCGGGCACCAGCGTGATTGGCTCGACCTTGGCGCGGCCTTCCATCTCGTTGACGCGCTTGGCGATGTTCTTGGCGTAGTCGCCGATACGCTCGAGCACGCCGGAGATCTTCAGCGCGGCGATCACGTCGCGCAAGTCGTCCGCCATCGGCGCGCGCAGGGCGATCGTGCGCACGGCGAGGCGATCGACCTCGGCCTCCAGCGCATCGAGCCGGGCATCGGCGGCGACGACCTGACGTGCGAGATCATCGTCATGGCGGGTCAGCGCATCGATGGAATCGCGGATCGCCACTTCGGCGAGGCCACCCATTTCAGCGATGAGTCCGCGCAACTGGCTGATTTCGCTGTCGAAGCTCTTGACGGTGTGATCGACCATGTCAGTTCCCCTCAGCCGTACCGGCCGGTGATGTAGTCCTTCGTGCGGACTTCTCGCGGATTGGTGAAGATCTGGTCGGTGTCGCCGTATTCCACCATCTTGCCCAGATGGAAGAACGCGGTGCGCTGCGAGACCCGCGCGGCCTGCTGCATCGAATGGGTAACGATGACGATGGCGTAGCGGCTCTTCAGATCCTCGATCAGTTCCTCGATCCGCGCGGTGGCGATCGGGTCGAGCGCGGAGCACGGCTCGTCCATCAGGATGACTTCGGGGCTGACCGCGATGGCGCGCGCGATGCACAGGCGCTGCTGCTGGCCGCCCGACAGCGCGGTGCCGGCGTCGGTCAGGCGATCCTTGACTTCGTTCCACAAGCCGGCACGAGTCAGCGCCTTTTCGACGATCGCGTCCATCTCGGTCTTGCCCTGGGCGAGGCCGTGGATGCGCGGGCCATAAGCGACGTTCTCGTAGATCGACTTGGGGAACGGGTTGGGCTTCTGGAACACCATGCCGACGCGTGCGCGCAGGGCAACGGGGTCCATCTGCTTGCCGTAGATGTCCTCGCCATCGAGCAGGATCTCGCCATCGACGCGAGCCCCGGCAATGGTGTCGTTCATGCGGTTGAGGGTCCGCAGGAACGTGGACTTGCCGCAACCGGAAGGTCCGATGAAGGCGGTGACGACGCCGTTGCCGATGTCGATCGAGACGTCGTCGATCGCCTTGTTGTCGCCGTAGTATACGTCGACGTTGCGCGCGGTGAGCTTCGGCTCGGAGATTTGGGCTACGGTCATATCCTACCAGCGGACTTCGAACTTGTTGCGAAGGTAAATGGCCAGGCCATTCATGGCGAGCAGGAAGCCCAGCAGCACGATGATCGCGGCGCTGGTATCCCGAACGAAGCCGCGGTCGATCTCGTCGGACCACAGGAAGATCTGCATCGGCAGCACGCTCGACGGGTCGGTGATGCCGCTCGCCGGAGTGGCGACGAAGGCGCGCATGCCGATCATCAGCAGCGGCGCGGTCTCGCCCAGCGCGCGGGCCATGCCGATGATCGTGCCGGTGAGGATACCGGGCAGCGCGAGGGGCAGCACATGGTGGAACACCGTCTGCACCGGGCTCGCCCCCACCGCCAAGGCGGCGTTGCGGATCGACGGCGGCACCGCCTTGATCGCGTTGCGACCCGAAATGACGATGACCGGCATCGTCATCAACGCCAGCGTCAGGCCACCGACCAGCGGCGAGGAGCGCGGCATGCCGAAAGCGTTGATGAAGACTGCGAGGCCCAGCAGGCCGAAGATGATCGAAGGCACGGCGGCGAGGTTGTTGATCGACACCTCGACCCAGTCGATCCACTTGTTGCGCGGCGCGAACTCCTCGAGGTAGATCGCCGCGCACACGCCCATCGGGAACGACAACAGCAGCGTCACCAGCATCGTCAGGAACGATCCGACCACCGCGCCCCACACGCCTGCGGTGTCGGCGTCCGTCGAGTCCGACCCGCTGAGGAACTCCCAATCGAGCCCGCTCAGCCCGTTCTTGAGCATGATGAACAGCAGCACCGCCAGGAACAGCAGCGAGAGCACGACGGCGCCAAGGCCAATCGCCTTGAAGCGACGCTCGGAGGCGTTGCGCTTGGCGATGCGGCGCAGCATCTCGGGCGAGTTCAGGGGATTACTCATAAGCCTCGCGGAACCGCTTGACCACGCGAAGCGCGATGATGTTGAGGATCAGGGTGACGACGAACAGCACGAGTCCCAGTGCAAAGGCGGACAGCGTCTTGGGGCTGTCGAACTCCTGGTCGCCGGTGAGCAGCTGGACGATCTGGTAGGTCACCGTCGTCATGGATTCGAGCGGGTTGGCGGTAAGACGCGCGGTGGCGCCGGCGGCCATGACCACGATCATCGTCTCGCCGATCGCGCGGCTGACCGCCAGCATCACGCCGGCGACGATGCCGGGCAAGGCGGCGGGCAGCAGCACGCGCTTGATCGTTTCCGACTTGGTCGCGCCCATCGCCAGCGAGCCATCCGCCATCGCGCGCGGCACGGCGGCAATGGCATCGTCGGCCATCGAGGAAACGAACGGAATGATCATCACGCCCATCACCAGGCCGGCGGCGAGCGCGCTCTCGGTCGAGGGGTTCTGATAGCTAAGCGACGCGGCGAGGTCGCGGATCGCGGGGGCGACGGTCAACGCGGCGAAGTAGCCATAGACGACGGTGGGGATGCCGGCGAGGATCTCCAGCACCGGCTTGAGGATCTTGCGGGCACGGCGGTCGGCATATTGCGTGAGGTAGATCGCGCTCATCAGCCCGAGCGGGATGGCGACGATCATCGCGATCACCGCGCCGATGTAGAGCGTGCCCCAGAACAGCGGCACCGCGCCGAAATTGGCGTCGAGATCGTTGCCCACCGCATTGGCGGGCGCCCAGTGCGTGCCGGTCAGGAATGCGAGCGGCGACACCTCGCCGAAGAAGCGTGCGGCCTCGAACACCAGGCTGCCGACGATGCCGAACGTCGCCAGGATCGCCAGCAGCGAGGCACCCAGCAGCAGCAGCATGACGCCGCGCTCGACGCGGGTGCGCGCCGGAAAGCGGCTGCGCACACGGGTGAAGGCATAGCCGCCGCCGGCCAACGCGGCGATAGCGACCAGCAGCGCGCCGATCAGCGAGTAGCGCGTCTGCGCCGCACGCATCGGCTCGGCGAGCTTGGGCGATTGCTCGTAGAAGCCGACGAACTGCGGATCATCGGCGATCACCCGCGCTTCGGACAGGATCGCCATGCGCTGCATCTGATCGTCGGGGATGCTCGCGGCGGCAGGGTTGGCGAGCACGGCGCCATCCACCAGCCCCGGCGAGAGCGAGGACCACAGCGCCCACATCACCAGCGCCGGTACCAGCACCCAAAGCGCCAGATGCCAGGCGTGATAGACCGGCATCGAATGCATGGAATCGCGCCCATGATAGAGCAGCCGCGCCCGGCCACGCGCGGTGAACCAGCCGACCGCGCCCAGCGCCAGCACCGCGATCAGGACCACGCTGCCGATCATGTCAGGTGCCTCGTCATTTCAGGCCCGCCGGATCGAGCGGGGTCATCGCGGCGATGATCTGCGCACTGTTCTCGCGCACGTCCCGCGGTGCGATGACCATGCCCTTCTTCTGCAACACGCCGTTCGCCTCCCAGACCTTGGGCCATTCCTGAACATAGGCGGCCAAGCCCTTGATCGGGCCGAGATGCGACTTCTTGACGTAAATGTAGAGCGGACGTGCGCCGGGGTAGGTGAAGTCGGAGATCGTCTGGTACGTCGGCGTCACGCCCGACATCGGGATGCCGCGCAGGCTCTGCGGGTTCTCCTCCAGAAACGAATAGCCAAATATCCCGATTGCGCGCGGGTTCTGCGAGATCTTCTGAACGATCAGGTTGTCGTTCTCGCCCGCGTCGACATAGCCGCCATCCTCGCGCACTTGCGTGCAGATCGCCTTGAAGCGGTCCGGTTCGCTCTTTTCGAGCGCGGCGGTGGCGGGGTCAGTCTTGCAGCCCTTGGTCAGGATCAGTTCGGCCAGCGCATCGCGCGTGCCGGATGTCGAGGGCGGGCCGTAAACCATGATCGGCATGTCGGGCAGCGCGGGATTGACCTGCTTCCACGAGGCGTAGCGGTTGGGCCGACCGAACGGCTTGGCGGCGATCGCCTTGTAGACGTCCGCAGGGGTCAGTTGCATGCCGGGGCCGTTCGCCGCTTCGGCAAAGGCGATCCCGTCGAGGCCGACCTGGATCTCGACGATCTGTCTCACGCCGTTCTTCTGGCACGTCTCGTACTCGGACTTCTTGATCCGGCGCGAGGCGTTCTCGATGTCCGGGTGCGCATAGCCTAGCCCGGCACAGAACAGCTTCATGCCAGAGCCAGTGCCGGTGGATTCGATCACCGGCGATTTGAACCCGGTCTTGGCGAACTGCTCGGCGACCGACGTGGCGAAGGGATAGACGGTGGATGAGCCGACCGCACGGATATAGTCGCGCGATCCCGCCGACCCACCAGAGCCGCAAGCCGCGAGCGCGGTTGCGCCCACGACGATGGCGGCGGCTCTGAAGACACTGTGCATGGATAACCCCTGCCCTTGAACTGCGGGCCCTTCGCCTGTGACGTGCTCCTATTCGTCTGTGATGACACTTTTGTGACCGAAGTGCGACTATGCTGCGCGGGTCAGTTCTGTTTCAGCGGTAACATCATCGAGGCGGTGGTCCCGGAACCCTGCCGACTGGTGATGTCGAACCGTCCGCGATGCCGCTCGACGATATGCTTCACGATCGACAGCCCCAGGCCCGTGCCGCCCGCCGCGCGGCTGCGGCTGTTGTCGGCGCGATAGAACCGCTCGGTCAGACGCGGCAGATGTTCGGGCGCGATGCCGTCGCCATCGTCGTGCACCGCGACCAGCAGCCAGCCGGTGCTGCTGGCTTCGAGCGAGACGTGCACCGTCCCGTCCTTGCGCCCGTATTTCAGCGCGTTGTCGATCAGGTTGCGCAGCACCTGCGCCAGTTGCCCGCGATCGCCCAGCACCGTCGCGGTCTCCTGGTTGGAGGCGACATTGACGATACCGCTCGCGCGCAGTTCGCCGGCGACTTCGCGGGCGAGCGCGACCATCTCGATCCGCTCGGACGGAACCTCGTGCTTCACCGCCTCGATCCGCGACAGCGACATGAGGTCCGACACCAGCGCCTGCATCCGCAGCGCTTCGTGGCGGATGGTGTTGAGGAACCGCTCGCGCGTCGTCTCGTCGCCGCCGGCCTTGGGGTTGGTCAGCGTCTCGACATAGCCCAGCACCGTCGACAGCGGCGTGCGCAGTTCGTGGCTGGCATTGGCGACGAAGTCGGCATGCGCGCGCGCGACGCTGACCTGCACCGACAGGTCGTAGAGCGTCACCAATCGCTCGCTGGGGCCGATCACCTTGCAGTCGATCTCCCACACGCTGCCGCCGACCGACAGGCCAGCGACCTTGGCGTTGCCGCCGCCATCGCCCAGGATCACCGCGACGGCGAGCGGATCGCGGATGGCGATGCGCACGTCCTGGCTCATGATGTGCGAGCCCAGCAGCGCTTTCGCGGCGGGATTGGCAAAACTGACCTGGCCCCGCGATACGACGATCGCCGGGGTCTGGATATGTTCGAGAAGGTGTACGCCTTCGACTGCCATGCGCTTGCTCTTACGCCAGCGCGCCGCTTCCGCAAGCCGTTCCAGACGCACGACGAATTATGACGAATCGATGGCAGATCTCGCCGGCGCCACAGCCGAGGATCGCCTTGGCCGATGAGGTGGCGCTTGCCTTCCACCCGGTTTATGCTGCACTCGCGAGTACGTCCCCGGCGCGGCGTTCACGCCAGGCGCGTTCCAGGAAAGATCATCACCATGGAGCTTTGCATCGGATGACCCGCTTCATCGCCGACCGTCTCCTGATCTTCGGCGCGACCGGCGATCTGGCCAAGCGCATGCTGCTGCCGTCGCTCTGCGCGCTGGATGCCGAGGGCTTGCTCGACCCGCGCATCCAGATCGTCGGCACCGCGCGTTCCGACCTCGACGACCAGGGCTTTCGCAACTTCGCGCGCGAGGCGCTGGAGCAGTTCATGCCGGCGGACCGTCGTGGCGGGATGGCGACGTTCCTCAACCGCCTGTCGTACCAGGCGCTGGATGCCTCTCAGACAGAGGGCTTCGACGCGCTGGCCGCCAAGGTCGGCACTCCAAAGGAGGGGCTGGCGATCTTCCTGTCGACTGCGCCCAGCCTGTTCGAGCCGACCATTCGCGGGCTGGTTTCCAGCGGTCTCGCCGGTGAGAAGACGCGGATCGGCCTGGAAAAACCGCTAGGTACCGATCTGGCGTCGAGCAAGATCATCAACGACGCGGTCGCCACCGCCTTTCCCGAAGACCGCATCTTCCGCATCGATCACTACCTCGGCAAGGAGACGGTGCAGAACCTGCTGGCGCTGCGCTTCGCCAATGCGCTGTTCGAGCCGCTGTGGAACGCCACCCACATCGAGCATGTGCAGATCACCGTCGCCGAGACGGTCGGGCTGGAATCGCGTGTCGCCTACTACGACGATTCCGGCGCGATGCGCGACATGGTGCAGAACCACATTCTGCAGCTGCTGGCGCTGGTGGCGATGGAGCCGCCCACCCGCTACGAAGCCACCGCCGTGCGCGACGAGAAGGTCAAGGTGCTGCGGTCTTTGCGCGGCGTCGGCCCGGAAGAATCGGTCACCGGCCAGTACCGCGCCGGCACCATCGCGAACGCCGGCGTACCCGGCTACGACGAGGAGCTAGGCAAGGACTCGCAGACCGAAACCTTCGTCGCGATCAAGGCGCATATCGACAACTGGCGGTGGAAGGGCGTGCCCTTCTATCTTCGCACCGGCAAGCGGATGGCGCGGCGCACGACCGAGATCGTCGTCCAGTTCAAGCCGGTGCCGCACTCGATCTTCTCGGGCCGCGGTGCGCGCACGGTGCCCAACCGCCTCGTCATCGGCATCCAGCCGAGCGAGAACATCCAGCTGACCTTGATGGCCAAAGTGCCCGGCCTCGATCGCGACGGCTTGCGATTGCGCCCGGTGCCTCTGGACATCGCGATGCCCGAAGCGTTCTCGGGCCCGCAGCGCCGGATCGCCTACGAACGGCTGCTGCTCGATCTGGTCGAAGGCGACCAGACGCTGTTCGTCCGCCGCGACGAGGTCGAGGCGCAATGGCAGTGGATCGACGCGATCCGTGCAAGCTGGCTGGAACATGGGCTGGAGCCCAGGACTTATACCTCTGGAAGCTGGGGGCCTTCCGCCGCCATCGCGCTGGCCGAGCGCGACGGCGCAACCTGGCACGAATGACCTGCCACCCATGACGAGGACGCGAATTCTGCGAGATCGAACATGAGCGAAGCCTTCCCACCCGTATCGTCCGCTGTCGCCCGCGTGACCGAACGTATCATCGCCCGGTCACGTGAAAGCCGCGCGCGGTACCTCGATCTGATCGAGCGTGAGGGCGAGAACTTTGCCGATCGCGGGTTCCTGTCGTGCTCGAACCTCGCGCATGGGTTCGCCGCTGCGGGCGAAGACAAGGCCAGCATCGCCACCCATCGCGGCCCGAACCTGGCGATCATCACCGCCTACAACGACATGCTGTCCGCACATCAGCCCTATGGACGCTACCCCGAGCAGATGAAGCTGTTCGCGCGCGAGGTTGGCGCCACCGCGCAAGTCGCCGGCGGCGTTCCAGCGATGTGCGACGGGGTGACGCAGGGGTTCCCCGGCATGGAACTGTCGCTGTTCAGCCGCGACAACATCGCGCTGTCGACCGCCGTGGCGATGAGCCACGCCATGTTCGACGGCATGGCGCTGCTGGGAATCTGCGACAAGATCGTGCCCGGCCTGGTCATCGGCGCGCTGCGCTTCGGTCACCTGCCCGCCGTGTTCGTGCCGGCAGGTCCGATGCCGAGCGGGATCAGCAACAAGGAAAAGCAGGCCACCCGCCAGCTCTATGCCGAGGGCAAGGTCGGCCGCGCTGAACTGCTCGAAAGCGAAAGCGGCAGCTATCACTCGCCGGGCACCTGCACGTTCTTCGGCACCGCCAACTCCAACCAGATGATGATGGAGATGATGGGCCTGCACGTGCCAGGCGCCGCCTTCGTCAATCCCGGCACGCCCTTGCGGCAGGCGCTGACACGCTCGGCGGTGCATCGGCTGGCGCAGATCGGGCGCAAGTCCGATGACTTCAGGCCGATGGCGCGGGTGGTGGACGAAAAGGCGATCGTCAACGCCTGTGTCGGCCTGCTCGCGACCGGCGGCTCGACCAACCACGCGATCCACTTGCCGGCGATGGCGCGCGCCGCCGGTATCCTGCTCGACTGGGAAGATCTGGACGAACTGTCCGCCGCCGTGCCGTTGATCGCGCGGGTCTATCCCAACGGTCCGGGCGATGTGAACCACTTCCAGGCGGCAGGCGGCATGGCCTATGTCATCCGCGAATTGCTCGGTGCGGGGCTCGCTCATGCCGATGTCCTGACGATCGCGGCGGGCGGCATGGGCGAGTACGCCCGCGAACCGCAGCTAGAAGACGATGCGCTGGTGTGGCGCGACGTGCCGGCGCAAAGCCGTGACGAGACCATGCTGCGCCCCGTCGCCACGCCGTTCCAGCCCGATGGCGGCATGCGGCTGGTTCAGGGCAATCTCGGCCGCGCCACCTTCAAGACCAGCGCGGTGGATGCCACTCGCTGGACCATCGAGGCGCCGTGCCGCGTGTTCGACTGTCAGGAAGCGGTGCTGCAGGCCTTCGTCGACAACGAGTTCGACCGCGATGTCGTGGTGGTGGTCCGCTATCAGGGCCCGCGCGCGAATGGCATGCCTGAACTGCACAAGCTCACCCCGCCGCTCGGCGTGTTGCAGGACCGTGGCTACAAGGTCGCGCTGGTCACCGATGGCCGCATGTCGGGCGCCAGCGGCAAGGTGCCCGCCGCGATTCACGTCACCCCCGAAGCGCTGGCGAAGAACGGCGAGTGGGGCGCGCTGGCCTACTTGCGCGATGGCGACGTGGTGCGCCTGTCCGCCGACGACGGCACCCTGTCGACCACCGCCGATCTGTCCGGCCGCGAGCCTGCCCCGCCGCCCCCTGCCGATCCTGGCATGGGCCGCGAGCTGTTTGCGATGTTCCGCTATGGCGCCAGCGGCGCGGAGCAAGGTGCCTCCGCCATGCTGGCGATGGCCGGCCTGTGATCGACCCCGCATTTGCCCCGGAGATGAACGTGCCCATCGGAAAGCGCCCATGACCGACCTCGTTGCCGTCGACCTGGGCGGCACCCACGCCCGCTTCGCCATCGCCACGATCGCCGAGAACGGCGCCATCACCCTGGGTGAGCCCGAGACGCTGCACACCAAGGACTACGCCAGCTTCCAGACTGCCTGGCAGGCGTTTCGGGCGCATCAGGGCGGCACCTTGCCCAAGGCGATCGCCATGTCGATCGCGGGGCCGGTTGGCGGTGACGTGATCCGCTTCACCAATAATCCGTGGATCATCCGCCCGGCGCTGATACCGGAAAAGATGGGCGTCGATCGCTATACCGTGGTCAACGACTTCGCGGCGGTCGGCCATGCAGTCGCTGCTGCCGACGCCGACCACCTGCTCCACCTTGCCGGGCCGAACGAACAATTACCCGATACCGGCGCGATCACCGTGATCGGCCCCGGGACGGGACTGGGGGTGGCGATCCTGCTGCGCCATGGCGGAACCTATCACGTCCAGGCAACCGAAGGCGGCCACATCGACTTCGCCCCGCACGACAGCATCGAGGACACGATCCTCGCGCGCCTCCGCCGGCGGCACACCCGCGTGTCGGTGGAGCGGGTGGTGTCCGGGCCGGCGATCGTCGACATCTACGCCGCGCTTGCCGCGCTCGAGAAGCGCTCGGTCGCCGAACTTGGCGATGTGGAAATCTGGACCGCCGCGATGGACGGCAGCGACAGCCTGGCCGCCGCCGCGCTCGACCGGTTCTGCATGGCGCTGGGCAGCGCCGCCGGCGACCTCGCGCTGGCGCACGGTGCGGTGGGTGTCGTGGTCGCCGGGGGTCTGGGCTACCGCCTGCGCGACCAGCTGATGAAGTCTGCCTTTGCCGAGCGCTTCCGCGCCAAGGGGCGCTTCGCCAGCATGATGGCGGCGCTGCCGGTCAAGCTCATCACTCATCCGCAACCGGGCCTGTTCGGCGCGGCCGCCGCCTTTGCCCGGGAGCATCTTTCTTGACCTCGACCTCCGTTTCCGCCGTCGAGCGGGTGATGACCCTGGCGCCTGTCATCCCGGTGCTGGTGATCGACGACATCGACCACGCCTTGCCGATAGCCGAGGCATTGGTTGCGGGCGGCCTTCCCGCCCTTGAAGTCACGCTGCGCACGTCCTGCGCGATTGAGGCGATCCGGGTGATGAAGCAGGTGCCCGGCGCGGTGGTCGGCGCGGGCACCGTGCTGAACCCCGACGACTTGGAGCGCGCGCTGGATGCCGGCGCCGAATTCATCGTCTCCCCCGGAATCACGCCTAAACTGGGCGAGGCCGCCGCGAGGAGCGGCATCCCATTCCTTCCCGGCACCGCCAACGCCAGCGACATCATGCTGGCGCTCGATCTCGGGTTTTCGCGGCTCAAGTTCTTCCCCGCCGTCGCCTCGGGCGGCGTGCCTGCGTTGAAGGCGATCACCGGTCCCTTCGGTCAGGTGAAGTTCTGCCCCACCGGCGGCATCACGCTGGAAACCGCGCCCGAGTGGCTCGCGCTCGACGCGGTGCTCTGCGTTGGCGGCAGCTGGATGGTGCCGAAGGGCAAGCCGGATCCGGCCGTGATCGAGCAACTCGCGCGTGCCGCCGCCGGCCTCGCCCGATGAGCGCCAGCAACCCTCGTATCGCCGACCTCGACGCGCGGCTGGCGCAGCTGCACCAGCGCACCGCCGAGACGCCGATGTTCAACCCAGTGTTCCAGCTCGCGCTAGAACTTTCGCGTCAGCTGGAAAGCGGCGCCCTCGGCCTCGACCAGATCGAAGCGCTAGTGGCCGAGATGGAGTGCGAGGGCCTGCGCGTTCGCGCCGCCCGGCTCGACCGGATTGCCGGCCCGATCGCGCCCGACGTGAACGACGAACGCCTCGACACGCTGGCGGATCAGGACGATTTCACCGCCTTCGCCGTACGCTGGCAGCGCCCCGCCGCGCATGTCGTGTTCACCGCCCATCCGACCTTCCTGCACAGCCGCGACCAGGCCGCCGCGATCACCGGCTCGGCTTCCACCGGCGACTTCAGCCAGGCCACCGTCTGCGTCGCCGCGCCCGACCGCGATACCATCACCCTCGACTACGAGCATGCCGAAGCGATGGCGGCGATGGCACGCGGGCAGATCGCCCGCGACCGCATCAACGCCCGCCTGTTCGACATCGCCGCCGCGCGCTTCCCCAAGAAGTGGAAAAGCCTCCAACCGCTGCCGTTCCGCTTCGCCCACTGGGTCGGTTACGACATGGACGGGCGCACCGACATCTCGTGGTCCACCTCGATCCGCTATCGCCTGGAGGAAAAAGCGCAGCGGCTGGCGAGCTATACCGCGTCTCTCACGAACGCACTGCCCGCCGTCGCCCAACAGCTGGAGCGCGCAAGCGCGCACACCAGCGACATGGCGCGCCGCTTCGCCGCCGACTTGTCCGAACCCGAGGCGCTGTCCGAAGCCGCGAACGCGCTCAGCGCCGATCACGCCGACAAGCTGATCTCGCTCGCGCCGATCATCGCCCAGATCGAGGACGAGGCGCGCCATGCCGAAACCGAGGTAGCGCGCACGTTGCTGGTCGCCGCCGCCGCGATGCGCGCCGATGGCCTGGGCATGGGCGGCATCCACTTCCGGGTGAACAGCTCGCAACTGCAGAACGCCATCCGTCGCCGCATCGATCCGGAGGGCACGCTCGATCTGGCGAGCCAGGCCGCCTTGGTGCGGATGCGCGAGTTGCTGGCCGAGGTGAAGCCGCTCGCCACCAACTTCGCCGCGCTGGCGATCGAGAACAGCACCGCCGTACGCCAGTTCCTCGCCATGGCGCAGATCCTGACGCACATCGATGCCGACGCACCGATCCGCATGCTGGTGGCCGAATGCGAGCAGCCGACCACCGTGCTGGCGGCGCTCTACTTTGCCGAGATGTTCGGCGTGGCCGACAGGGTCGACGTCTCGCCCTTATTCGAGACCGAGACGGCGCTGGAACATGGCGGCCGCTTCATCGACGCGGTGCTCGCCGAGCCGGCCTACCGCGCCTACGCGCGGCGCCGAGGACGGATCGCTATCCAGACCGGGTTCTCCGACGCCGGGCGCTTCGTCGGCCAGATCCCCGCATCACTGGCGATCGAGCGGCTGCAGGGCCGCCTCGCCGACGGCATGGTCGAAAACGGCCTGACCGATGTGTCCGCGCTGGTGTTCAACACCGGTGGGGAATCGATGGGTCGCGGCTGCCACCCCTCCAGCATGGCCGATCGCCTGCAGTGGCAGATGTCGCCTTGGGCGCGTAAGCGCTTCCTGCGCGCGAACCTGCGGCTGGAACCCGAAGTCAGCTTCCAGGGCGGCGACGGATATCTGTGGTTCGGCTCGGACGAATTGGCGCTGGCCACGCTCACCCGCCTGACCGAGATGCCGCTGTGGGATGCCGACGTCACCGCACCCGCCGACCCGTTCTATCGCCGCACCGACCTCAGCCTCGATTTCTATCGGTCAATCCGCGACGTGCAGCACATGCATCTGGAAAGTCGGACCTACAGCCGCGCGATCACCGCCTTTGGCTTGGGATTGCTCAACGACACCGGCAGCCGCAAGGCGCGGCGTCAGTCCGACCTCGCCAGCGACCGCGCCATGAGCCTGCGCCAGATCCGCGCGATCCCGCACAACGCGATCCTGCAGCAGTTGGGCTATCCGGTGAACGTGATCGCCGGGCTTGGCACCGCAGCGTCGGGCAACCAGGAGGAGATCGCCACGATGCTGCGCGACTCCGAGCGTGGGCGGGCGTTGGTGCGGCTGGTGCGCGCCGCCAACGCGCTGGCCTCGATCAAGACGGTCGCGGCATTCGGGGAGCTGTTCAACTCCGCCTACTGGGCCAGCCGCCCTTATCGCGGTGACGAACAGCAGATCTCCGACGGGTGTCTGCGCATCGCCGAGTACCTGACCTCAGACGATCGCAACGGCGTGTTCCGCCGCCTGGGCTCTCGTCTCCGCGTCGACGCGCTCAAGCTGCATCGGTTGCTGGCGCTGATCCCCGACGAAGCGCCATCATCCGAGCGCGAGACCACCCGCCGCAACATCGGCGCGCTGCAGGCGCTGCGTCTGGCGCTGTTCCAGCACATGTTCCTGCGCTCGGTGATGGTGCCGCAGTTCAGCCGCGCCAACGACATCAGCCATGAGGACGTGCTGGAGATGTTCTTCACCTTGCGCGTCGAGGATGGCCTGGCCCAGTTGCGCCGCGCGTTCCCGGTGCACTTCCCCTCGATCGACGACTTCAAGGTGGACGCGCCAAGCCAGTACCCGGACTCCAGCGCCACCGGCTACGCCGCGATCCACCGCGACTACATCGACCCGATCGAGCGCAGCTACGCGCTGTCGCTGCGGATCGGTACCGCCATTGCCGACGAATTCGGCGCGCACGGCTGAGCCGGCACACCCAGGAGATCCCCATGCTCACCGTCCATCACCTCGGCCAGTCGCAGTCCGAACGCATCGTCTGGCTCTGCGAGGAGCTGGAGCTCGACTATACGCTCAAGCGCTACGAGCGGCGCAGCGACACCCGGTTGGCACCCGACGACTACAAGGCGCTGTCGCCGATGGGCATCGCCCCGGTCATCACCGACGGCGACCTGGTGCTGGGCGAGAGCGGCGCGATCTGCGACTACGTGAACACCTGCTACGGCAACGGACGCCTGGCGCCGGCACCTGATCATCCGGATTATGCCGATCACCTGTTCTGGTTCCACTGGGCCAACGGCACCTTCATGGCCACCGGCATGATGCAGCTGGTGCTGATGATCAGCGGCGGCACCGGCCAGGTTCCCTTCGTCGAAGATCGCGACGCGCGTGGCTGGCAGATGGTGGAAGCGCGGCTGGGCGAAACACCGTTCTTCGGCGGCGAGAACCTGACCACCGCCGACATCATGATGGGCTATGCGCTGACCACCGGGCGCGGTTTTCGCCAGAAGGCGATCGACGGCTTGCCCAACTTGCGCGGCTACCTCGCGCGTATCGGCGAGCGTCCAGCGTATCAGCGCGCTATGGCCAAGGCAGAGCCTGGCACGACGCCTGCGCTATCTTGAATAATCGCGACGACTTCGGATCCAACACGCATCTGATTTGAACATTGAAGCATACAGCAACATGATGTCACAATAGAGTTCCCGAAGAACGGTCCATCATGGCTCATAAATTCGCATATCGCCCGGGCGTTGACGGTTCATCGCTTACTTAGGAACTGCAACCAGCTAGCGGTACTTGCAACTGGGTCTTTGTAGGAGCTGTTCCGGGCCATGAATGCCGCGAAATCGTACGTACTCGTTTCTCTTTCCTGCGCCGCGGTGATTATGCCCGCCTCCGTTTCGGCTCAAACTACGCAGCAGCGCGATGTGGGTGAGGCCGTTCCGGCCGAAGCTACGCCGCCGACAGTCAAGGCACCTTCGGCGGATACCACCTCGGAGACACTACCGGCTCCCACCGACGCGCAGGCGCTGGCAAAGCAGCAGGCGATGCGCTTTGCGCAGTTCGACGCGCTGAAGACGCAAGGGCAGACGACCGATTTTCCCGGGATCGGACAGACACTCACCAAGGACGTAGGCGGGGTTCGCAGCTGGCTCTACGATCACGATCTGTACTTCAGGGGCGTCAGTTCGAACAACCTGACCAAGGATGTATCGGGCGACGGCATCCCAAGCGGTGGCCAGCAGACCTACACCGGCCAGAAGTTGACGTTCTCGCAGAACAACGAGCTGCGCTTGAGCTGGAAGATCGGTGGCTCCGGTAAAGACATCACCCAGATCAACGTCGGTGGGCTGTTCAGCGTGGTCAACTGGCGGCAGCTGGGCCCATCGGGTGCACGCTTTTCGAACCTGACGTTGTTCACCAGCTTCCTGGACCGGACGATCGAGGTGAAGGCGGGGTACAACCAGAATCTGAGCGACTTCGTCGGCATCTTCGCCGGTGGCAATCCAATCCTCGCCAGCGGCGTCGCCGGCTCGATCCCGCTTTCCACCGGCATGAGCGGCGGCACCGCATTGGCGCCGTCGTTCAACGTGCAGATCAACGGCAAGAACGGTTTCTATTCGAAGTCAGCGATCCAGCGCAGCATCCTGCCTGCGGGTATGTCGGCCGACGCCGATGCCGCCGGGGCTGGCCTCAAGCTGACCCGCGACGGCGCCAAACCCCTGTTCATCCAGGAGTTCGGCATCCGCCGCGCAAGCTCGGAAGGCGGCCGCCAGCTATGGATACGCGGCGGCGGCAGCTACAACACCTCGCTCTATAATCGCCTTGATCGCGCTGGGCAGGAACGCAACTGGTCAGCCTACGTGCTGGCTGATTATCAAGTCTACCAGCCGGACAAGTCGGCAGCCTACAAAGGCATCTACGCGGGCGCCTCGGCGCTGTTCGCCAAGGACTCCGTCAACGTCTACAAGCGCAGCCTCGAAGGCCGGATCTATGCGCTTGGTCTGATACCGGGCCGTCCCGCCGATCAGGTCACGGTGACAGTCGGCCTCAACAGCTTCAGCGAAACGGGCGGCCGGGCCTTCAAGGCCGCCGGTCTGGTAGCCCACCGCAGCCAGTTCTCGATCGGCGGGCTCTATGCCTTCCACGCGTTGGACGGCCTGTTTATATCGCCATCGATCAACTACATCCGCAACCCCAGTTTCGTGGGCGATTTCAAGCCGGCGATCAATCTGGCGGCATCGGTGACGGTGCTGTTCTGACCGCTTTCAGCACTTCTTCACACGTGGGCGGCATAAAAGCCGAGTGAACGACCGCATTCTCTATGGTGCCGGACTGGCTGGCCTGCTCGCGATCGGCAGCGTGCTTTGGATCGCAAGCAGCGGAATGCGCAGCTCAGAGGCGCCCGAACCGGCGGCTGCAACTGCCAACGCACCGCCACGGACGATCGCCGCGCCCGTGGCGACGACGCCCCAAAAGCCGACGGCGAATGTCGATCAGGCATTCGTCATCAAGCGTATCCTGCCGATCAAGGGCGCGATCAAATACGGCGAGTGGCATTGGGACGAGGCCAGGGTGCCGGCGGGACCGATCGTGATCACCGTCGATCTGGCGGCGCGGGTCATCTCGGTCTTTCGCGGTGGTTATGAGATCGGCACGGCGGCGGTACTGCTCGGAACCGAGGACAAGCCGACACCGCTGGGCGTATTCCCGATCACGCAGAAAGATCGCAACCACGTATCGAACCTATACGATGCGCCGATGCCATACATGATGCGGCTTACTGACGACGGCATCACACTGCACGGTTCGAAAGTCGAATGGGGATACGCCAGCCACGGCTGCGTCGGCATGCCCGAACCGTTCGCCGGCAAGGTCTTCGGCGTCGCCAAGCTGGGCGATCGCGTGTTTATCACCCGTGGCAAGACGGTGGGCATCGGGGACGCGCTGGTCGCTTCCTGAGCTGGCGACGCGGATCGCGCGTCAGGTCTCTTGCGATGCCGAGCGTTTTGGTGCTGCCCTTCGCGCGGGGGCTTTCGCGAAGCTCCACCCCCCGGCGTTCGGCCTGACCACCAGGTTCCCGATCGATCCCGGATGACCATCGACCAGCGCGTCGAACAAGCGAGCGACGGCGCCACCGCGCGCCTCTTCGTCCAGTTCGCGAATGATGCGTGCCATGACCCGCAGGGCGATCGCGCGCGGCGCCATGGGGCGATAGGTCAGACCGAACGGATCGCGCTTTACCCGCGCACCGTATTCGAGATCCGCCGACCAGTTCAAGGCGGCGTCCGCATCCGCCAAATGCGCGGCGCACTGGGCGACGGCGCCGATGTCGAGCCAGTCGGCCTGCGCCAGAACCTTGCGAAGACGTGCGCGATCAAAGCGATCGTCCGCGTTGCTGGGATCCTCGACGGCGGCGACGCCAGCTTCGGCGACGATCCGCATCAGCGCGGCCCGGCGCCAGGCAAGCAGCGGCCGGACGAGCAGCACCGGCGCATCGGGCATCCGGCCACGTGCCCTGACGCCGGCCAAGCCACCGACGCCGCTCGCCCGATTGAGCCGCATCACCAGCGTTTCAGCCTGATCGTCGGCATGGTGCGCGGTCGCCACCGCGCCCAGCTTGCGCTCCTGCGCCCAGGTTCCCAACGCCACATAGCGCGCGCGCCGGGCCGCGCCCTGCACGTTGCCGGGGTCGAGCGTTACCGGCAGCGTCGCATGTGGGATATCCAGCCGCGCGCATAGATCCGCGACGTCCCGCGCCTCCCGCGCATTCTCGGGTCTCAGCCCATGATCGATCGTGGCCGCCTCGATCCGCCCGGGCAGCGCTTCCGCCGCAAGCAGCAGCAGCGCGATGCTGTCAGGTCCGCCGGAAACGGCAACACCCAGCTTCGGGGCGAAGTCGGCATCGACCTCAGGCCATACGGCCCTCAGCGCTTCGCCGAAGCGGGCCTGCGTCGGATCGATAGTCAGCGCCCTAGCTGCATGTAAGCCCCTTGCGGGTCGCATCGTAGGTGCTCTTTAGGCGCCCGGCAGCTTCCGCCGCATAGGTGGTGCCGAATTCCGACAAAGCGATGCAGGCGCGCTTGGTGTCCTTCAACTGCTTCATCGACACCGCGAGGTAAAGCAGGCTGTCAGGCGCGCGCTCGCCGCGCTTGTCGGCCTGATAGTTCTGCACGAACCACTTGGCGGCCTCCAGCGCGCTGCCGTCATCGAGGTAGGCGCGGCCCAGCAGGTTCCGGCTCCAGCTGCTGCGTGGGCTGTTGGGGTATTTCTCGAGGAACAGCTTAAGCTGCTGTTGCGCCTCGGGATAAAACTTCGCCTCCCACAGCCGGAAGCCATAGCTGTACTCGTCCTCCACCGCATCGCCGGTGCTCGGCTTGGCAATCGCGCTGACCGCCCGGACACGATCGGACGATGGCGGCTCGGCAGGCTTGGTCGAAGCCGGCGGCAGCGTCGCCGGGCGCGGGTTCGAGGCACCACCGGTTATCGCGCCCAAGTTCGTCTGCGGGGCCGGAATGGGGACACCGGCATCGTTGGTGGCCAGCGGCTGTGCTGTCGGCGTTCCCGTCGCGGCCGGGCCGGGCGCGGCGATGCCAGCTGCGCTCGTTGCCGGAGCAGCGGCGCCAGGCTGCGCGGAGCCAAGCCTGGCTTCGAGCTGGGTGATGCGATTGGTGTTCTGCTCCACCTGGCCGGTCAGGCGCGAAACCTGCGCTTCGAGCGCATCCATGCGCGTCAGCACATCGGACAAGGCGCTGGTCGATGGCGGTGGACCGGCCGCAGGCGTGGGTGCGGGCGTCGCGATCTCGGGCGTGAAATACTTGTCGCCGCTGCCGGGGAAGACCTTGCGCTGCAACGCGCGCACTTCGCTCTCGACCTTGTTGAGGCGCAAGTCGGTGTTGGCGCTCTGCGCCAGAAGGGGCGTGGCGCCCGCGAGCAAGGCGACAGCGAGCGCCGGCCCTGCGACATGATGCAGCATGACCAGCCGCGAAGGCGAACGTAGCATTGCGTGACTATCTCCTTTTGCGCGCGCGTCCCCGGTCGGAGACGCCGCCGCCGGTGGATCGATCCGAAAGCGATCCACCGCATCGTCGATGTGCCCCAAGCCGTCGCGGCTGTCGAGCGAGGGCTATTGCCCGGTCGTGGATAGCGGCTGGGCGGCCGATGTGCTTGCGGGCGATGCCGGGGCCGAGGCTGGGGCCTGAGACGGCGATGCGGTGCCGCGGGCGAGCAACGCGGCGGGCGTCAGCACCACCCCACTGATCACTTCGGGCTTGTCGCCTAGTGGCGGGATCGCGCGCCCGGCGACGGTGATCTGCAAACGGTCGGGACGCGCCGTCCGCAGTTGCGGACCTTGCGCATCGGCGGGTACCGTCCAGCTTTCGCTTTGCGCAAGTTCCTTTTGAAACAGCTGCTTGCCGCTGGCATCGGTCACTTTTACCCATACGCGGGGCGCGCCCGCGGTCAGGACCACCGGACCGCTCGCAGCCGCCACCGCCGGCCCAGCCGAAGGTTGGACCGGGCGGGTTGGAGCCGCCTCGGTCGGCGTTCCGCTTGCCAGCAGATCGGGCAGATCACCTTCGGGCGACAGGAAGTTGCTCCAGTAGATCACCAGCAGCGCGACCACGACCACCGCCGCCAGCGCCGCCAGCCAGGCGATGCGCGATGGCGGCACGCGGGCCGGATCGCCGGGCTCGAAACTGGGCAGCGGCGCCGGGCGCACCTGCGGCTGGGCATCGATGATGCGGCGCACGCGCGCGGCGATGTCGGCTTCGTTCAGGCCGACCGCGCGGGCATAGGCGCGCGAAAAGCCGACAGCGTAAGTTGGCGCGGCGAGATCCGCGAACCGCCCGTCCTCAATGGTGATCAGATGGCGCTCGGCCACTCGGGTCTGCGCCGAGATATCGGCAAGGCTAAGGCCCTGCGCTTCGCGCGCGGCGCGCAACTGGTCGCCAACGCCCTGGGGCGAGGTCGGCGCGTGCGGCGGATTGTCTTGGTTTTCCATTCCACTCCGGACCGGGAGGGTTGATAAAGTACGTCCCGGGAAAGAACGCGGTCCTGCCGATGAAGTCAACCGGGTCGCTTGCGCTATCGGAAGCTTTTTCGGCGGGTAACGATGAACCCGCAACAGGCCGGCATGGCCGCATGCGCGTTTATGCGTAAGCTGGTCGTACGGTGATGCGGATGCTCGCTCAATCCAAAACGATGCCGCGCTCGACCGCCCAATCGGTCAGGACCTCGCGCAAGTTGGGGGGCGGCGCATCGAGCCAACCTTCCATGGCGGCACGGATGGCAGAGACATCGCACTTGGCGATCATCGCCTTCAACGGGCCGACCGCTGCGGGCGTGATCGACAGCCGTTCGATCCCCAGCCCGATCAGCGCCAGCGCTTCCAGCTGCCGCCCCCCCATCTCCCCGCACACGGTGATATCGACCGCGTGGCCATCGAGGGTCCGCACGATCCTGCGCAGAAAACGCAGGATTGCCGGGCTGAGCCAGTCGTAGCGCTCCGCCAGCTTGGGATTGGAGCGATCGGCGGCGAACAGGAACTGCGTCAGATCGTTGGTGCCGATCGAGACGAACTGGATCTTGGGCGCCAGCAGATCGAGCTGTTCGGCCAGCGCCGGCACTTCCAGCATCACGCCATAGCGGATGGCTTCGGGCACGCGCTTCCTGCGGCTGCGCAGGAATTCGAGCTGAGTGTCGAAAACGGCCTTGGCGGCATCGAATTCCCATGGCTCGCTGACCATCGGGAACATGACGTTGAGCGTGCGTCCCGCCGCCGCCTCCAACAGGGCGCGGGCCTGCACCTTGAGCAAGCCATCGCGCTCGAGCGCGACGCGCAAGGCACGCCAGCCCATCGCCGGGTTCTCCTCTCCGTCGCCATCGTCGTGGCGCAGGTAGGGCAGCGTCTTGTCGCCGCCGATGTCGACGGTGCGGAACATCACCGGCTTGCTCCCCGCCGCTTCCAGCACGTCGCGATAGAGCCGCGTCTGCCGCTCGCGCGCGGGCAACGTGGCCGAGACGAGGAACTGGAACTCGGTGCGGAACAGGCCAACGCCATCGGCACCGGTAAGCGAGAGGTTCGATACATCGTCACGCAGGCCGGCGTTGATCATCACCGTGATGCGCTTGCCGTCGGCGCTGATCGGCACGACATCGCGCAGCGCGGCATAGGCAGCCTGGCGCAGCTTGCTCTTGGCGAAACGGCCTTCGAACGCCTCGATCATGCCTTGCGAAGCGCGCACGATCACCGTCGCCTGATCGCTGTCGAGCAGGATCGGGTCGCCATCGCGCACCTTGCCGCGCAGCCCCCGGACACGACCGAGTACCGGAATGCCCATCGCCCGCGCGACGATCACGACATGGCTGGTCAGCGATCCCTCTTCCAGGATCACGCCCTTCAGCCGCCGCTTGTCGTACTCCAGCAGTTCGGCGGGTCCGAGATTGCGCGCGATCAGGATCGCATCGTTGCGCAGGCCGAGCTTCGCCGCGGTGCCGAGCTGGCCGGAAACCATCCGCAGCAGCCGGTTGGCCAGATCCTCCAGGTCGTGCATGCGATCCGCCAGCAGCGGATCGTCAATCTGCCGCATCCGCATGCGAGTGCGCTGCTGCACCCGCTCGATCGCGGCTTCGGCGGTGAGGCCGCTGTCGATCGCTTCGTTGATCCGACGGGTCCAGCCCTCGTCGTAGGCGAACATCTTGTAGGTCGCCAGGACCTCCTCATGTTCGCCGCCGACGCCGAATTCGGCCTGATTGGCCATGCGGTCGATCTGTTCGCGCATCTTGTCGAACGCCATGATGACGCGCTGGCGTTCGGCTTCGGTATCTTCGGCGACGACATGCTCGATGGTGATGCGCGGCTGATGATAGACGGCGACGCCGCTGGCCAGGCCCTTGACGAGCGTGAGCCCGCGCAGCTGCTCGGTGCCGGTCTGGCCCGACCCGTGCGCGCCGACATCGACCTCGTCGATCAGGTCGGCATTGTTGATGAGTTCGGCCAGCACCATCGCGACGGTCTGCAGCGCCTCGATCTCGATCTCTTCGTAGCGGCGCGGCTCGACATGCTGGACGCACAGCACACCGACCGAGCGTTCGCGCCGGACGATCGGCACGCCGGCGAAGGAGTGGAACTTGTCCTCGCCCGTTTCGGGGCGGTACATGAAGTCGGGGTGCGCCGTGGCCTCGGCGAGGTTGAGCGTCTCGGTATCCTCGGCGATGGTGCCGACAAGCCCCTCGCCCACCGCCATGCGGGTAACGTGGACGGCTTCCTGCGCCAGCCCGCGCGTGGCGAAAAGTTCGAGCATGCCCTCGCGCAGGAGGTAGATCGAACAGACCTCGCTATCGAGGCATTCGCCGATCACCTCGACGACGAGGTTCAGCTTGGCCTGCGCATGGCTTTTCGATGCCATGACCTCGTGCAGGCGGGTGAGGATGGTCCTGGCGGCTTCGACGGCTCCGATGCTCATGGTCCTCACGGATAGCGTAAAGTGAGGGCCATGCAAACGCAGGCGCCGCCGAAATACCCGGTCATCGCCGGCGCGCGCGATCCCGTGACCGCGCCGCCGGCGAAGGTCGCGTCCGCGCCGTCAGTGGCGCGAAATTTCTTCCTTGATCTTGAGCTTGCGCTTCTTCAGCGCCTGGATGGCGACGACGTCCGGCATCGGGCGCGTCAGTTCTTCGTGGATCTGCTGTTCAATACCCGCATGCTTTTGTTGCAAGGCGCTGACGTGCGAAGTTTCCATGAATGGTCCTCCTTCCAAGGGGCCACACCGTGTCTGCCGACTCGGCATCATGCGTATGCGGCACAATTGTCATGGAACCATAATAGGGCGGGCTTGCGAAGGGCCCTGATGGCCCATATCGGTGAGCCGCCATCCGGAAGCGTCGAGCCGGATCCGGCCGATTCTGGTGAAACGACGTTAAGGATTGCCGCGTGACCGAAGAGGAAATGCGCAAGCGTCTGGAAATACTGCGGATCGAGCATCGGGATCTCGATGCGGCGATCGACGCGCTCAATGCCGCCGGCTCGACCGACCAGTTGCAGATCGCGCGGCTGAAAAAGCGCAAGCTGCGGCTGAAGGACCAGATCGCCATCATCCACGACTATCTGATCCCCGACATCCTCGCCTGATCGCGCCGGCGCCCTCGTCAAGCCGCGACGCGGCCGCCAGAGTCGCGAATTATGTGGACAGGCGCGGCGCGTACCCTTTTCGGACAATCCCGAACCGAAAGAGGCGCGCAAGCCGGTTGCCCGAACATGCGGTTCGGCCATATCAGGCCGTGCATGGGGCAAGCGTTTACAATCAATTCCAGGATCATCGAAGGGCTGTACTGCGAGGCGCTGGTGCTGTCGGACGAGGTACGACACGCCTTCACCCTGTCCGGCCGGATCGAGGAAGCCGGCGATAGCGCAGATGACGGCTGCACCCGCATCGCGATGTCGAGCGAGGGCCTGCGCACCACCACCCGGATGATGCATGCGGTGGCATGGCTGCTGAACCACCGCGCCTACTTCATGGGTGAACTTTCGGAATTCCAGCTACGCCGCCAAGGTCGCCTCTCGCCCGAGATGCGCAGGTCCGACCCCGATCATTTCCGGCTGCTGATGCCCGAAGTGCAGACCTTGGTTGGCGCGACGCTGCGCTTCTACGATCGATTGTTGCGGCTCGATCGCACTTGGCGGCAAGTCGGTGAAGACTCCGCCGGTGCGCTGGAGCGCTTGCGCGATCGCCTCGGCGCTCGGCTCGCCGGATAGGCCGCCTCGACAGCGCGGCAGGCGATGCCCATATCGCCTGCATGGAAGCCGTGACCCAGGATTGCCCCTATGCCTTTGCCGAAGCGGTCGATCCGCTGGTGCGGCGGGTACTGGCGCGCAATCCCTCGCCATTCACCTTTACCGGCACGCAGAGCTACATCGTCGGCGCCGGCTCACACGTCGCGGTGATCGATCCCGGGCCGGACGAGGCCGAACATCTCGAGGCGCTGATCGCGGCGATCGGCGATGCCCGGGTGGTCGCGATCTGCTGCACCCATACCCATCGCGATCATTCCCCGGCGGCCGCCCCGCTCGCCGCGCTGACCGGCGCCCCGATCGTCGGTTGCGCGCCGCTGACGCTGAATGACGAAGGCCCGCGCTCCGATGCGGCCTTCGATCCGTCCTACCGGCCCGATCGGGTGCTGGCCGATGGCGAGAGCATCTCTGGTGATGGCTGGACGCTGATCGCCGTCGAGACGCCGGGGCATACCTCGAACCACCTATGCTTCGCCCTGCCCGAAAGCGGGGCGCTGTTCACCGGGGATCATGTGATGGGCTGGTCGACCACGGTGATCTCGCCGCCCGATGGCGACATGACCGACTACATGCGAAGCCTGCAAAAGCTGCAGGATCGCCGCGACCGGATCTACTTCCCCGCGCATGGCCCCGCGATCGACAACCCGCATCAGCTGGTGCGCGTGACGATGGGGCATCGGCGCAGCCGGGAAAAACAGATCCTGCGGCAGATCGAGGAAGGCCACACGCAAATCGGCGAGATGGTCTCACGCATGTACAAGGGCTTGGACGAACGGCTGTGGCCGGCCGCCGGACGCTCGGTCCACGCGCATCTGATCGACCTCGCCCGTCGCGGCCTGGTTGCCGAAGCGGGCGAGGGCTGGTCGCTTGGCAGCTAGGGAATAATCCAGGCGACGATGAGGATGAGCAGCGCGAAACCGGCGATGAAGATCGCCGCCCGCGCCAGATCGGCCGGCTTGATGCGATCGTAGTGGTCGGCACGATAGGCCCGATAGCTTTCATGCACGCTCGGGTCGCTGGCCAGCAATCCCAGATCCAGTGCCGTCGCATCTTTGCGAAACCAATGATGGATGCGGTCCAGATCCTTGGCGGGAAGATCGGGATAGCGGGCAAGCAACGCGGCGATACGCACGCGTTCGTCGGCGCTCGACGCGCCGGCTTCGATTGTCGTCATGGTCGTTGATCCTGAAAGATTGTCTGTCGTGCGGCACCCTTGGCAGGCGCCGGCGATGGCAACTTCAGGCGAGCGGTGGCCCGCGCAGATCGGGCAGGCGCTCGGCGCGATCGCGTGGTGGGGGGCCGCGAACGCGCGGACGCAGGTAGTCGGCCGCCGCGAAAACGAAAGCGGCAGGCACGACGTGCAATTGCTGTAGCGGTTCCGGCAGCGTCGGCGTGGGTATCGCCTGCACCTTCGCACTGTCACCACGGCGCACCGAAGCCAGCGCCACGTCCGCCGTGGCCGCACTGAACGCGGAGCCTGATCCGCGCTGCAGGGGTGAAGGCACCGGCGCCAGCGCCTGGATGCCGATGACGGCCAGGATCACCGCTGCCCACAGGCGAAAGACCAAAAGAGCGCGATGTGCCGGCATCCGCGCAATTTAGGATCCGTTGCCCGATCGGGCAAGCCGACGGCTTGCTATCGCATCCAAAGCGCATGACGCACGTTGCTTCGTCATGTCCCTCGCCGATCCGATCTCGCGCCGCGTCAAGGCATCCATCCGCAACCGGGTGATCGCGCTGTTCAACGATACGTCGCGCGGCGAGGCGCCGGTGCCACGAAGCCAGGATGCGCTGTTCGCTCCCGATTCGGTGGTGTGGCGGGTTCACGGCGATGTCGGTTCGATGATGGTGGGCGGGGTCACCAGCCTGCTGCTGCAGATGCTCCACCCGGCCGTGCTGGCGGGCGTGTGGGACCATTCGAACTTCCGTGCCGACATGCACGGTCGTCTGCGCCGCACCGCCCGCTTCATCGCCCGAACGACCTATGGCGAGCGACAGGCGGCGCAAGCGGCGATCGCCACCGTCCGGCGAGTCCATGATCGCGTGGATGGCACCCTGCCTGATGGCACGCCATACCGCGCGAACGATCCGGCGTTGCTGGCCTGGGTGCACGTAACGGAGACCAGCAGCTTCCTTGATGCCTGGGTCCGCTATGGCGAGCCGATGATGTCGCTTGCCGAACAGGATGCGTATTTCGCTCAGATGGCGCAGATCGGCGAAGCGCTGGGCGCCGCCCCCCTGCCCCGCTCGCGCGCGCAGGCCCGCGAGATCATCGCGACGATGCGGCCGCAGCTAAAAGTCGACGAACGCACGCGCGAGGTCGCCAGGCTGATCCTGGCGGGCAACGGCGGCCCACCGCTCGGCGAGGCGCCACGCAAGCTGGCGATGCAGGCCGCCATCGACCTGTTGCCGGGCTGGGCGCGTACGATGCACGGGTTTGCCATCTCCCCGATGGAGCGCCCGCTGGTTCGCGCCGGCACTTATGGCGTTGCGCAGACATTGCGCTGGGCTTTTCGCTGAACCGGATTGCGACGACCCATGGCCATATCTCGAAGCGTGGCACCAACATGACAAATGATGTCTTGGCGGCAGGTTCGCTTGCCACTGGTCCACGGTAACCCCATCTAGATCCTGCGGGCCGGGCCCCTCTGACGATGTGAACGCTTGCGGGCGCATCGTGATGTCGGACCGCATCGGTGATGCCGATGCCGCGTCCGGGACCCCCTTCCCTCAGCTCCCTGGTAACGGAAGCAGCGTCGGCTCACCGATCGAACCAACATCGTTCGATGAGGATATGGCCCATGAACTCCCGATTTTACCTTTTGCTGGAACATTTGCAGGCTCTCGACGCCAAGCTACGGCTCGAACAGACATTGGCCTTCGCCAATCGGAAGGAGATCGCCCGTCTTCAGACGCGCAAGCTGACCGTGCGTAATCGCTTGTCGCGCCTCGCGCGGCGCTCCAGCATGCAGCCCATCTGAGGAGTGATGCGATGGAACTGCTGACCGCCGACTGGCTGGGTACTCCCGCCTGGTTCTGGCTCGCCTTCGCGGCGATCGTCCTGATCCTCACCGCGTTCGACCTTGGCGTCCTGCACAAGGATGACAAGGAGATGGGCATCGCGGAATCGCTCAAGCTGTCGATCTTCTACATCGCGATCGCGATGGCCTTCGGCGGCTGGGTGTGGTTCGCCAAGGGCGCCACCTCGGGCGTCGAGTACTACACCGGCTACTTCATCGAGAAGGCGCTCTCGATCGACAATGTCTTCGTCATTTCGATGATCTTCGGCTTCTTCGCGATCGAAGCGAAGTATCAGTATCGCGCGCTGCTGTGGGGTATCCTGGCGGTGATCGTGCTGCGCGGCGCGATGATCGCGGGCGGCGCCGCGTTGGTGGCCAGCGCGCACTGGGTGATGTGGATCTTCGCCGCGTTCCTGGTCTTTACCGGCCTGAAAATGCTGTTCGCCGGCAACTCCGATCCAGACATCGGCAAGAACCCCGCTGTGCGCTGGATTTCCAGGCACCTCAACGTCACCAAGGAGCATCACGGCCACCACTTCTTCGTCAAGGCGCCGAATGCCGCCGGCAAGATCGCCTGGGCCGCCACGCCGCTGTTCCTGGCGCTGGTGGTGATCAACCTGGCCGACCTGGTGTTCGCGGCGGATTCGGTGCCGGCGATCTTCTCGATCACGACCGACACCTTCATCGTCTATACCTCGAACATCATGGCGATCCTGGGCCTGCGTGCGTTGTACTTCGCGCTGGCCGCGATGGTGCACCGCTTCCACTACCTCAAGTATGCGCTCGCTTTGGTGCTGGTGTTCATCGGCGCGAAGATCCTTGTGGCGGACTTCGTGCTGGGTGGCGCCAAGTTCCCGCCGCTGCTGAGCCTCGGCGTGACACTCGCCCTGATCGCGGGCGGCGTCGGCTGGTCCTTGTGGAAGACTCGTGGGCAGGACGCGCCCACCCCCGGCTGACATCGCGCGGGTCGGCCCCTCCTTCCGCTGCCGCTTTGCATGGCGCCAGCGGCAGGGCTAAGGCGCCGCGATGCAAGCCAGTGTTCCATCACCCGAGACCAGCCCGCCAACACCGCGGCGCTGGAACGCGGGCCATCTTGCAGCTCTGCTCGGCGCCAATCTCGCGCTCGCGCTGGGACCGTTGCTGGTGCGGCTGGCCGATACCGGACCGGTCGCGGCTGGGTTCTGGCGGCTTACGCTCGCCCTGCCGGTCATATTCGTCCTGTCGCGTCGCGATCCGCCGGAGCGCCGCCGCGTCGCCGGGGGGACGCTGGCACTCGTGGCGGGCGCAGGCGCATTCTTCGCGCTCGATCTTGCCAGCTGGCACGTCGGCATCGCCACGACCAAGCTCGGCAATGCCTCGCTGTTCGGCAACGCGGGCAGCGTGATCCTGATGGCCTGGGGGCTCATCGCCGCCCGCCGCGCCCCACGCGCGCTGGAACTTGGCGCGATCGTCGCGGCACTCACGGGCGCGGCATTGTTGATGGGCGGCTCGCTGGAGATCAGCCATGCCAGCTTCGTGGGCGATCTGTTCTGCCTGCTCGCCGGCTTCTTCTACGCCTTCTACATCCTGATGCTGGCACCGGCGCGCGCGCGGCTGGGGCAGTTCTCGGTGTTGTTCTGGTCCACGCTGACCGGCGCGCCGATCCTGCTGGTCGTCTCGCTGCTGCTGAACGAGCCGGTCCTGCCGCATGACTGGACACCGCTGCTGGTGCTGGCGATGAGCAGCCAGGTCGTCGGGCAGGGTCTGCTGATCTACTCGCTGAAGAACTTCACGCCGCTGGTCATCGGGCTGGCTCTGCTGACCCAGCCCGCCGTCTCGGCCCTCACCGGATGGCTGGCATTCGGTGAAGTGCTGAGCCTGGGCGACATCGCGGGCATGGTCCTGCTTGCGGGTGCCCTTGCGATGGCGAAGGCGGGCGACAAGCCCGCCTGACGCCTGATCCGTCAGCGCTTGCCGAGATCGCCCTGCCCGATCGTGCCGCTGGCCATCTCGAGCATGCGGTCGAGGCTTTTCTTGGCTGCGAGCCGCAGCGGTTCGTCGATCTCGATCCGCGGTTCGAGGTTGAGCAGCGACAGGTACAGCTTCTCCATGGTGTTGAGCGCCATGTAGGGGCAGATGTTGCAGTTGCAGTTGCCGTCCGCACCGGGCGCGCCGATGAAGGTCTTCTCCGGCAGGGCCAGCTGCATCTGGTGGATGATGTGCGGCTCGGTCGCGACGATCAGGGTGTCGACCGGCATCGTCTTGGCATATTGCAGGATGCCGCTGGTCGAACCGACATAGTCCGCGTGATCGACGATATGCGGCGGGCACTCGGGATGCGCCGCGATCGGCGCGCCGGGGTGCTGCGCCTTGAGCTTGAGCAACTCGGTCTCGCTGAACGCCTCGTGGACGATGCACACGCCCGGCCATAGCAGCATCTCGCGATCGAACTTGCGGTTGAGATAACCGCCAAGGTGCCGGTCGGGCCCGAAGATGATCGGCTGATCGCGCGGGATCTGCTGCAGGATCGTCTCGGCGCTGGAGCTGGTAACGATGACGTCCGAGAGCGCCTTCACCTCGGTCGAGCAGTTGATGTAGGTCAGCGCGATGTGATCGGGATGCGCCTCGCGGAAGGCCTTGAACTTCTCTGGCGGACACGAATCCTCGAGGCTGCACCCCGCGTCCATGTCGGGCAGGACAACGATCTTGTTCGGGCTGAGGATCTTGGCGGTATCGGCCATGAATTTCACGCCGCAGAACGCGATCACATCGGCGTCGGTCTCGGCCGCCTTGCGGCTCAATTCCAGCGAGTCACCGACGAAGTCCGCCAGATCCTGCAACTCTGGCTTTTGATAGTAATGCGCCAGGATCACGGCATTGCGGTCCTTGCGCAGCCGCTCGATCTCGGCGCGCAGGTCTAGTCCGGACAGGTTGAGGCTTTGTGCGGTCATGGTATCCTCGTGGATCTTTGGTCGCGCATGTAGGGCTGCGGCACCCTCAACCCAAGCGGTTTCGTTACTTGGCGGCTGCCACGGGCTCACCATCGAAGCGGGCGTTGACCGTCACGTTGCCAAAGCCCGCGATCTCCAGCGGGATGGCCAGGTTCTGGCGGATCGCATCCTTGGCGGCCGATCGGGCCAGGTTCATCAGCACCGGATTGCCCGCCTGCTGCCGCGCCTGCTGTTCCGCCAGCTGCGTGTTCTGGCGACTGAGCGAATCCTGCGCATCGCGCGTTATCCAGACGCCTTCGCGCAAATACTGCGCGCGGCCTTCGTCGAGGTTGGGCGTACCGACGCTGAGCGGGGGCAGCAACACATCGAGCGTGCGCGTGCCCTCGTTCCATGCAAGGCGATTGCGATCCATCTTCGACAGATCGAGCGCATAGTCGACGCGCGCCGGGATCACCGCCACCTGCCGCGATTTCACGAGGCCAAGCAGTCGGCTGTCTTCGGCCGAAACGACCGGAGCGAGTTGCGCGCTGAACACGGTCAGGCGGTTCTGCTTTTCGAACGCGACGATCGTCGTGCCGATCGCGTCCCCCGCGGGCCTTGGGGCGAACGCGCGGAAAGCCAGCCATGCCGCCACTGCAAGCATGATGATGAACAGCAACCAGGGCAGACCCTGCACGCGGGCAAGCGCGCGGCGCCGCTCGGTGGCCGGGGCGTGAGGCGCGGTGGTGGTGCGATCGGGATCGATGGTCGTCATGGCTTGCGCAACGCCTTGCAGGCGGTTGCTGTTCCTGACGAAAGCTAGAGCAGATGGCCGGTGCGATCGCGCTTGGTATCGAGGTAGCGCGCGTTGTGCGGGTTTGGCGGCAGGCGGTGTGGCACCCGCTGCGCCACGGTGACGCCGACTTGCTCCAGCGCCTCGACCTTGGCCGGGTTGTTGGTCATCAGGCGGATGGCATGGACGCCCAGCAGTTCCAGCATCCGCGCCGCCACCGGAAAGTCGCGCGCCTCGGTCGGCAAGCCCAGGCGGTTGTTCGCATCGACGGTGTCGAAGCCCTGATCCTGCAGGCGATAGGCCCGCAGCTTGTTTACCAGCCCGATGCCGCGTCCCTCCTGCCGCATGTACAGCAGCACGCCCCAGCCGCCACGCTGCGCCTCATCGGCCATCGCCTTCAAGGCGGCCTGCAGCTGCGGACCGCAATCGCATTTGAGCGAACCGAGGATATCGCCGGTCAGGCATTCCGAGTGCAATCGCACCAGCGGCGCACGGTCCCCATCCTGCGTGCCGATCACCAGCGCCACATGCTCGCGCATGTCGTCGCGGGACCGGAAGGCGACGATCTCGGCGTCCGGGGTAGCCTCGATCGGCAAGTGCGCACGCGAGGCGATGGCGAGGCGGGCGGTATCCTTCCAGCTGGCGAGATCGGCAGCCTCGACAGCCTGGGTCTCGGCGGCAGGCGAGGGATCGACGAGGAACGCCGGCAGAATACCCGCGAGCCGCGCCAGTTCCATCGCCGCGCGCGCCGCGTCCATATCCGGAATATGCTCGGCGGCGAACGGGCCCTTCATCGGATATACCAGGTCGAGCGCGGGATCGGCGATGGCGCGCGCTGCTTCCAGGTCGAACGGTTCCGCCGCGCGGATCAGCACCGGGGCCTCGGGGATCGCGGCTTCGCGCTGGTTGGCGAGCTTCAGCGTCACCGCGCGCGCTGCCGATATCAGCATGCGCGACGCAGTGGCCTGCGGGGCGAAACCGGTCTCTGCCGGTAGCAGCGCGAACGTCTCGCCCAGGCGGATCGGCCAGCCGTGGCGCAACGCATCGATCGCCAGCGCCACCCGGCGCGAAGGCGATGGCTGCGAGCCGGGCGCGATTTCGCTCAGAGATCGAACTCGGTGATCAGCGGAACATGGTCGCTGGGCTGCTCCCAACGCCGCGTTTCCTCGACGAAGCGATGGCTGCGGGCCTGCGGGGCCAGTTGGGGCGAGGCCCACATATGGTCGAGCCGCCGACCCTGGTCCTTTTGCCGCCAATAGCTGCGATAGGACCACCAGGAATAGTTACGCTCGGGCGCCGGGATGAACTGTCGACCCAGATCGACCCAGCCATGCGCATCGCGGAAGGTGCCCAGCGTCGCGACCTCGATCGGCGTGTGGCTGACGACCTTCAACAAGGCCTTGTGATCATAGACATCGCTTTCGAGCGGCGCGACATTGAAGTCGCCGACGATCAACGAGGGACGCTCGATCGCCTCGGCCCAGCGCGTCATACGCTCCAGAAAGTCGAGCTTCTGGCCGAACTTGGCGTTGACCGCGCGATCGGGCACGTCGCCGCCCGCCGGGATATAGACGTTCTCGACGATCAGCCCCTGCCCTGCCCCGAGCAGTTCGACGCCGATGTGACGCGCCTCGCCGTTATCCTGCCAGTCATGCCTGCTGAAGACGCGAAAAGGAATGCGGCTGATCGTGGCGACGCCGTGGTAGCCCTTCTGCCCGTGGACCGCGCGGTGGGTATAGCCCAACCGCTCGAGCGGTTCGTGCGGGAACAGATGTTCGGCCACCTTGATCTCTTGCAGGCACAACACATCGGGTGCCTGCTCGATCAGGAAGCGCTCCACCTGGCCCATGCGCAAGCGGACCGAGTTGATATTCCAAGTGGCGATGCTGACCATGCGGAGCCTTTAGGGTTTGGCAGCGCGAAATGCCAGAGTGGGGCTGCTGCGAAACCGCCGCGCAGGGTCCATCGAGAGCGGACGCAACCGGCGCGGACAAATGAAAACCCTCGAGCCGGGGGCAGAGGCTCGAGGGTTCCACTGAGCGTTCGTCACGCTTTGCCAGCCGGCTTTAGTGAGGCACGGCAACAGGGGGGAAACCTGCCTCAAGCCTTGCTGACAACGCCTATGTAGGGCTTCGAGCCTTGCTGCCAAGTGAACGAAGCCGCCATAAGTGTCTTAAAATGTCGCATCATCGGCGGTATCAGGACCAAGCGAGCGCTGTCATCGACGAGTGCGTGGCCGCGGGTCGTTCCAGCGGAAATCCGCATCGCTCACCGGCACGCCATAGCGCTGGTTGCTGAGCCGGACGGTCGTTCGCGTGTTCTGCGAATCCAGCGAAACCCATGTGGTCAGTTCCAGCCCACCGGGTGCGGAGGCCTTGCGGGTAAAGATCAGGGTGATGACGCCATACTCGGGATGCTTGCGGTCGCGCACCTCGACGCTGATGACGTTCGGGTTGCCCGTGGGCTTGAGCGTGCCGAAACTGGCGACGTCACGCTTGGGATCGAGAATGGCGCCAAGCGGGCTGTTGCCGATCGGCCAGCGCTGCACCTGCTTGACCTCGTAGTCGATCAGGGTCAGCGCCTTGCCATCGCCGACGATCAGCAGCGGGACGCCTTTCTGATACTGAAAGCGGATGCGGCCGGGACGCTTGAGCGTGAGGACACCGCTGAGCGTCTGACCGGAGCGGTCTGTCTGGGTGAAGTTCGCCTTGAGCGTGGTGATCGCCCGCAGCGATTCCACCACTTGCGCCAGCGGAGCGGGAGCCTGCGCGGCGACGGGCGCGGACACGGTGAGCGCAGGAACGCAAAGCGCGGCCGAAACGGCCGCGCCCGCGATAACACGAAAAGTCTTCATCGATCGGTTCATGCGCCTGCCTTTGCAGTCGCGGCGTTGAACCGTCAATGAACCCTTACTTGATCTTGGCTTCCTTGAACTCGACGTGCTTGCGCACGACGGGATCGTACTTCTTGAACACCATCTTCTCGGTGGTGTTGCGCGGGTTCTTCTTCGTCACGTAGAAGAAGCCGGTATCGGCGGTGGAGACCAGCCGGATCTTTACGGTTGCGGGCTTCGCCATGGCGCTTGTCCTGTTCCTCTAAGAGCCGCGCCGTGGCGGCCGCTGAAATGCTGTTTGCAAACGAATGAGGGCGGCAAAAACCCGCCGCCCTGCAAGGTTGCGGCCCATGGCGTATGCATCGGCGCGAGTCAAGCGTGGGCGGTGGGATCGACCGCCCGATGCTAGTCGGTCCTGAAGGACGCGATCGGTTCAAGAACCTCGAAATGCTCGTGTCCGGGCTTGCCCGCCAATGGTGGGAAATCGAGCGGCGCGGGCTCAACATCGGTATCGGGCATGCGGTCGAGCAAGTCGCGGATCAAGGTCAGCCGGCCACGGCGCTGGTCGTTGAAATCGACCAGCGTCCAAGGCGCATGCGGCGTGTGCGTGGCTGCCAGCATCGCCTCGCGCGCCTTGGTATAGGCGGTGTATTTGCCCCGCGCGGCGAGATCGACAGGGGACAGTTTCCAGCGCTTGAGCGGATCGTCCAGCCGTTCGGCCAGGCGCTCCTCCTGCTTGTCCTGATCGCAGGCGAGCCAGTATTTGAACAGCAGGACGCCGTCGTCGACCAGCAGCTTCTCGAAATCCGGAGCCTGTCGCAGGAACGCCTCGACCTGCTCGGGCTCGGCATAGCCCATCACCTGCTCCACCCCGGCGCGATTGTACCAGCTGCGATCGAACAGCACGATCTCGCCCCTGGTCGGCAGATGCTCGACATAGCGTTGGAAATACCACTGACCCTGCTCGCGCTCGCTCGGGCTGGACAGGGCGACGACGCGGCACTGGCGCGGATTGAGCACATGTCGGATCGCGCCGATCGCCCCGCCCTTGCCCGCCGTGTCGCGACCCTCGAACAGGACGACGATGCGCGCACCGGTCGCGGCGGCCCAGCGCGCCATGCCGACCAGCTCCAGCTCCATCGCCGCAAGCGCCCCGTCGTAAGCCTTGCGCTTGAGGTGTTTGCGATCCTTCATCGGCTGAGCAGGTACACCGCTACCGCGCCGGCGACGATGCGGTACCAGGCGAACGGACCGAACCCGGACTTGCTGACGAAGGCGACGAAGCCCTTGATCACGACCAGCGCAACGAGGAAGGAGACGACGAAGCCGATCGCGATCTCGCTCCAGCCAACCGGCCCCATGCCGGCGGCGAGTTCATGACGCGAACTGAACAGCTCCAGCGTGGTCGCGCCGATCATCGTCGGGATGGCCAGGAAAAAGCTGAACTCGGCGGCGGTGCGCCGTTCGATGCCCATGGCGAGCGCGCCCATGATCGTCGCGCCCGAACGGCTGACGCCCGGAACCATCGCCAGGCACTGCGCCATGCCGACACCCAGACACTGCATCACGGGCAACTGCGCCACACCGGTCAGCGGTCCGGGCTTGGCGATCTTCTCGACCAGCAGGATCGCGATGCCGCCGGCGATCAAGGCCCAGCCGACGATGATCGGCGCCCCCAGCATCGCATCGATCTGATGCTTGAGCAGCAGGCCCAGGACTGCCGACGGCAGGAACGCGACCAATATGTTGCGCACGAAGCGGATGCTGCCCGGCTGCAACTTCAGCAGCCCGGCGCCCACGGCCCAGAACGTGCGCCAGAACTGCACCACCACCGCCAGGATCGCGCCCAGCTGGATGACGATGTTGAACACCTTCCAGGTCTGCGCATCGTAACCGAATATCTCGGATGCCAGGATGAGGTGCCCGGTCGACGAGACCGGCAGAAATTCGGTGAGACCTTCGACGATGCCGAGGAGGATGGCGGTGATAGTTAGTGTCATCGGCGCAGAGACATGACGCGGGCAGCGGCCAAGTCAATCTCGCCAGCGTCATGTGGCGCAAAATTTCGGTTGGAAGCCGCCCTTCCCGGCCCGTCGACAAGCCGGGAAGGGCGATCTGCCTAGATCATCACCAGATGCGCACGCGATCCTGCGGCGCCAGGTACAGCTTGTCGCCCGGCTTGACGTCGAACGCCTTGTACCACTCGTCGAAGTTGCGCACGATACCGTTGATCCGCACGTCGCTGGGGGCGTGGGGATCGACGATCAGGTACTGACGCGCCTGCTCGTCGCGGATCTTCTGCCGCCAGACCTGCGCCCAGGCCATGAAGAAGCGCTGGTCGCCGGTCACGCCGTCGATCACCGGTGCGGGCTTGCCGTTCAGCGACAGCTTGTAGGCACGATAGGCGAGGCTGAGACCACCCAGATCGCCGATGTTCTCGCCCATCGTCAGGCGGCCGTTCACGCAGGTCTTGCCATCGTCATAGGGGCAAAAGGCGCTGTATTGCGCGGCCAGCTTATCCTGCAGCTTTTCGAAGTTGGCCTTGTCCTGCGCCGTCCACCAGTCGCGCAGATTGCCGGTGCCGTCGTACTTGGCGCCCTGATCGTCGAAGCCGTGACCCATCTCGTGGCCGATCACGGCCCCGATCGCGCCATAGTTCACCGCCGGATCGGCCGAGACGTTGAAGAACGGCGGTTGCAGGATCCCGGCCGGGAACACGATCTCGTTGAATGGCGGGTTGTAGTAGGCATTGATCGTCTCGGGCAGCATGAACCATTCGGTGCGATCGACCGGCTTGCCCAGTCGGCCCAGCTTGTCCTGCTGCTCCCAGGTCGCGGCGGCCATCGCGTTGCCCAGCGCGTCGTCGGGCGACACTTTAAGCCCCGGATAGGTCTTGAACGTCTCGGGCGCGCCGATCTTGGTAGCGAATGCATCAAGCTTGGCTTCCGCTTCCTGGCGGGTCTGCGGCCCCATCCAGGCCAGCGTCTGCAGGTTGGCCGCCATCGCCTTGCGCAAGTTGGCGACGAGGCTCTCCATCGCCGCCTTTTCGGCCGGAGGGTAATACTTCGCGGCGTAGATCTTGCCGAGCAATTCGCCGACCTGACCCTCGACGGTGGCGATGCCGCGCTTCCAGCGGGGGCGCTGCTCGGGCTGGCCGCTCAACACCTTGCCGTAGAAATCGAAGTTGGCCTTGTCGATTTCGGTCGGCAGCACCGAGGCGTGATTGATGACGAACTGGGTGGAAAGCCAGGCCTGCCATGTCGCGACCGGCACGTCGTGAAGCAGCTTCATCGTCGCGGGCAAGCCGCCGCCGATCATCTGCTTGGCTTTGGCCGCATCGATCCCGGCCGCCTTGAGTTCTTCTGGCGTAGGCGGAATCTGGTCGGCGATGACATACGACGGCGTCACCCCAAGCGACCCCAGGAACGCATCGATCTCACCCGGCTTGCCGAGTGCCTTCGCCTGCTCCAGCGTCAACCGGTTATATGTGAGATCAGTGTTGCGCTCGATCACGCGGTCCCACTGCTCCTGCGCCATGCGCGTCTCGAGCGCGAGCACCGCCTTGGCGGTTCCGGCAGGATCGGGATTACCGAGCTTGCCCTGCACGAACGTCAGGTAATCCAGATACTTGGCGCGGATCTCCTGCGACTTGGCATCTTGCTTGAGGTAATAGTCGCGATCCGGCAGGCCGAGGCTGCCCTGGCCGAGATAGAACGCGTTGATGTCGCTCTTCTTCAGATCGGGATCGACGCTGGCGCTGACCGGTGACGCATAACCGGGTTTGCCGAACAGCGTCATCAGCTTGAGCGGCGTGTTGGCGGCCTTGATGCTGGCGAGATAGGGCGCCAGCGGGGCCATGCCCTTGGCGTTGATCGCGTCGACATTGGTAAAGGCGGTATAGGACGCGGCGATGCGCGCTTCGTCGCTGCCGGCAGCCGGCTTGGTGGCGGCAAGACCATCGAGGATGCCGCGGATCCGCTCCTGCGACAGGTCCTGCAGGATCACGAACGAGCCGACGCTGGTCTTGTCGGCCGGGATCTCGGTCGTCGCCAGCCACTGCCCGTTGACGTACTGGTTGAAGTCGTCGCCCGGCTTGGCGTTGCGGTTCATGTATTGGGTCTGGACGCCGAAGCTGCCCCACGTTTTATCGGCGGCAGCGGTGGTGGGCGACGCGGTAGCCGGACGCGCGGGGGCGGCGGCATCCCTGGCGAGCGCCGGGGCCGAAAGAGCCAGCGCCGAAAGCGAAGCGGCGGCCAGAAGAGACGTTAAGCGAAGAGGCAAGGGCAATGTCCTTTGCGATCGAGTGCTGCGACATGACGTGGCAGAGCAGCGGCAGAACCGCCGCGCGATGTTTCGCGACATAGTTGCACCTTCGCGACAATCCAATGCCGCGACGCCGGTTGGTCCGCTTAATCTTTCACGAAGGTGGAGAGGCTTGCGTGCCGTCAGCCCAGCGGGGTCACGCGGGGCGCATCGAACTGCAGCGCCGCCAGCCGCGCATAGAGCCCTCCGGAAGCGCTGAGGCGTTCGTGCGTGCCCTCCTCGACGATGCGGCCATCCTCCATCACGATGATCCGGTCGGCCTTGCGCACGGTGGCGAGCCGATGGGCGATCACCAGCGTGGTGCGGTCCTCCATCAGGCGATCGAGCGCATCCTGCACCAGCCGCTCGCTTTCGGCATCGAGCGCGCTGGTGGCTTCGTCGAGCAGCAGGATCGGGGCGTCGCGCAGGATGGCACGGGCGATCGCCAGCCGCTGGCGCTGCCCGCCGGACAGGCGCGCGCCGCCCTCGCCCAGGAACGTGTCGAGCCCTTGCGGCAGGTCGCGCAGGAACGCCTCGGCGTTGGCGGCGCGCGCCGCGTCCCAGATCTGATCGTCGCTCGCGTCCCAGCGACCATAGCGCAGGTTGTCCCGCGCATCGGCGGCGAACAGCACGCCCTCTTGCGGCACCAGCGCCATCCGTGCACGCACTTCGCCCGGATCGGCCGAGGTCAGCGGCACGCCGTCGATCTTGATGGTGCCGGTCTGCGGATCGTAGAACCGCTCGGCCAGCAGGAACAGCGTCGACTTGCCCGCGCCCGAAGGTCCGACGATGGCGACCGTCTCGCCCGGTTCGACCGTCAGCGAAAATTCGCGCACGGACGCCTGTTGCGGTCTCGAGGGATAGCGGAAGGTCACCCGATCGAACGACAGCTGTCCGCGCGGCGGCTCGGGCAAGGCTTGCGGCCTTGCGGGCGCGGCGATCACCGGCCGTTCGCCCAGCAGTTCGGCAAGCCGGCTGGCCGCGCCGGCACCGCGCACGAGGTCGCCGTAGACTTCGGTCAGCGATCCGAACGCACCCGCGACGATACCGCCGGTCACCACGAAGGCGGCGATGGTGCCGCCCGAGATCACCCCGTTGGCAACATCGATCGCGCCGCGCCACATCAGCAAGGTGATCGACCCGAAGATCAGGAACATGATGACCGCGGTCATGATCGCGCGGATCATGATGCGGCGTTTGGCGGTATCGAACGTGCGCTCCACCGCCGCGCCGAAGCGGTCGCCTTCGCGCTTTTCCTGGTTGAACGCCTGCACCACCCGCAACGCGCCGAGCACTTCGGAAACCATCGCGCCGATGTCGGCCACGCGATCCTGGCTGGTGCGCGAGACGACACGCAGTTTGCGGCCGAAGAAGGCGATCGGCAGGATCACCACCGGGATCGCCAGCACCAGGCCCAACGTCAATTGCGGGGCCAGCGCCAACAGATAGGCCACGCCTCCCACCGCCATGATGAGGTTGCGGAGCGCCACCGAGACCGTCGAGCCGACCACCTGCTCGATGATCGACGTGTCCGCCGTCAAGCGCGAGGCGATCTCCTTGGGGCTGTTTTCCTCGAAGAAGCTGGGCGACAGCCGCAGCAGGTTCCCCTGCACCGCCAGCCGCACATCGGCCACGACCCGCTCGCCCAGCCACGATACGCTGTAGAAGCGCACGGCGGTGCCGATCGCTAGCACGGTCACGATCAGCAACAGGTATTCGAACCAGCGCGCGATGTCGGCCGGATTGCCGCCGTTGGCAAAGCCCCGGTCGATCACCAGGCGGAAACCCGCCGGGATCGCCAGGGTGGCGCTGGCGGTGACGATCAGGGCGATGCCGGCGGTAACGAGCCGTCCCGGATAGGCCAGCAGCTGGCGCCAGATCATCAGCAGAGGCGAAAGGCTGCGGCGGCGCGGCTCCGGTGCCTCGGTGGTTGGATCTTGCCCCGCAGACGGGGTCGACGCGTTCGTGCCGGCTGCTGCTGCTTCCATGGCGCGGCCCTTACATCCTAGCCTCGTAGAGGGAAAGGGTCACGCGTGGGAGCCCTTCTGCCAAGGTGTAAAAAGGGCATCACCGCCAAACGGGTGCAACCGGCGACCCAAATGCCGCATTGCACAAAAACGTCTTCTACACCAAATAGCGCGTATCACCGTCGAGGTGCCTCGTGTCGCCTTGGAGAACCGTTCGTGCTGTACAATGCCTATGAACTTCAACGCACCATGCTGACCGGTGCGGCCGCATGGGCTTCGATCGGAGCGGAGGTTCTTTCGAATCCCTCGCTGCCGATGGGCTATTTCGGGTTCGGCCCGGTGGCAGCCTCCGCGCTCGAAGTCTTCGCACATGCAGCGACGCCGCGCGGCAAGCCGGCGTTCGGCATCACCGAGGTCAGCGTGGACGGAAAACGCTATCCGGTTACCGAATCGGTCGTGCTTGAACGGCCGTTCGGCAACCTGTTACGGTTTGAACGTGACGGCCTGCCGGCCGACGCGCAGAACCTGCTGATCGTGGCCCCGATGAGCGGGCACTACGCCACGCTGCTGCGCGGCACGGTCGAGCGGATGCTCCGGACATCCCGCGTCTTCATCACCGACTGGGCCGACGCGAAGATGGTCCCGCTCGATGCCGGCGTGTTCGACCTCGACAGCTACATCGACTATGTGATCGGCTTTCTGGAAAGCATCGGCCCCGGCACCCATGTCCTGGCGGTTTGCCAGCCTTCGGTCCCGGCCGTGGCGGCGACGGCGGTGATGTCGGCCGTCGGCAATCCCTGCCGCCCGGCGACGCTGACCATGATGGGCGGCCCGGTCGACACCCGGCGGGCGCCGACCAGCGTCAACGATCTGGCGATGCAAAAGCCGCTGTCGTGGTTCGAGAACAACGTCATCGCCACCGTGCCGCTGACCTATCCGGGTGCGGGGCGCCGGGTCTATCCCGGGTTCCTGCAGCTTGCCGGATTCATGTCGATGAACTTCCAGTCGCACATGAAAAGCCACTGGGCGATGTTCAACCACCTGCTGCGCGGCGACGAGGACAGCGCCGATGCGACCAAGGCGTTCTACGACGAGTATCGCTCGGTCTGCGACATGACCGCCGACTTTTATCTGCAGACGATCGATCACGTCTTCCAGCGCCACTCCTTGCCGAAGGGCGAGTTCGTCCATCGCGGCCAGCGCATCGACCTTGCCGCGATCCGCGATACCGCGATCCTCGCCATCGAGGGCGAGAAGGACGACATTTCGGGTCTTGGCCAGACGCGCGCCGCGCTCGATCTCGCAAGCGACCTGCCCGACAGCCACAAGAAGTACTACCTGGCCACGGATGTCGGTCACTATGGCATCTTCAACGGCAGCAAGTGGCGAAACCGCATCGCGCCGGTGGTGGAGCAGTGGATCGCCCAGCACGCCTATGTCCCCTCGCCCCCGATCGCGCAGGAAGACGACGCCTGAACGACGACCGGGACGTCCTGCCCCTGGCGGCGGGCTGGCGAGATCGGGCAACATCCGCTAGATGCACGGCATGAATCGTGTGTTGGGCAGGCGGGATGTTCTAAGAAGCGGGCTTTCCGCAGGTGCCGGGCTGATGGCGACCGGCCTTGCGGTGCCCGCACTGGCGCAAGGTTTCCAGAGCCTGGCCGAGCCTTTGCCCGCTCCGGGATCGGTGCCGCTGGTGGGCGATCCCTTTGCGCCGCCGCCAGCCGTGGTGCTGCCGGTACGGCCGCCCTCCCCCGTCGGCACGCCGGAATACACGCACAAGATTCTCGCTTCCGCCAAGCGCCAGGTCGAGCGCATGGGCAGCAAGCTGTGGCGTACCGACATCGTCGGCATCGCGGACTTTTCGCGGCCTTCGTGGGAGCCGCGCCTGCATTTCGCCAATCTCGAGGCGGGTACGGTCCGTTCGTTCCTGCTGGCGCACGGCAAGGGTTCCGATCTCGACCATACCGGTTGGCTGCAGACATTCTCGAGCCAGTACGGCTCGCTGGCGACATCGCGCGGTGCTTATCTTACCTGCGAATGGTACACCGGCAAGTACGGCACCTCGATCCGCCTCCTCGGTCTCGATCCTGATAATTCGACCGCGCTCCAGCGCATGATCGTGATGCATTCGGCCTGGTACGTCGATGCCGGGATGATCGAGAAATGGGGAAAGCTGGGTCGCAGCGACGGGTGCTTCGCGATGAGCCCGACCGACTTCAACCAGGCGCTGTGGCACTTGTCAGGCGGACGCCTGCTGTTCGCCGACCGGATCGTCTGAGCAGCTAAAGCGCGTGACTGGTCGAGGTCGGCTTGCGAGACCTGCGTTCTCGCAAGCATCGACACGAGCATGTCGAAATGTTACCGGCGCGGCACGATGGCTATCCTAACCGGAACACGACGGGCAGAGCCCACCGACGCGCGGCAAGTGCGATCGCAAAAGGCCCTGAACGACGCGCTGCTGGCGCTGTTGGAAGAAAAGCCCTTCGACCAGATCACCATCCGCGAGATCAGCGCCCGCGCCGGCACCGGCTATGCCACGTTCTTCCGCCACTACCCGACCAAGGAAGCGCTGCTGGGCGATGTCGCGTCCGAGGAGATCTCAGGCCTGCTGGCGTTGAGCCTGCCGATCCTGGCAGAGGCGAAAAGCCTTGAATCCACCCGCGTGCTGTGCGGCCATGTGGGCGAACATCGCAAGCTGTGGCAGGCGCTGCTGGCCGGCGGCGCGGCGGGGATCGTGCGCGACGAGTTCATCCGCCAGGCGCGCCTGCTGCCAGCGGGATCTTCGCAACTCGACTGGCTGCCATCCGATCTTGGCGTGGTGCACGGAACCGGGGCGATGATCGACGGCCTGGCCTGGTGGCTGACGGTCGGCACCGATCTTTCGGCGGACGCCATCGCCGCCATCCTGCACCGGCTGGTCATCGCGCCGCTAATGGGCGACGTGCCAACTCTCGGCGTCACGAACGCGTAAATCGGCCGCCCGCGTGGTCAAGCGACTGCGGCTGCGAAGAAATCGAGCGACAGCGTGGCAAGCACACCGCGCGCCCCCCATATGCCCGCCATGCTATCCGAACACGTCCTGACCGACGAAGACGCGCTGCTGGCCGGCGCAGACTGGCCTACCTTCGGCTGGAGCGACGATGTGCGCCCCGCGCTGGCTCAGGCGATAGCTCAAGGTCAGCGGGTCGCCCTTGCGACGCTATACAAGGTCGAAGGCAGCGCGCCACGCGGTCCGGGCGCGCAGATGCTGTTCGTGGGCAACGCTGCCACCGGGTATTTTTCGGGCGACTGCATCGAAGGCGATGTCGCCGGGCACGCGCGCGACGTTCTGGCGGATGGCAAGCCGCAGCGGCTGCACTATGGCATGGGCAGTCCGTGGATCGACATCCGCCTGCGCTGCGGCGGTGCCCTGCACGTCCTGGTCGAGCGGATAGAGCCTGACAGTGCCGCGGCACAGGCGCTGCTGGCGGCGGCACGCGCGCGGCAGATCTGCGTGTGGCGCAGCGATGGCGTGCGCCAGGACGTGACGCTTGGCGAGGCACCGCTGCTGACACTGGAAGAGGCGCCTTTCACGCTGGCACGCCGTTACGATCCTCCACGCCGGCTGATCGTGACCGGCGGCGATCCGGGCGCACTGGCGCTCGCGCGGCTCGCCACCGACGCCCGCTTCGAGACGATCCTGGTGCGCCCTTACGGACCTGAGACACCCCCGCCCTTTCCGGTATCACAATACCTGCGCGAGCCGGTGGCCGACGCATTGGCGCGGCTCGGCCCCGATCGCTGGACAGCCTACGTCGGCGCCACGCATGAGGACGAGCACGACCTTGGTGGATGCCTTGCGGCGTTGCGTGCCGGGGCCGGCTATGTCGCGATGATCGGCGCGCGATCGCGCGCGCCGGCGCGAATGGCGGCCTTGCAAGCCGCCGGCGCGAGCGCGGAAGAACTGGCGCACCTGCAGCTGTCACCGGGTGTGCCGGGTCTTGGCAAGGCGCCCTGGGAAGTCGCGACCGGCATCCTTGCGCAAGTGATGCAGGCGCTCAATCCGGCGCGCGAACGGGCGTGAAACGGATCGCGCTGGTGCTGGCCGCCGGATCGGCGCGGCGGTTCGGCAGCGACAAGCTCTCGGCCGATTTCACGGGCGTGCCGCTGGTGTCCCATGCGATCCGGGCCGCGCTGGCAGCACCGGTGACGCGGGTGATCGTGGTCGCGCATCCCGCGCTGGAATTGCCAGCACATGCCGGGATCGAGGTGGTGCGGATCGCCAGCACCGCCTTGTCCCAAACCCTGCGCGCCGGTCTCACGGCAGCGAGGGATGTGGACGGCCTGTTCGTGTTCCTGGGCGACATGCCGCTGGTGCCGCACGACGTGGCCTCGCTTCTGGCCGGGCGCATCGGCGGCGCTTATGCCGCAATGCCGCTCCACGCCGGCAAGCCGGGCCATCCGGTGCTGCTATCGGCACAGGCCTTTGAAGATATCGCGGCGCTGCAGGGCGACGCCGGGCTCGGCAAGCTGCTTCGGTCGCGCGAAGACGTGGTGTTGGTCGACTGCGCCGATCCGCTGATCCACGCGGATGTCGATCGGCCCGAAGATCTCGTCGCGCTTGGTGGCGCGAACCGTTCGCCGCGCTAACCCAGCTGCTGCTGCGCTTCGTTCAGGCAAGCGCATGCCTGCGCGATCAGCGAGGCGACGCCGCGATCGCCGTGCCTTTCCGCGATCGGCAGCCCATGCAGGATCAGGGACACGCCGAAACGGGTCTGCCGCCTGACGACCGCCATGTCGATTTCGACACCCCAGGCGGCGCTGTTGGCAGGCCCGCCGACGATCAGGTTGAGGTAGGCCTGTCCGGCTTCCTGCGCATCTTCGCGAGAAAGACGTGCACGCCGTTCGAACAGGTCGAACAGATAAAGCAGCGTCGGCTCGGTGCCGAGGCGCACGTTCTCGCTGCTGATCTCGGGCATCCACATCGATTCGGCGTTGGTCAGGCGCATCAGCCGCAGCCCGCCCGGGCTGAGCACGTTGGCCACCAGCAGGTCGCCGATCGCCACCAGCGTCCGTTCGAAGTCCGCCTCCTCGAGCGCGCGCAGTTGCTCTGTCGGCAGGATCCACTGGCTTATCGCACGCTCCAGAGCCGCCTTGAACAGCCGCGTCTTGTCGCCGTAGCGTGCATAGACCGTGCGCTTCGCCATGCCGGCGGCGGCTGTGATGGCATCGATGCTGGTGCCGGCGAAGCCGTTGGCGAAGAACAGTTCGACCGCCTTGTCCAGCAAGGCCTCGTTGCTGAGCGAGGGCCGGCCCGGGCGTCGTCGCGCGCTGTCGTGAATGTCGCTTCCGCTACCGTCGTCGCTGATCGTCATCGCTGCCGCCGCCATCTTGCGCCCACGGTCCTATCGCGACTTGCGCTAGGGGGCAACGCACGTTTGAAACGCTGCAGGTGCGAAATCGAAAGCGCGTGATGCCAGGCATCTTTGCCGGTCTCGTAAGAGCGTGCTATGGCTTACAAATCGACGCAAGCCAGGGTATTCGCGACGCACTCGAAAAAGATGCGCGAGGCTACCGCGAGAGCGACAAACGAGGATAGCGTGATGAGCAACCTGGATATTCGCCCGGCCATCGATGGCCGTGATTTCGGTGTGCGGGTACGCGGCATCACCTTCGACCAGACCAAGGATGTGGTGGTGCGTGACGAGGTCAACGCCCTGTTCGAGCGCCACGGCATGATCGTGTTCGAGCAGGTGGAGCCCAGCGGCCGCATGCATGTCGCCCTGTCCGACATCTTCGGCCCGATGAAGGACCACCCCAGCAAGGCGGTGCCCCGCGTCGATCAGGACACCATGCCCGGCGTGATCGACATGACCGCCAAGCCCGAACCCGAAGGCCGCATCGAGGTCGATGGCCGCGAACTGGTGAGCTGGCTGCCCTGGCATTTCGACCATGCCTACAACAACGAACTGAACCGCGCCGGCGTGCTGCGCCCGCTTGACATTCCGCCCGAAGGCGGGCTGACCGGCTTCGTCGACGGCATCGACCTGTATCAGGCGCTATCGCCCGACTTGCGCGACCGGATAGAGCGCCACAACGTGCTCTATCGCATGAACGTGGTGATGAAGGACTTTCACTTCGGCGCACCCGATAGCTATCGCTGCCTCGAAGAGAACCCCCATGCAGCGGCTGTGATGACCGCGGCCGAGGGCGTTCCCCGCGCCGTCCATCCCGCCGTATGGACCCGCGCCTCCGGCGAAAAGGTGCTGCACGTCTCGCCTTGGATGGCCGAGGGAATCGAGGGCCACGAGACCGCCGAGGGTCACGCCCTGCTGCAGGACGTCAGCGCGCAGATCTTCGCGCTCGCGGGGGATCTGGCTTACTGGCATTCGTGGAAGCCCGACGACATGCTGATCTGGGATAACTGGCGCGTGCTGCACGCGGTCAGCGGACATTCCCCGAAGTATGGCCGGCGGATGCAGCGCACGACGATCAAGGGCGACTACGGCCTTGGTTATTTCGAGAACGGCGCCACCACCGACAACAAGATTCTCGAGCGGACGTACTGACGAAGCGCGGCGTCGCGATGTGAGCAGGCTGGCCTGATCGGGACGGTCGCCGGCGATGCAAGGATCACGCCCGCGCCGTGCCGCCCCCTTTCCAGTCAGGCGCGGCCGGTGGTATTGGCCAGGAACGAAGGGTCGATACCTTCCGCGCGCCAGGTGCCGGCCCAGCGGCCGTCGGCCGGTGTTTCGAACAGGACCGATCTGTGCCCGCCGGCGGCGTACCAGCCATGATGGCGCATCTCGCCTTCGAGCTGCCCGCCGCCCCATCCGGCGTAGCCCAACGCGATCAGCCAGTCCCTGGGACCACGCCCTTCGGCAATGGCGCGCAGCACGTCGAGCGAGGCCGACAGCGCGCATAGCGGCTCGACCGCGATGGTGTCCTGCCCGCCCCAGTCGGTCGAATGCAGCACGAAGCCACGTCCAGGCTCGACCGGACCGCCATGATGCACTTCGCGATCGGGCGCATCGCCGGGATCGATGCCGACTTCTTCCAGCAGTTCGCGAAAGCGCACGCCTTCGCGGATATGGCCGATGCCGATGCCCAGCGCGCCGTGCTCATCGTGCACGCACATGACGTTGACGGAGCGTTCGAAGCGGGGGTCGAACATGCCGGGCATCGCCAGCAGGATTCGGCCCGAAAGGTATTGTTCGGTGGTCACGGCCCAAGTGTACCGTCTTCCCCGTCGGCGGCAAGGCGGCGTGATCGCGTTTCCGCGATCGGCATTGTCCGGGTTTGCGAGCGCGGCTGGCGGCGCCTAGAGTCGGGCGACCCGTCCCGGAGCCTGCCGATCATGACCATGCTGTTCGACCCACCGCCGATCTCCGCCGTGCCGCTGGCGGATGAGACCGCGCTCTTCCCAGTTTCGCGGGTGTTCTGCGTGGGGCGCAACTATGCCGCGCATGCACGCGAAATGGGCGACGTGGCGCAACGCGACGCGCCGATCTGGTTTACCAAGGCCGCCGCGGCGATCCATCTGGCGGGCGACACGATCCCTTATCCGCCCGGCACAGCCAACTGCCACTACGAGATGGAGCTGGTGGTCGCGATCGGCACGTCCGGTTTTCGCGTTCCCGTCGAACAGGCGATGGCGCTGGTGCTGGGCTATGCCTGCGGTTTCGACCTCACCCGTCGCGATTTGCAGAATGCCGCCAAGGACAAGGGTTATCCCTGGGACACCGGCAAGGACTTCGAGAACGCGGCGGTCATCGGCCCGCTCACCCGCGCGGCGCGCTTCGGCCAGCCGGGCGGGCAGCGTATTTCGCTCCACCAGAACGGCGTGATCAAGCAGGACGCCGAGCTTGCGGACATGAGCTGGAGCGTGGCCGAACTGATCGCGGACTTATCGCGCCTGTACCATCTGGTTCCCGGTGACCTGATTTACACCGGCACCCCGGCCGGGGTCGGCCCGATCGAACCGGGCGACGTACTGGATGGTACGATCACGGGGTTGACGCCGATCCGACTGACGATCGGTGAGCCGGAGTGAGACGCCGGTCCTTGCGCGCGTAAGCCGGGCCCGGACGGATACCCATTCATGCGGCCTGCAGAGCCACGCGAGCGTTGATGGTGTTTTTCGACGTTCGAGATGGAATCCCGCCTAAGTGGAAATGACCCGGTGGGTGTTAAAAAATCGACTGGTAACCGCGCAAGCGGGTACGCCCGCCGGCGAGCGCGGGGTTACGCCAGGAAAGACACACGGCGGACGTTGCGGCCGGCGCGGGTGCCTGGCGCGACAGGCTTGGCTCACGTTCCATCTCGCGACCGGCCGACGGGGGAAGCGCGTAAGCGGACCGCCAGCTCGACCTTCTTTTTCATGCGAAGCTCCGGCGGCGAAAGGTTCGCAAAAACGCCGCCGGTTTGAACGATCGGGAGAGCCTGCGGACGTACCGCCGGATGCCGATCGTCAGCAATCGCATCGGGTGCAGGCGCCCGTCTGTGAAGCGCCGGCCGCACGGTGCGGGTTGGTGTCGAACAAGGCCCTGTCCGCCCGCACCCGCCGTTTACCGGAACCAAGCCAAAGCTTGCTCCGGTGCTGCAGCATATAACCGATACGGTTCGCTATGTCAACCTTCGCGTCAATAATGCAAGGTCGCCTGCAGCGTGACCGTGCGCGGCTGCGTGGGTGTGCCGGTGATATCGGGCAAGCGGTCGCAGCCGACCTGCGACAGGGTGGTGCACGACGCGAAGCCCCCCTTGCCGCCGCCGGTGCCGGTCCGGTCGTTGGCGTTGATCAGGTTGCGCTTGTCGGTCAGGTTGCGGCCGATCAGCGCCAGTTCCCAGCGGCGGTCGGAGGTGAAGATCCGCGCCGTGGCGTCCAGCTTGGCGAAGGCCGGCTGGTACGTGTCGGGATTGTAGTTCGCACTGGCCATGTAGCCATCGGAATAGGAAACGTCGGCAGACAGACTGAACATCAGCGCCCGGGAAAAATCGAGCTCGTAATAACCCCCGGCATTGAGCGTCCACTTGGGAGCCTTGCGCAGCCGTACGCCCGACAGATCCTGCGAGGTGAAGCGCGGCTCCGGCCGCCCCGTCGCCGGATTGATCGCAAGCGAGGCGGCATTGCCGGCATCGTTCGGAACGAGATTGCAGCCCAGCGCGCGAGTCTGCCCGGCATAGCAATCGCCGATATAGTCCCGGAATCGGGCATCGTTGAGCGCCGCCGATGCGTGCAGGTTGACCCCCGGCAAGGCGCGCGGATTGAACGAGGTCTGCAATTCCAGACCCTTGACCCGCGCCTTGGCGGCGTTCTGCGTCTTGAAGGCGTGGATCTGGGTATCGAACACCGAAACCTGAAGGTCGTCGTAATCGTACCAGTATCCGGTCAGGTTCACGATCAGCTGACGGTCCAGCAACTGGGATTTCACGCCTGCCTCGAACCCCTGCACCTTTTCGGGCTGGAAGGTCTGCCCTTGCGCCTGCCGCACCGGGCTGACGATCGCACCTGCGGTATAGCCGGCATCGAAGCCGCCGGACTTGAAGCCCTTCTTGAAGGAGGCGAACACCATCAGATCCGGCGTGGCCTTGTACTTGACGGTTACCTCGGGCGAGAAATTGTCGAACGTCAGCTTCGGGTTCGGATTGCCGGGATAGCTCGGCAGTTGCGTGACGTCGACCGGGCCGTCCGGATACGTCGCCGCCGGATTGTAGACCAGATAGTCCAGCAGCTTCTTGATTTCATGCGTATAGCGTCCGCCCGCCGTTACCTGCAGCTTCGGCGTCACATCGACCAGTACCTGACCGAATCCCGAATAGCTGATCTGCTTCTGGCGCGTGGTTTCGACATCGTAGAGGTTCAGCAGCAGGTTCGGCACGCCAAGCTGGGTGCCGGTGAACATCCTGCGGTTCTCGTAGAACCCACCGGCCAGGAAGTTGATCGGGCCATCGAAGCTCGACGCCAGCCGCAATTCCTGCGTGAACTGCTTCGAGTTGAACCGGATCGCGAAGGCATAGTTGGGCGTGACCTGGTACGAGCCGTTCGACATCTGGCTTTCGCGGATCCAGTAATAGCCGGTGACCGACGTCAGCGCGAGGGTATCGCTCAACTTGTATTCGCCGGTCGCCGCGATCAGCGCCTGCTTATTGGTGCGCTCGCCATGGCGGTCGTCGAGATTGAAGCGGTTGATGCCGGGATAGGCGGCGGGCAGCAGCGAGGTGACGATGGTGCCGTCGTTGCTGCAGTTGTCCGGGATCTGAAACGCCTCCTGCGGCACGCCATACGGGCAATGCGTCACGTCGCTGAAGTACGAAGCGCTGCCGACGATCGCGGTGCGGGTGTAGGTGCCCTTGACCTTGAACGAGAACCTGTCCGATGGATCGAAGGCCAGCGTCCCGCGCAGAAACGTCTCCTTCTGCCTGGGGAACGCCTTCAGGTCGTAGGGATCGATGCCGGCGGGATATGCGCTGGCGGGCAGCTGCGCGATCTTTACATAGCCGTCCATCGCCGAATAGCGCCCGGCGACACGCAAGCCCAGCGTGTCGGTGATCGGGGTCGAGACGATCAGTTCGCCATACGTCTCGTTCGCCTTGAACTCATAGCCGGCGCGCGCGATCACTTCCAGCCGGTCCCCCGGATCGGCCGAGGTGACCGAGATCACGCCGCCCGGCGAATTCTTGCCGAAGAACAGCGCCTGCGGTCCGCGCAAAACCTCGATCTGGTTGAGGTCGAGTTGCGCCGCGCGCAGCAGTTGCGCGGTGCTGATCTGCACGCCATCGACGTTGAGCGAGACGACCTGGTCGATGAACGGCTGGCTCTCGCCCGAGCCGATGCCGCGCAACGAGATCGAGCCGCCGACTGATCCGGACGATTCGCCGGTGATCAGACCGGGCGTGAGCGAGGCGATGTTGTTGATGCTTTTCACCGCATAGCGATCGAGCATGGCGCTGCTCAACACCGAGATCGCGACCGGCGCCTCCTGTGCGGTCTCGGACCGGCGGCGGGCGGTGACGATGATATCGCCTTCGTCGATCACGCGGCCCGCAGCCGCAACCGCCATGCCCGCCTGTCCCTGCGCGTCCGCCGGGTCCGCCACGTCCTGCGCCAGCGCGGGTATGCCGAGAGACGACATCGCCCACGCGACCGGAGCAGCGGCACACAGCCACCTGCCTGAAATGTTCATGCGTCTTGCCCCTTATGCCGATCGCGTCACACGGCGCCGCACCCGAAGCGCAGACCAGTCGTTTCGCCTATCGACCCCGCAGATATTATCGGCGCCCTATCTCGATGGCAACACGGCTTGACGCAAACTGCAATGGTTTCAGGGTGATGGTGGACCCTTTGCAACATAACCGCTGTGGTGGTCGCATCCTCTGTCCGCCGATGATCTTGACGCGCCGGCATCGTCTGATCGATGAGGGGGCATGACCGCCGATGGCAAGCCGCGCAGCCCAGCCGCGCAAGTGGAAACGGGACGCTCGTTCTTCGCCGGGCTCGACCTGCAGGTCGAGCATTTCGCGGCGATGTGGCACACCTTCAACGTCGGCCGGCTGCTGGCGAACGATCTCAACGCGATCAGCGCACAGCATGGCATCAGCATCGCCGACTTCCATTTGCTGGGCGCGATGATGATCGATGGCGAGCGCCCGCTGCGCGCCACCGACCTTGCCGGGACGCTCGACCTTTCGTTGGCGGTGATCTCGGAGCGCGTGACGCGGCTGGCGGCGATGGCCCTGTTGCAGCGCCAGCCTTCTGCGCGCGATCGCCGCACCACCTTGCTGACCATCACTCCCGCCGGGGCTGCGAAGGTGCAGGCGGTGGCAGCGGCGCTCGAGGCGCAGGCACGGTTCGTGCGCCATTACCAAGCCCTGCCGGCGCCCGATCGCATCGCGCTCGACCGCATCATGGGCCACCTGCATGCGCAGATGCATCGTGATCATGCGCCCATCTCGCGTTAGGCCTGCAGAACGCTTCGGGGGCTAAACAATCGCGGCTTGTCGTTGCCGCGCCTGGCGGCGATGCAAGGCGCAGATCGCCATGGAGCCCCGCCGATGACCGCCACCGACCCCGCCGTCCTGTTCGAACCGTTCAAGCTGGGCGCGCTCACCTTGCGCAACCGTATCGTCATGGCGCCCATGACGCGCGGCTTCGCGACTGGCGGGCTCCCCGATGCGACGCACGAGAGCTACTACCGCAAACGGGCCGAGGGTGAAGTCGGCCTGATCCTGTCCGAAGGAACGGTGATCGAACGCCCCGCCTCGCGCAACGAACCCGGCATCCCGTTCTTTCACGGCTCCGCGCTGGAGGGCTGGCGCAACGTGATCGACGTCGTCCACAAGGAGGGTGGCGCGATGGCCCCGCAGCTGTGGCACACCGGCGCGGTCGCCAGCAAGACGGTCAAATGGCAGCCCGACGCGCCGGTCGAAAGCCCCTCGGGACTGATCGCTCCAGGCGAACCGCACGGCGTCGCGATGAGCGATGAAGCGATCGCCGACTCGATCGCCGCCTGGGCGCGCGCCGCCGCCGATGCCAAACGCCTGGGCTTCGATGCGGTCGAGGCGCACGGCGCACACGGCTACCTGATCGACCAGTTCTTCTGGGCCGGCACGAACGAGCGCACCGATCGCTATGGCGGCGCCACCCTGCGCGAGCGCGCGCGCTATGCCGCCGAAGTAATCACCGCCATGCGCGCGGCGACCGGGCCTGACTTTCCCATCATCCTGCGCGTCAGCCAGTGGAAGCAGCAGGCCTACGCCGCGCGGCTGGCCGAGACGCCCGACCTGATGCACGACTGGCTGATGCCGCTGGTGGAGGCGGGCGTCGACATCCTCCATTGCTCGCAGCGGCGGTTCTGGGAGCCCGAGTTCCCCGAGATCGATGGCGAGGAAGGGCTGAACTTCGCCGGCTGGGCCAAGAAGCTGACCGGCGCCGCCACGATCAGCGTCGGTTCGGTCGGCTTGTCGAGCGACTTCATCAACGTGTTCTCCGGGCAATCCGCCCAGCCCACCAGCCTCGACGGACTGATCCGCCGGATGGAGCGCGGCGAATTCGATCTCATCGCGGTCGGCCGCGCGCTGATCACCGACCCCGCCTGGGCCAGGAAGGTGCGCCTGGGACAGGAGGACGAACTGGAAGTATTCGACACGGCCGCCCTCGCCCGCTTCGACTGATCGCCAGACCTCGATCGACCGGCGCGGTTCAGCCGCGCCGGGCGATCGGGCTCACTCCCACTCGATTGTTACTACGGCCATAACCATCTGATTTAGAACGCGAAAAATAATTTTGACGATTATCTGCCGCTAGCAGGGCCGTCAAACAGCCAAACTTTCGATTATATTCAAGAATTTTGGCCTCTTTTCACAAACCACCTATCGAAGACATTCGATATCGCTGATCAGCCGATCAAGCCCGAGACTAACCGCTGCGGACAATGGCGTCAGCCCCGAAAATACCGTCCATCGGCGGCATTGCCGGTGCCGATTCTCGCCACCCACGGTCTCGCCGCTTCTCCACCAATGATGGAGAACAAGCATGACGAAAACTCCGACCCCCGTCCGCATTCTCATGGTGCCTAGCAGTGGGCATGACGATGACGACAGCCCCCAGGCCTATGCCGGCCCGGCCACCGTCCTGACGGGCTTACCCCGGATGATCAGGCGGCATGAGCTTCGACTGATCGTGCCCTTGGCCGACAGCACGATCTTTGAAATGGAGAAGCGTGGCGAGTTCCCGCCCAGGTTCAATCTTTCGCCGCGCTGTGTCGTCTGGGATCTGGCCGAGGTCCAGGCGTGGCTTGAACAGCGCCGCTCTGCCTATTTTGCCGGCGAGGCCGACATTGCCTCGACGGTCGACGTGCGCCACCGCAAATGGCGGCCGGTGAAACCCAAAGGCTGATCGGACTCGGCCCATGCCGCCGAACAATCTCAGCGGCATGGGCCACTCGCCTCCCGCTTCCGTCGATGATGCCTTGCGGGGGTGTCAGCTTGTATCTGCGAGATCTGGAGGCAGGCCGTCGATTGCTGCCACCGTATCCATGAGATGCTGGCGCAGCGCGGCCAACCCGATTGCCATCACAAGATCCCGACGGTCGGCCAAAGCGAGGACGGCCCGCAATATGAGATCGGAGTGACGCATCAGAATGACGAGGTTTTCCGCGCTTGGCGCGTTTTTCGCCTCAAACCAATTACGCACCGCCCGCTCGTTCGAGCGGGTCATTCGGGCAACCGTCTTTAAGGCAGCCGGCGTATTGCCAAATTCTGCTTTCAGCGCGGCGGCGATTGCCCTTGCGATCGGTTCGGTGGCAGCCGGGATCTGAAACTCTTTTCCAGTCTCGGACTGAAGTTTTCGGTCTTTTTCGGAGAACGACATTCGCACTGACTCCCGATTAGGATTGCGGGAGGTCGAACCTGTCCGATTGAAGCCAGCGAGAGCAGTCGGTGTGATAAGTTCTGAAGAACCCATTGGTGATGGATCCACGCCGCGTGCGCCAGTCCGGGCCGCGCAATACGTGCGCATGTCGACCGAGCATCAGAAATACTCGACTGAAAACCAGGCGGAGATCATCGCCCAATATGCAGCCCGCCGCGGCTTCGAGATCGTCAAGACGTACGAAGATTCTGGGAAAAGCGGGCTGCGTCTCGATGGGCGCCTTTCACTTCAGCAACTGATCGCGGACGTGCGGGGCGGCCAGACCGACTTCAAGGCCATCCTCGTCTATGATGTCAGCCGATGGGGCCGCTTCCAGGATGCAGATGAGAGCGCATACTATGAGTTCATCTGTCGCGAGGCGGGGATTGCCGTCCAATATTGCGCAGAGCAGTTCGAAAATGATGGCAGCCTAAGCGCCACGATCATCAAGAGCATGAAGCGGGCAATGGCCGGCGAATATAGTCGCGAGCTATCGGTCAAGGTGTTCACCGGGCAATGCCGACTTATTCGGCTCGGCTTTCGGCAAGGCGGCGCTGCAGGCTTTGGCTTGCGGCGTTATCTCGTCGACGAGCATCGCCATCCGAAGGCCGTGCTCAACCACGGCGAGCAGAAGAGCCTGCGGACCGATCGAGTGATCCTGAAGCCGGGGCCACCTGAGGAGGTCGAGGTGGTGCGGCGGCTGTATCGAATGTTTGTCGTGCAGCGCCGCACCGAGACCGAGATCGCCAACGTGCTGAATGAGGAAGGCACCCTCACTGATCTTGGCCGTGCGGCACGGTCCATCAGGTGCTGACCAATGAGAAGTATATTGGCAACAACGTGTATAACCGGGCCTCCTTCAAGCTGAAGGCGAAGCGGGTCGTGAACACCCCCGATATGTGGGTGCGCGGTGACGGCGCGTTTGAGGCGATTGTCGAACGCGACTTTTTCGATGCGGCTCAGCGCATTATCCAGGAGCGTAGTCGGCGCTTCACGGATGAAGAATTGCTGAGCCGGCTGTCGGCGCTGCTCGCGGACAAGGGGTGGCTCTCGGGACTCGTCATCGACGAGATTGAGGACATGCCATCCAGCTCCACCTTCCGGCATCGCTTCGGCAGTCTGGTTCGGGCCTATAAGCTGGTCGGGTACGCACCTTCGCGGGACTACCGGTACATCGAGACCAATCGCAGGCTCCGGGAACTGCATCCCGATGTCGTCGCGCAGGTCGTGGCAGATATCACAGAAGCCGGAGGAGCTGTTCGCCGCGATCCCATCACCGACCTCCTACGCATCAACGAGGAGTTCAGCGCTTCGCTGGCGATCTCGCGATGCAACGAGACCTCGGTGGGTTCGCTTCGCTGGAAGGTGCGCTTCGATATTGGGCTTCGCCCGAGCATCACGATCGTGGCGCGTATGGAGCCGGACAACCTAGCCATCCGCGATTACTATCTATTGCCCTGGCTCGATTTCGGCACCGCGTCCAATCTTCGGCTCGCCCCGGAAAACGGCATTCTCCTGGACGCCTATCGATTCGATACGCTGGACGCCCTGCTCGATCTTTCGCGGCGCTCGCCACTCAAGGTGGCGGCATGAGCGAGTCGACGCCCGAAATCCGATCGGTCCAGATCGACCTGATTACGGTCCTCAATCCGCGGGTCCGCAATAAGCGGATTTTCCAGGAACTGGTGAACAGCATTGCTCATCTTGGCCTGAAGAAGCCGATCACGGTAAGCCAGCGCCCAGGCAAGGCAAGGTTCGATCTCGTTTGTGGTCAGGGTCGCCTGGAGGCATTCATCGCTCTCGGCCAGACCGAGATTCCCGCCATCGCGATCGATGCGGTCGAAGAAGACTGTTTCGTGATGAGTCTGGTCGAGAATTTGGCGCGGCGTCAGCACAGCGCGCTTGAACTGGTCCATGCCATCGGTGCGCTGCACGCGCGCGGCTATTCCTATGCGGAGATAGCCGCAAAGGTCGACTTCTCGACCGAATATGTCAGTGCCATCTGTCTGCTGCTCGATAATGGCGAGGAAAAGCTAATTGCTGCTGTCGAACGCGGCGTGATCCCGCACACGATTGCGATGGAGATCGCCCGCGCTAAGGATGGGGAGGTTCAGCGAGCGCTAGCCGAAGCCTATGAGGAAAAAACGATCCCGGGCAACCAGGTGCTGGCAATCCGCAAGATCATCGATCAGCGCAATACGAGTGGAAAGCAGCTTCATAAGCAGGGCGCGAGGGCCGGACGCGTCCAAAAACCAGTCACCTCGGAAAGATTGATCCGCGCATATCAGCGCGAGACCGAGCGGCAGAAGCTTCTCATTAAGCGGGCTTCGCTCGCTCGCAGCCGTTTGCTATTCGTCGCCAATGCCCTGCGCCGTCTACTGGCGGACGAACATTTTTCGACGCTGCTGCGGGCTGAAGGACTCAACACACTTCCACGCGCGCTCGCCGAGCGTATTGAGCCGGCGTAGGTGCCACATGGTTGATCCCGTCAAGATCGCGTTCGAACGCAAGGTTCTAAGCCTCCCGATCGCTGACTTATTGCCGACCAAAGCGCTGCCAGCCGGCGTGCGCGAAACGGTCAAATATCGCCGCATCGCGGCATCGGTTGCCGAGGTTAGACTGATCGAACCGCTGTCGATCGCGCGGCAAAAGGATGGCAGCTATCTGCTGCTCGATGGGCATATGCGGCTCGACGCCCTGCGGTTCCTGGGGGCAACCGAAGTGGCATGTGTCGTAGCGGACGACGATGAGTCCTTCACCTACAACAAGCGCGTCAACCGGCTTGCCACGATCCAAGAGCACTACATGATCGTGCGCGCCCTCGATCGTGGAGTCTCCGAGGAGAAGCTGGCGCGCGCGCTTAACGTTGATGTGAAGGTGATCCGCCAGCGGCGACATCTCTTGGCTGGGATCACGGGAGATGTTGCCGAACTCCTCAAGGACAAGCCGGTGGGGCATCATGCCTTTCAGAAGCTGCGCAAGATGAAGCCAATCCGTCAGCTGGAAGCGGCTGAACTGATGGTTTCGGCGAACAATTACACAGTCAACTATGCCAAGGCCTTGCTGGCCACCTCGAAATCGGAAGAGCTGCACAAGCCCGATGAGCTGAAGAAAGCGACTGGGCTGTCGGCTGAACAGATGGCCCGGCTTGAACGCGAGATGGCCTCGGTCAGCGAGGACTATAAGGAACTCGAGGCATCCTATGGCGACGACATGCTGGTGTTGGTCGTTGCATCTGGCTTCCTTGAGCGGCTTCTTTCCAAGCCTGAGATCGAAGGCTTTTTGGAACGCCGCCATCCCGAGTTCCTCGAGAATTTTCGTTCCATCGTGCAGGCGACGTCGCTCGATCAGTCGTCGGCCTGAGGTGAAACTAGACTGGGGACCGGGACCCATAAGCGCCGGGACCGTCGGAGAAGCCGTCGCGTCGGGCGGATCAAGGGCGGTGGCGGGAATGGCGGCGAACCCGCATGGAGCCCGCTAGGCCAGCCGTCATATGGCTGGCTGCACGCTGCCAGCGCGGCGTGATAGTTAGGAGCGCGCCAATCTGAGGCGGCAGGTCGGCGCGCTCCACCTTCTCCATTTGATAGAGTTCGAATCCGTGCGCTTGCCCGATCAGGAGCAATGTTATAAAACCTCGGTAATCATGGATCAGGCTCCGAGGAACTATAACACGAGTGAGACGCAGGCTGAGCGGGCTCGCGGCCTGCTCGCTCGGCGAGGCATGATGCGTATCAGCGAGCTTGCCGCTGAAGGTGTAGCCGCAACCACTGTGTCCCGCCTGCTTGCCGACGGCGCTGTGATCCGCCTCTCTCGTGGCATCTACCAGCTCGCCGATGCAGAGATCGATATCAACCACGATCTCGCCGAGGCTGCCAAGCGCGTGCCAAAGGGTGTGCTCTGCCTCACTTCCGCCCTCGCCTATCACGAACTCACAGATCAGATGCCGCGGAAGGTCTGGATGGCGATCGGGGCCAAGGAGTGGGCTCCCGTCGAGCATGGCCCGCGTCTCAGGATCGTGCGGATGTCGGACAGGCTGCTACAATCAGACATCGAAACCCATATGATCGAGAACGTCAGTGTTCGGATGTTTACGATCCCGCGCACAATCGTCGATTGCTTCCGCCATCGGAAGTCCGTCGGCCTCAATGTTGCGATTGAGGCGCTGCGCGAGACGCTGCGGCAACGCAAAGCGATGCCTGCGGCCATTGCCGAATGCGCGCGTGAACGAGGCGCATGGTCAATAATGGCCCCCTATCTCGAAACGCTCACGCTTGATGGCTGAGAAGCGCGCCAACCTTGGAGCCTCGGTTCGCGCAAAGCTGCTCAACCAGGCTCGCGCCTCAGGTCAGCCGTTTGATCTCATCCTCGTCCGCTTTGCGCTGGAGCGACTGCTGTATCGGCTAAGCATCTCAGGACACGCCGAGCGGTTCGTCCTCAAGGGAGCTATGCTTCTCACTACCTGGTTCGACGACCCTGCCCGACCAACGCGGGATCTCGACCTGCTCGGGTTTGGCGATCCCGACCCTGACGCGATGCAGGCCACGTTTCGCGATATTCTCTCCAACGAGGTCGACGACGGGATCGTGTTCAATGCGGACACCCTACGTGTCGACCGCATTCGCGAAGCGCTCGACTATGGTGGCGTTCGCCTGCGTGCCGTTGCCGATGTTGGCGGCGCGCGCGTACCCGTTGCGATCGATGTCGGCTTCGGCGACGCACTGGAACCCGGCGCCGAACTGCTCGAATATCCAACCCTGCTCGATCAGCCTGCACCGAAGCTGCGCGCCTATGCCCGCGAGACAGTGATCGCCGAGAAGTTTCAGGCGATGGTCGCGCTCGGCCGCGCGAACTCGCGCATGAAGGATTTCTACGACATCTGGCTGCTGGCGACGACCTTTGACTTTGAAGATGATCGGCTGGTTCGTGCGATCAAGGCGACGTTCGATCGTCGCCAGACGGCCATTCCAGCTCAGCTTCCGGACGCTCTCACATCCGATTTCGGGGAGGATCCCGCGAAGATGCAGCAGTGGGAGGCGTTCAAGCGCGATCTCGGCGCGTCTCCAGGCAGCTTGGCAGATGTGTGCGCCGCTCTCGCCTCCTTCCTTGGCCCAAGGGCTGAAGCAGCCCGCACGCTATGATCAATTCGCCGATTGCCTCGAACCTGTCGCGCCCCAGCGCTCTGGGAGGGCAAGCCGATGGCTGGTGATTGGACGGACGGACAGAACGATGCGATCGTCGCGGATTATTTTGCGATGCTCGCTGCCGATATTGTCGGGCGCACATACAGCAAGGCCGAACATAACCGCCGCCTTCAGGCCGTGATCGGGCGCCCGCGCGGCTCGATCGAATACAAGCACCAGAACATCAGCGCGGTGCTCAAGGGTCTCGGGGAGGATTGGCTTCCGGGTTACAAGCCGGCCTTCAATTTCCAGGCCTCGCTCGTCGATGCGGTGGTGCGCTGGCTCAACTGGCATCCGGACTGGCTCGCACCGGCAGCGCGGATGGCGGTGGGTCCAGGCCCAGCGGAACTCAGTCTCGTTCAGCCAAAGCGAATGGAGTAGTGCGGCGAGCTTCCGTGCAACTGCCGTTCTGGCACGCCTTGCGCCCTTGGCTTCGGCCATTTTCCTGCCCCACGCCTGAAGGGCGAACGGCCGCTTCACCTGGGACAGCGCGACATTGGCGGCTTCGTAAAGCGCCTTGCGCAACATGGGATCTCCAGCCTTGGAGATGTGGCCGCTGACATCGCGTTCTCCCGATTGACTGCGTCGTGGCACGAGCCCCGCATAGGCGCCGACATCGTCGCTTCTGGCAAAACGACGCGGATCTTCGATGGTCGAGGTGTAGGTGAGCGCGGTGATCGGTCCTACCCCAGGGACGCTCATCAGCCGGGCGCAGACCTCATCCGCCTTTGCCCGGTCATTGAGCAGGCGATTGTATGCGCGCAACTGCTCCTCGATAGCCTCCATGGATGCAATAAGCGGAGCAAACAGAGCCTTCAAATCCGGGCGCTGAGCGTAGAACGCCGTCAGGCGTTCGGCACGCCGGCCCGGTGTTCTGGCGGTACCCATGTGCAGGCCGAACAGCTTCAGGAGCCCGCGCAGCTGGTTAGCCATGGCTGTCCGGGCTGTGATCAACTGTGTCCGAATGCGCAGGGCTGCCCTGTCAATGTGCGTTGCTGACGCTTTCATGTGGACGCGTTTGTACCAGCCGGTGCGTGCCAGTTGGGCAAGCCCTTCCGCGTCGTGGACATCGCTCTTGTTCACGCGTGCAGAAAGGACGCCCTTCGCGTGCCGCGCGCAAATACATTCTATCGCAACGCCGCGCTCGACCAGCCCATGATACAGAAACGTCGATAGCGTTCCCGTCTCCAGCACCACGCGCGCCAGATCGGCGCAATGTTTGTTAAACCATTTGGCCAGGACATCGGGATCGCTGGCGACAACGTCTCGCCGCAAAACCTTGCCCTGGCCATCGACCACGCAAATGTGCGTCGTCTTGTCACTCACGTCCAATCCGGCATAAATCGACATCGGTCACTCTCCTGCATTGAAGCGCCAAGGCGACTTCGTACCATGCACAAGGGTGGCTAAATCAATTACGCGGTGTCCCACTTGCAGCTGATGATCAGAAGAAATACCGACAGTTTGAGCGCCGCTAAGGTCGGCTACCCGTATCTGCCGAAATCTATCCCAGACAAATCAAAGTGTTGGTTTACACAACGAGCGCTCGTTGATGATATACCGGTCTCGGTATCGAGGGCGAAAATCGTTGTTATCTCAACGCCATACTTCGCCAGACTACGCTCCCGTCACTCCCACTCGATCGTGCCGGGCGGCTTGCTGGTGTAATCGTAAACGACCCGGTTGATGCCCTTGACCTCGTTGATGATGCGGGTCGAGACGCTGCTGAGGAAGGCCGCGTCGAAGGGAAAGATGTCGGCGGTCATGCCGTCGGTCGAGGTGACGGCGCGCAGCGCGCAGACGTTGTCGTAGGTGCGGCCATCGCCCATCACGCCCACGGTCTTGACCGGCAGCAGCACCGCGAAGGCCTGCCAGATCGCGTCGTACAAGCCGGCGCTGCGGATTTCTTCGAGGAAGATCGCGTCGGCCTTGCGCAGGATGTCGCAGCGCTCGCGCGTGACTTCGCCGGGGATGCGGATCGCAAGGCCCGGACCGGGGAACGGATGGCGGCCGACGAAGATCTCGGGCAGGCCGAGCTCGCGGCCCAGTTCGCGCACTTCATCCTTGAACAGCTCGCGCAAGGGCTCGACCAGCTTCATGTTCATGCGTTCGGGCAGGCCGCCGACGTTGTGGTGGCTCTTGATCGTCACCGAAGGCCCGCCGGTGAACGACACAGATTCGATCACGTCGGGATAGAGCGTGCCCTGCGCCAGGAAGTCGGCGCCGCCGATCTTCCTGGCCTCATCCTCGAACACGTCGATGAAGGTCTTGCCGATGAACTTGCGCTTGAGCTCGGGGTCGGTCACGCCCTTGAGGCCGTTGAGGAACAGCGTCGAGGCGTCGACGTGGACCAGCGGGATATTGTAGTGGCCGCGGAACAGGCTGACGACCTGCTCGGCCTCGCCTTGGCGCAGCACGCCACCGTCGACGAAGACGCAGGTCAGCTGCTCGCCGATCGCCTCGTGGATCAGCAGCGCGGCCACGGCGCTGTCGACGCCGCCCGACAAGCCGCAGATGACCCGCGCCGAGCCAACGGTAGCGCGGATCTCCTCGATCTTGGTCTTGCGAAACTCCGCCATGGTCCAGTCGCCGGCCATGCCGCAGACGTGGCGCACGAAGTTCTTGAGCAGCTTGGCACCGTCGGGCGTGTGCACCACTTCGGGGTGGAACTGCATCGCGTAGATGCGCTTGTCCTCGTTGGCGATGACGGCATAGGGCGCGCCGGAACTGGCGGCGACCGGGTGGAAACCCGGCGCCAGTTTGATGACCTTGTCGCCGTGGCTCATCCACACCTGATGGCGCTCACCCACTTGCCAGAGGCCGTCGAACAGCGCGCACGTATCCGCGATGTCGATGAACGCGCGACCGAACTCGCCACCGTCGCCACCGCTGACCTCACCGCCAAGCTGATGCATCAACGCCTGCTGTCCATAGCAGATGCCCAGCAACGGGCGGCCGCTATCGAGTATCACGTCGGGGATGCGGGGGCCGTCTTCGTCCAGCACCGAAGCCGGCGAACCGGAGAGGATGACGCCGACCGGGTCGAGCCGCGCAAACGCCTCTTCGGCGGTGGTGAATGGCGCGATCTCGGAATACACTCCCGCTTCGCGCACGCGGCGGGCGATAAGCTGCGTCACCTGGCTGCCGTAGTCGACGATCAGGACGGATTCCGAAGGCTGGATGGTCATGGTGGGGCGTTAGTCGGGCCGGCGCGGCGTGTCCAGAGAGGCACAGTCAAGGCGCGGCGCCGCAATCACAGTTGCAAATGATGCAAGTTATATTGTTACTTTTGACATTGCGATAATTACTAACCTTCCTATGTTTGTATTTGTAAACGGATTGGGTGGTAAGACGCATTTATCCGGGAATATAACAGGAGGAAAGTGCTATGACCCTCGTCCAACGGACGTTCGGTCTCGCAGCGGCCCTGGGCGCCAGCGCCCTGGCGTTCGCTCTCACCCTCGTCTGAGGATCGAGACGCGCGAGATCGAAAGAGGCGGCCCCGCAACGGGCCGCCTTTTTTCTTGTGCGCCGCGCACGTCATGTCGCCTGCGGCGCGTCGGGATCAGCCGGCCAGCGTCTTCACCAGATCGTAGAGATAGTCGCGCGCGGTATAGAGCGCCTTCACCTCGACCCGCTCGTTGAGGCCGTGCGTGCCGTTGCCGTCCGGGTCTGTCCACACGCTGGGCACCCCGTATGTGGGGATACCCACGGCTGACAGGTACACGCCATCGGTGGCGCCGGTCGACATCGACGGGATAACCGGAACGCCGGGGAAATACTTGGCCGCCAGCGTGTCGATCGGCTTGACCAGCGCGGGATCGAGCGGCGGCACCTTGGCGATCGGCTTGCCCTTCACCTTTTGGACGATGTCCACCTTGCTGTTGCCGATCGCCTGCGCCAGCGCCGCCTGCGTCTCGTCGGACGTGCGCCCCGGGAACATGCGGCAATTGACGTTTGCGGTCGCGCGCTGCGGCAAGGCGTTCTGCGCGTGGCCCGCATTCACCATCGTCGCCACGCACGTCGTGCGCAGCATCGAGTGCAGCATCTTGTCCTTGTCGACCACCGCGAGCGCCGCCTTGTCTTCGGGGTTCTTCGCCAGCGCCTGCATCGCACCGCCCAGTTCGCCGCCGCGCTGCTGCCCGGACTTGGTGAAGTAGGCCTTGGTCACCTCGTTGAACTGCAATGGGAACTCGTAGCCGCCGACCTTGAGCAGTGCCGCGGACAACTCGTAGATCGCATTGTCGGGCACCGGCTGCGAGCTGTGACCGCCGGGGTTGGTCGCGGTGAGGGTAAAGTCCTGATAGGCCTTCTCGCCCACCTGCAGCGTCTGGTTGACCACCTTGCCGCCCATCGCGACGCCCTGACCGTCGGTGCGCCCGCCGCCGCCTTCATTGAGCGCGAAGGCCGCGTCGATCAGGTCGCGCTTGTTCTTCGACAGCCACTCGGCGCCGTTGAACGCGCCGCTGGTTTCCTCGCCGCAGGTGAGTGCCAGCTTGATCGTGCGCTTGGGCTTGTACCCGGCCTTGGCGAAACGGACGAGCGTATCGACCCAGATCGAGGCCTGTGCCTTGTCGTCCACAGCACCGCGGGCATAGTAATAGCCGTTCTCCTCGACCAGCTTGAACGGATCGCGCTCCCAATCCTCCCGCTTGGCCTCGACCACGTCGACGTGTGCCAGCAGCAGCATCGGCTTGGCCTTGGTCGTGCCGGGATAGATCGCGACGAGGCCGCCGTCCTTGGGATGCTCGGGCGTCGAGAAGGGGATCAGCTGGTCGTCCTTCATGCCCGCCGCCTTCAACCGCGCCGCCATCTTCGCCGCCGCCTCGGTGCAGCTGCCCTGGCTCAGCGTCGTGTTGGTCTCGATCAGCTCCTTGTACAGGCCGAAGTATTCCTGCTGGTCGGGCCGCAGCGTCATTGTCTGCGCAGAAGCCAGCGACGGCGCGACCAGCGCCGATGCGAGGAGAACGGAAAGCGTGGTCTTCATCGGCTGGTGCCCCCAGATGATTGATATGCCTGTCTGATACGCACACACTGGCGCAGTCAGCGCCGAGCGCAAGAGGTCTCGTCACGCGCTTGCCGGGCTTGTGGATAGGAAAGCCGGTTTCGCTTTAGTTTCCGCCCTTGCGACCCTATATAATCGCCATGGCAAGCACCCCCGAAGACGCCGTTCCCGGCAACACCAAAAACCTCAACGCGTACGGCGCGGACTCGATCAAGGTCCTCAAGGGCCTCGACGCCGTGCGCAAGCGCCCCGGCATGTACATCGGCGACACCGACGACGGCTCGGGCCTGCACCACATGGTATTCGAGGTTTCGGACAACGCCATCGACGAGGCGCTGGCCGGGCACTGCGATCTGGTCACGATCGAGCTGAACCCCGACAACTCGGTCTCGGTGACCGACAACGGCCGTGGCATCCCCACCGGCATCCACGCCGAGGAAGGCGTTTCGGCGGCCGAGGTCATCATGACCCAGCTGCACGCCGGCGGTAAGTTCGAAAACACCAGCGATGACAATGCTTATAAGGTATCCGGCGGCCTGCATGGCGTCGGCGTCTCGGTGGTGAATGCGCTATCGGAGTGGCTGGAACTCACCATCTGGCGCGATGGCGAGGAGCACTGGATGCGCTTCGAGCATGGCGACACCGCCGCGCCGTTGCGCGTGGTCGGCACGGCTGCCGAGGGCCAGAAGGGTACCAAGGTCACCTTCCAGGCCTCGACCGACACGTTCAAGAACGTGACCGAGTACGATTTCGACAAGCTGGAGCACCGCTACCGCGAGCTCGCGTTCCTCAACTCGGGCGTCCATATCCTGCTGCGCGACAAGCGGCACGAGGAAGTGCTGGAGCACGATCTGTACTACGAGGGCGGGATCGCGGCTTTCGTGAAGTACCTAGACCGCAACAAGCAGGCGCTGATGCCCGAGCCGATCGCCATCATGGCGGACAAGGACGGCATCGGCATCGAGGTCTCGCTGGAGTGGAACGACTCGTATTACGAGAACGTGCTGTGCTTCACCAACAATATCCCTCAGCGTGATGGCGGCACGCATCTGGCGGCCTTCCGCGCCGCGCTGACCCGCACGCTGAACAACTATGCCGAGCGTTCGGGCATGCTCAAGAAGGAAAAGGTCCAGCTTTCGGGCGACGACATGCGCGAGGGCCTGACCGCGATCGTCTCGGTCAAGCTGCCCGACCCCAAGTTCTCGTCACAGACCAAGGACAAGCTGGTCAGCTCCGAAGTGCGCCAGCCCTTGGAAGCGCTGATGGGTGACAAGATGAGCCAGTGGCTGGAGGAGAACCCCGCCACCGCCAAGATCATCATCCACAAGATCATCGACGCCGCCGCCGCGCGCGAAGCCGCCAAGAAGGCCCGCGAACTGACCCGACGCAAGGGCGCGATGGATATCGCTTCGCTGCCCGGCAAGCTGGCAGACTGCCAGGAGCGCGACCCCAGCAAGTGCGAGCTGTTCCTCGTCGAGGGTGACTCGGCCGGCGGTTCGGCAAAATCGGGCCGCGATCGCAAGATCCAGGCGATCCTGCCGCTCAAGGGCAAGATCCTCAATGTCGAGCGCGCGCGGTTCGACCGGATCATCTCGTCCAAGGAGGTCGGCACGCTGATCCAGGCGATGGGCACCGGAATCCGCGACGACTTCGACATCAAGAAGCTGCGCTACCACAAGATCGTCATCATGACCGACGCAGACGTCGATGGGGCGCACATCCGCACCCTGCTGCTGACGTTCTTCCACCGCCAGATGCCCGAGATCATCCGCGACGGGCACCTCTTCATCGCCCAGCCACCGCTCTATCGCGTCAGCAAGGGCCGCTCGGAAGTGTACCTGAAGGACGACCGCCAGCTCGACCGCTACCTGGTCGACGCCGGCTCGCAAGGTCGCATCCTCGAGACCGCCGGCGGCGCGCGCGGCGGCGCGGAGCTGGTCGAACTGGTCAACCACGCGATGGCGATGCGCAACCTGTTGGCCTACGTCCCGCGCAAGTACGACATGGGCATCATCGAGGCGCTGGCGCTGGCTGGTGCCCTCGCCCCCGACCAGAACGACGCCAGCAAGGTCGCGACACTGACCGCCGCCGGCGAATGGCTGGAGCGTGGCGATCCGGAAGGCCGCTGGACCGCGCAGCGCGGCGAGGAAGGCTCGTACATCGTGCGTCGTCTGTGGCGCGGCGTCACCGACCACCACGTCATCGAAGCGAGCTTCCTGGCGAGCGCCGAGGCACGCAAGCTGGCCAAGATCGCCGCCGAGCAGGCCGAGGTCTACGCCATGCCCGCCCGCCTCACCCGCGCGACCGCCATTGCCGAAATGGCCGACCCCGAACCTGCGGGCGAGACGGACGGCGAAACCGAAGCCGAAGCGGTCGAGGGCGCCGCGGTGAAGCGCCCGACCAGCAGCGACGGTGTGATTACGCGTCCGACGCAATTGCTCGACGCGGTGCTGGCCGGCGGGCGCAAGGGCCTGGCGATCTCGCGCTACAAAGGTCTGGGCGAGATGAACGCCGAGCAGCTGTGGGAAACCACGCTCGATCCCGACAATCGCATCCTGCTGCAGGTAAAGGTCGACGATGCGGACATCACCGACGAGATCTTCACCCGCCTGATGGGCGACATCGTCGAACCGCGCCGCGAATTCATCCAGGACAACGCGCTCAACGTGGCCAACCTCGACGTCTGATGACCGGGCTTGCGAGCCCGCTTGTCAAGATCTTGCCGGCGGGGGCTGGCGTAGCGATATCGCCGGAATGACCGGACCAGCCCCCTCCCCTGCCGCCTTCGAAGCCCTCGCCCACGCGGCGTTCGCGCGCATCCCCGAGCCGTTCGCGCAGCACCTCGAAGGTATCCGCGTTGCGGTGGAGGAATTCGCCGACGACGAGACGCTGGCCGCGCTCGGGATCGACGACGCGTGGAACCTGTCCGGCGTTTATCACGGTCGCTCGATGGACAAGGACTCGATCTGGAACTCGGGCGAGATGCGGCCGGTGATCAAGCTGTTTCGCCAGCCGCTGCTGGCCGAATGGTGCGAAACCGGCGTGGCGCTGGAAGACCTGGTGACTCACGTCGTGGTGCACGAGGTCGGCCATCACTTCGGCCTGTCGGACGCCGACATGCACGCGATCGAAGCCGGGGCTTAGGCCTTACCCCAACAACGCCATTGGCTTGTCACATCACCGTCCGATATGGCGGCATGATGATTCCGCAGATCAAGCGCAGCCTGCCGCTGCTCCTCGCCTCGTTGCTCGCCGCATGCGCGACCACGCCGACACCCCGTCAGACCCTTGCCGCCAGCGCGGACGCCCCGATCGAGATCGGCGTGATCGCGATCAACGATTTCCACGGCGCGCTCGAACCGCCCAAGCAGGCGGTCAATCTGCCCAATCCGGACGGAAGCTTCATCGGCGTTCCGGCGGGTGGCGCGGCCTGGCTGGCATCGGCGGTGGACTCGATCAAGGCCGAGCATCCCAACCATGTGGTGGTCGCGGCGGGCGACCTCACCAGCGCCTCGCAACTGGCGTCCTCACTCTACCTCGACGAGCCAGCCGTGGGTGTGATGAACCGCATCGGGCTGGAGTTCAACGCGGTGGGCAACCACGAGTTCGACCGTGGCCCCGACGAACTGCTGCGGCTGCAGAACGGCGGTTGCGCCAAGAACACCCGCCGCGCGCCGTGCCGACTGGAGCCGTTCACCGGCGCGACCTACAAGTACCTGTCCGCCAGCACCATCAGGGACGATGGATCGACGCTGTTCCCCGCCACCGGGCTCAAGATTTTCGACACCCCCGCCGGCAAGATCACGCTGGGCTTCATCGGCCTGTCGCTCAAGACGGTGCCCGCGCTGGTCTCCCCCGATGCGCTAAAGGGCCTGCACTTCGCGGACGAGGCCGACACCATCAACGCCGCGATCCCCAGGCTGAAGGCGCAAGGCGCGAACGCCATCGTCGTGCTGATCCACCAGGGCGGCAAGACCAGCGACTTCGGCGACGTCAACGGCTGCGACAAGTTCGCGGGCGACATCACCCCGATCCTCGACCGGCTGAACCCCGGCGTCGATGTGGTCGTTTCCGGCCATACCCATTGGGATTACGTCTGCGAACACGCGGGCAAGGATCCCGCTCACCCGATCCTGCTGACCAGCGCGGGCGTCTATGGCGAACTGGTCACCGACATCACCTTGGACTTCGATCCCAAGACCCACGCGCTGGTCGCCAAAAAGGCGCGCAACGTGATCGTGCAGTCGGAGCCCTACACCGGCTCGCGCGGGCTGATCCCGAACACGACCCGCGTGCCCCAGTTCGCGCCCAAGCCGGAGGTCGCGGCCTACGTGAAGCGCTACGTCGACGACGTGGCGAAGGAGACCTCGCGGCCCGCCGGCCACTTGTCAGGCCCCGCGGTGAAGACCGAGGGCGACGGCAGCTGGCGCGGCGGGCCTTTGGGCTACCTCATCGCCGACAGCCAGCTTGGCGCGACGCGGCGGCTGGGCGCGCAAGTGGGCTTCACCAACCCCTTCGGCGTGCGCACTTCGCTGGTGCCGGCGCGCGACGGCACGGTGACGTTCGGCCAGCTTTACGCCGTCCAGCCGTTCAACAACGACCTGGTGGTGCAGACGATGACCGGCGCGCAGATCAAGGCGGTGATCGAGGAAGGGCTGGACGACACGTACACCCAGCAGGTGCTCGCCCCTTCCGCCAACCTGCGTTACAGCTACGACATGCGCCGCCCCGCGGGCAAGCGCGTGGTCAGCCTCACGCTGGATGGCAAGCCGCTGGTGCCGACCAGGACGTATCGCGTTGCCACCAACAGCTTCCTGTCGGAAGGCGGCGACTTCTACACCGAGTTCACCCGCGCCACCGACAAGGTCCGCTCGGGCATCGACGTCGATGCGATGGAAGCATGGCTCACCGCCGTACCGATGCGCGCGGTACCCAACGACAAGCGCGTGACGCAGATCGGCGGCTGAGCGCGCTCAGCCGAACAGCCAGCTGCCCAGCATGCGGTGGAACGGGAAGGTGAAGAACCCGGCCGTCAGCAGCGCCCCGATCACCAGCCCGCGAACGGTGCGGCGGTGGCGCGCATGCTGGTGGCGGCGGGCGCTGGTGACCAGCACCGGCAGAGCGACCAGCGTGACGACGGAGAGGATGTGGATGGCGCTGAACTTGCCCTCGTTGTTCATGCGGATGGCGAAGCTGTCGATCGCGGTGACGGCCAGCGCGGCCACCCAGGCATAGCCGAGCCGGCGATGCAGCCGGTTTCCGCGCGGCATCCACAGGATCGCCGGCGTCAACGCCAGCGTCACCATCATGGTCGCCAGATGGAGCCACAAGGTCGAGGGCAGTTGCCCCAGATGATCGGCTCCGCGTGCGAGAGCGGCGAGGACGAACCCCAGCAACACGATGCTGAGCACGCCCAGCACACGCTCCGTGCGGTCGGGCATGAGCCCGACCGGCCTGTTCGCAGGTGCCACCCTGTCGGCGATGGTCGCCATCAGAAGCCGGCTCCGTCGGGCCAGTTGGGCGCGGCCAAACCCATGACCTTGAATAACGTACCCATCTGATCGTCCCCCACGAGCCGCTCGAGCGCCGAGGCCATGGCCTCGGCGTGTTGCGGCGAAAATTGCGCCAAGCTTTGCGCGCGCGCCTCTATGCCCAGGGCGCGCAGCCAGTCCCCCTGCCCCGCCGTACCCAGCCAGCGGCATCCGCGCGACAGGGCGACCTTGGCCAGCGTGGCGAAGTCGACATGCGCGGTCAGGTCCGCTTCGCCCGGATGCGCGAAGGCGTCCACCTTCTTGTGCGCACGTACCGCCTGCAGCGTTGATCCGGTGCGCAGGGCATCGTGGCCGTAATCGATGAACAGAGCGGCACCGCCCTGCTCGGCCAGCCGCCCGGCGATCTCGTAGACGACAGCAGCGGCGCCGGGACAAGTCTCGATCAGCGTGCCGGGTTCGGCCTCCCGCAACGCGGGCGGTACGGCGGCGTCCATCGGCCGCTCGCCGGCGATGCCGACCAGCGCATCCTCGTGCACCGCCACCATCCGCTCGCGCCAGCCGTGCTGCGTCTTGACCAGCTGGCGGATCGGCAAGGCGTCGAGGAATTCGTTGGCGACGAGCAGCACCGGCCCCGTCGTGGGCACCGTCGAGAGGTCATCATGCCAGAAAGCGTCGGGTACGGCGGCGAGCTGCAGCGCCTTCAGCGCGGGCGAGGTCTCCACGAAATGGACGCGCGGCGCCAGCCCGAACTTGCGCGCGGAACGCAGCACATCGCGTGCCAGGGTGCCACGCCCCGGTCCCAGCTCGACATAGTGCACCGGCTCGGGCGTGCCCGCGCGCATCCACATATCGGCCAGCCACAGGCCGACCATTTCGCCGAACATCTGGCTGATCTCGGGCGCGGTGACGAAGTCGCCCGCATCGCCCAGCGGATCGCGTGCGGCATAGTAGCGGGCGTTGGATTCGCCCATGAAGTACTGCACGCTGATCGGCCCGGTATTGGCGATGAGGCGGCGCAGGATGGCGGCGAGGCTATCCGTGCCCTCGTCGCGCATCGAACCGGGGAAGGTCATGGCCGGAGCGTCAGACCGGCACCGGCCGTCCGGTCGCCAGCGGCGGCTTGATCAATGCACGCGCGACCATCGCCAGGCCCAGCAGCATCAACGGGATCGTCAGCCACTGGCCCATCGAAAGACCGGTGCGCAGCGTGAACTCCTGCAGCTGCGCATCGGGTTCGCGGAAGAATTCGACGCAGAAGCGCGCGATGGCGATGCCGGTGGCGAATACGCCGACCAGCAAGCCGGGCCGGTACCGTGCGCGGCTTTTCCAGAACAGCAGCAGCATGACGACGATCAGCACCGCGCCTTCCAGCGTCGCTTCGTACAGCTGGCTGGGATGGCGCGGCAGCGGGCCGCCATCGGGGAAGACCATCGCCCACGGCACCTCGGGTCCGGCGACGCGGCCCCACAGCTCGCCGTTCACGAAGTTCGCCAGGCGCCCGAACATCATCCCGAACGGCACGCAGACCGCGATATAGTCGGCCACGCGGATGAAGTTCAGCCCACCGCGCCACGAGACCCAGGCGATCGCCAGCACCACGCCGATCAGCCCGCCGTGAAAGCTCATGCCGCCATGCCACAACGCCAGCAGTTCTGTCGGATGCGCCCAGAGGCTGGGGATGCCGGTATCGCCGCCGGTGTAGAACGTCGCATACCCCAGGCGACCGCCCAGGATGATGCCGAGCGTGCAGTAGAAGAACAGGTCGTCCGCATGGCGCTGCGCCATCGGCGCGCCGGGCGCCTTGATCATGCGGGTGAGGTGCCAATAGCCCAGCACGATGCCGGCCAGGTACGCCAGCGAGTAATACCGCAGCGTGAAGGAGCCGATCGGAATGCCGTTCTTCAGGCCCAGGTCGACCCAGTAGATCGGCTGGTGGCCTGCGGAAACCGTGGCGGCGGCGGCGGACAGGATCAGCAAACGGGCAACCTCGTATGATGTGTCGGATATGCGGCCTGGCGGCGGCACGGCCATTTCGCCGGCCTTCTGGCATAGCCGGATGGCCGAGGAAAGGCGGGTTTTGGATAGGACGCGCGCTGGCCGGTACGGATGCCTGCCGCAGTGTGGACAAAAGGATGTTGCGCGTGGTGCCTCAGCCGCCTTCCCACCGGCGCTCACAACCCCTAGATAAGCCTGGACATGCACGTAATCCGCATCCCTTCGCCGCGCGCCGTGATCGACCGTCGCGGTCTGACCACGCGTATCGCCGCGCTGGTGGAAGAGCACGGCACGCGAAAGGCGCGTCTCGACATCGTCGCCCTGTTGCGCGATGCGCTTGAGCAGGGACGCGTCGAGATCGCGCGGCGGCTCGTCGAAAAACCCAGCGCCGGTTACGAGATCGCCGAGGCGCAGGCCTTCCTCGTCGACCAGATCCTGCGGATCATCCACGATCACGTCATCGTCGATGTCTATCCGCCCAACAATCGCTCCAAGGGCGAGCGGCTGACGATCGCGGCGGTCGGTGGTTACGGGCGTGGCGAGATGGCGCCGCACTCCGACGTCGATATCGCGTTCCTGACCCCCATCCGCTGCACCGCCTGGTGCGAGCAGGTGATTGAGGCGATGCTGTATTTCCTGTGGGACCTGGGCCTCAAGATCGGCCAGTCCAGCCGCTCGATCGACGAGATGGTGCGGATGTGCAAGTCCGACCTCACGATCCGCACCGCCATGCTCGAAGCCCGCTATGTCTGGGGCGACCAGGACTTGTTCGAGGAAGCCCGCCAGCGGTTCTGGAAAGACGTGGTGCAGGGCACCGAACGCCAGTTCGTGGTCGAGAAGCTGGGCGAGCGCGAGGCGCGGCACAAGCGGATGGGCGATACCCGCTATGTGGTCGAGCCCAACGTGAAGGAAGGCAAGGGTTCCTTGCGCGATCTCCACACGCTCTTCTGGATCGGCAAGTACATCCACAAGGTGCGCAGTCAGGCCGATCTCGTGCAGGTCGGCCTGCTGAGCCAGAAGGAATATCGCGCGTTCCGCCGGGCCGAGAACTTCTTCTGGGCTGTGCGCTGCCACCTGCACACGATCACCCGTCGCGCCGAAGACCGGCTGACGTTCGACCTGCAGCGCGAAGTGGCGGCGCGCATGAATTACTCCGATCGCCCCGGCAAAAGCGCGGTCGAGCGGTTCATGCAGTACTTCTTCCTGCAGGCGAAGATCGTCGGCAGCCTGACCGGCGTGTTTCTGGCGCAATTGGATGAGCAATTCGCCCAGCGGCCCACACGCGGCCTGCTGGCGAACTTTCGCGCCCGCGTCCGTACCGTCAAGGGCTACAAGGTGTTCGGCGGCCGCGTGCGCGCACCCAGCGAGACATGGTTCACCGAGGATCCGGTTCGCCTGATCGAGATCTTCGTCGTCGCCGATCGCGAGGGGCTAGAGATCCATCCCGAGACCCTGCGCCAGATCGGCCACGACATTTCGCTGATCCGCGACGAGGTGCGCAACGATCCGCGCGCCAACACGCTGTTCATGGAACTGCTGACCAGCCGGCAGGACCCCGAGAAGATCCTGCGCGCCTTCAACGAGGCCGGTGTGTTCGGCCGTTTCGTCACCGAGTTCGGCCGCGTCAACGCGCAGATGCAGTTCGATATGTATCATCATTACACGGTGGACGAACATACCATTCGCGCCATCGGCCTGCTGGCCCGGATCGAACGCGGCGAGCTGAAGGACGACCATCCCCTCGCCCACGAGATCATCGGCAAGGTCCGCTCGCGCCGGGCACTCTACATGGCGGTGCTGCTCCACGACATCGCCAAGGGCCGCGGTGGCGACCATTCCGTGATCGGTGCGGAGATCGCCTGCCGGCTGTGCCCGCGGCTCGGCCTGGACGACGAGGAGACCGAACTGGTCGCTTGGCTGGTCCGCCAGCACCTGGTCATGAGCGCGACCTCGTTCAAGCGCGACCTGTCCGATGGCAAGACCATCGCCGATTTCGTGGGCATCGTGCAATCGGTCGACCGCCTGCGCCAGCTGACCCTGCTGACGGTGGTCGACATCCGTGCGGTCGGACCTGGCACCTGGAACAGCTGGAAGCGCCAGTTGATCGGCGACTTGTACGGCGCCGCCGAGGAACGCCTGCGGCTTGGCCACGCCGAATACGGCCGCGAGAAACGCATCGCCGCCAAGCGCGAAGCCGTCGCCGCACGGCTTGGCCCCGACAGCACCCTGATCGAGGCGATCGGCAAGCAGTTCGCCGATGCCTACTGGATCGCCGAAGCCGACGACGTGATCGCCAAGAACCTGGCGCAGTACGAAGCCTCGAAGAACGAGCCGCTGGCGATCTACAGCGAATTCTACCCCGCGCGCGGCGCCACGCTGGTGACGGTGATCGCCGCCGACCATCCCGGCCTGTTCTTTCGCATCGCCGGCGGCATCCACCTGGCCGGCGGCAACATCATCGACGCGCGCATCCACACCACCCGTACCGGCCGCGCGGTCGACAACTTCCTGGTGCAGGACCCGATCGGCCGGCCATTCCGCGAAGAGGGGCAGCTCGATCGGCTACGCACTTCGATCGAAGGCGCGCTGGCCAATCGCGTCCGCCTGCTGCCGCAGTTGCAGGCACGCCCCGATGCCCGCCCACGTGCCGATGCCTTCGACGTGCGCCCACGCGTGCTGGTCGACAACAAGGCGTCGAACCGCTTCACCGTGGTCGAGGTCAATGCCCGCGACCGGCCGGCCTTGCTCAACCGCTTGTCCTATGCGCTGTTCGACGCGCGGCTGATGGTCCACTCCGCCCATGTCGCCACATATGGCGAGCGCGCGGTCGATACCTTCTACGTGACCGATCTGCTGGGCGACAAGCTGGAGTCGCAGAGCCGCATCAAGACGCTGGAGAAGCGCATGCTGGAGGCCGCAAGCGAAGCGGCCGGGATCGCGGTCGCCGCCTGAACCTTCTTTCGACGCTGCGTAGTGCTTGCACTACGGCAGCCCCCTGTCATCTATGCGGCATCGCAACAAACGGTCTGGATCCATGTCCTCAGCCACCAGCAACGGCCCGCATCCACCTCAGACGGCGCTCGTCCTCCAAGGCGGCGGGGCGCTGGGCGCCTATCAGGCCGGCGTGTTCGAGGCGCTGGCCGGTACCGAACAGCAGCCCGACTGGATCGCCGGCATCTCGATCGGTGCGATCAATGCCGCGATCATCGCCGGCAATCCGCCCGCGCGTCGGGTCGAGCGGCTGCGCGCGTTCTGGCATCTGGTATCCAGCGAACTGCAGTTCCGCCTCGACAGCCCGCAAGGTTTCGCCCGTCGTGCCTTCAATGAGGCGGCGGCGCTGTTTGCCGCAGGCGTAGGCGTCCCCGGCTTCTTCACCCCCCGGTTTCCGCCGCTCGCGCCGGAATGGCCCGCCGAGCTTGGTCAGCTCAGCTACTACGACACCGCCCCGCTGCGCGAGACCCTGCTGAAGCTCGTCGACTTCGATCTGCTCAACAACGGTCCGGTGCGTTTCAGTGTCGGCGCGGTCAACGTGCTGAACGGAAACTTCGCCTATTTCGACAATCGGCAGCAGACGATCGGGCCGGAGCATGTGATGGCATCGGGCGCGCTGCCGCCGGGCTTCGCGCCGGTGGAGATCGAGGGCGAATGGTATTGGGATGGCGGCCTGGTTTCCAACACGCCGCTCCAGTATGTCCTCGACAGCCGACCGCTGTGCGACCTGACCGTGTTCCAGGTCGACCTGTTCAGCTCGCGCGGATCGGTGCCGCGCACGCTGGCGGACGTGGCGCAGCGTGAAAAGGACATCCGCTATTCCAGCCGCACCCGCCTCAACACCGATCAGTCCAAGAAGCTGCAGACGCTTCACGCCGCCGCCCGGCGGCTGGCGCGCAGATTACCGCCCGAGTTGCGAGACGATGCCGACTTGCGCATTCTGCTCGATCACGAGCCCGAGGGTTCGGTCGCGATCATGCACCTAATCAACCGCTGCACGCATTACGAGAGCAACTCGAAAGACTACGAGTTCTCGCGCCAGACGATCGAGGAACACTGGGCGGACGGCCGCGAGGATGCCACCTTTTCGCTCGCCCACCCCGAATGGATCGCGCGCAAGCACACCGGCGACACCATCACCACCTTCGACATCGCCGGCCACCGCCCGCGCCAGACCGAGACGTCGGGCGCCGCGCTCGATGCGTGCTGACCGCGTACCCTTTCGTTTGATCCAGGAGACCCGACCATGAAGCTGAAGGACAAGGCCTGCATCGTCACCGGCGCGGCCAGCGGTATCGGCAAGGCCATCGCCGACCGCTTCGCCTCCGAAGGCGGCAAAGTCGCGATCGCCGACCTCAACCTTGAAGCCGCGCAGAAGGCGGCCGACGACATCAAGGCCCGGTTCGGCACCGAAGCGCTCGCGATCGCCATGGACGTGACCAGCGAGGAACAGGTGAACGCCGGCGTCGCGCAGGTGGCGCAGGCCTGGGGCACGGTCGATGTGCTGGTCTCGAACGCCGGGATCCAGATCGTCAACCCGGTGGAGAACTACGCATTTTCCGACTGGAAGAAGATGCTGGCGATCCATCTCGACGGCGCGTTCCTGACCTCCAAGGCCTGCCTGCCGCATATGTATGCGCAAGGCGCGGGCACGATCATCTTCATGGGCTCGGTCCATTCCAAGGAAGCGAGCCCGCTCAAAAGCGCCTACGTGACGGCGAAGCACGGCCTGCTCGGCCTTTCGCGCGTGATCGCCAAGGAAGGCGGCAAGAAAGCCGTTCGCACCAACGTCATCTGCCCCGGCTTCGTGCGCACGCCGCTGGTGGACAAGCAGATCCCCGAACAGGCCAAGGAACTCGGCATCTCGGAGGACGAGGTGGTCAAGAAGGTCATGCTGGGCCAGACCGTCGACGGCGAATTCACCACCGTCGACGACATCGCCGAAGTCGCGCTGTTCTTTGCCGGGTTCGAAACCAACGCGCTCAACGGCCAGTCGCTGATCGCGAGCCACGGCTGGTTCATGGAGTGACGACCGGGTAGGCACGCCGCCATGTCCCGGCTGATCCTGTTCAACAAACCCTATGGCGTGCTCAGCCAGTTTACCGATCGCGGTTCGGATGGCGCGCGCGCCACGCTGTCCGACCATATCACCGTGCCCGGCGTTTATCCGGCGGGACGGCTGGATCGCGACAGCGAAGGGCTGCTGCTGCTGACCGACGACGGCCGGTTGCAGGCGCGGATCGCCGATCCCCGGTTCAAGACGCCCAAGACCTATCTGGTGCAAGTCGAGGGTGAGCCGGATGCCGAAGCGCTGGCAGCCCTGTCGCGTGGGGTGACGCTCAACGACGGTCCGACGCTGCCAGCCAAGGCCCTGCGGATCGACGACCCGGCGCTATGGCCCCGCGATCCGCCGGTGCGGTTCCGCAAGTCGGTGCCGGATTGCTGGATCAGCCTGACCATCCGCGAAGGGCGCAACCGTCAGGTCCGCCGCATGACCGCTGCCGTCGGGCATCCGACCTTGCGCCTCGTCCGCCAGCGCATCGGCGACTGGTCGCTGGATGCGCTGCAGCCCGGCGAGTGGCGCGAGATCGACGTGTGAGGCTTTAAGCCGCCGCGCGCAGCCGCTCGACCGCACGATCCTGCCCGATCAACGGCAGCAGGGCGGCCATGTCGGGGCCATGGTCCATCCCGGTCAACGCCTGTCGCAGCGGCAGGAACAAGGCCTTGCCCTTGCGCCCCGTCTCACCCTTCAGGGCGGCGGTGAGTGCGTGCCAGGGATCATCCCCCCAATGCCCCGCAAGCACATCGGCCGCCTGCGCCAAATAGGCGCGATCCTCGTCGGACATCGCGGGCACCGCGACCGGCCCGGTCACCACGCGCCACCAGTCCGCCGCTTGCGCGACATGCGTCAGGTTGGGCCGCACCGCTTGCCATGCTGCCGCGTCCATCCCCGCAGGCAAGCGATCGGCCACGGCCTCGAACGCCAGCGCATGCACCACCGCAGCATTGACCCGCTCCAGTTCGACCTCGTCGAAGCGCGCCGGCGCGCGGCCGAAATGCGAGACATCGAACGCAGCCGCGAGCGCCACCGCATCGAGCGAGGGATCGACCGGATCGCTCGTCCCAAGTCGTGCCAGCAACGCCACCAGCGCGGCGGGCTCGATCCCGATGTCGCGGAAATGCGCCACGCCCAGCGACCCCAGCCGCTTCGACAGCTTGCCTTCAGCACCGGTCAGCAGCGCCTCGTGCGCGAAGCGCGGCAGTGGAGCCCCCAAGGCTTCGAACATCTGCACTTGCGCGGCGGTGTTGGAGACGTGATCCTCGCCGCGCAGCACGTCCGTCACGCCCATGTCGACATCGTCGATGACCGATGGCAGCATATACAGCCACGAGCGATCGGCGCGGCGCACCACCGGGTCCGAGATCTGCGCGGGATCGAACTTCTGGGCCCCACGGATGCCGTCGTCCCATGCGATCGGTCGCTGGTGGTCGAGCAGGAAGCGCCAGTGCGGCGCCTCGCCCGCCGCGATCCGGCGCATCCGCTCCACCTCGGGGATCTCCAGCGCCGCGCGATCATAGACGGGCGCCAGGCCACGTCCCATCTGTACCTTGCGTTTGAGCTCCAGTTCCTGCGGCGTCTCCCAGCAGGGATAGACCCGACCGGCATCGGCCAGCCGCGCGAACGCCTCTTCATAGACCCCGAACCGTTCCGACTGGCGCGCCTCGTCGTCGGCGACGATACCGAGCCATGCGAGATCGGCCTTGATCGTACCGACATACTCCTCGCGGCTGCGTTCGGCGTCGGTGTCGTCGATGCGTAGCAGGAAGCGGCCACCGTGATGTCGGGCGAGCAGCCAGTTATGCAGCGCGGCGCGGACGTTGCCGACGTGAAGGTGGCCGGTGGGCGAAGGCGCGAAGCGGGTGACGACGGTCATGGCGGCGGCGTAGTCGGCGCGAACCGCCAGGTCAATTTGACCGTCAGATGATCCCGCGGATCAGGCCGAGTTCCAGCGCTTCCTGCGCCTCGACGTACCAGTTCGAGGGCGCGCGGCGCAGCACCTCGTCCAGCGTGACCTGCGTTCCACGGACCAGGTTCTCGAAACCTTCGTTCTGGATCGCGATCGACGCCCGGATTTCGTTGAGGGTCGCCTCGAGGCTGGCGATGCAGGTCGTCAGCGGCCCCTCGACATCGATCTGCTTATCCATCTTGCGTTCGTGGATCATCAGCCGGGTACCGCGCGTAAGGTAGCGGTTCTCAGGCAGGAAGAAGCTCATGAAAGTGGTTCCCGCCGAATAGACCGCGGCCTTGCCCAGGAACACGAAGCGCCGATCGGGATCGAGATCGCTGCGGAACCGCACGTCCTCTCCCATGATCCGGGCGACCTCGGGATCGCCGCCCAGCGTCGTCAGTTCGATCGCCACCACGCCTTGCTTGGGCGCAGCGGCCAGCTTGTCGCGAAAACTGGCATACATCTCGTAGTCCACGGTGCCGGACAGCAAAATGGCAGGATCGCGAAAGTCGTTCGCCTGGAGTTGGTCTGGCGGCATTGTCATGCGATGGGTTCCTTGAGCCAGATCAAGCAGATACGCGCCACCCACGTCGCGCGGCTGGTGCTTTCGACGAGTAATGCAGCACGACGCTGGACGTTCCTGCAAGCGATCGACAACCTGGGAACATGACGTCGATCCTCGGTGCCCTGCCAGATCGCCTTGGGCGCAATGGGGGGCCGGGTGCCCGGCGCAAGCGAAAGCCGATAGACTGGCGCGACGTTCGTCGCACACGCCAGACAACAAAAAACCCTCCCGCTAAGGAAGGGTTCTCGTCCGCAGGAAACCTGATCGCGGCGGTATAAGACCGCCACCAACAAGCTTGTCTGGCGATACGATCGGGGGCGATCGCGCGGATGACGCGCAGCCCGGCCCCCGGCCGGATTACATTGCTGCTTCGGAAGCCGCGCTGGTTGCAGCGCCGTCTTCGGCAGTCATCGCCTCGTCGGTTGCCATCGGATCGGCAGCCATGGTCTCTTCCGGCATCGTTTCGACGCTGTCGGTAGCAGTCTGTTCAGTCGGTGTTTCCGAGCTACCGCAAGCGGCGAGAGCCAGGGCGGCGGCCGACGCGAAAGCGGCGTAAGCAATCTTCTTCATGGAATTCCCCTTGCATTGTTTGGCGCAGGCGCCAACGCTTGCAGGCAAGCCTGCAGCCGCATCCTTTAGCTTAACCCATGGTGCAACGCAAATGGGAATAATCCGCTCGCCAGGTTGAACTTTCCCTCTCGAATGAAGGCATTGCGCTGCTACGCAGCAGCAGGCTTGCGATCATATAAAGATATCTTTATATGCTGGCGCAATGCGACTGGAAGCTCTCCTCAAGGCCCTGGCCGACCCGACCCGCCTGCGCATCATGCGCTTGCTGGCCCACATGGAGTTGGCTGTCGGCGAACTGGCGCAAGTCCTGGGGCAAAGCCAGCCGCGCGTGTCGCGCCACGTCCGTATCCTTTGCGATGCCCATCTGGCGGAGCGGCGCAAGGAAGGCAGCTGGGTATTCCTGCGCGCCGCTATCGGCGAAGCCGCCGCGCCGCCGCTGGGCGCCGCGACCGCGCGCCTGCTGGCCGCCGCGGAAGCCGACGATGCGACCTTCGCCTCGCGATGCGCAGAGGACAGGCGCCATCTTGCCGCCATTCGTGCCGCCCGCCAGGCGGGTGCCGAAGCGTATTTCGAACGCCACGCACACGACTGGGATACCCTGCGATCGTTGCACACGCCCGACTTGCCGATCGAGGAAGCGCTGACGGCGATGCTGGGAACCGGGCCGCTGGGCGCGCTGCTCGATATCGGCACCGGGACCGGTCGCATGGCCGAGCTGTTCGCACCGCGAGCGACCAGGGTAACCGCGCTCGACAAGAGTCCGGAGATGTTGCGCGTCGCGCGCGCCCGACTCGACAACCTGCCGACCGGCGTGGTCGACCTGATCCAGGGTGACTTCACCGCCCTGCCCTTCGCGGTGGCGGGTGCACAGGACGGCTTCGACACCGTGCTGTTCCATCAGGTGCTGCATTACGCGCTCGATCCAGCCGTGGTTCTCGCGGAAGCGGCCCGGGTGACCCGGGACGGCGGACGCATCGCCATCGTCGATTTTGCCGCGCACGATCGCGAGGAACTGCGTGAACGCCACGCCCACGCGCGCCTGGGCTTTACCGACGAGCAGATGATCGGTTTCCTGGCCGACGCGGGTTTCGCCGGCGAGGCATCCCGCGCGCTACCCGGCCAGCCGCTCACGGTGAAGATCTGGACCGCGCGAAAGACGACCGGAACACAGGCTGCGGCGCTGCGACCGCGGATCGAATGGGAAGTAGGACAATGACCAGCGTTATCGAAGCCGACCCGGTGACTGCGGGCCCGGCGCCGGGCATCTCGCCCTTCGCCGAACTGCCCGGCGACATCGCCGTGTCGTTCGAATTCTTCCCGCCCAAGACCGAGAAGATGGAAGCGCAGCTGTGGGACGCGATCCACAATCTGGCGCCGCTCACCCCCAGCTTCGTCTCGGTGACGTACGGCGCGGGCGGCACCACGCGTGAGCGCACGCATGCCACCGTGGCGCGGATCGCGCGCGAGACCGGCATGGCGGCCGCCGCGCACCTCACCTGTGTCGCGGCGAGCAAGGCGGAGATTGCCGAGATCGCCGACCAGTACTGGCAGGCGGGCGTGCGCCACATCGTCGCGCTGCGCGGCGATCCGCCGCCAGCCGATGGCGGGCGCTTTGTGCCCCACGCGGACGGGTATGCCAGCGCCGCCGATCTTGTGGCCGGGCTCAAGGCCCAGCGCGACTTCGAGATTTCGGTCGCAGCCTATCCCGAAATCCACCCCGAAGCCGTCAGCGCGCAGCACGATCTCGACAATCTCAAGCGCAAGCTGGATGCGGGGGCCACCCGGGCGATCACGCAGTTCTTCTACTCGACCGATGCGTACTTCCGCTTCCTGGACAAGGCGCTCGCCGCTGGTATCGACGCCCCGATCCTGCCGGGGATCATGCCGGTGACGAACTTCGCCGCGATCCGCCGCATGTCGGGCAACACCGAGATTCCGGACTGGCTCGAAACGATGTTCGAGGGGCTGGACGATCGCCCCGGCCCGCGCGCGCTGGTCGCCGCCGTAGCCGCCGCCGACTTGTGCCGCCGGCTCTACGAAGGCGGCGTGCGCGATTTTCACTTCTATACGCTGAACCGCGCCGAGCAGGTCTACGCGATCTGCCAGCTGCTGGGCCTGCGCCCCAAGGACACCCTACGATGACCGCACGCGACACCTTCCTGACCGAAGCGGCCAAGCGCATCCTCATCACCGATGGCGCATTCGGCACCGAAATCCAGAACTGGAAGCTGGCGGAGGAAGACTACGCCGGCACCCTAGGCCTGACGCACGACCAGAAGGGCAACAACGACATCCTCGCGCTGACGAAGCCCGAGGTGCCGGAATCGATCCACCGCACCTACTTCGAAGCAGGTGCCGACATTGCCGAGACCAACACCTTCAGCGCCAACCGCATCAGCCAGGCCGATTACGGCGCGGAGCATCTCGTACGCGAGATCAACGTCGCCTCGGCGCAGCTCGCCCGACGGTTGGCCGATGAATATGCCGCCAAGGACGGCCGCCCGCGCTTCGTCGCCGGCGCGATCGGGCCGACCAACAAGACGCTGTCGCTGTCGCCCGACGTCAACGATCCGGGCTATCGCGAGATCGACTGGGACACACTGGTCGACGTTTACCTCGAACAGGCGCGCGCACTTGTCGAAGGCGGCGCCGACTTCATCCTGATCGAGACGGTGTTCGACACGCTCAACGCCAAGGCCGGCATCATGTCGGTGCGCAAGCTGGAGGCCGAACTCGGCCGCGAAGTGCCGATCATGCTGTCGATGACGCTGACCGACCTGTCGGGCCGCAACCTCTCGGGCCACACCGTCGAAGCGTTCTGGCACGCGGTACGCCATGCCAAGCCGCTGACGATCGGGCTCAACTGCTCGTTCGGCGCGACCCAGCTGCGGCCCCACGTCAAGACGCTGGCTGAGACTGCGGACACGCTGATCATGATCTACCCCAACGCCGGCCTGCCCAACGAACTGGGCGCCTACGACGAGATGCCCGACACCACCGCCGGCTTCGTCGCGGAGTGGGCGATCGCAGGCCAGGTCAACGTGCTGGGCGGCTGCTGCGGCTCGACCCCGGCGCACATCGCGGCGATGGCCAAGGCGGTTGCCGGCCTGCCCGCGCGCCAGCTGCCGGCGCTGGAGCCAGTGACGCGCCTCGCCGGGCTCGAACCGTTCATCATGGCCGCCTGAGATGTACGCCCCGGTCGCATGGACGATCCGGCCCGCCACGGCCGGCGATGCCGACGCGCTCGCGCTGGTCGGCGCGGCGACGTTCCTCGACACCTATGCCGGGGCGATCGACGGCGCCGGGCTGATCGCGCATTGCCGGGAGCATCATAGTGCCGCGGCCTACCACAGCCTACTCGCAGCCGGCGCGAAAGCCTGGCTGGTGGAACTCGCGCCGGGTGGCTCGCCGATCGGTTATGCTCTTGCCTGCTCGCCGGAGTTGGAACAGGCGCGCACCGGGGACTGGGAGCTCAAGCGCATCTACGTGCTGTCGCGCTTCCACGGCACCGGCATCTCCGCCGCGCTTCTCGACACGGTGATCGCCGCTGCTGACGGCCATGAACGCCTGCTGCTCGGCGTCAAGAACGACAACGCCCGCGCGCTGCGCTTCTACCGCAAGCATGGCTTCACCGAAGTCGGCACGCGCACCTTCCAAGTCGGCGCGGACCGGTACGACGATTTCGTGCTGGCTCGCTCCCTGATCCTCGAAACATCGGACACCTGATGACCACGCCTGCCACGCCCACTTCCGCCCGTTTCGTCAACATCGGCGAGCGCACCAACGTCACCGGCTCGGCGAAGTTCAAGAAGCTGATCATGGCGGGCGACTACCCCGCCGCCGTCGAAGTCGCGCGCAGCCAGGTCGAGAATGGCGCGCAGGTGATCGACGTCAACATGGACGAGGGCCTGCTCGACGCCGTCCACGCGATGACCACCTACCTCAAGCTGATCGCCGCCGAGCCCGACATCGCCCGCGTGCCCGTGATGGTCGACAGCTCGAAGTGGGAGGTGATCGAGGCCGGCCTCAAGTGCGTATCGGGCAAGCCGATCGTCAACTCGATCAGCATGAAGGAAGGCGAAGCGCCGTTCCTGGAGTCCGCGCGAAAGTGCATGGATTACGGCGCAGCGGTAGTCGTCATGGCTTTCGACGAAACCGGCCAGGCCGACACCAAGGCGCGCAAGATCGAGATCTGCGAGCGCGCCTACAAGCTGCTCACCGGCATCGGTTTTCCGCCCGAAGACATCATCTTCGACCCCAACGTCTTCGCGGTCGCCACCGGCATCGAGGAGCACAACAACTACGGCGTCGACTTCATCGAAGCGGTCAAGGTGATCCGCGAGCGCTGCCCGCATGTCCACTTCTCCGGCGGGTTGTCGAACCTGTCGTTCTCGTTCCGCGGCAACGAACCGGTGCGCCGGGCGATGCACTCGATCTTCCTCTACCATGCGATCCCCGCCGGGCTCGATATGGCGATCGTCAATGCCGGCCAGCTCGACGTCTACGACCAGATCGACCCTGAACTGCGCGAGGCTTGCGAGGACGTGATCCTCAACCGTCCGGCGCGTTCGCCCAACGAGACCCCGACCGAACGCCTCGTCACCCTGGCCGAGAAGTTTCGCGGCACCGACGCGGTGGCCGAAAAACAGGCCGAGGAATGGCGCGGGTGGGAAGTCACCAAGCGGATCGAACATGCGCTGGTGCGTGGCATCGACGCCTATGTGGTCGATGATACCGAGGAAGCCCGCGCCGCGATTTTCGCGCGCGGCGGTCGCCCGATCGAGGTCATCGAAGGCCCGCTGATGGACGGCATGAACGTCGTCGGCGACCTGTTCGGATCGGGCAAGATGTTCCTGCCGCAAGTGGTCAAGTCCGCGCGCGTGATGAAGAAGGCGGTCGCCCACCTGATCCCGTTCATCGAGGCGGAGAAGCTGCCCGGCGCCAAGGCCAAGGGCCGTATCATCATGGCAACCGTCAAGGGCGACGTCCACGATATCGGCAAGAACATCGTCGGCGTGGTCCTGCAGTGCAACGGCTACGAAGTCATCGACCTCGGCGTCATGGTACCGTGGTCGAAGATACTGGAAGCCGCCAACGAAAACGACGCCGATATCATCGGCCTCTCCGGCCTGATCACCCCCTCGCTCGATGAGATGGTGACCGTGGCCGAGGAGATGCAGCGTTCGGAGATGACGATCCCGCTGCTGATCGGCGGCGCCACCACCAGCAAGGTCCACACCGCGCTGCGCATAGACGTGGCTTACAAGGGCCCGGTGATCCACGTCCTCGACGCCAGCCGCGCGGTCGGCGTCGCCTCCCAACTGCTGTCCGACACCCAGCGCGACGATTTCGTCTCGAATACCGCGATCGACTATGGCCGCGTCCGTGAAGCGCGTGAGGGCAAGGGCCAGAGTGAACTGCTCTCGCTTGCCGATGCGCGCGCCAACGCGTTCACCGCCGACATGGCGATGAAGCCGCCCACGCCCGCGCAGCCCGGCGTGCACGTATTCAAGGACTGGGATCTGGCCGATCTGGTCGAGATCTTCGACTGGACGCCGTTCTTCCGCGCCTGGGAACTCGCCGGCACTTACCCGGCGATCCTCACCGACGACGTCGTCGGCGAAAGCGCGACCGGCCTGTTCGCCGATGCCCAGGCGATGCTGAAAAGGATCGTCGATGAGAAGTGGCTGACCGCCAAGGGCGTCTGCGGCTTCTGGCATTGCCACCGCCAGGGCGACGACGTGGTTCTGGAAGACGGCACCCGTCTGCCCTTCCTGCGCCAGCAGTTCAAGAAGTCGCGCGGACGGGCCAACTTCTGCCTGGCCGACTTCATCGATCCCGCCGGCGACTGGCTCGGCGGTTTCGCCGTCGGCATCCACGGCATCGAGCCGCATCTCGCGGGCTTCCAGGCGGTGCACGACGACTATTCCGACATCCTGCTCAAGGCATTGGCAGACCGCTTTGCCGAGGCCTTCGCAGAGCGCCTTCACCAGCATGTGCGCACGACGCTCTGGGGCTATGCGCCCGGCGAACAGCTGACCAACCACGCGCTGATTCGCGAGGAATACCGCGGCATCCGCCCGGCGCCCGGCTACCCCGCGTGCCCGGACCACTCGCTCAAGCCGATCCTGTTCGACTTGCTCAAGGCGCAGGAAAATGCCGGCATCATCCTGACCGAAAGCCAGGCGATGCTGCCGACCTCGGCGGTGTCCGGCTTCTACTTCGCCCACCCGGAGAGCCAGTACTTCGGCGTCGCTCGCGTCGGCCGCGATCAGGTGGAGGACTATGCCCAGCGGCGTGGTGTCGAACTGCCCGTGGCCGAGCGCTGGCTGCGCCCGAACCTCGACTGATGGACGAGGCGAAGGCGACCATCGTCAGCCGCGAAGTCGTGTTCCAGGGCTGGTACACGTTCTATCGGCTGATGGTGAAAATGCCCGACGGTATCGTCACCGATCGCGAGCTGTTGCATCGCGGATCGGCCTGCGCGGTATTGCCCTTCGATCCGGTGCGGCGCGTTGCCATGCTGATCACCCAGCCGCGACCCGGCGCGCTGTTCCATGGCCTGCCCAGCCCGTATGAAGCCATCGCCGGCGCTCTCGACGGCGCCGCCCCCGCCATCCGCATCGTGGCCGAGGCGATGGAGGAAGGCGGCGTTCGTCTGGGTGAAATCATCCCGGTGACGAACGCATGGTCGATGATCGCGGTATCGACCGAGCGCATCCAGCTCTATCTCGCCGAATACACCGCTGCCGATCGCATCGGCAGCGGTGGCGGCAATGCAAGCGAGCACGAGAACATCGTCGTCCACGAGATCGGCCTCGACACGCTGCGCGACCTTGTGCTGGCGGGCGAGCTGACCGATGCCAAGACGCTCATCCTCGCCCAAGCGCTGCTGCTGCGCCGGCCAGAGCTGTGGCGCTAGGCCGGAGAAGCGATCAGGCGCCGGGACGTCCCGCCAGCTTTTCGGCAGCAGTCCAGAACGCATCGACGAAGGCAGGATCATCGACCAGCGGGTTGGGGTTACGCGGCTTACGCTCGAACCAGTAGCCTCCACTCGAATGCCCCGGCTCCTCCGCGCTGGCCAGCCACACCACGGTGTCCGCACCCTGCGCGTTGGTCAGCTTCGGTGCGTCGCCGTACGCCGCCTGCACGCTGTCCGGCGTATGCGAGAAGAAGTTGCTGCCCACGGTGCCCGGATGCACCGAATGCGCCACGATTCCATCATCGCCCACCCGGCTGGCCAGCGCGCGCGCATGAAGCACATTCGCCAGCTTGCCCGTGCAATAGGCCGCGCCGTGGCTCCAGTTCCGCAGGTTCTGCAGATCGTCGAGATCGATCGCGGGAATCATCTCGCTGCCATCGGATGCGGTGTTGACGATCCGTACCGTACCGGCCGGCGCGTCGGCCGCAGCCTTGCGCAGCAGCGGCAGCAGGCGCGCGGTGAGCACGAACGGTCCGATGAAGTTTGCCGCGAAATTGGCTTCAAAGCCTTCGCTCGTCATGATCTGCTCGCGCGCCATACCGCCCGCATTGTTCACCAGCACGTCGACGTGCTCCACCCTGGCGGCGATCTCGTCGGCAAGGCGATCGACCTCGGCGATCGACGACAGGTCGCAGCGCAGCATCTCCACGTCGCCCGACTTCTGAAGCTCGGCGGCGGCGGCGGCGCAGCGTTCCGGATCACGACCCACCCCGATCACGCGCATGCCTTGTCCGGCCAGCGCGCGCGCCGTCTCCAGGCCGATGCCCGAACTCGCCCCTGTCACGACCGCCACGCGTTTGTGCGATGCCATTGTCTCGTCTCCCGAATGGTTGTGCGTGTTTCATTTGGAATTTGTGGCGACAAGGCAAGGATCTCCCCCACTTTCCCGCGATTCATCGGTTTGGCGGTTTTCACCGCAGGCTCGGCTCTGCCATAAGGCTAGCGTGAATGAAGACGACTGGCCTTTCGAAACGACGTTTCGCGGCGACGACGATGACATGGTCGAAAGCCATGATTTCCCGGTCGACTGGAGCCCTGCCCCGCGCCCGACCGCCGATGAGGTCGGGCGTGCGTTGCACGACACCTTCGGCTTTCCCGGTTTTCGCGGCGTGCAGGATCAGGTCGTCGACCGCGTTCTGGATGGCCGATCGACCCTGGCGGTGATGCCGACGGGCGCGGGCAAGTCGCTGACCTACCAGTTGCCCGCCGTGATGCTGCGCGGCACCTGCGTCGTGGTCTCGCCGCTGATCGCGCTGATGCACGATCAATTGCGCAGCGCCACCGCCAACGGCATCCGTGCCGCGACGCTGACCAGCGCCGATGCCGACCGCGACGTCACCATAAACCGCTTCCGCAATGGCGATCTCGACCTGCTTTATGTGGCGCCCGAACGGGCGAGCCAGGCGCATTTTCGCGAACTGCTGTCACGCGCGCCGGTCTCGCTGTTCGCTATCGACGAGGCGCACTGCGTATCGGAGTGGGGCCACGATTTCCGGCCAGATTACCGCCTGCTGCGCCCGCTGCTCGACAGCTATCCCAATGTGCCGCGCCTCGCGCTGACCGCGACCGCCGACGCGCACACCCGCGCCGATATCCTGGCACAGCTCGGCATTCCGGAGGACGGCCTGATCGTCGCCGGATTCGACCGGCCCAACATCCGCTACGCCATCCGCCCGCGCGACAACCTGCAGCGTCAACTCAAGGCGCTGCTGGACGAGCATGCCGGGCCCGGCATCGTCTATGCGCCGACACGCGCGAAGGTCGAGCAGCTTGCCCAGCAGCTGAGCGCCGGGGGCCGACGCGTCTTGCCGTATCACGCCGGGCTCGATCCCGCGGTCCGCGCACGCAACCAGGCCGCGTTCGTCGCCAGCGAAGACATGGTGATGGTCGCCACCGTCGCGTTCGGAATGGGTATCGACAAGCCCGACGTCCGCTTCGTCGCCCACGCCGGTATCCCCAAGTCGATCGAAGCCTACTACCAGGAGACCGGCCGCGCCGGGCGCGACGGCGACCCCTCGGTGGCGGTGATGCTATGGGGCGCGGAGGACTTCGCCCGCGCCCGCCAGCGCCTTGGCGAAGTGGAAGAACACCGCCGCGCGTCGGAGCGCCAGCGGCTCGACTCGCTGGCTGCGCTGGTCGAAACCGCGCAATGTCGCCGCGCGATCCTGCTTCGCCATTTCGGGGAGGATCCACCCGCGAAGTGCGGCAATTGCGACAATTGTCTCGAACCCGCCGGCATCACCGACCTGACGATGCTGGCGCGCAAGCTGCTCTCGGCAGTGTTTCGCACCGGACAAAGCTTCGGCCTGGGCCATCTCGAGAAAGTGCTGACCGGGCAGAACGACGATCGCGTGCTGCAGCGGGGGCACGATCAGCTATCGGTTTTCGGGATCGTCGATAGCGACGAGGCACCGCTGCTGAAACCGGTCGCGCGAGCGCTGCAGGCACGCGGTAGCCTGGTGCCGACCGAACATGGCGGCCTGGCGCTTGGCGGCAACGCGCGCGAGATCCTCAAGGGTGAAGCGGCCGTCGAGATCGTCGTTCCGCCCAAGCCAGAGCGTCGGCGCAAGCAGCGCGACGGCGCCGAACCCAATCCCGTCGGCGATCCGTTGTTCGAGGCATTGCGCAATGTCCGCCGGGAACTCGCCAAGCAGCAAGGCGTACCGCCCTACGTCATCTTCCACGACGCAACGCTGCGGGAGATGGCCGCGACGCGACCCGCGTCGTTGAGTGAGCTTGGCAAGGTTTCCGGCGTCGGCGCGCGCAAGCTGGAGGCATACGGCGAGGCTTTCCTCACCGCGCTGCGTGGGAGCTGACGCCACCTGAGCCGCAGCCTGCCGGTTCTTGAGCGGGTGCGGGTCTGATCTGGCGCCACATCGTGGGCGTGCGTAAATCCCCGTGTAGTGCACCAGTGGTAGATAGCGGGACATAACTTGGTCCCTCCTGCCCCATCATTGCATCGGCAAGTACCAGGGTGGCGCCGGTCAATCCCAGGGCACATAGACAAAGAGCAAAAGCTTTTATCTCCAGGCGTTCAATCGTGACGAACGGATGAGAACACGCACCCGCACGACGGGCGAGGCCATCGTACGGTCCGCCATCACGGTCGCCGGCGATTCTATTCCTTCGTCAGGAATCTGGCCGGCTTGGACAGCAGCATCGGTAAGTCCGGAGAGGAGATCCGCGATTCGCGGCCATTGCCATGGATCAGCACGACCCGGCCCATGCCCGGCGTCGCGACCACGGCGGTGACCGTATCGACCCAGCCATGCAGCAGGTCCTTGAGCTCTGCCAGAGCGACCTCGTTGGTTGTCGCATCGCCCGCAGCCTCCAGTTCGGCCTCAAGCTCGAGGATACGGCTGGTCGCCTCGTCGATGCGCCCCTTGGATCCAGGTTCGGACGTATCGGTCTGCTTCGTCATCTGCGGTCCTTCGTGTGCCTTCTGCCCGAACTGGGAAACGCAGCAGCCGACCGCAAGCTGCCGGGGCAAACAATCGCCGCGACGCTGCATGCAATCGGCGGTGACAGACAACGGAACGGGTTTGCGATTCACCGTAGGCCATTGTCGTGGGTTTGCTAGCGGCGGTTGTACGGGGAGTTTGCATGGCCACGATCGCCGAGTCGCCGCTGGAGCCCAGTTCATCCGCAACGTGATCCTCACGGCAGCTTGGAAACGCCTCGAGAGCCGCGCGGGCGATGGTGCCAGCGCCTCACGACCGTGCGCGCGAAAGCGCCCGCGCCCCTATCGCCGCACCGACACCCGCGACGGCCAGCCACGCGCCCAGCGGCAACTTCTGTGCCTGAACCGTCAGGCTGCTTCGTCGCATGGCGAGATCCTGGTCGGTGCAGACGGCTCCGTCCTGGCGCGGCTCGTAGAGGTTGTCGCGAACGGCAGGGTCGTCGAAATCCCCCGCCCGTTGCTGCATCCGCTTTCCGACAACCTTCATGACGCGATCTGTCATGCGAGGCGCCATACGACCGATCAGGGATGCGCCAAGCCCGCCGGAGCCGACATAGAGCGTGCGCCGCGGCGTGCTGCAGGCGAACAGGATGGCGTCCGCCACGACATCCGGATGGTAGAGGGGCGGCGGGATGCGCGGAGGCACGGCCATGTAGTTGCGCGCATGCTGGGGGTAGGGCGTGCCGCAGCTGCCGGGCTTCAGCAGCGTCACGGAAATACCCGCGCCCTCGCGTTCCAGTTCCATGCGCAGGGTATCGGTCAACGCCTGAACCGCATGCTTGGTCGCCGAATAGGGCCCCTGCTCCACGATCGTGCGATCACCCAGGATCGATCCCACGTTGACGATCGCACCGCCGCCCCGCGCTCGCAGATGGCGAGCGGCGACAACCGACCCATGGAGCATGCCGAAGTAGTTCACATCGAATACCCGCCTGTGGTCGGCAAGCGGAACCTCTTCCAGGGCGCCATAGATACCGACGGCGGCATTGTTCACCCAGCTATCGAACCCGCCGAAAGCCTGCTGCGCCTGCGCGGCGATCATCTCGACATCCGCGGGAGAGGCCATATCAGCCTCAACAGCCAGCGCGCGACCGCCATGGGAGACGATGTCACACGCGATTGCCTGCAGCGCATCGTGGTTACGGGCAACCAGCACCACTGCGGCGCCCCGTCGCGCTGCCATACGGGCGGCGGCCAAGCCGTTGCCGCTGGATGCGCCGGTGATCACGACCACCTGCTCGGCCAGCGGCTTCAGTTTTGTCCGCATGATGCGTGAAGACCGGTATGGCTTATTGATAGCCGCCTTCTTCCTCACGCTCCTCTGCCGCTTCCTTTTGCGCTTCTTCCAGATCCTTGCCGTCCTGATCGGACTGGGGACCGGTGTCCTTTTTGGGATCTTCGTTGTCGAGGGTGGTGTCGGGCATCACTTCGATCCTTCTGCTATGCGAAATAAACAGCGTGGGATTAGCGGCGTTCCTGCCCTCATGGGCCATCGTGACGAAGTGAGCCGGCCACCGGATCGAATGCGGCGCAGGGGATCGCGCTTCAGGCGGCGGCGAGCACGTCGGGCTCGTTTCCGACACGAAGACGACGATGGATCTGCTCCTCGGTCAGCCCGTAATCGGCGATATCGTAGCGATGGTTGTGCAGCTTGCGATGTCGGCGTTTGCGCATGAACTTCGCCATCGCGCCTTCAGCGTCTTCGGTCAGCGGGTGCCCCAAGACGGTGTAAACCTTGCGCATCTGCGCCCGCCAGTCGGCGTGCATGTTACCGAACGCCACGTCGACGCACGGCGCGTCATACCTGTCGCGGGTTTGTGCGACGCGTTGCTGACGCAAGGCGACCTTGCGCAGCCACTCCTGCCCGACCCAGCCGCGATCGACGCGGTCGGATTGAACGCTCATCTGGTTGTACACCAGCGAAGCCGAAGACCCGACGACACGAACCGGATCGCGATCGAGCACCACCAGCCGCGCGTCGGGAAACGTATCGAGCACCGCGCCGAGATCCTGGGAAAACTGCGGCAGTTTCAGGATCCAGGGCTTATCCGTGCGATCTCTGCGCTGCCACCGGATGGTCTGCAGATGGCGCTTGAACTCGGCATAGACAGGTCGGCTATCCGTCATCTCGCAATGGCGCACGAAGCTGGGGATGCGCCACTGGGCTTCGAACGCGGCCCCATAGAGCGCGATGTTGTGCAGCCCGATCTCCTCGTCCGCCTGATCGTAGCGAACGGGATGGATCACGCCGAACTTGGGGTTGAGGCCATGTGCCACGCGCAGCGCCAGCCAACCGCGCAGGCGCCTGTCGTCCAGGGGCAGGCGCGGCCAGCGCGGCACCGGGTTCCAGCTTTCGAAAAAGCGCGTGAACGTGAAATTGCGATCGCATGCCAGCAAGCGCTGCATCCGTGTGCTGCCGCTGCGCATCTGGCCCACGACGATGATCGGCGCGGTGATGCTGACTGTATCGATCGCCGGATTGTCCCGCCACAGCGCATGGGCGCGCTGGCGAGCCGACAACGCCGCCACCAGTTGCCCGTAGGCGACCGTGGTACCCAGGGCATTGAGCCGGGCCTCGTCGTGCAAGGCGGCACACAGTCTGTCGAGCCGTCCGCGCCAGCCATCGTCGGCACCGAAATCGGTCAGCCCCGTCACCCCGCGCGCCGCCGCCATCAGAGCGGAGGGTTCCAGTCGCGGCCGCTCGAACCAGCCGCGCATCCACGCGTCTTCCAACGCATTGTTGACCCAGCCCACGCGATCACCGGGATTGTTGCGAGGCAAGCTCAAATAAGGGTCGTTGCGCGCAAACGTGGTAGCCATGGCAAGCAAACCCGCGAGTCGAAGCAAAGTGCCGTGTCGGCAGGATAATTTGCCGGGCGATCAAGCTAATCATCCCGGGCCGATTGCCGGCGCCCTGCCGTAGAAAGGTTGCTTGCGCCTGCCGCGCGAAGGCCCATCTTTACCTTCATGGATGACGACCTGACCTTTCTGGGCCTGATCGACGAGGACGAGATCGTCCTTGACGAAGGCGCCCTCACCCTAGCCCTGCTCGACCACCCCGATACGGACGAGGCGCCCTATCGCGACCTGCTCGAAGCGATTGCCGAGCGATTGGAGACGACCGGCGCTGATGCGCAAAGCGCGCACGAGCAGGCCGAGGCGCTCGCCGACGTGCTGGCGGGCGACTTCGGGTTCGGCGGCGATCGCGATACCTATGACGATCCCGCCAACGCCGACCTGATCCGAGTCATCGATCGGCGGCGCGGCCTGCCCGTCAGCCTCTCGATCCTCTACGTTGCCGCTGCCAGACGCATGGGCTGGGAGGCCAACGTGCTCGACGTGCCGGGCCATGTGCTCGTGCTAGTCGGCGCCGAGACCGATCCTGTCATGATCGACCCTTTCCGCGGTGGACAGGCGGTGGGCCGCACCGAACTGGCGGCGCTGCTGCAGGCCATGACACCGGGACGGGTAGAGGCGGTCAGCCATATCGCAGCGATGCCCAACCGGGCGGTACTGATACGGCTGTTGATGAACCAGGCGACGCGGGCGGAGGCCAATGGCAAGGGGCGGCGCGCCCTGAGTCTGTACCAGCGGATGACCGTGATGGCACCGCTCTACGGTCATGCCTGGTGGGAGCGCGCCCGGCTCGAACTGGTCGATGGCGACTATGACGCGGCTCGCACCAGCCTGGCGGCGATGCTGGAGATCACGCGCGACCCGCAACTGCGCGCGCGCGTTTCCGAGATCCTGACATCACTGCCACGAGGCTAGGCACAGTGTCGATCTTGGTGCCTGCGGCGTGAAGACGGTTTCGTTTCCCGACGGCACGACCGTTCCCGCGCTGGGTCAGGGCACTTGGATGATGGGCGAAAATCCGACTGTCCGCGCGCAAGAGGTCGCCGCTCTGCAACTGGGGCTCGACCTTGGCATGACGTTGATCGACACGGCGGAAATGTATGGCGAAGGCGCGGCCGAGAGCCTCGTGGGCGAGGCGATGGCAGGGCGCCGCGACGAGGTGTTCCTGGTGAGCAAGGCTTACCCACAGAACGCCTCCTCACGGCGCCTGCCGCAATCGTGCGAGGCGAGCCTGCGCCGTATGGGCACCGATCGCATCGACCTCTATCTGCTGCATTGGCGCGGCGGCATTCCGCTGGTCGAGACGGTCGAGGCAATGGAGCGGCTGGTCGCCTCGGGCAAGATCGTGCGCTGGGGTGTCAGCAATCTCGACATCGGCGACATGGCAGAACTGATCGCTGCGGGGGGCGACGCCTGCGCGACCGACCAGATTCTGTTCAACCTGACTCGGCGAGGCCCCGAATTGGATCTCATCCCCTGGCTGGCAAAGCGCTCGATGCCGGTGATGGCTTATAGCCCGATCGAACAGGGCCGGCTGCTAGCGCATGACGGTTTGCAGAAGCTGGCTAGAAACAAAGGCGTGACCGCGGCGCAACTGGCGCTCGCGTGGCTGCTGGCCCAGAACGGCATCATCACCATCCCGAAATCCGGCACGCCGTCGCATGTCAGGGACAACCATGCGTCTCTCGATCTTGCCCTGAGCCCCGACGATACCGCTGAACTGGAGCGAATCTTCCCGCGCCCGCCCTGCGCCGTGCCATTGGACATGCTCTAGCGTATGTCGCGAGTAGCCTGACGCATCGATCGTCTTGAAAGATCAGGCCTCGATCGAGGCACCAATCTTGACAGATCACATGCGGCGGTGCTTGCCGCCGTAACGGGTGCCAATGAATTCGCCGATCTTCGCCATCTCGGCTGCGGCAGCAACGGCGCTGCTGGTACCGCAGCGGAATGGGCCGAGTTCGGGATCCTGAACGCGCGCTTTCACACGTTCGCTCAGATCCTCGATATCGGCCCGACTCAACAGGTTCTTCTCGCGCAGAAGACACAGCAAAGTTTGCAGGATCACCAGGCTCTTATCGCCATTATCGGTGTCGTCGGCACGTAGTGCATCATAGTTGGGCATGACACTCTCCAATTTTTAACGAGTGTATGCCTATTTTTGCACCTTGCAAGGCGTTTACTGCAACCCACCCCCAAGCGAGCGATACAATTCCACGAGATTGCTGATCCGGGCGAGGCGGGTCGTGGCGAGTTGCTGCTGCGCAGCATAGGCAGATCGCTGTGCATCCAGAGATGTCAGGAAGCTGTCGACTCCGGCACGATAGCGAGCCGTGGACAGACGCGCCGCAACTTGCGCTGCCTCCGCACGGCGCGTTTGTGCGTCGAGTTGTTCGCTGATGGTGCCCCGTTGCGCCAATGCGTCAGAAACTTCGCGGAACGCCGTCTGGATCGCGCGCTCGTACGTCGCGATCGCGACCTGTTGCGATGCCTTGGCATATTCGAGGTTGCCGCGATTACGGCCGGCATCGAATATCGGCAGTCCGATCGCGGGAGAGCCGCTGTAGGTATAGCTCCCCGATTTGAACAGATCACCCAGTGCCAGGCCCAACGTGCCGATCGTGCCAGTGAGCGATATCTGCGGAAAGAACGCCGCGCGCGCCGCACCGATATTGGCGTTTTCCGCCATCAGCTGATGTTCGGCCTGCAACACGTCCGGGCGCTTGAGCAGCACCGCCGAGGACAGGTCGGAAGGCAGCGCGTCACGGGTGACGTTGCCGCTGCCCAGCGGGTTCGGCAGTTGGTCGGCAGGAACGGTGGTCCCGACAAGCAGGTTAAGCGCGTTCTGATCTTGCGCGATACGGGTGCGGAATGTCGCGACATCATTGCGCGCACCTTCGTAATTGGTTTCCGCCTGGCGGCTCTCCAGTTCGGACGCGACACCGATGCGGAACTGCTCACGCGTGAGGTTCAGCGTCTGTTCGAACGTCTTGAGCGTTTCCTGCGCGATGCGCAGTTGCTCCTGGTCCGATGCCATCGTCGCCCAGGCGGTGCCGATCTCGGCGATCAGGCTGATACGGGCGGTTCTCGCCGCCTCCTCGCTGGCGAAATACTGTTCCTGCGCTGCGCGGCTGAGGTTGCGCAACCGCCCGAACAGATCGAGTTCGAAGGCCGAAAAACCAACCGTCGCCTGATAGATCGAGATATCTGTCGATCCCGTACCGGCGCCGACCCCGCCCACGCCGCCAGCGCCCACTCCACCGGCGCCGCCGCCTGCACCCAGCGGACTGTTGGTGTACGAGGCCGTCCCGTTCGCGGTAATGCTGGGAAGCTGGTCGGCGCGCTGCACGCGATACTGCGCACGGGCCTGCAGCACGTTGGCCGCCGCGATGCGCAAGTCACGGTTGTTGGTAAGGCCCGTCTCGATGACCGTGACCAGGCGAGGGTCGGTGAAGAAGTCACGCCAGCCCACCAGCGCGATGTCCGCCGGGGCGTCTGGCCGCGCGACCGGATAAGGCCCGCCCTGCGGAAAGCTTTCCGGCGCCGCGCCTACCGGGCGGATATATTTGGGCGCGAGGTTACAACCGCCCAGCAGCGATGCCCCCGCCAGCAGGGCCAGGATCGTTTTGGTCATGCTCAAGTCCCTTGCGAAGCGGGTTCGCCTTCCGGCTCGTCGCGCACCGCCGGCCGCTGGTCGTCATCCTTGCCTTTTCCGAAGAGCCGCAGGACCACCACGAAGAACATCGGCACCAGGAAGATCGCGAAGACCGTGGCGGTGAACATGCCGCCGACCACCGCACGCCCGATGGCGTTCTGGCCGCCAGCGCCGGCGCCGGTCGATATCGCCAGCGGCAGGACGCCGAAAATGAACGCGAGGCTGGTCATCAGGATGGGCCTGAGGCGCAGTCGCGCCGCCTCCATCGCGGCCTCGAACGGTTTCATGCCTCCAAGCACCCGCTCCTCGGCGAATTCGACGATCAGGATCGCGTTCTTGGCCGAGACGCCGATCGTGGTGATGAGACCGACCTGCAGGTAGATATCGTTGTTCAATCCCGTCAGCGCCGCTGCGGCCAAGGCACCGAACACGCCCAGAGGCACCACGAGGATTACCGATATCGGCACCGTCCAGCTTTCATAGAGCGCGGCAAGGCACAGGAACACGATCAACATCGACAGACCGTAAAGGATCGGTGCCTGCCCGCTCGAGAGGTTCTCCTCATAGGAAAGCCCTGCCCATTCCAGCTTGGTGCCGGCCGGCAGTTTGGAATGGATCTCCTCCATCACCTTCATCGCCTCGCCCGAGCTTACACCCGGCGCCGGAGCGCCCTGGATCTGCATCGATGGGCTGCCATTGAAGCGGGTAAGCTGCAGCGGGGCCAGTGCCCACGATAGATCGGAGAAGGCGGCATAAGGCGCCATCTGTCCCTGCTGACCGCGCACATAATAGGAATCGAGATCGCTGGGCTGCAGTCGGAACGGAGCGTCGGCCTGCACGTACACGCGCTTGACGCGTCCACGATCGATGAAATCGTTCACGTAGGATCCACCCCAGGCGGTCGCGATGGTGCTGCTGGCATCACCAAGGTCGATGCCGAGCGTGCGCGCCTTGTCCTGGTCGATATTGACCTTGAGCTGCGGGGCATCGTCGAGGCTCAGCGGACGCACTTGCGCCAGGCGCTTGTCCTGCGCCGCCATCCCCAGCATCTGATTGCGCAAGGCGAGCAGGCGCTCGTGGCCCATGCCGCTGGTATCGACGAGCTGCGCATCGAAGCCGGTGGCATCGCCCAGCTCCTGCACCGCCGGGGGGATCAGCGCGAAGATCGTCGCATCCTTGAACCCGGGCAGAGACTTGTTCGCGCGCGCGACCACGGCCTGCGCCCGGTTTTCGGACCCATCGCGCTTGTCGAAGTCCTTCAGCTTGACGAAGGCGATGCCGGCATTCTGGCCTTGCCCCGAAAAACTGAAGCCGTTCAGCGTGAAGGCGGAATCGACCGCCGGATCCTTGCTGAGCTTCTCGCGAACACGGTCGAGCGCCAGTTCGGTCCGCGCGGCCGTCGCGCCCGAAGGCGCCTGCACCACCACGAACAGCGACCCCTGATCCTCGTCGGGCAGGAAGCCGGTCGGCAATCGCCAGAACATGAAGGCCATGCCCGCCACGATGACGAGATAGATGATCATCGAGCGCTTCCAGCCGCGTGCGACGCGTACGACGCCCCGCCCGTAGGATTCGGTCCCGCGATCGAAGCGATCGTTGAACCAGCGGAAGAAGCGCGCGACCAGGCCCGTGCCTTCGCTCTTCGACGGATCGTGCGGCTTGAGGATAGTCGCACACAGCGCCGGGGTGAGGATCAGCGCGACCAGCACCGACAAGACCATGGCGGCGACGATCGTCAGCGAGAACTGGCGGTAGATCACACCGGTCGATCCGCCGAAGAACGCCATCGGCAAGAACACCGCCGACAGCACCAGGCCGATGCCGATCAAGGCGCCGCTGATTTCGTCCATCGATTTGCGGGCGGCGTCCCTCGGACTGAGGCCTTCGGTTGTGATCAGCCGCTCGACGTTTTCGACGACGACGATCGCGTCATCGACCAGCAGACCGATCGCCAGAACCATGCCGAACAAGGTCAACGTGTTGATCGAATAACCGGCCAGTTGCATCACCGCGAACGTACCCAGCAGCACGACCGGAACCGCGATCGTCGGGATCAGCGTCGCACGCCAGTTCTGCAGGAACACGAACATCACGACGAACACGAGCACCACGGCCTCGACGAGGGTGTGGATCACCTGCTCGACCGAGAGCCGGACAAACGGCGTGGAGTCGTAAGGATAGACGACCTTGACGTCCGGGGGGAACGACTTGGAAAGCTCCTTCACCTGCGCCTTGACCGCGTCGACGGTGTCGAGCGCATTGGCGCCAGGGGCAAGGTTGATACCGAAACCGGTGGCGAGCTTGCCGTTGTATTTCAGATCGAAGCCGTAGGTTTCCGAGCCCAATTCGACCCGGGCCACATCCGACAAGCGCACGATCGCGCCATTGGCGGTGCTCTTGAGGCGAATGGCACCGAACTGCTCGGGAGTCTGCAAACGCGACTGCACCGAGACCGTCGCGTTCAGCATCTGCTCGCGCGGAGAAGGCTGCGCGCCGAGCTGACCCGCCGAAACCTGCGCGTTCTGCTGTTGCAGCGCCGCGGTGACGTCCCCGATCGTGAGCTGATAATTGTTCAGCTTCGTGGGATCGACCCAGACCCGCATGGCGTATTGCGAACCGAACGCCTGCGTCTCACCGACGCCGGTGATGCGGCTGATGGGATCCAGCACGCGCGATGCCACCATGTCGGCCAGATCGCCGCCGGTATGGCTGCCGTCTTCGGAATAGAGGCCCACGACCAGCAGGAAACTGGACGAGGATTTCGCGACCCGGATGCCCTGCTGCTGCACCTCCTGTGGAAGCAGCGGCGTGGCCGCCTGCAGCTTGTTCTGCACCTGCACTTGCGCGATATCGGGATCCGTACCCTGGTCGAACGTCAGAGTGACCGTGGCTTGCCCTGCCGACGACGAGCTGGAATCGAAATAGCGTAAGTTGTCGATACCTTTGAGCTGCTGCTCGATGATCTGGGTGGTGGTATTTTCCAGCGTCTGCGCGTCCGCGCCGGGATAGATCGCGTTGATCGTCACCGTGGGCGAGGCGATCGCCGGGAACTGCGCGACCGGCAAAGTGCGGATGGCGAGGACGCCCGCCAGCATCAGGAGAATGGCGATGACCCATGCGAAGATGGGTCGGTCGATAAAATAGCGTGCCATCGCGGCTTACTTCGCTCCGGCTTTGGTCGCCTGGGCGCCGGCCGGTGCGGGCCGCCAGGGCACTGCACGAACCGTGGCTCCGGGCTTCACCATCTGGCCGCCTTCGATGATCACCCGATCACCGGCCTTGAGCCCAGCCGTGACCAGCCAGTCGGTGCCCACGCTGCGATCGGTGGTCAGCACGCGCTGCGCCGCTTTGTTGTCACGCCCGACGACCATCGCCACCGGTTCGCCGCGCTCGTTGCGGGTCACGGCGCGTTGCGGCACCATCAAGGCATCGCCCTGCACACCTTCGACCAGTTCCGCGCGCACGTACATACCGGGCAGCAGCAGCGATCGCGGATTGGGGAATACCGCCCGGATCGTCTGCGTCCCGGTGGCCGGATCGACGCTCACATCGGCGAACTGCAGCCGGCCTTCCTGCGCATAAAGCGAGCCATCTTCCAGACGCAGCCGTACGCGCGCGGCGTCACCGCCACGCGCAAGCGAACCGGCCAGCACTTGCTGGCGCAGCTTGAGCAGGTCCGCACTGGATTGGGGTACGTCGACATACATCGGATCGAGCCGCTGAATTGTCGTGAGCGCATCGGCCTGCCCGGCCGTGGCCAGGCCCCCGGTCGTGACCAGGCTACGGCCGATACGACCCGAGATCGGCGCCTTGATGGTCGTGCGAGCAAGGTCGATCTCCGCCCCGCGCAAGGTGGCCTGTTGCGCTGCTACGTCCGCGCGCGCCTGCTGGGCGGTGGTGATCGCATTTTCGTAGTCCTGTTTGGCGATCGCGTTGATCCGCACAAGTTCGCCATAGCGACGCTGCAATGCAGCACTCGATGCGATCGAGGCGCGTGCGCGGGCCAGCGCTGCACGCGCGTTTGCGACCTGCTGCACGTACGGCTGTGGGTCGATCCGATACAAAGGCTGGCCGGCGCGAACGAATTCGCCTTCCTGAAACAGGCGTGCAACGATCAGTCCGTTGACCTGCGGCCGCACTTCGGACGTCTCGAACGCCGTGGTCCGTCCGGGTACCACCGTCGTCAGGGTCGCGGATTGCGGCTTGATCTCCACCACCGCGACTTCGGGCGTCGGCGGAGCGGCAGGCGCTTCCTCGCGCGATCCGCATGCCGCAAGCAAGAGCAGCACAAAAGGGGCGGCGCGTTGAAAAGGAGCCATCGATGTTCCGGTAATCGCTATTTGACATGGCGTGAATGATCGTTCACAAAAATGCTGCTACTGCGAACAAGGCGGAGCGTCAAGAGGGCAAGAATGCTGGAGCCGGACGCAAAGGCCCCAACGGGGGGTAGAAGAACGGCAGAGGCACGACGCGAAAGCATCATCGCCGCCGCCCGAACCTTGTTTGCGCAACATGGTTTTCATTCGACCGGCATGGCCGAGATCGCACGCGTCTCTCAGGTGCTGGTCGGGCAGATTTATCGTGACTTCGCGAGCAAGGAAGAGGTCATCGCCGCCATCGTCGAGCGCGATGTCACCGACTTGCTGGACGACCTGCAGATCGCCGACGCCCTCAAGGCCGGACATGCGGATGAACTGACAAACTGGTTGCAGTTGTTCGTCAGCCGACGCGTCGACGACGAAACGCTCCCCCTGCTGGCCGACATCATATCCGAAGCGCGCCGCAACCCGCGCATAGCCGGGATCGTCGCCAGCGCGCACAATCGGCTGCGCTCGCGCCTGGCCGACGCAGTGGCTATCTGGGCGCCCGGCCCCGAAAACACGGAGGCGCGCGAAAATTTGGCCGACATCGTGCTGTCGGCAGCAGGTGCAGTCCAGCACCGGCAGCTCTTCGGATTTCCATCCAGCGATCTGGTCACCAACCGGATGATTGCGCTGGTCGAATCCGAGATCAGCAGCCTGGCATCCACGGCGGGGGGCCAGAGCCTTACAAACCGGTTGCTGCCGTCGGCCTCGATCTGAAGCGTGGCGCCTCAGGCAGCGGCCGGGGGCACTCCTCACCGACGGGTCTGCATCCTTTGGGACAGGACTCGCCGCAAGGCCTCGATGGTGGTCGCGCCCCTTTCGGAGGCCTGCTGCGACAGCGCTTCGTCGGCCTCGAGAGTACGGTCCTTGCGGTGCCACCGCAGGACCACCGGCTCACGTACCGGCGTATTGGGCGACGCCGCATCGTAGACAATGGCGATGATCGCGGCACCGCCGGTGGCGATCAATCCGGTGGCGATGGCACGTCCGCACGTTTCGGCTTCCCAGTTGCCGCTACCGATCGTGGGCACAACCGTCGTCGTGCCATCCTGCACCAGCGCCATGAAGCAGCCCGGGTAGACGGCACCTGACGCCTGCCCTTGGCCCGCGACCAGCGTGGCGACATGGCGACCCTGATCGACAATCCGAAAGGATTGCGACCTGTCGATCGACACCGAATTCATCGCGCGCGTGGCGTGTCGAACAGCCGTGATCGCCGCATCGTCGGCGCCGGCAGCAAGCTGCGGCTGGCGCGCGTGAGCTTCAGGCTGCGACGCTGCGATCGCGTCGGTACTGCAACAGCCTATCGAGGCAACGGCCAGCGGGAGCAAAAATCTCATCGACAACCGTGCGCCCAGCGAAGGTCGCGGCACCTAACGCGCGTCCCAGGTTATGATTGCCCGCAGTTGACGGGTCCGCTCCTGTGTCAGCGCCGTCGTGCACTGGTTGTAGGTGAATGGCTGCATCGATCCGCCACGCCATTCATAGCTTTCGATCTGACACTCCGCATCACGGTACGTCAGCCACGCGCGCTGCGAGGCCAGCAGCGCCGGCGCGAAGCCCGGATCGGATTGCGTCGTTGTCGGCTCCTCGCGATCGGAGCGCTGCGATCGCGGATTAGAATATACGTCGCGGCGACGCGCCGATCACGCAAGTTGTCGGTCCGTAAGCACGCGTTGCAAGGTAATCAGAGTCGACCCGGTGGACTCTTGTTTTCGTCCATGCTGTCACACGTCGTGTACTGGTTGCCGCAGATGCCACCAAACCAGGCGACGCCAGAGCGCGACCCCACCAGCGTGCGTGCCTCCGCCGGAATGGTGTAGCGCAGGCGCGCCGGCCGCCGGAACAGTCCAGGATCGGCTGCACCCGCTCGCCAGCATCGCCGAGCCAGTCGCTCGCCTTGACCACGACCCTGGCGCGCGGAGATGGCGCCGCTCGACCGACTTCGGATTGCACCGTGAAGATCACGCGCGATCCGTGCACCCAGCCCGTGCCGCGAAACACGGCGCGCGGCTTGCCCGGATTGTCATTGTCGTCGGCATCGGCGATTTTCATCGAGCCGTCGCGCACATCGACGATGTTGAAGTTAGGGGCATAGCGGTCGTCACCGGCGATGGCCGCGGGCAGTCGCCCGATCTCCGGGGAGGCCAGGTCAGGACCGGCATGCACGCGCAGTCCTGCCGGATCGGTGTCGTTCGACCAGGCCTGGAGCATGCAGCGACGAGGTGGCTCGGCTGCGGCGGCCGCCATCAAAGTCAGAAAAATCACCGTTGTCGCTCCCTCGCCGTGCGCCGCTTGCGAACTTCTGCGATGTCCGACCGTTGAGCAAACCGTTCTTTCAGACAATCGCAGGGGCATTTGCATGATCGATCCCGGAAACACGCAGTCCGTCGCACCCGCCAAGGGGGCCACGGCGCGCGGTGTCGTGCAAGTGGTGCTCGGCTTGTTCCTCATCGGCTTGATCGGAACGATCACCGTGCGCATGGGGCCAATGCTGCTGGCCGCGCCGGACGCCATCGCGGACGGCTCGCGCTTCAACGCGTCGCAAGCTGCGGCGCGACTGGTGCTGGCGCTGTTCGCAGCCGTCATGCTGTTTGGCGCGGTTACCATCGCGCACGGCGTCAGCCTCGCCCGTTCCGGCGTCAAGCCACGCAAGCTGCTTTACCTGCAGTGGGCGGCGGCAGTTCTGATCCTGGTTCTTGTCGCAGCGGTCATGCTGACCATCCGATAGCCGAACGCGGCCGATGCACTCACCTCAGCCGGTCTCGTTGCGCAACGAAATCGGCCTGGGTGAACGTCACCGGCACGACCTCTCGCCCCGACGTGTCGATCACGCCCCAGCGCCCACCCTCCATCACGCTGTGCTCGACATCGCCGACCGGCACCGAGCGGCAGCCGATACAGACATCGGCCCGGCCATGATCGAAGCGATCGCCCCAGTCGTAGCGCGTCGCGATGCGGATACGCAGGCGTCGATCGACATAGGCGATTTTGCCGCCGACAATCGCCCGAGCGAGACCTTCGACGAAATCGTCAGGCCCATTGTCGAAGATGTACATCCGCCTTGTCGTACCGTCGCGGCGGCGGTGATATGCCATCCCTCGTACCGTGACGTAAGCGAGCCCTTTTGTGTAGGACAACTTGGCAAGGATACGTGGCGCCAGCAACGGCGTTTCCCCGGCGACCGAAGCGCAGGCCTCCTCGACTTCGAGTTCACCCGACGTACTCGCATATGTGCAGGCCAGCGGGAACGCCGACTGGCCAGAAGGCGAGCCCTGCGCAAAGCACGGCGGTGCCCAGAGCAGCGATCCTGCCAAGCACGACGCAACCCATCTTTCCACGCGCCCACTCCACTTTAACGATGCGCACAGCGCGCGGCTGCGGCTATGCTGCACCGATAACAGGGGAATTGCCGTACCATGAAGAGAATGCTTGCGTCCGTCCTGTTGATGGGCACCGCCCTAGCCGCATGCAGCAACCGCGAGAGTGAGCAGGCGGGGCAAGCCGGGCAAGCCGAGAGCCTCGGCGATACCAAGGCGCTGGTCGCATACGGCTACACCTACCGCTTCACCCTGCCCGGCGGCGCCGTGAACGAAGCGCAGGACAAGCACATGGCCTTGTGCGACCAGATGGGTCCGGGCCGATGCCGCATGCTGGAGATGCACCGCAGCACCAGCGCGAGCGGCTCCGACGGCTCGACGCGCTTCATGGTTCTGGCCGGCGACGCGCGCAAGTTCGGTCAGGACCTGACCACACCGGTCACCGCACTGGGCGGCGAATTGGCCTCGCGCGACTTCGAAGCCGAAGACGTGACGAAGCAGACCGCCGAAGCCAACGCCAAAGTCGTCGAGAAGAACAACGCCGACAACCGCGCCGCCGCCGGCAACTTGCGCGAGCGGGTCGAGACCTCAACGGTGTGGGCCTATTACAGCGGCACCGAAGGGTTCTGGAGCCAGGTCGGCGCAGCACTGAGTTCGGGCGGAGAAACGCTGACCAGCAGCGTCGTGGCGCTGATCTACTTCCTGGCCGGCGCCTTGCCGTGGGTCGTGGTGCTGGGCGCGATATTCCTGATCGTGCGCGCCATCTCACGCCGCATTCCGCGCCGGCCCAAGCCTGATCGCGTCATGCCGGCCGCCAGCCGTTCGCCGGAGGACACCGTCGGCCCCGTCTAACCGATTACGGCAGCGTCGTGGTTACGCAGGCGAACGAGGACGCCTGCGCCACGCAGCCCGTACGCCCCAGACGATCAGGGCCGCGACAGCGAGCCAGGGGGCAAGCGCCGGCAGCAGGTAGATCGTGGAAATGAACCCCGCCTGCGCGACAGGTCCGAACGCACGCAGAGCCTCGCCGGTCTGTTCGGCAAAACCCGGTATCCCGACATACGTGATCGCGATCGACGCGGCACCGCCTGCCTGGGGCGCGCGTGATCCTTCGGTGACCCTGAGTTCGCGCAAACGCGCCTCGCCGCCGGCTTCGTCGACAAGGCTGGCGAACCGCTCCAGAACCTGCGCAGCCTTGGCGCGTGTGACCTGCACGGTCAGGGCGCCACGCTGACCTCCGCCGTCATCCACACGCGACAGCATGACCCGGCATCGCGAGGGCCCCATCCGCGTGCACACGGCCTCCTGTTGGCGCTGCACCTGCGGATTGTCTGCGGGGGAAAGCGCATATTCGAGCGTGTATTCATAACTGCGGGCAGGCTCCGCCGCCGCCGATTGCGCCGCGCAGACAAGCATGCCGCCAAGGCCAAGAACGATACGCCGGTACGGCTGGCGCCGCGAGTTGGCCGCCAGTGCCGCAAGGACGAACGAAGTCAGGCCCGAAACCAGCGTGACGATGGCGACGAAGATGAGCGTGCGCTTCATGGTGCATCCCTCGTGATGGAGAACGGCGCCGTTTCACCATCTGCAGGAACGCTGACGCAAGCAGCAAGCTCCGGCTGCGTGGCCACAAGGTCCAGGATACGCCGATAAAGCCGCTTCAGCACGGCAAAGGTGGCGGGATCGTCCTGCCGCAGGGTTTCGATGTTACCCACCTGCTCGGCTTCGCGCAGCACGTCGGTCACCATGAACACCATCGCTTGTTGAGCAGTTCAGCGATTGCGCCGCATCATCGGCGCAACGACATAGGTGCGGCGCTTCGGTCCCCTGGTGGCGGCGGAACTCGTCCGCTACCGAAGACGGTGGCACGGCCAGCAACCTGTCGGTGGCATCCTGCACCCAGAGCGTGCCGCAAAACTGGGAGCTAGAACTTCTGCCCGGGCAAGCCGCTGAACTTTTCACGCACGCACTTGCCTTCGGCGATGCCGAAGCTCGATCCGGACCAGCCGGCCGCCACCGCCTCGTGGATCGTACCTTGCGCGCGCGAAAGCGTAAGCTGCACGATAGCCGCGCCACCGGTAGTGGCGCGGCTATCGTAGATGGAGATCTCGTCGGGTGTGACCTGGCTGATCCGGCAGGCAACCTTGCAGACGCCGGGACACCAGCGCTTGTCCACCAGATCGAAGCGCAGCCACTCTTTCCACGCAACCGCGGGCTTGCCGGTCGCGACCTGCAGTTGGCCGGTACAAACCAGGTCGAAATGGTCGCAATTGGTGCGACAGCGGTGAACGCTATAGCTCTACATACTATGACGATAGCTGGCTCGATGTCCGCCAGATCGCCTGGCGCACTTACACCGACCAAATGACTGCATTCCTGGGCTGATAGCAACGGCGCTGAACGAGCGGCTGACGCCCGTCGAAGCTATCGCCGTAGATCGGGGGCTTCGAAAGAGCGGCCCGTCGATCGCGGCGTCGGCGAGCTTACCTTGGCAAACCACCGCCGAAGATCTCGGCCATTCCCGACCGCAAACGTCTGTCGTCACGAGCAGCTAGGCAAATACCAGCAAGGCTCGACGTTGGCAGTAGGCACGTCATCCGTTCTGGTCCGCTCGCAGGCGGTAGCCAACCCCAAGCTCGTTTGCGATGACACTGCCGACCGAGCCGGGTGGTTCCAGTTTCTGGCGCAAGTTGCGGATGACTATGCGCAGGTACTCGATGCGGGGATCCTCCTCGCCACTCCAAGCCGCGGCGATGATGCGTTCGTGGGTGACGACGCGACCGATGTGTCGGGCCAACACCGCCAGCACGTCGTGCTCCTTGCGGGTGAGATGGAGTTCTTCTGCTCCGCGACACACCAAGCGCCGATCAAGATCGATAGTCAGGTCGCCCCGCTGGATGCGCTTGGTGGAGTCTCTGGAAGGTCCGCGGTGGCGCAAGGCGACCCGCAGCCTTGCGAGCAATTCCTCGGTATCGAAAGGCTTGGTCACGAAATCGTCAGCGCCAAGGTCCAGTGCCGCCACCTTTTCGTCTGTGGCCTCGCGCGCCGAAACTACCAGCACCGTCGTTTCACCATCGCGGCGCAGCAGTGGGATGAGGCCCAGGCCGTCGCGATCGGGCAGGCCGAGGTCGAGGAGGATCGCATTAGGGTGCTCGGATGCGGCCTGCGCAATCGCCTCGTGTCCGTTGCGCGCCTCGACGATCTCGTAGCCGGCGCGCTCCAGCGTGTTGCGCAGGAGGCGGCGGATGGCGGGCTCGTCGTCCACGACCAGGATCTTGGCGGCCATCAGGTGACGCTTTCGGAGGCGACTTCGCGCACGATCAGGGGGGAGGGGAACGTCAGCGCGAACGCGGCCCCGGTGCCATCGGCGCGGTTGCCGGCCTCGATGCCCAGCCCCATGGCTTCGGCGAACGCCTTGACGATGGCGAGGCCCAGGCCGGTGCCACCGGCGACCCGGTCCGACCCTTCGAGGCGACGGAAGGTTTCGAACACGTGTTGCTCCTGCCCCGGCGGCAGGCCCGGCCCATTGTCCAGCACGGAGAGCCGGACTTCGCCAAAGCGATGCGTTCCCTCGATCACGATCTCGGTTCCGGGATCGCCATAGCGCCCGGCGTTGTCGAGCAGGTTGAGCAGGCAATGATGCAGCAGTTGCGGGTCGGCCAGCACCAGCGGCAGGCGGGGCGGCACGTCGAGGCGGGCGGCGTGGCCCTCCAGCGCGCGCCGGGCATCATGCGCGGCGCTGGTCACGGCATCGCTCAGGTCGATGGGCTCGATGTTCAGCTTGAGCGCGCCCGCCTCCACCCGCGCCATGTCGAGCAGGTTGGCGACGAACCGGTTGAGCCGCGCCGCTTCGCCCTTGATCGTAGCGATCAGCTCGGGCGTGGTGCCGTGGTCGAGCTCGTCAGCGGCCGCGATCACGGCGGTGAGCGGCGTGCGCAAGTCGTGGCCGACCGACGACAGCAGCGCCGCGCGCAGCCGGTCGCGAGTTCGCACGACATCGACGTCGCGCATCTCGGCCTCCAGCCGCAATCGCTCCAGCACCAGGGCGGCCTGGTCGATCAGACTGGTGAGCAGCGGTAGCTGGTCCGCCCGCACCGGGTCACCGCCCGCATCGCGCGCGATGCCAAGCACGGCAAGGACATGATCGCCGGCTTGCAAGGGGTGGAACAGCCAGTCGGAAGCGGCGAGCGTGCCCGATCCCCGCCCGGTCGCGGTGGCGGTATCGAAGGTCCAGGTGGCGGCGGCCTCGTCGATGGCGTTGAGGCGATAGTTGGGGTCGCTGGCGGCCTTGACTTCCAGCCGCGTGCCGACCAGCCGTTCGAGCAGCACGACCTGCACGCCGAACAGGCGCTTCACGTCGTCGCAGATCATCTGCGCGGCAATCGCCGGGTCGTTGACGCTGGTGACCTGACGCAGGAAGCCCGCCAGCGTCGCGTTGGTCCGTGCGCTGGCCGATGCCAGGTCTGCTTGCGCACGGACTCGCGAGGTGAGCTGGCTGGTCGCGAAGGCGACGCCCAGCAGCACGATGACCGAAACCACATTCTCGGGGTTGTTGATGGTCAGGGTGCCGGTCGGCGGCAGGAAAAAGAAGTTGTAGGCGACGCTAGACAAAAGTCCGGCGAAAAGCCCGGTGCGCAAGCCGTAGAGGCTGGCCGCAGCCATGACCGGCAGCAGATAGAGCAGCGCGACATTGCCCAGGTCAAGGATGTGGAACAGCGCTGTCGCGGCGGCTGTAACCGCGGCCACCATGCCGGTTGCAAGGGCATACCCGATGGGCGAGCCCCACGTGGCATCACGCCGACGGCGCTTCTCGTCATGCGCAGGGGATTGCTCCAAAGGGATGACGTGGATCGTCACCCCCGAGGTTCGGCGCACCAGGCGGTCGACGACCGAGCCATGCCGCAGCTCGAACCAGCGCGAGCGGCGGGACTTGCCCACAACCAGCTGCGTCGCGCGCGCATCGCCCAGGAACGACTGAATGCCCTGCACCACGTCGGGCGCGGGCACGGTGGCGATCGCGGCGCCAAGCTGGGTCGCCAGCGTCATCGTAGCAGCGACGCGGGCGTGTTGCGCATCGGTGAAGTAGGCGGTGCGCGGCGTTTCGATGAACAGCGCGGTCCATGGGCCGTGCAGACCATCGGCAACGCGCTTGGCCGCGCGCACCAGTTCGTCGGCACCGGGCAATTCGTTGATGGCGACGACGATGCGGTCGCTGCCCGCCCAGGTGCCGCCGACACCAAGCCCGCGCACGTGGTCCAGCATCTGCGCATCGACCGATTGTGCCGCCCGGCGCAGCGCCAGTTCGCGCAAGGCGGAAAGATTGGACTTGGAGAAGAAGTGCCCCAGGGCGCGTGTCGCTTCGTGCGGGAGGTAGACCTTGCCCGCCTTCAGTCGCTCGATCAGTTCGTCGGGCGGGATGTCGACGACTTCGATCTCGGCCATCTCGAGGATGCGGTCGGGAACCGTCTCGCGCACGCGGACGCGAGTGAAGCTGGCGACGACGTCGTTCAGGCTCTCGACGTGCTGGATGTTGACGGTGGAATAGACGTCGATCCCGGCGGCCAGCAGTTCCTCGACATCCTGGTAGCGCTTGGGATGACGACTGCCTGGCGCGTTGGTGTGGGCGAGTTCGTCGACCAGCACCAGGCGCGGCTGGCGCGCGAGGATGGCGTCGATGTGCATTTCGTTCAGGGTGCGTCCTTCGTAGGCCACCTCGCGCCGGGGGATGATTTCGTGGCCTCGGGTCAGGGCCTCGGTCTCGGCGCGGCCATGGGTTTCGACGACGCCGATCACCACATCGACGCCGTCGCGCCTGTGCGAGATGCCTTCGGACAGCATCTCGTAGGTCTTGCCCACGCCGGGCGCGCCGCCCAGGAAGATCTTGAGTTTGCCCCGGCCCTCCTGCGCGGCGTGGCGCAGGAGGGCGTCGGGGTCGGGTCGGCCGTCACCGGGCATCAGCGCGCAGTGGCGTCCAGCGCGCGGTTGAGCGCGAGCACGTTGACGTGCGGCTCGCCCAGGGTCGAGCCCTCCGTGTGAGTTTCGACCAGCGTGCGCAGCTGGCCTTCAGGCAATCCGCGCACCTTGGCGACCCGCGCCACCTGCGCCAGCGCCGATGCTGGCGACAGGTCGGGGTCGAGGCCCGAACCGCTGGCGGTCACCAAGTCGGCGGGGAGCGGACCCGTCACGCCCTCGGCGCGGCGCTTGGCGATGTCCGGCTTGATGCGATCGACCAGCGCCTGCGACGTGGGGCCGAGGTTCGAGCCGGACGAGGCCAGCCCGTCGTAGCCCTTGCCGGCGGCGGAAGGGCGCGTCTGGAAGTAGCGGTCGGACGTGAACGCCTGGCCCACTACCGACGATCCGATCACCTTGCCCCCGGCATCGCGCACCAGGCTGCCGTTGGCTTGCGCCGGGAAGATCGCCTGCCCGATCCCGGTCATCGCCAGCGGGTATGCCAGCCCCAGCAAAAGCGCGAACAGTAGCGTCATGACGATGGCGGGACGCAGCGCAGTGGTGAAATCCTTGCCCATAGTGGGGTTCCTTATACGAGGCCGAGGCCGCCGACGAGAAGGTCGATGACCTTGATGCCGACGAACGGAGCAATGAGGCCGCCAAGGCCATAGACGGCGAGATTGCGGGCGAGCAGCGGCCCGGCGCCCATCGGTTTGTACGCCACGCCCTTGAGCGCGAGCGGCACCAGCATCGGGATGATAATCGCGTTGAAGATGATCGCCGACAGGATCGCCGTCTCCGGCGACTTCAGTCCCATGACGTTGAGCACGCCCAAGCCCGGATAGAGCACCACGAACATGGCCGGGATGATCGCGAAGTACTTGGCGACATCGTTGGCGACCGAGAAGGTCGTCAGCGCGCCACGCGTCATCAGCAGCTGCTTGCCCAGGCCGACGATCTCGATCAGCTTGGTCGGGTCGCTGTCGAGGTCGACCATGTTGCCGGCCTCGCGCGCGGCCTGCGTGCCGGTGTTCATCGCCACGCCGACGTCGGCCTGCGCGAGCGCGGGCGCATCGTTGGTGCCGTCGCCGCACATCGCGACGAGCCTGCCGCCGGTCTGCTCCTTGCGGATCAGCTCCAGCTTGTCCTCGGGCGTCGCCTGCGCGAGGAAGTCGTCGACACCCGCCTCGGCGGCGATGGCGGCGGCGGTGAGCGGGTTGTCGCCGGTGATCATCACCGTGCGGATGCCCATCGCTCGCAGTTCGCCGAAGCGCTCGCGGATACCGGCCTTGACCACGTCCTTGAGGAAGATCGCACCCAGTAAGCGGCCATCTTGCGCGACTGCCAGCGGGGTACCGCCAGCGCGGGCAATCTCGTCGGTGATGCGGCGCAGTTCGGTCGCAGCGGCCGTCTCACCCAAGCTTGGATTAGCCTTGAGGATCGAGTCTACCGCGCCCTTCTGGATCAAACGCCCGCCGGTATCCACGCCCGAGATGCGCGTCTGCGCGGTGAATGGGATGACCTCGGCACCCGCAGGCAATTCCGCAGTTGTCACCCCGAACTTCTCGCGGGCCAGAACGACGATCGAGCGACCTTCCGGAGTCTCATCCGCCAAGCTTGCGATCAGCGCCGCCTCGGCAAGCTCCTGGATGTTGACGCCGCTTACCGCGCGGAACTCGCTGGCGGCACGATCACCGACAGTGATGGTGCCGGTCTTGTCGAGCAGTAGTACGTCGATGTCGCCTGCGGCCTCCACCGCGCGGCCCGACTTGGCGAGCACGTTGAAGCGCACCAGCCGATCCATTCCGGCGATGCCGATGGCCGAGAGCAGCGCGGCAATCGTGGTCGGGATCAGGGTGATGAGCAGCGCCGCAAGCATCGCCACCGGGATCGAACCGCCGGCATAGCTGGCGAAGCCCGGGATGGTGCCGACCGCGATCAGGAAGATGATCGTCAGGCCGACCAGCAGCAACGTGAGCGCGACCTCGTTGGGGGTTTTCTGCCGCTCGGCGCCTTCGACCAGCGCGATCATGCGGTCGAGGAAGCCCTTGCCGGGCTCCGCCGTCACCTTGACACGGATTTCGTCGGAGATGACGCGGGTGCCCGCCGTCACCGCCGAACGGTCGCCGCCCGCCTCGCGGATCACCGGCGCGCTCTCGCCGGTGATCGCCGCTTCGTTGACCGAGGCGACGCCCCAGACCACTTCGCCGTCCGACGGGATCAGGTCGTTGGTCTCGACCAGCACCACGTCCCCCAGCTTGAGCTGGCTGGCGGGAACGTCGTCGTATTCGCGCCCCTCGCCCTTCAGCCGCTTGGCGACGAGGTCCGCCTTGGTGGCGCGCAAGCTGGCCGCCTGGGCCTTGCCACGGCCCTCGGCGAGCGCTTCGGCAAAGGTGCCGAACAGGACCGTGAGCCACAGCCAGATCACCAGCTGCAACTTGAAGCTGGTCGACAGATCGTCATGCCCGATGACGAGCAGGACCGTCATCAACGCCGCGACGACACCGGTGACGAACATGACCGGATTGCGGATCAGTTCGGCGGGATTGAGCTTGAGGAACGATGCCTTGATCGCCGGCAGGACGAGGTCGGCGGTGAAAAGGCTCTTGGTTTGCTTGGTGGCCATGATGGCGCCCCTGTCAGAACAGTTGGCCGCGGATCATCGCGAGATGATCGGCGATAGGACCAAGCGCGAGGCCTGGCAGGAAAGTTAGGCCGCCGACGATCAGCACGATGCCCACGAGCAGCCCGATCCACAGCGCTCCGGTAGTGGGGAAGGAACCGGCACTCTCGGGCACGTACTTCTTGGCGGCGAGGCCCCCGGCGATCGCCAGCATCGGCACGATGATGAAGAACCGTCCGAACCACATCGCCACACCCAGCAGCCCGTTGTAGTACGGCGTGTTGGCGGTCAGCCCGGCGAACGCGGAGCCGTTGTTCCCCACAGCGCTGGTGAAGGCGTAGAGGATCTCCGAGAAGCCATGCGGCCCCTTGTTGAGCGGTCCGGCCAGGCCCTGTTCCAGCACGCTGGAAACGGCGGTCAGGCCCAGGATCATCAGCGGCAGCACCGCGATCGCCAGCACCGCGAGCTTAACCTCGCGGCTCTCGATCTTCTTGCCGACGTACTCGGGCGTGCGCCCGACCATCAGCCCGGCGACGAACACGGCGAGGATGGCGAACAGCAGGAACCCGTAAATGCCTGCACCGACGCCGCCGATGACGACTTCGCCCAGCTGAATGTTGAATAGCGGGATCATGCCGCCGAGCGCGGTGAAGCTGTCGTGCATGGCATTGACCGCGCCGCACGACGCCGCCGTGGTAACGACCGAGAACAGCGCGCTGGCGGCGATGCCGAAGCGCACTTCCTTGCCCTCCATGTTGCCGCCCGCGACGCCCAGGTGGTGGACGATCGGGTTGCCCGCAGCCTCCTGCCAGTACGTGACCGTCACGCCGGCGAGGAACAGCACCAGCATGGCCGACAGAATTGCCCAGCCCTGGCGGGTGTTGCCCACCGCCTTGCCGAACGTCCAGGTCAGCCCGAAGCCGATCACGAAGATCGACAGCATCTGCACCAGATTGGTCAGCGCGGTCGGGTTCTCGAAAGGATGCGCGGAGTTGGCGTTGAAGAAGCCGCCCCCGTTGGTGCCGAGCATCTTGATCGCTTCCTGCGACGCCACCGGGCCCAGCAGGATCGACTGCTTCACGCCCTCAAGCGTCGAGACATCGACCACGCCGGCCAGCGTCTGCGGCACGCCCGAGGCGATCAGGAACACGGTGTAGGCGATGCAGAGCGGCAGCAGCAGGTAAAGCGTGACCCGCGTCATGTCGGCCCAGAAGTTGCCGATCGTCTTCATCTCACGCCGCGCAAAACCACGGAACAGCGCGAAGGCGAGTGCGATGCCGGTCGCGGCCGACAGGAAGTTGTGAATGGTCAGGCCCAGCATCTGGCTGAGGTTCGACATCGTCGATTCCCCGCCATAGCTCTGCCAGTTGGTGTTGGTGGTGAAGCTGACGGCGGTGTTGAACGCCAAGTGCGGTGACAAGCCGGCCAACCCCTGCGGGTTGCCCGGAAGCACGCCCTGCAGGCGCAGCACCGCGAAGGTGAACAGCATCAGGCCCGCGTTGAACAGCAGCATGTGCACGGCATAGCGCCGCCAGCCCTGCTCTTGCGCCGGATCGATGCCGGACAGCTTGTAGAAGCCGCGCTCGACCGGGCCGAGTACGACATGAAGCGGCGTGCGCCGCCCCTCGTAGAGCGCGAAAAGCCAAGTGCCGACCGGCTTGGTCAGCACCAGCAGGATGGCCACGAAGCCAAGGATCAGGAACCAGCCCTGAAGTGTCATGGGTGCGCTCCCTTCAGAAGCGTTCGGGGCGGATGAGCACCGCCACGAGGTAGGCCAGAAGGCCGAATGCGGTGATCGCGGCGAGCCAGAGGTCCAGGGTCATGCCATCACCTCAAGTGTTGTCGCACAGCCGGGCATAGGCGAGCGTCGCCGCCACCAGCCCGACGGTGACGAGGATCCACAGCAGGTCTTCCATCAGACTTGCCGCAGCTGAAGAGAGCCCGAATCACTGCCGCAGCAGTCGGCGATCTGTCTGCCGATCCTTGCGACGCCAGGACTGCGCGACCGGTAAGATGTGCCAGTCCCAGAATAAGCCTGCTGTTGTCCACAACGATAAGGATTTGCTGGTGCAATCCCATGTCGTGGTGAGGAATTGTTCACAGTGACTGTGATTGCTGGATGGAAAAGCTGCATCGATGCCTCCCTGGCATGACTTCGATCAAGGTCCGAAGTCGTCGAGGGTCAGCAAGTAGGCCGGGAAACTATGTGAATTCGAGAGCGATTACGAAGTTTCGCATATAGGCGGCGTATGTTTTTGCGCCTCGCTCAACGCGGATGACCACGTCGCCGAGAGCAGCTGAATAGCGGCTCGGTGATGCCTGGGACAGATTGGATCGATGTCCCACGTCAAAGACGAGAATGGATAGCATCGACGGATCGGCAATGGTTCGATGCGCCTGATATCGCCATCAGGTTGGACGATCAGGCGGGAGATCTGGCGACGTCAAGCTGGGCTTTGTCGATGTGATCGCCGACCAGTTCGGCCGTCGCCGCCGAAAGCGTCCACCCCAGGTGACCGTGTCCGGTATTATAGAATGCCCGGGGGTGTCTGCCCGCACCGACGAACGGCATCATGGTTGGCGTCATGGGACGCAGGCCAGCCCACGAGACGACTTGACGCGTGCACATGTCGGGGAAATGCTGTTTGCTCCAGTCAAGCAGCGGACGGATCCGATCTTCACGGATGTCACGATTGAAGCCGTTGAACTCCGCGGTACCCGCGACACGGAAGCGATCAGCACCGAGTCGGCTGGTGACGATCTTGGCATCCTCGTCCAGCAGGCTGACTTGCGGGGCGGCCGTGCGACTGAGTTCGTCGTTCAGATGGACGGTGATGGAGTACCCCTTGACCGGATAGATATTGATTCGGTCGCCCAGCATCGCCGCCAGCTTGCGGCTTGCGACACCGGCACAGATCAATACGGCGTCGCCTTCGACTTGCGTATCGGATGCGCCCATTCGCAGGTCGACCAAGACGTTGCGGGTCCCTAGCTGGATGCGCGATACCTCTCCGCCCAGCATGAAGCGCGCACCGTCGCGCGCGCAGGCGGCGGCAAGGCCGCTGGTGAACTTGTGGATGTCGCCGGTGGAATCCGATGGCGTGAAGAATCCGCCACAGAATTCACCCTGCAGCGACGGTTCGATGCGTTTGATGTCTGCGGGCGAAACCTCGTCACGCTCCAGTCCGCCTTCGCGCAACAGCGCATTGCCGCGCCTTGCCTGATCCAGGGTTGCCGGGTGGCGATAGAAGTGCAGGATGCCGCAACGGGACAGGTCGAAATCGATCGCCTCGCGCTTGGCGATTGCGAACAGATGGCGTCGCGCCGCGATGGCGAGCCTGGTGGTGGCGACAGTGTTGACGGCATGACCTGTGATCGCGCCCATGAACTCGGCCATCCACGAATACTTGTGGTAGGAGGGTTTCGGATTGAACAGCAGCGGCGCATCGGCGCGAAAGATCCAGCGAAGTCCCTTGTTGATCGTCGCCATCGAATTCCAGACTTCCGCATTGCTGGCCGAAAGCTGGCCACCATTGGCGAAGGACGTTTCCATTGCGGCATAGCGGTTGCGGTCGATCACGGTGACCTCGTGCCCGCGCTGCTGCAGGGCATAGGCCGAGGTGACGCCCGTGATGCCGGCACCGATGATGATGATCCGAGCCATGTCTGGTTGCCTCCATGGGGAATGTGCCAATACAAAAACCGGCCGGGGCAGTTCTCGGGTGTCTGCGCGCCCCGGCCGGTGGGCACCGGGTTAGTGGCCCGCGCCGGAAGTTTCGCGACCCGAAGCCTCGTAGTCGATCCCGAGTTGCTTCAGGTATGTGTCGTACTTGTCCGGGTCGTAATACTGCGCCTGCATCGCAGGGCGCAGTTGCGCCATGGCGCGCGCGTCGCGATCGATGGCGGGCATGTCGGTGGCCGCGATCAGTGGATCGTAAGCCTGTTCCTTCAGCTGAACGTCGCGGAACCATCCCTTTGCTTCGCTTATCAGCCGGGGTGTGGTGACGAGGTCGAGGATCGTCATCGCGACGGCCTTGGCACCCACGGTGGCACCCTTGTGCGCGATCGGCGTCGCCATCGCCATCGCAGCCGTCGCATGGTGAAAGATGACGTTGGGGATGTTGGACGGGTAGGAGATCGTCACCGTGGGAACCGCCCACATCACGTCGCCGATGTCGTCCGAGGCGCCGAACGCTGCCGAGCCGCGCAATTCCGGCGTGGAAAGCGGCGCTACCTTGTCCGGCAGTGCCTCTACCTTGAGGTGGTTCGTCTCCTGCACCGCATGGGCGAATGCCTGGTCTGCGGCGGACCATTGCGGCGGTCCCACCGCTTCGATGTTCGCGTAGAGCGCCTCGGCCAGCGGCTTGTTGGCATAATTGGGCGCGGCATAGCCTAGCACCTTGCGGCTGACGGTGGTGCCGGTGGCGAGCGCGGCGGCATCGGCGATCTGGTTGCCGACTTCGTAGAGGTTGCGCAGCGACTTGAAGTCGCGGTCGCGAAAGTAATACCAATCGGTCGCCTTGGCCGGGACCACGTTGGGCTGACCGCCACCATCGGTGATGACGTTGTGAGAACGCTGGCTGAGCGGCAGATGCTCGCGCCGGAAGTTCCACATCACGTCCATCAGTTCCACCGCATCGAGCGCGCTGCGTCCTTCCCAAGGCATCGCGGCCGAGTGCGCGGTCTTGCCGTTGAAGGTGTATTCGACCGAGATCATGCCGTTCAGGCCCAGATCGCCCCAGCCAGTGCCGAACCCGGTGCCGACATGCGCGAAGATCGAAGCATCGACATCCTTGAACAAGCCGGCGCGCACGTAATAGGCCTTGGTCGCCAGCAGCTCCTCGGCGACACCTGGCCACAGCATCAGCCGCCCTTCGAGGCCGTGGCGCTGCATCACTTGCTTGGCCGCGATCGCTGCGGCCACCATCAGCGGCATGCCGGAATTGTGACCTTCGCCATGCCCGGGCGTTCCTTCGGTCAGCGGCTTCAGCTGCGGTGTGCCGGGCGTCTGCGACACGCCGAGCAAGCCGTCGATGTCACTGCCCAGCGCGATCTTGGGACCGCCCTTGCCCCAGGTCGCGGTGAAGGCGGTGGGGACGCCGGCGACTCCTCGCGTCACGGTGAAGCCGTTCTTCTCGAGGATGCCGACCAGGTAGTCGCTGGTCTTCTGCTCCTGGAAGCCAGGCTCGGCGTAGCTGAAGATCTGGTCGATCATGACCTGGATCTGCTTGCGCTGCGCCTCGACTGCCGCCGCGGCTTCCTGTTTGAGCGCGGGGTCGGCTGCGGCCTGGGCGGGGATCGGCGTCAGCGCCGCCGCCAGCGCGGCGAGCAGGGCGTGTCTGAGCCGCACCGTCGCGCTCACTTGGACGGTCCGTCGAGCATCGGATATTTGATGCCCAGCTGTTGCAGGTATGTGCCGTACTTGACGGGGTTGTAGTAGTACTTCTCCATCAACGGTCGATAGAGGGTCATATTGCGCTCGTTCAGCCAGATCGCGGGCTGATCCTCGGGCGTGAGCACCGGGTCGTACTTGGCGGTCTTGAGCTGGACGTCGTTGAAGTAGGCCTTGGCGTCGGTGACAAGCTGCGGCGTCGTCATGAGGTCGAGCACCGTCATCGCCACTGCCTTGGCGCCCGCTTCCACCCCCTTGTGCGCGATTGGCGTCGCCATCGCGATCGCCGAGGTGGAGTTGTGGCCGATCATGTTGGGGATGTTGGAGGGATAGCGCACGGTGATGGTGGGGACCGCCCACATGATGTCGCCGATGTCGTCCGAGCCGCCACCGGTCGACGGTTTGCGCGATTCCGGCGTGGAAAGCTCCTCCACCTTGTCGCGCAGCGGCTCGATCTTGCGTTCGTTATAGGTTTGCGCGGCTTTGGCGAAAGCCTGGTCGTCCGCACTCCAGGCGGGCATGCCAACGGCCTTGATGTTGGCATAAGCAGCTTCGGCCAGTGGCTTGTTGCCGAAATTGGGCGCGGCATAGCCCAGCGTCTTCTGGGTGACGGTGGTGCCGGTCGCCAACGCTGCGGCCTTGGCGATGTCATTGCCGGTCGCATAGAGCGAGCGGATCGTATCGAACGTGCGCTCGCGGAAGTAGTACCAGATGCTCGCCTTGTCGGGCACGACGTTGGGCTGGCCGCCACCGTTGGTGATGATCATGTGCGAGCGCTGGGTGAGGGGCAGGTGCTCGCGCCGGAAGTTCCAGGCGACATCCATGATCTCGACCGCGTCGAGCGCGCTGCGGCCTTCCCAGGGCTGGCCGGCCGAGTGCGCGGTCTTGCCCTTGAACGTGTACTCGACCGAGACCATGCCGTTGTTGCCCATCTCGCCATAGCCGGTGGTGAAATCCGAACTGACGTGGGCGAAGATCGTGGCGTCGACGTCCTTGAACAGGCCGGCGCGCACGTAATAGGCCTTGGTCGCAAGCAGTTCCTCGGCCACGCCCGGCCACAGCATCAGCTGCCCTTGGATGCCGTGGCGGGTCATCACCGTCTTGGCCGCGATCGCGGCCGCCACCATCAGCGGCATGCCCGAGTTGTGGCCTTCGCCATGCCCCGGTGCGCCATCGACCATCGGCTTGAGGTAGGGCACGCCCGGCATCTGCGACACGCCCAGCACGTCGTCGATATCGCTGCCCAACGCGATCTTGGGGCCGCCTTTGCCCCAGGTGGCGGTGAACGCGGTGGGGATGCCGGCCACGCCGCTGACGACGGTGAAGCCGTTCTTCTTCAGGATGCCCTGCAGGTACTCGGACGTGCGCACTTCCTGGAAGCCGGGTTCGCCATAGCTGAAGATCTGGTCGACCATGACCTGGATCTGTTTGCGCTGCTTCTCGACCTCCCTGGCGACCTCATCCTTGAATGCCTGCGGGGCTTCGGCATGAGCGGGCGCGATGGCAATCGGGGACAACGAAGCGGCTGACGCAAGCGACAGGGCAAACGCAGTGCGGATGGATTTCCTCATGGCTTTGTAAATTCCTCTCAACTTCAGAACTCGACTTTGGCGACGACGCGGAAGGAGCGGCCCAGCACGTCGTACCGGCTGCGGTTGGTCTGCGGATAAGCGGGCACGTTGTTGCCATCCGGCCCGTTGCCGACGAGCACTGGATCCTTGTTCAACACGTTGTTGACGACGAAGGTGAAGTGCCCGGTTCCGCTCATCGCCGGGAACTTGAAATCGACAGATGCGTCGAAGTAGGTCGCACCGTTGATGTGGTTGTCATTGATCGTGCGAAATTGCGGCGTGCTCGCTGGGCAGTTAGCGTCGCACGAGATCCAGTCGTTGCCATACACGCCATCCGTGAAGCCACGGGCGACCAGGTTGAAGGTCATCGGATCGACTTCGTAGAACGCGCTGATGCGATAGACCCAATCGGGCGACGCATATGTGGTGTTCGTCAGCACGCCTGCGTAATCGACCGGGAAGCTGATACCGTCGTCCAGCACGTTCTTGATGTAGTGCGTCGCTTGTCCGTGCAGGCGCAGGTTACCCGGACCCACAGGCATGCTGTAGCTTGCCTCGATATCGATACCGCTGGTTTTCTGCGTAGCGAAGTTGATCGGCGTCAGGTCGATGGTGCTGAGGGCGCCGCTTACGAACTTGATGTTGGGGCAATACGAGGCGACGCCCTGATCATAGCACAAGTCCACCGTCTGCTGCGCGGTTATCGATCCGATCGCGTCCTTGATGCGGATCTTGTAGTAATCGACCGAGAGGCTGAAGCCGGGCAGGAAGGTGGGCGTTACGACACCGCCTACTGTCCAGCTGTCCGCCGCTTCGGGCTTCAGATCGGGATTGCCGAACGCGTTCTGCACGAACTGCAGCGATCCGGTAGCCGGCGCATTCGCGCCGGTAGGGATGATGACCGAATTGGTGCGCGCGGTGCCGGCGGCGAACAGCTCTTCTAGGTTGGGCGCGCGGATGTCGTGGCTGATGTTGCCGCGCAGCCGCACGTCATCGATGACTTGCCAGCTGGCACCCACCTTCCAGGTGCCGACCCAGCCCGAGGTTGAATAGTGCGTGCCGCGCGCCGCGCCGTTGACGTTCATGCCGTCGATGATCGGCACGTCGACTTCCAAGAAGCCCTCGTACACGTCGTACTTGCCCTGATTCACGCGAAAGTTGCCGTAAAGCCAGCCTGAGTTGTGGATCGGATCGACATCGCCGCTGATCTGCTCACGCCGCCACTCGACGCCCGTGGCGAAGGCGACTTCACCGGCGGGCAGGGCGAAAGCCTTGCCCGAGATCGTGGCGGCGGCGACATCCTGCTTGATGGTCTGATGCCGCAACGGCTGGAAGCCGTCGTAATAGATGTAGTTCAGTGCCTCCTGCGACGGGCCCTCCAGACCCAGACGGTCGATGGGCATGCAACCGTTCCCCGGGCTGGTGAGGGTCGAGCGGCATACGACGCTGCCGCCGGGACCGGCCACGGCATCCTGGGCAAGCGCCATGCGCGCGTTGTTCCAGGTGTTGGTCAGCTCCTCGCGGGCCTTGGTCACGCCCTTCTGGTAGTAGGCGTCCCAGGCGAACGACTTGTCGAACAGATTGAGGTTGCCCTTGGCGCCACCGACCAGGCGATAGACCTTGCGCTTGATGTCGCTGCCCGGGATCGGGAAGCCAGCGTTCGAGGTTCCGATGGTGATCGAAGGCAGCCCGCGCGCCGCGAGCTGCGCGGCGACCTGCGGATACTGGCTCTGCAGGTAGGCGTTATCGGACCGGATCACGACACCGGTGCTAGGCGTCTGTTGATATGAGCTCGCGCTTTCCGAGCGGTTGAACGAGAACTGGCCGAAGATCTCGATGTCCGGCGTCAGGTCGAAGCCCAGACGCTGGAAAATGCTCAAGCGCTCGTCCAGCGGGATCAGGGTGTTGGTGCTGACATGCCCGGCGAGCGTAGTCTGATAGTCGCCGCCGATCATCCAGGGATTGGAGATGGTACCAAAGTTCAGTTGCGAGGTCTGGCCGGCATTCTGGAAGTACGTGCCACGCAACGGCCCCGCAGTGATCAGGCCGCCCGCGGTGTAGCCCGAGGGTCCGATGCCGCTGCCGACCAGGCGCTGCGGCGCGCCGTTGGTGCCGTTGTAGGCCGGGTTGTTGATCTGGAAATAGCCGCTGTCGTTCCAGTCGCGATCGATGCCTTCCTCGCGGTTCTGGTGGAACCACGACACGCTGGTGAGCGAGTGCAGCCGGTCGTCCAGCAGCGATAGTCCGGCGGTGCCGGCGATGCGGTAGTTGAAGCCGTCGCCGTAGGTGGTGAGGCCGGCGTCGGTCGAAAGCTTCACGCCCTTGTAGCCGGTGTCGAGGATGAAGTTCACGACTCCGCCCACCGCGTCCGAGCCGTAGGCCGCGGAAGCGCCGCCGGTGACCACTTCGACACGCTTCACGAGATCCTGCGGGATGGTGTTGATGTCGACCGTGCCGCCAACGGTCGAGGGCACGGAGCGTTGCCCGTCGATCAGCACCAGCGTGCGGCCGACGCCCAGTCCACGCAGGCCGATCGAGTTGATGCCCGCACCTGCGTTCGACAGGCCGCCCGAATTCGAGGCCGAGGTCCCGCTGCCGGCGATCGCGGGGAGCTGGTTGACGAAGTCCGAGATGTTGGCCGGCGCCTGTGCGGCGATGTCGGCTTCGCCCAGGACGGCTACCGGCGTGGGGGCGCTGTAGCCGTCGCGCACGATGCGCGATCCGGTAACGACCAGATCAGCCATCGGCTCGTCCGCCATGCTCTTGTCGTCACTCGCCGGAGCCGCGGTGTCCTGCGCGAATGCCGAATGGCCGGCGAGCAGGCATGCAGCCGAGGCAAGCAGGATGAGGCGATGACGGGCAGACACCTTTGCAAGGCGGGCACCCGCGGCGGGACTTTCTTGAACGGCGTCGTGCATCGCTTCAATTCCTCCGGCTGAACCCCAGTGCCGCAGGCGTCCTGTCCCTGATTGGATGGTGAGTGGTCAGCCGCTCACGCCGCCGGAGGCCGTGTTATCGGCCTTCGCGTTGATCGAGTGGAGAACTGACCGCCATTGTCCCTGCGACATGCGAAGGAACCACCCGTCCGATAAGCCCGCTGATTGTGCCCCGCGGTGCAGCTACCGAACGCTTACGATCTTAACCGCAAGTGACTGGGCGATCTCACGTAATATGGCGCTAAATTGCCTTCGCTATGATGCATTATCCTGTCGTTGATCCGCCACACGCAGGAATCTCAATCTCGCAGTATTACCGGGGCTTGATCCGTCCAAATGGCCTCACCGTGATTCGCATTCTCCTAAGTAGACGGCTTAGGATCTTGAACGTTCAATGGTCTGATCCAAGACCCGCGCGCGAAATCTACATAAAGCGTCGGGATAGTGCTGAAATCCATAAGGGCGGTGGCAATTATTTCGGATATGAGAGGGGATGCTGCGGACACTTGTCTGTACCCTAGTGACAATGCGAACCAGCCGATCGGCGGATCGCGATCATCGGGCAAAAAGGGGTTCATCCATCATGTCGCCATTCGGTCGTATCGGATTCTTGCTTACCGCCGCATCCGCGTATGCGATCGCTTCAGGCTCCCAGGCATCTGCCGCGCCCTCGCGGGTGGCAGCATCGGCGGATGGTGCGTTGCTGTCGGCGGAAACCGATGCGGACACAGGTAAGGTTTTCCTTGTCCTGCCGCCCGCCGACACAGATGGCGTGTCAGGTCGCTATCTCTTTACTCAGGCGATGAAGACGGGGCTCGGCTCTGCCGCCATCCGCATCGATCGCGGCATGCAGGGCGATACCAAGGTGCTGGCTTTCCGCCGGATGGGCGGAAAAGTCGCGGCCGTCTTCGAGAACCCGCGCTATCGCGCCACCGGCGATGCCGGCGTGCGCAAGGGGGCGACGGCAAGCTTTCCCTTCAGTACCGTCGCCATGCTCGACATCGTCGGTCCGGCTTCGCCGAACGGGCCGATAAAGGTCGACTTCACGCCGCTGTTGCTGAGCGATGCGATGAACCTGGGCGCCGCGTTCGGAGAAGGGGACAAGGGTTACAGACTGGCGGAGAAGCTCAGCGCGGTCGATGTGGGCTCGGTCAAGGTGTTCCCCCGCAACGTCGAGATGGAGGCGGTACAGACCTTCACCGCCAACAAGGCCGGCAAGGAACTCGACATCATCGCACCGGAAGGGCGCAACGTCAGTTTCACCGTCCACTCCTCGTTGGTCGCACTGCCCGAACCGGGCTTCGTGCCGCGCCGGTTCGACATCCGTTCGGGCAGCCATGCGACCCAGTCCTACGATTTCGGCACCCCGCTCGGCACGCCGATGCTGGTCGAATATGCCAATCACTTCCGGCTCGAGAAGACCGACCCCAGCGCCGCGCGTTCGACGGTCAAGAAACCGATCGTCTTCTACATCGACAGCGCCGCGCCCGAACCGATCCGATCCGCGCTGGCCACAGGTGTGCAGTGGTGGGCCGATGCCTTCGACGCCGCCGGCTTCATCGATGCGTTTCGCGCCGAAATCCTGCCGCCCGGTGTCGATCCGCAGGACGTGCGCTATAACGTGGTGAACTGGACCGATCGCCAGAACCGCAGCTGGTCCTATGGCGGCGGCGTGATCGATCCGCGCACGGGCGAGATCATCAAGGGCAACGTCGTGCTGGGCGCGCTGCGGGTGCGGCAGGACATCACGATCTTCGAAGGGTTGGTCGGCACCGCGCAGAACAATTCGGGCGGTCCGAACGATCCGGTCCGCGTCGCGCTCACCCGCATCAGTCAACTGGGCGCGCACGAGGTCGGCCATGCGATCGGGTTCGTGCACAATTTCAAGGCGAGCCTGCAGGATCGCGCATCGGTGATGGACTATCCCGGTCCAAAGGTCGGGATCGTCGACGGCCGGCTGGACCTGGGTGACGCCTATGCCGGCGGCATCGGCAAATGGGACAAGTTCACCGTCGACTGGCTCTATGGCCAGCCCGCGCCGGGCGTCGATCCGGATGCCGCGGCCGCCGCCAAGGTCGACGCGGTCCAGAAGGCGGGCCTGATCTATGGCACCGATATCGATGGACGCGCGGCCGACCTGGCCGTGCCCGGGGTCAATATGTGGACCGAAGGGCAGGACACGCCCGAGGATCTTGCCCATACCATGCAAGTGCGGCGGATCGCGCTGGATGGGTTCGGTCCGAAGGTTCTGCTGGCGGGCGAGCCGCTGGCGAACCTGCGGCGCAAGTTCGTGCCGATCTGGCTGTTCCACCGCTATTCGGTGGACGCGACCGGCAAGCTGGTGGGCGGCGTCCGCTATGACTACGCAATCGCCGGCGATGGTCGCCCGGCGCCGTCCCCGGTTCCTGCCGCCGAGCAGACCGCCGCGCTCTATGCGATGGTGGCGACCCTGTCCGAAACGCAGCTGACCGTGCCGGCCACTCTGACGCTGATACTGTCGAGCGGCACCAGCGCGCGTACCGATCCCGAGGCGGAGCCCGAGGTTCTGCTCGGTGCCGGCGCGGCGGTATTCGATCCGCTGGTAGCCGCGCAAGTCGGGGCGCAAGTGACGCTGAACAGTCTGCTGGCACCCACGCGCCTGACGCGATTGCAGATCCAGCATGCCTACGATCCCGCCCAACCCGGCGTCACGACGTTGCTGGAACGGCTAGGCCCGGTAATCGCCGCGAGGCAGGGCGCGGTGGGGCGGCGGATCGCGCAAACCACGCTGCTTGCCATTGCCTCGGCGCAGCGCGACCCGACCACGCCGGCGGATGTCGCGGCGATCCTGGGCGGTTATCTGCAGGAAACCGCGCGCGGCTTTGCCAAGGCCAGGGGCGGCAGCGAAGATGCCTTGTGGCAGATCGCCACCGCCGCGACGCTCTCTGATCCCGACCGCCTGGGGGCAGAGATCGACAAGCAGCGGCGGCCCAAGCCCGAAATCCCGGCGGGCATGCCCATCGGCGGCGAGACGGGCTGGTTCGACACGCCGCTGAATTGATGCGCTCCGCGCGCGTTCCGCTTTCGAAATCGTCAACAATCGGCCAGAATGATCGAAGATTGAAAAACGGAGCGAGCGCCAAGATGGAACAATCGTCCGGCAAGAGCGGCTGGCTTGAAAGCGCGCGTCACAGAACGCCGCAGCATGATCTCGATGATACTGACCTGCGGCTGATGCAGGCTTTGGTGAGCGAGGGACGCGCGTCGGACGTCTTGCTGGGCGACAAGGTTCATCTGTCGAGCACGGCGGTGGCCAGGCGCCGCAAGATCCTGGAGGATAGCGGCTATATCAGCCAGTATTCGGCGCACCTCAACGTGCGCGCGCTGGGATACGGAACCCTGGTCATCGTCTCGATCGAGCTCGTGTCGCAAGCCGAGGCGGTCCTGCAGGACTTCGAAAGAGCGGTTCTGCAAAGTCCATCCATGCGTTTTTGCGCCTTCGTGAGTGGGGATACCGACTTTCTGATGATCCTCAACGTCAGGTCTCTTGAAGACTACGACATTATCTATCGTAAAGAACTGTCGGTTCTCCCGCACGTCGCAAAAATTCGCAGCAGTTTCGTTCTACGCGAAGTTGCCAATCGCCATATTGCCCCGGTCGTACTGGAAAAACCCTAAACGGTGACGACATCCATGGTCCGTACAAGCCGCCCGCGCCACGTGGGCGGGGCGAGCGAGTTCACTCGGATGACTGGGAGGCGCTTCGCCAACTGCGACGATCCATGTCCGGCGGTCTTCTTTCGTAGCCGCCGCAGCCGCTGCCATCTGCTTGCTTTGTGTGAATACGTGCTGGCAGCGCAGGCTACCTGCTCCAAGGCGTCAGACTGAGATGAAGCCGAAGACGCAGCGCCGATTCACGACGAAGCCGGCGCCAGTTCTCGATCCGCTTCTGTCGCCGTGGAAGCGAATAGCGGCGGCGGCGGCGTTCGGGATTGGCGGTGGCGGTTGCGCGTACTGGGGGATTCACGACATCATCGTTTTCGTGCATGCCCTGTATAGCGGCGCGCCGATTATCGAGACGCAGAGCGCCATGCCGGGCTTGCCCTTGATGGGGTTCGGGCTCTTTGCGATCGGTGCGTCCTTTCTCCTGCCTGCTGCATCCACGACCAGATTTCGCCTCGTTCAGGAACGCGCGGCCGTCGCCATCCTCCTGTCACTGTTAGTTGGTGCAGTTCTCAGTCTTGCCGGCAGTCTCATCGTAAACGCCATGATGGATGGCTTCGATTATCGCAGTTGCGAGGTCAGGCACGGGCGTCGCATGACGTTCGTCACCTGGGCGACCCGAAACGCGGAATGTCCGCAGGTAGATGCCGATCGTTGATCGGGTGGCAATTGGTTTCGCTTCAGGCGCACCGAAGCCGAGACTGCCGGCGGCGGTGTGGAACAAACAATGATCATGGATGTTCAATCCAGGTTCGACCGGCAGGCCGACTTACGGCAAAGTTCATGCGCAAACTGATGTTGGTTGTCGCCGCCTGTGGGGTTTCGTCGACCGCACACGCCGCAGCAGCGTCACGACGCTGACTGCCCCTCCGGCGATCGCCATTTCCTGGATCAGCGTCGCGCATGCCCAAAAGTTTGTGCCGGTCGAACCACCGACACCCCGCTCCAACCTGGCCGACAATGCTCGCATCGCGCCGATACTGGCCGCGTCGTCGACCGCGACCATCCGATCGATGACGCCAGGCAGAAAGCTCGCCTCGACACGGGGGCAGCCTATCCCTTCGACGTGCGAGCAGCACCCCTCGGGCAGAGTCGTGACGCGCGGATCGGCATGGTGGCGGTGAAAGACCGAGTGTAGCGGATCGGCGACGCAAAGCAGCGACACCGAGCTTACGCGCCTGACGGCAAGGCAGATGCCATATAACCGGCGCCCCACTTGAGCTACCAGGAGGCGCATCACGGTAGCGCGTCCCGACGTCCTATCCCGCTCCCGGGCTCTTCCCAATTCACCGTCCTCTTCGATAAAAGCTGGACCCTTCTCGCCGTTTATGGACATCGGACAAGGGTCCTACTTGAGCAAAGAATGCCTTGATACTGCCAGCAAAACTGCACGTGCATCTGCAACCGCAGCACCGACTGGGACGAGCGAAGCGAGATGATGAGTGAAGCGATGGACCTCGCGAACTCAGGGACCGCAAGCCCTGATCAAGGCCGCAACTCGAAGCTGCCAAAAGGCCCTCAGATTGATCGCAGCCGTGGTCTTTAAGGCGAACACCCGCGAACACCGAACAGCAAAAAGCCCGGAAAAATCCGGGCTCCTTGTTTGCTCAAGAGTACCTTTTGCTCAAGAGTACCTGCGAGCAGGTAAATGGTGCCCAGAAGAGGACTCGAACCTCCACGCCCTTGCGAGCGCCAGCACCTGAAGCTGGTGCGTCTACCAATTCCGCCATCTGGGCACGGTAGCAACGCCTGAACGCTGCCGGGTAGGAGGGCGCCAATATGGTGTGATCGGTGGCTTGTCAACGCCGATCGGCAGTTCGAGACGCGTCTTTGGACATTGCGCGGTTTTGCCTCTGCCGAAGCGTTGAAGGTAAGCCGGATGGTTGCCCGGGGATCGGGCATGTGCCAAGGGCCAGGGCTGCCGCGAAGTGCGCACGAAGTGGCGCAACCAAACGGTTTCAGAAGGACTTATTCAGGCATGAGCGTGAACGCGAAGGACTCCCTCAACGGCAAGGTCGTCACGGTTCTGGGCGGCACGGGCTTCTTTGGCCGCCACCTGGCGCAGGAGCTGCTTTCGCGCGGAGCACGGCTGCGGCTCGCCAGTCGCACCCCGGGCAAGGCCTGGCGCGTGCGTCCTTTGGGTAATCTGGGGCAGATGCAGTTCGTCGCCGTCGACGTGACGCGCCCGGCTGCCCTGGCTGCAGCGCTTGCCGGATCGGACGCGGTGGTGAACCTCGTCGGCGCCTTCACCGGCAACCTCGATGCGCTGCAGGGCCGTGGGGCAGGCCGCATCGCCGCTGTCGCCAAAGAGGTTGGCGTCGAGAGCTTCGTCCATATCTCCGCCATCGGCGCGGACGCCGGGTCCGACGTGCCCTATGCCCGCACCAAAGGCGAAGGCGAAGCGGCGGTTCTTGCCGCGTTTCCAACGGCGACGATCGTGCGCCCTTCGATCCTGTTTGGTGATGACGACAATTTCCTGATGATGTTCGCCAAGCTCATCAGCCAGTTCCCGGCACTTCCCGTGTTCGGTGCCCAGGCGAAATTGCAGCCGCTGTACGTCGACGATGCGGCCGGGGCCGTTGCCAACGCGCTGTTCTCGACCGACGCAAGTGGCCGTACGTACGAGATCGCCGGGCCCGAGATCCTGACCATGCTCGACATCAATCGTCGCATCGCCGATGCGCAATGTCGCAAGCGTACCTTCATCGAACTGCCCGATGCAGTGTGCGGCGCGATCGCATCGTTGCCGCTGGCGCCGATCTCGCGCGATCAATGGGCGCTGCTGAAGGGCGGCAATGTCGCCGACCCGGGTCAGCTCGGCATCGCCGATCTTGGCGTCTCACCACGACCTCTCGCGCTATACCTCGAACGCTGGATGGTCCGCTTCCGCAAGAACGGGCGTTTCAACGAAACCGAGTCAAGCGGCCCAATGCCGGCGCCGGGCCCCAAGTTCTAAAAGACGTATCGGCGGAGCGCCGCCCTGGGCGAACTGCGGGCGGCGGGCCTAGCGATCAGCTGTCGACTTCCGCATAATGGGCGGGCGGCTGGATCACTTCCATCCGCTCCGACAGCAGTGGCCGAAAGCTTGGCCGGCTCTTGATGACAAGATACCAGCCGCGCGCCGGTTCATGGCTCGACCAGTCGATCCCGCCAAGGTAATCGGCGACCGAGATCTGCGCCGCCGCCGCCAGATCGGCCAATGTCATCGTCGCACCGGCGAGCCAGGGGCGATTGTCGATCAGATAATCGATGTAGTCCAGCCAGTCGTGCGACAGCTTCATGGCTTCACGCAGCGCCTTGGCATCGGGTGACTGGCGCAGAAAGAGGCGCTTCTTCATGCGTTCGTGGAGCAATGGCCCCGACACGTCGCCGAAAAAATTCTCGTCGAACATGGCGACCAGCCGGCGCACTTCGGCGCGTTGCTGCGCGGTGCCGCTGATCAATTGGTTGTTTTCGACCGTCTCTTCGAGATATTCGCAGATCGCGCGGCTATCGGACAACGTTATGCCACGTTCGTCATCCTGCAGCACGGGCACGCGTCCGGCCGGATTCATCGTGAAGAAGCCATCGCGCCCTTCCCACGGGCGTTCGCTCTGAAGCTCGTAGGCGATGCCCTTCTCGCTCATGAGCAGCCTCACCTTGCGGCTGAAAGGGCAGAGCGGAAATTGATACAGGTGCCACATCCCACCCCGATGCCAAACCGGCCCGGCATCGTCCAGCGAGCCGGCACCCTGGCTCGACCCGACTGGTGGATAAGTCCCCGCGACGATTGGTACCGCAGTCGGCTCGGCGCGAGATACCGTCCATTGACGGTGGCGCACCAAGCGGACAAGACCAGCGCAACAATCCGGGAGAGAACACGATGCTGAAAAGCCTGCGCTTTGGCTGCAACGATCTGGCCAAGACCCGCGCCTTCTACGATGCCACCTTCGGCGCGCTCGGCGTCGGCCCGTGCGACACGCCGGCGGAATATCCCATGATCCTTTACAAGCTGCCCGGCGGCACGTCGTTCGTCTGCGGTTCGACGCGGGACGGGCAGCCGGCAACCCCCGCCAACGGCGGAACGGTGATCTTCGAGGCGGCGAGCGACGAGGCTGTCACGGCCTGGCACGCGGCCGGCCTTGCCCAGGGCGGCACCGACGAAGGCCAGCCGGAACCCAAGCCCCGCGCACGCGGCGCGTTCGGCGCGTACTTGCGCGATCCCGACGGCAACAAGATCGCGGCCTATCATGGGCTGGCAATGGGCTGAGATGGCTGACGCGGTCGAGGTCAGCGTCGGCGGCGGCCGCCGCGTCATCGTGCGCGACTGGGTGCCCGAGGTGCCCGTCGCGCTGGAGTTCAACGGTGTGGCCTATGCCGTGATGATGGCGACGCCGGCTGATCTAGAGGATTTTGCGACGGGCTTCGCGATCGGCGAGGGACTTCTTGGCAATTCCACCCGGGTGATCGACGTCGCCGTGGCCCAGGTCGACAATGGCTGGGTCGTGCGGACGGGTATCGAGGGGCTTGGCGCCGAGGCACTGGGCGAGCGGGTGCGGACGCGGGTCGCCGAATCGAGTTGCGGCCTGTGCGGCATCGAGAACCTGGAAGCGATCGCACGCCCCCTTCCCCCGGTCGCGGCGCACGATCAGATAGAGAGCGAAGCCATCTTCAAGGCGCTGGGTACGCTGAGAGAACGCCAGGCCTTGGGTCTGGCGACAGGGGCCGCGCACGCCGCCGCGCATGTGACGAGCGATGGCCTGCTGGCGAGCCTGCGCGAGGATGTCGGCAGGCACAATGCGCTCGACAAGCTCGTCGGCGCGCGGTTCCGCGCCGGCGCGGCGCTTGCCGACGGTTTCGTGCTGTCGACGGCGCGTTGCAGCTACGAGATCGTCGAAAAAGCGGTCCACGCGGGTGCCACAACGCTCGTCACGGTGTCGCTTCCCACGAGCATGGCGGTGGAGCGCGCCGAGGCCGCCGGCCTGAGCCTGTGGGCACTGGCGCGCAACGACAGCGTGCTTGCGGTCACCGGGCCTGCCTCACGCTGATCGCGCGCTCAGCGCGACAGCAGGAACACCGCATGTTCGGCGCGAAAGCTCGCCGCTGCAGGGCTGCAGCGCCGATCGCCGCGCAGGAACCACGCCTGCTCCACCTTGATGCCGCGCGCCTTCACCAGATCGCGAAAATCGCTGACGGTGGCGTGATGGATGTTGGGCGTCTCATACCAGGCGACCGGCAGCAACCGGGTGACGGGCATCTTGCCCGTCCACAGCAAGGTCGTGCGCACTTTCCAGTGCGCGAAGTTGGGAAAGCTCACGAAGGCGCGGCGACCGATCCGCAGCAGTTCTTCCAGCACCTTGTCGGGACGCATGGTGGTCTGCAGCGTCTGGCTAAGGATCGCATAGTCGACCGAGCCATCGGGATAGAAGGCCAGGTCCTTGTCCGCGTCACCCTGGATCACCGATAGCCCGCGCGCGACGCATTCGGCGACATTGGCGCCATCGATCTCCATGCCGCGGGCATCGCAATCGCTGCCGTCGCGCAAGGCGGCCAACAAGGCACCGTCGCCACAACCGACATCGAGCACTCGCGAGCCGCGCACGACATTCCGGGCGATGACCGCAAGATCGGGACGTAGCGTCATGAGACGACCGGATTGGACAACTGCGCGGCGAACTCGCCCGAAAGCCGCTCCATGTAGCGCTCGGGACGGATCGGGCTGTGAAAGCCGATACCTTCGTACACGCCATGCGCGTCGACCGTCACCAGCGCGAAACGCCGCACCGTGGCATAGTCCGGATGGTCGAGGAACCAGCTGACCAGCCTGCGTCCCAGACCCTGCCCGCGCACACTGGTGTCCACCCATACGTCCGCGATCCAGGCGAAGCTGGCCTTGTCGGAAATGGTGCGTGCGAAGCCCACCTGGCCAAGTTGGGGATGATAGGCGCCCAGACAGTGCGAGCCTGCATTCTGTTTGGCGACGCGGTCACGCACGATGCCGGGCGTCCAGTAGCTCGACGTCAGCCAGCCGTGCACCCGGTCCATATCGATAGCAGCCGGATCGTCATCGAGCGTAATCATCGCTGCTCTCTCAAAAAGCCTGTGACCACCCGGTCGAGCGCAGGAACATCGAGCAGGAAGGAGTCGTGACCATAAGCCGCGGACAGTTCCACGAAGCTGACCGGCAAGCCCGCAGCGTTCAGAGCATGGACCACCGTGCGCGACTCGGCGGTGGGATAGAGCCAATCGGTATCGAAGCTGACGAGGCAGAACCGCGCCTTGCTACCCGCGAACGCATTGGCGAGCAGGCCGCCGTGCTCCTCGGCCAGATCGAAATAATCCATCGCTCGGGTTATGTAGAGATAGGCGTTGGCATCGAACCGGTCGGAGAACGACAGCCCCTGATAGCGCAAATAGCTTTCGACCTGAAAATCGGCATCGAACCCGAAGGTCTTTTCCGCACGATCCTGCAGACGGCGACCGAACTTGTCGGTCAGCCCCGCCTCGGACAGATAGGTGATGTGCGCCGCCATGCGGGCGACGGACAGGCCTTTTTCGGGGCCTTTCCCGTACGAGTAGTAATCGCCCTCACGCCAGGCCGGATCGGCCATGATCGCCTGGCGCCCGACTTCGTGGAAGGCGATGTTCTGCGCCGAATGGCGCGCGGTCGAGGCGATGACGAGCACCGCCTTGGCCCGCTCGGCGAAGTTGGCCGCGAGGCTCAATGCCTGCATCCCGCCCATCGAGCCTCCGACCACGGCATGCAGCTGGTCAATCTTCAGGGCATCGAGCAGCGCGACGTGCGCCCTGACCATGTCGCGGATGGTGATGACGGGAAAGCGCATGCCCCACGGCTTGCCATCGCTGGCGATCGAGGCCGGGCCGGTCGTGCCCATGCAGCTGCCAAGCACGTTGGCGCACACGACGAAGAAGCGATCGGTGTCGATCGGCTTGCCGGGGCCGACCATCCGCACCCACCAGCCGGGTTTGCCGGTCTTGGGATGCGGGCTGGCGACATGATGGTCGCCGGTCAGCGCGTGGCAGATCAGGATCGCATTGTCGCGCGCGGCATTGAGCGTACCGTAGCTTTCGTACGCGATGCGCACGCCGTCCAGGCTCTGACCACCATCGAGCGCCAGAGGTTGTGGCAGCGTGAGCACCTGGCTCGCATCAAGGATCGGGGCGGTGGCCATGGACCGGTTCAATTGGGCGTGGGTCTGCGCGGTGTCAATCATAGGGTGTCCATCGCCGGTCCGCTTCGCTAAAGCCGCCACGTCATGAGCGAAATCCAGACCCGCGCCCGCGTTCCCCAGCCCAAGCCCTGGATCGAGGCGATCCATGCCTATGTGCCCGGCAAGTCCACTGGCGCCGACGGGCGTCCGCTGATCAAGCTTTCGGCGAACGAGAACCCGCTGGGCACGAGCCCGGCCGCGCTGGCGGCGCGCGATGGCGCGGTTGCACCGTCGCTCTATCCCGATCCCGACAGCAAGGCGTTGCGCAACCGGCTTGGTGAAACGCACGGCATCGATCCTGCGCGGATCGTCATGGGTACGGGGTCAGACGAATTGTTGAACCTTGCCGCGCAAGGATATGCCGGTCCGGGCGACGAGGTGATCTACGTGCGCTACGGCTTCTCGGTTTACGACATTGCGGCACGGCGCTGCGGGGCCACGCCGGTTGTAGCGCCTGACGCCGACTACGGCACCGATGTCGATGCGCTGTTGCGACTGGTGACAAAGCACACGCGCGTGGTCTTCGTCGCCAATCCCAACAATCCCACCGGATCCTATCTCCCGGCCGGCGAGATCAGACGGCTCCACAACGCCCTGCCCGCAGACGTTCTGCTGGTGATCGATCAGGCTTATGCCGAATACGTCGCAAGGGAAGATGACGACGGCGCTTTGGGTCTGGCCGAGCGGTACGACAACGTCCTCGTCACTCGTACGTTTTCGAAGGCGTATGGTCTCGCCGGCGAACGGATCGGTTGGGCCACGGGCGCTCCGGACATCGTCGCTACACTGAACCGCATCCGCGGGCCTTTCAACGTCGGCAGCACCGGACAGGCGATGGCGCTCGCAGCGCTCGACGATGCCGCATTCATAGAGCGCAGCCGAACCCACAACCAAGCCGAGCGCACACGCTTCGTCGCCGCGATCGAGGGGCTGGGCAATCATGGTTTGCGCCCGCTGCCCAGCGAAGCCAATTTCGTGCTGGTGCTGTTCGAAGGTGCCCTGAGCGCCGAGGCGGCGTTCGAAGGACTGGCATCGCGCGGATACATCGTGCGCTGGCTGCCCGGCCAAGGGCTGCCCCAGGCATTGCGTTTCACCATCGGAGAGGCGCACGACATGGACGCGATCGTGGCCGGCCTGCAGGAGATGGTGCAGCAATCGGCCCCGGCGTCGCGCTGATGTTCGCCCACGTCGCGATCATCGGCCTGGGCTTGCAAGGCGGCTCGATCGGCCTCGCCGTGCAGGCATACCTGCCGCAGACGATCACCACCGGTTACGACAGCGACCCCATGGCCCGCGTACGCGCGGCGGAACGCGGGCTGGTCCACGCCGTCCACGAGACCGGCGCCGAGGCGGTCGCCGGCGCCGATCTGGTGATCTTCTGCGTTCCGCTGGGCGCGATGGGCGCCGCTGCCGAGGAAGCACGCATCGGATTGGCGTCGGATGCGCTCATCAGCGACGTGGGATCGAGCAAGCAGGTCGTCGCCAAGGCCCTTCAGGAAGCATTGCCCGCTCACACCATCATCCCGGCCCATCCCGTCGCCGGGACCGAGAATTCCGGCCCGGATGCCGGCTTCGCACAGCTGTTTCGCAACCGCTGGTGCATCGTCACCCCGCCCGCGCAGACCAATCTGGTCATGCTGTCGCAACTGGTAGCGTTCTGGGAAGCGCTTGGCGCCAATGTCGAGATCATGGATCCCGACCATCACGATCTGGTCCTGGCCGTGACCAGCCACTTGCCGCACCTGATCGCCTACACCATCGTCGGCACCGCCTCCGACCTTGAGGAAGTCACACAGTCCGAGGTGATCAAGTATTCGGCGGGCGGCTTTCGCGACTTCACCCGGATCGCCGCTTCCGATCCGACGATGTGGCGCGACGTGTTCCTGTCCAATCGGGAAGCCGTCCTGACGATGCTGCAGCGCTTCACCGAAGATCTTACCGCATTGCAGCGCGCCATCCGCATCGGCGATGGCGAAGCGCTGTTCCAGCACTTTTCACGGACACGCGCGACCCGTCGCTCGATCATCGAGGAAGGCCAGGATGACTCGCGCCCCGATTTCGGCCGATCGGATCACGACGCGGAGCAATAACCGCTGGCACGCGTGGCCTTTCGCAACCGCACAATAAACTTGCCAGCGGCGGGAGCCGGGACGATCCTGACGCTTTGTGGCGCCACGTCCGCAAACATCACCAAGGCCGCTGTTCCATGAAGCTCTCGATCTCGGCAGAACTCGATTACGACATTCCCGACAATTGCGATCTCTTGCTGCAGCTCGAGGCGGCGATCATCCCCGAGCAGACGGTGATCGACGCGCATATCGATCTGCCCCCGTCCGAGCACTTCGCCCGCATTCCGGGTCATGACAGCATCGGCGATCGCATCTGGATGCGGATGCAAGGCCATCTCAAGGTGCGCTATACCGCCACGGTCGAAGTGCATCGCCTGACCGCCGACATCTCGCAGCTGGACGCGGTGCCGCCGCATCTGCTGCCGGGCGAGACGGTGGACTACATGCTGCCATCGCGCTTTTGCCCGTCCGACTCGTTCCAGGAGATCGTCGGCGAACAGTTCGGCCACCTTTCCGGCGGCGCCCGCGTGGCGGCCATGCGCGACTGGATCCAGGAAAACCTGACCTACGAGTCCGGCATCTCCGACGCCGCGACCGACGCGATGGACACCTACAACGCCCGCGCCGGCGTCTGTCGCGATTTCGCGCATCTGCTGGTCAGCATGACCAGAGCCAGCGCGATCCCGGCGCGCTTCGCCGCCGTCTATGGCCTGGGTGTCGAACCGCAGGACTTTCACGCCGTGGCCGAGGTGTTCCTCGACAACACCTGGTACATCGTCGACGCCACCGGCATGTCGACGGCCGAAGCCATGGCCAAGATCGGTGTCGGCCGCGACGCGGCGGACGTGTCGTTCCTCACCAGCTATGGCGCGGCCTATATCAACAGCCAGAAGATCCTCGTCAGCGAGGCCTGACCTGCTTCGACGGCTAGACCGCGTTCAGGGCGTTGATCGCGGCCAAGACCCGGGCTTCGAGTTCTTCGCGCGGCAACCCGGCAGGAATGGCCTCGCCAACCCGCACCGTGATCGTGCCGGCGCGCTTCCAGCGGCGATGATACAGCGGCCCACTGTTGACCGCGACCGGCACGACCGGAAGCTTCAACAACTTGTAGAGGCCGGCGAAACCGGCGCCGAGCGGCGCCTGGCGGCCATGCGGCACGCGGGTGCCCTCCGGAAAGATCATCAATACCCGTCCGCTGGCGATCAGTTTGCGAGCCTGGACCAGCATGACGCGCAACGCACTGGCGCCCTGATCGCGTTCGACACCGATCAGGCCATAGGCCGTCGCCGCCTTGCCCCATAGCGGGATACGTAGCAGTTCCGCCTTCGCGACGACCCCGGCGAAGGGGACGAGGAACGGCGCGTCGATCGCCTCGAAGAAGCTTTCGTGTTTCATCGCCATCAATGCGCCGCCGTGGGGCAGCGTGCCTTCGACCACCACCTTGATGCCCAGAAGATGACGCGCGCAGCGGCGATGGAAGCGGGCCCAGCTCGTGGCGAAGCGGCCCAGCCGGTGCGCCTCGATGTTCATCAAGGCCGCGCCTATCGCCGCGTAACCGATCGAGCCGGTGTAGAATACGGCGTAGAACAACAGGCTGCGCGCGACATCTTGGACGCGGGTCATGCGCGTAATCTCTGCCAGGCGTCGAACAAGGTACGTGCGATCAGTTTGTGATACTCCAGGAACAGGATCTGCAGCGAAGGATGGCTGGGTACGGCGTCTCGTAGCATGACGGTGCCCGGCGGCAGCTCGCGCCCGAGCTCGAAGGCGGCGCGGCGCATGTGCCAGTCGATGGTGACGAGACGGACCGAGCGCGCCTTGTTGGTGCGTAGCCATGTCGCCGCTTCGATCGCGTTGGAACGGGTGTCGTAGGCGCGATAGCCCAGCGTGATGCAGCAGCGCATCAGCTTGTCCGACACGTCATATTCGCTCTGGAACTCGCGTGGCAGCACTTCGGGATCGACACCCGAAACCAGCAGCCGCCGCGCCGATCCGTGCCGCAGAACCGTAAGCGCACGCGGTATGCGGCCCGGTCCGCCCGTCAAGACGATCACCGCATCGGTGCGGTCACGACCGGCGGGTTGCGGCAGCGTCACCGCGAACCACAGGAATCCCAGCAGCCAGATCAGCAGAACAAAGGCGGCAATACGGCGTAACATGGAATGCGCTATAGCATCTTGCGCAAGGCATGCATCACAGTCAGCCGGGCTGTCATCATCGCCAGGAGCGTCGCCAGAAGCGGAACCAGCGCCAGCAGCAGCCAATCGCTCCAGATCAAAGCGCCGCTGCTCACCATCCCGGCACCAAGTCCGGCGAAACGGCGGCCCAGCGCCAGGATGACGACCAGCGCCAGTACCAGGCCCACCGCGCCGCCCACTGCGGCGTCGAGACCGATCGCCCTTTGGAACACCCTGGCGATCTGGCCGTCGGTTCCGCCCAGCAAGTGGACGATCTCGATGGTATCGCGATTGGTTCCGAGCGCCGATCGCGCCGCCAGCAGCACCGCCGCCGCGAGTGCCATCGCCAGTAGTGCCACCAGGGCGATCGCAAGCCACTGCAACGACACGATCGCGTCGAACACCGGCTTTAGCCAGCTGGCTTGCGCATCGACACGAGCGGACGGCGCGACATGCTGCAACACGCGCTGGATCTGCGCGACCCGCTCTTTCGAAGCGGCACGCTGCAGTCGCACATCGATCAGCGCCGGGACGGGAATGCCGGCGCCGGTTGCTGTCTCGACTCCGGCGCCGAGCCAGGGCGCGACGAGAGCATCAAGCTCCTGCTGCGGGACAAGACGCATGCTGGCTACGCCCGGCACCGATTTGAGCGCATCCAGGGCCCGCGCCGCCTCGCTCTCGCGGATGTCAGCGCGCGGCTCTACCAGCTGCACGGTCAATCCGCCTTCGATCTCGGCGGTGGCGGCTGTCACGGTGTTGCCCAGAGCCAGCCCGGTCGCGAGCGCGATGACGGTCAATGCGACCATGATCGCGATGACCCACGGCATCGGGCCCGCCATCCGCCCTTGCGGGATCAACTCCGCCCGGCTCCCGGCGAACAGCCTTCGCCCGCGCCCCTTGCGGCGGCGTGCACGTCTGGTCGAGGAGGCCGTCATCCAGGGCGCCGCGGGGGATAGCGCAGCGCTCCGGTCGGATCGGACAAGCGTCCGCGATCGAGCCGCATGATCAGCGCACTGGGGACTTTGCCCAGCAAGTGCGCGTCGTGGGTGGCGACCACCACGGTCGTGCCCTGGCGGTTGAGCAGTTCGAACAGGCGCAGCAGCTTGATCGCCATATCGGGGTCGACGTTGCCGGTCGGCTCATCCGCCACCAGCATGTCGGGGCGGGCGATGACGGCCCGGGCGATGGCGATACGCTGCTGCTCGCCGCCCGAAAGCGTGGCGGGACGCGCGCCACGACGATCTGCGAGCCCGACCCAGTCGAGAATGTCGCCCACCGGACCGGCGATTTCGCGTTCGCCGAAGCCGGCCACGCGCAGCGGCAGTGCCACGTTGTCGAAGGCCGAGAGGTGCGGGACGAGACGAAAATCCTGAAAAACCACCCCGATCCGCCGCCGAAGTTCGGGAAATCCACTGCGCGGCATGGTGATCGCGTCCTTGCCGAACATGCGGATCACCCCGCGGGAGGGCCGCTGCGCCAGATACAGCAACCGCAGCAGCGAGGTCTTGCCGGCGCCACTCGCCCCGGTGAGGAAGTAGAACGAGCCGGCATACAGCGTGAACGACAGATCGCTCAGCACCTCGCGATCGTGATCGTAGCGAAGGCCGACGTTGTCGAAATGAATGATTTCGCCTTCGGTGCTGCTCATCGCTTCATCATCGTTCAAGAGACGACCGCGCTAAGCGCGAAACCGCTGTCGAGGCAAGCCGAACCGAAGAGTTGCGCCATGGGACGAATGAATGTGGAAAAAAGCGCTGCCGGACCGATAACCGGTACGTCTCCGGCTTGTCGCACGCACGGCTCCCGTGCTTAGTGCGTTCACCATGATTATAGCCTGTCCCGCCTGTGCCACCCGCTATGCGGTCCCGGACAGTGCGATCGGCATTGAGGGCCGCACCGTCCGCTGCGCGAAATGTCGCCACAGCTGGTTCCAGGATGGACCGGTACTCGACATGGCCGATGGTATCGCAAGCCCTGCCGAGATCGCGACCGCCGAGGTGCCGGACCCCACCCCGGCGGTGGCTGCGACGGTGGCAGAGCCGGAGGTCGCCAGCTCGCCCCCTCCCGTCGCGCGACGGACCCAAACCGAACGCGCCGCCGTCGCTCGCGAGACGGTCGAGCCGGCAAGGCCATCGTATTACGACGATACCGGCGGCACGCAGTTCGCGGACGAGGGCCCTTCGCGCTTCGATTTCGCGCCCCCGTTCCGCCCACGGCGCAACTGGGCCAGGATCGGGATGATCTTCGCCATCGTGTTCGCGGTGGTGACTCTGGGTCTCGCGGCGGCGGTGGCCTGGGCCGGACTGCCCGATTGGGTTCCGGTGGCACGGCCGACTTTCGCGCAGGCGCAGCAGGACCTTTCGCTGGACTTCCCGCCCAAGCGACAGGATCGTCGCACCCTGCCCAACGGTACCGAATACTTCGGCGCCAGCGGAACCGTCAGCAACATCGGGCGTGAGACACGTTCGGTGCCCGTGATCCTGATCGTGCTGCGTGATGCGCGCGATCGCATCGTTTACAGCTGGGAAGTCGTGCCGCCCAAACGCCAGCTCGCGCCGGGCGAGACGATCACCATCAACGAGGCCGTCACCGACGTTCCCAAGAGCGCCAAATCCGCAGAGATCGGGTGGAAGCCGTCCTGAACGATCGCGGTTTCACGGGTCGATCGCGGTTCACCACCACCCCCCGCGATCATAGTTCGACAAACATTTGCCATCATCGCTTGCAGCCCCGGCATCCCTTTGCTAATGGCCCGCTCCTGCCAGGGACAGCGCGACGCGCCGTCCCGAAGATTTAGCGGTCGTGGCGGAATGGTAGACGCGCAACGTTGAGGTCGTTGTGGGCGAAAGCCCGTGGAAGTTCGAGTCTTCTCGACCGCACCAGGCAGAATGGCAGATTGAACCGGTCTTCGCCTTCGGGCTCCCGGTCGATCACATTGCCGTCGCCGATCCTGTTACCGGGTTGTCCCGATCGGCAGAGAGCCTGACCGTTCACGCGTCTGGCTCCGCACGACGGATAGCGAGCAGTTCCGCTGTTTCGCAAGCGCGAAGCCCCGTTCAGGGACCTATAATGACCAGCAGGCGTTTGTAAGTCTGCTGCCGCGGGCCGGTCTTTCACCAAGCCATGCCCGCGACGAATCCCCCGCCGCTTGGTGCGTTTGAGCAGCGCGAGCCTAGAACGAGCATGGAATGGACCTTCTCCCCTCTCATTTGAGGCAGCGCCTGCCGCTTCGGCCCCGCCGTCGCGGCATTGCTTCGGTCAATTGCGAGGTCAGGGATGGCATCGTTCCGGCGGCCGACCGCCTTGCCCAGACCACCGAAGTCGAAGATGGTCCACACACCGGATCGAATTATCGCACGGTGGCACTGATCATCGCCTGCGCCATGTTCATGGAGAACCTCGACGCGACGGTGCTGACGACCGCATTGCCGACGATGGCGCGCGATTTCGGCGTCCGGGCGCCCGAGATGAGCGTGGCGCTGACGTCCTACCTGCTGGCACTCGCGATGTTCATCCCGGCTTCCGGGGCCGCCGCGGACCGCTTTGGCGCCAAGAACGTCTTCAGGGCCGCGATCCTGTTGTTCGTCGCCGGCTCTCTGGCATGCGGACTGTCGCCCAGCCTCGAAACCATGACGGCGGCGCGCTTCGTCCAGGGCATCGGCGGCGCGATGATGATGCCGGTCGGACGGCTTGTGCTGCTACGCTCCGTCGCCAAGCGGGACATGGTCTCGGCGATGTCCTGGCTCATCATGCCGGCACTGATCGGCCCGATCGTCGGACCGCCGGTTGGCGGCTTCATCGTCACCTATCTCGACTGGCGGTGGATATTCTGGCTCAATCTGCCGATCGGCATCGTCGGCTTCGCCCTCGTCGGCCGCTTCATCGCCGACGTGCGCGAGACATCGCGCCATCCCTTCGATCGCATCGGCTTCGTGCTGGCGGCGATATCGCTGGGATGCCTGCTCGCCGGTTTCGAAATGACGAGCCGGACGGGCAGCGCAACGATCGCGGTCGCGCTGATGGGCACCGGCGTCGTCGCCGGCGGATTGTACCTGCGACATGCCCGGAGAGTGGATCATCCCATCCTCGACACATCGCTGATGGCGGTGCCGACATTTCGCCTGTCGGTCATCGGCGGCTCGCTGACGCGGATCACCCAGGGCGCGCAGCCGTTCCTGCTGCCGCTGATGATGCAGCTCGCGTTCGGTCTCTCTGCCGCGCAGAGCGGCGCGATGACGCTGGCGACGGCGATGGGCTCATTCGGGATGAAAGGGCTGGCTCCACGCCTGCTGCGGCGCTTCGGCTTTCGCTCCAGCCTTATCTGGATGGGACTGCTCGGCACCGCGGCTTATGCCACCTGCGGCCTGTTTCGCCCCGAGTGGCCGTTACCGGCGATCTTCGCGGTGATGCTGGCTTCCGGGTTCCTGATGTCCTTCCAGTTCACCGCCTATAACACCATCGCCTACGACGAGATCGGCAAGGAACGGATGAGCGCGGCGACGAGCTTCTATTCGACTTTCCAGCAGCTGATGCTGTCCTTAGGCATCTGCACCGCCGCGATCGCGCTTCATGCCTCTATGGCTTTGCAGAGCCATGCAAAGCCGGCGTTCGACGATTTCACGGCGGCGTTCTGGACGGTGACGTTCATCTCGTTGATGGCGATCTTCGTGAATGCGCGGTTCGACAGGAAAGCGGGTGCGGAGATCAGCGGGCACGCTTGATCGTGACAGTCACTTGCCCGTGATTGCGCGCCTGACTCTCTCCCACTCGACGAGCTTGAAGTTTTGCGTGGCGGGCGCGTTGTCGCCATCCTGCGCCACCATGATGCCATGCCGGAACCCGGGACCGAAATCACCGAGCGCGATCTCGATCCCGTCCGTCTCGGACGTCGCGCCGGCCGCTCCGGCGACGATCCGGAACCGGCCGAGGGGCGCAAGGTCCGCAAGCCGCCACACGGCGTAGGCGTTGTCGCCTTGGCTCGAACCGATCAGCCAGCCGCCGTTGCGTCCCTCCGGCGCCAGCGCCAGCCCCTCGGCATCGGCCACGAGGAACCGGCCGTCGACACGCGGGCCGGGAACCGGATCGGTCGCACCCGCCGGATCGGCGGCAAAGCGCCAGATGCCCACATCCTCTTCCGCGACATAAAGCATGCCAGTGCGGTCGTCGGCCACGCAGCCTTCGGATTGAGTGCCCAGCTTGAGCTGCCGCACCATCCGGGCCGAGGGCGTTGCGGCGGCATCAAGCAGAAACTGGTCGATGCGCCCGTCCTTCATGACGACGAAGGCGAACAGCGCCTTGTCGGCAGCGCGGCGCCACAGGCAGAAGCCATAGGCCTCTCCCGCGCCGGCCGCCACGCTGCCCAGCGGCAGCAGCTTGCGTGTCGCCGGATCGAGCCGGAACAAGGCGACGTGCGCTGCAGCTTCGTCGGCGCGGTCGCTTGCGGCCACCAGAATGCCGGGCTTTCCGGCGATGATGACCCGGTCACGCAAGTCCACGTTGTTGAGGCGGGCGGCGGGCGTGAAGTCCAGGTGCCGGCCATCAAGGTCGTAGAGGTGCAACCCTGCCCGCTTGTCGGTGGCGACGATCAGGCTGTCGGCAGGCCGTCGCGGATTGCGCCAGATGGCGGGATCGTCTGCCGCATCGTTCGTCGTCCCGACCGGCGTGGTCTCACCACTGGCGGCCACCGACGCGGTCGCCCCGGCCCATGTCGGCAATGCCGATGGGTCGGCTGCGCACCCTGTGAGCACCAGCAGCCCGGCTATGGCAAAAGCGCGCATCAGAAGTTGAACCGCACGCCGCCGGTGTAGCGCCGCCCGAAGGTTTCGCGTTCGACCGTGCGGGCACTTACGCCGGCGAAGCGGCGTCCGGGTCCGTTCAGCAGGTTGGAGAAGTCGGCATAGACCTCGACGTTGTCGGTGACCGCATAGCGCAGCGAGGCGTCGAGTTCATCGTCGCGCGCCCAGAAGAAGTCGCCGCCTTCCGATCCCTGGAACACGCCGTTGACCGTACCGAAGGCACCGATGGCGTCGATCCACTTGGTGCGGTTCTGATAGGAAACGCGCGCCGAGAAGCCATACTTTTCATAGAACAGGCTGGCATTCATCACCCACTTCGACGTGCCCGGGAACATGACCTTGCGCCCATCGGGGGTCTCGGCCTGGCTCTTGTTGTATGTCCCGTTGAGCAGCACGCCGAACCCGCCCATCCAGTCCGGCAGGCCGAGGTCGGCCTGGTAGCCTTCGAGCTGCTGCTGCAGGGCCGCCTCGAAGCCCCAGATATACCCGTCGCCACCGTTGGCGATGCCGGTGAAGGTGTACTGCGAGCGGTCCACACCATTGAGATTCAGCGAGTCCGAACCGAACGGTCGCGTCGTGTCGAACAGCGTATCCTTCACGTCCTTGTAGAAAGCGCCGATCGAGAAATAGCCTTGTGGCTGCATGTACCATTCGAAATACAGATCGACGCCCTTCGCCCTTTCCGGATCGGCATCGGGGTTACCGCCGGCGATGGTGAGGTTGGCATCGTTGATCGTCAGGTTCGGGCGAAGCTCGTCGTAGTCGGGCCGCGCTGCGCCGGTGTTGAACGACAGGCGGACCTTCTTGGTCTGGTCGAGATCCCAGTTGAAGTGGAGGCTGGGATAGACCAGCGTCTGATCGCGCGGGATGGTCAGCAGGCTCGATGTGTCGTTCACGGTCGCAAACGCGGTGCTCTTGTTCTTGATGTGCTCCACCCTGGCGCCACCGACGATCGAGCCCCAGTCCTGCTTGGTCTCGAACATGCCATAGCCCGACCATATTTCTTCACGCACATCGTAGAAGTTCGCCAGCACCGGCGCATAGACCGCACCGGCGGCGGCCGCCTGGTCGACGATGGCGATGGCCTGTCCCTTGCCGTGATACTGAAACTGATAGCCCAGCGGATATTCACCCTTGAACGCGGGATTGCTGGCCAGGGCGACCGCCGAGTAGTTGAGCGGCAGGTTGTAGGGATTGGCCGTCGCGCTGACGGTGATGTCGAGCGACCGCTCGTTCGATTCCTTCTTGCGGTTGTCGTACTGCGCACCGAACAGGAATTTGGTGTCGCCCAGCAGGTCGGTATCATAGCTGAAGTCGAGCTTGGCGGTGTAGGCGTCGGTGATGTCCTTGGCCTTGAGGCCGCGCACCCGGGCCAGGGTAGCGCCGAAATCCTCGATCTGATTGACCCGCGCGCCGCGACTGAGCACGCCCGTCGGGCTGCGCAGTGTGCGATACAGTTCGACCAGCGGATGTTGTTTGTCGGTCAGGTCGTAAGCGACCGTCAGGCGATTGGGCGCGCCCGCGCCGTTGTTGCCGAAACCCGAGCTGTCGTAGTTGAGCTGTGCGGGTGCGGAACGATCGTCCACGGATCGCGAGTAATTCCCCCGCCAGCGCACCTTCAGCTTACCGAAGTCGTGATCGCCGCCGATGGTATTGACGAACACCGACTGCAGGTACTCGCGGACCAGGACATTCGAATTGAGATCGATGCCATAGACCGTGCCCTTGTACGGGGTATTGCCCGAGCAGACATCCGCATACCCTGTCGTATTGGCGGCCAACCCGCTCGTCGCAGGGCACGCTGCCGTGCTCGTCGGCACGCGCGACTGCTGGTCGTCCATGTCGAAGATGTAGTTGTTGCGCAGTTCGTTGTCGGTGAACGCGGAGTATACGGTCGAGGCGAACAGGCGGTGATCGGGGCTCGGCTTCCACTCCAGCTTGGCCGAACCGGAGTAGTTCTTGCGCGTCAGGCGATAGAGCTTGTTCTCGGTTTCGCGGGCCCATACACGGTTCGCAAAGTCGGGACGGCGATCCTCGGGCACGACCTCCCAGTCGGTCTCGGCATTGTCGGTCACCATGTCGCGCTGGTAATAGCTGCCCGAAACCAGCACGCCGAATTCGCCCAGAGAAGTGTCGAAGCGATCCGAAAGCACCAGCTGGCCCTCGTATTCCTGCCGCTTGCCAAGCTCGACATAGCCGCCGCCCAGCTTGCCGGCGATGTGGAAGCCGCGATAGTCGAAGGCGGATCGGGTGATGACGTCGACGTTGCCCGAGATCGTCTCACCCGTCATGTTGGGGGTGACCGCCTTGCGCACGACGATCTGCGAAGCGATGGCGGACGGGATGGAATCGAAACGCGCGTCACGCCCTTCGGGGCTGATGATGTTGATCCCGTCGATCGACAGGGTCGTCCAGTTGATCTTGCCGCCACGCAAGTTGATGTAGCGCGCCTGGCCCTGATCGCGCTGCACGCCCACCCCCGGCAAGCGGCTGACCGCCTGGGCGACGTTCTGATCGGGCAGACGACCCACCGCATCGGCGGCGATCACGCTGACGAGCGCGGGCGATTCCTTCTGGATGCGCAGGGCCGAGGCGATCGATTCCGCGATCGGGCGCGAACCGTTGACGATGATATCGCCGTCCGGCGTCGGCGTCGAAGGATCGATGGTGGTGGTCGCCGCGCTCCCGGCGGCACTGGGCGTCTTCACCTCGGGCACCGGGTTCTGTGCGAACGCTGTCGGTGCACCCAGCACGGTGCATGCGGACGACGCGATCAACAGCGCGCGTGTCGACAGGAACGCGGCACGCGGCCGCGCAAGAACAGTGCTCATGAATTTTGCCCCCAGAACAGGAGAGCGCGTGCCCTCATGCGTGTGGGGCGCCGCTAGCTTAGCCGCATGACACAACGGTTACAGTCGAGACGTGTCAGCTGCCTCACAATGTTTCGAATTGTTGCACGCTGCCGTGAAGCAATGAGTGTGTGTCGCCGGATAACGGCCAGCTTCACCCGTATCGAGACAGCCGGTCCGATAGTCTCGCCAGCAGTCCGACCGTCGATCGACTGGCGCCTGACGCCAACACGTATGTGCATGATGCGGGAATTGTCGTAGTGCTATCCGCGACATCTCAAGTCGTGTCTGCTAACCTGCCACGATGCCTTTTTCCAAACTACGCCTTCCACTGGCCTGGTTGACGGTCGGCGCGACGATGATCGCGCCAGCCATCGTGCCGGCCGCAATGTCTCCGATCCTTGCCGGACTGCTGTTCGCCTGGCTGCTCGCCATCATTTTCTGGGCGGCGTTCGGCGTCGTCCACGAAGCGGAGGAGCTTGCCGAGATAACCGGCGAACCATTCGGTACGCTGATCCTCACCTTGTCGATCGTCATCATCGAGGTCGCGCTGATCTCCGCGGTGATGCTGGGTTCCAAAGCCGTGCCGACGCTGGGCCGGGACACCATGTTCGCGGTCCTCATGATCGTACTCAACGGGGTCGTCGGTCTCGGCCTGCTGGTCGGCGGCCTGCGCCATCATCAGCAAAGCTTCAACCTGCAGGGCGCCAGCGCCTATCTGGCCGTGATCATACCGCTGGCGGTGATCGCGCTGGTGCTGCCCAACTTCACCACGTCCACCGCCGTCGGCACGCTCTCATCCTCGCAATCGGTGCTCTTCTCGCTTCTGACGATCGCGCTCTATGGCTTGTTCCTGTGGCTGCAGACTGGCCGGCACCAGGGTTTCTTCAAGCCCGCGGGAACTGACGCGGTGGTCGAGGATGCCAGCGCCCTGCCGCACCCGGGACGATCGGGCACGCTGATCCGCCACGTCGTGCTGCTGCTCGCCAATATCCTGCCGATCGTCATCCTGTCGAAAAGCCTCGCCAAGTTGCTGGACGCCGGCATCGAAGCGCTGCACGCTCCGATCGCGCTGAGCGGTATCATCATCGCCATGATCGTGTTCACGCCGGAAGGCATCTCCGCCTTGCGCGCGGTCGCCGCAAATCAGCTCACCCGCGCCATCAACCTATGCCTCGGCGCCGCGACATCCACGCTTGGACTGACCGTTCCAGCCGTCCTGCTGATCGGGATCATCGCCGGTCAGCCGGTCGTGCTTGGCCTGTCGTCCGCCAACATGGTCCTGCTCTCGGCTACGCTGGTGCTGAACGGCATTACCTTTTCCGGCAGCCGCACCACCATGCTGGAGGGCGCGGTCCATCTTTCGATGTTCGCCGTCTTCCTGATCCTGGTATTCAGCCCCTGATCGACGCCTGATCGCCTTGTCGGCGGCGCCGTGCATGCAACTCGGCGGCGACAAGCAACGCGTCCAGATCTTCGCGCCCGATGTCGAACGTCTCGTGCATGTCGGCAAGCGCGGCATCCAGATCCTGCGGCAGCAAGCCCACTGCCGCCTGCATCGCGATCGCCTGCTCACCCTCGATCGCCGGTCGATGGGGAAAGGAGTGGCCCGTCGCCCGGTGGAAGAACGTAGCCAGCGAAAGCAGCGCGATCGAATTGAGACCGACCGGCGCGAAGGCGAACAGATATCCGGCCGAGTGGATGTCGTGACTGCCGATCACGGCGGTCAGCGCGGCCGCGCCCCCCGGAGGGTGGAGGCAGCGTAGCAGCGACATCACCAGGATCGCACCACCCACCGCCACCCCTGTGGCGATCGCAAGGTTCGGGATCGACTGGAACGCAGCGACGCCCACCAGGGTAGATAAGACATTCCCACCCAGCACCGACCATGGCCTGGCGAGCGGACTGGCTGGCACGGCAAACACCAGCACCGCCGACGCGCCCAGGGGGGCGACGATGACCGGCAGATCCGCCTTGCCGAGCGGCAACTCGCTGCAAACCACCACCGTCAGGGCAATGCAGACCATAGCCCCCGCGCAAGCTGTCAGGCGATCGCCGATGCGGGCGCCGGCAAGGAGGGGCTTGAACAGACGATCACGCATGCGGAAGGGTCAACTCGGCAACAACGAAAGCTTTACCCATCGAGAATCGGTGCGGGCATGCCTGCCCGGCATCGTGCGTCACCCGCCATCCATGGCCGGCTCGATCGCAAGGATCTCTATCGCATCGGCCTTGTTCGCAAAGGCGACCCGATCACCGACTTCCGCGTCCATGATCGCCCGGCAAAGCGGAGCGGAATACGCCAGCAAACCCGACTGCGGCGCTGCCTCGTCGTCACCGACGATGGTGAAGCTTTGCCGTTTGCCGTTCAGCGCCAGGGTGACGTGCACGCCGAACGCGACGCATGAACCGTCCGGCGGATCCATCAGCCGGGCCGTCGCCAGACGGGTGCGCCAATAGCGCAGCTCTCGTCTGGCAGCCTTGATCTCGGCCTCGTCCGCAAGAGCCGACAGAGCGGCTTCAAGCTCGGCCACCTTCGCGTCGATCAGCGACAACCCGCGGGCGGTGACGATGTTGGGGCCCGGTGGGAGCGGCAACTCGAACTTGGGTTCGAGATGCTCATCATCCCCCTCGCGGCGAAAGGCGACACTCATGGCTGGACTGGATCCTCAAGCGTCGTCACCGGCGGCGTCTCGACCGCCGGAAATGTCGCCTTTTTCCGGGACTATTCGCCCGCTGGTTCCTTTTGAACGGCCTCGGTCTTGCGCGGCTTGCGCGCCTTCTTCTGCGGCGCGGGTTCGGGAGCGGCGACAGCTTCCGGCGTGGGCGCTGCGGCAGCCTTGCGACCAAGGCCAAGCTTCTTGGCGATGTCACGACGACGCTCGCTGTAACCTGGCGCGACCATCGGATAGTCCGGCTTGAGCCCGAACGCTTCGCGATAGCTTTCCGGCGTATAGCCGTGGCCGGCGACGTGCCGCTTCAGGCTGCTGTACGGCTTGCCATCGATCATGCTGATAAGAACATTCGGATCAGCCAGGCTGCGGCGCGCGGTTACTGCCGGCGTCGGCTTTTCCTCTTCCGCCGTAGCGGGCGCTTCCTGTCCAAGACTTGAAAGTGCGGAATACACCGACGTGATCAGCGAGGGAAGTTGGTCACTGGGGACGCTGTTATTGCTCAACATGGCAGTGACGATATCGGACGTCATCTCGAGCAGGTTGTCGTTATCAGCCAATTCAACAATCTCCAGCAAAGGGCAAAACCACGTAAGCGCCGCAATCTCATTCGGCAAGCGTGCTTAACAATCAATCAAGGGCCGTTTTGTTCACATCCGGCACGGCATTGTAGAATGAATCCGCATCGGGCCGGATTATAGATTGCATTGCGCCGGCGATGTTCAATCGAGTTGGGCGGGCGGTTCCGACGGCGAAGTGTCTTTTACTTCCGGTGCCAGGCCCTCGGGCACGAACGGTCGAACGCTTGGCGGCGGCCCCGTCATACCCGCGGGATCACCGGTTCCGCGTCCATGCAACTCATCGATCTCGGCCTGCCGCCGGCTTAGATAGAACGCGCGGGTCGCGGCGTATGGATCGGGCGAATTGGCGTGCAGATCCTTCAGCGTCTTGTCGAATTCGGAACGATGGTCGAGCGCGCCGAGTACGCCGGCCGGCACCGAATACGTCAGGCTGGTGAACGGGCTGCCCACGCCGACCGGCAGGACCAGCCGGTCGATCGCACCGCCGAACAGATCGCGCACGGTTGTCGGACCGACGATCGGCAGGAACAGGAACGGCCCGTTCCGCACGCCATAGTATCCCAGCGTATTGGCAAAGCCGTTGGAGCGTCGGGGCAGACGAAATGGCTTGCGCTTGGCCACGTCGACGAACCCGGCGACGCCGATGGTCGAATTGATCGCGAAACGCCCCGCCGTTTCCACCGCTTTGCCCGGCTTGAGCTGAAGCATGTAGTTCAGGAATACGATCGGCTCGCGAAGATTGTACAGGAAGTTGTGAATGCCCTTGCGCGCGACACGCGGAACGGTTTCCTTGTATGTCCGTGCCGCAGGACCCATCACCGCGTCGTCGACTTTCTGGGTGATCGCGAACGCTTCGGCGTTTACCGCTCGCAGGGGATCGCCCGGCGTGTCCTTGCGCCCGGCGACGACGATATCGCCTGTCCGCGTATTCTCGCCCGGCGGCACCGCTACCGGCGATACCGGCACCGAGGGGGCATTCGGCTCTGTCGGCAGCGGCGGGAGCACGATGGTCGGCGGTGGCGCGGGAACGCGCGACGGATCTTGGGCCAGCGGCTCCGACGAAGAAGCCGGTACGGACGATGCAAGGCTCGCGGCGCCGACCCAAGCGTGCGTCGTCTGCGGCGGCTCCAGCGGTCCGACCGCAAGCAGCACCGCACTCGTCAAAATCAACATCAGCGCCCATCATCCTGTTGGCCGCGCTTCTTCCCCTCGAATTGCGGCAGATCGCGACATGCCCGTTTACGACTTTGTAGGACAGAAGATTCGCGATCGGTGACGCCATGCGATGGAGGTTCTCGACAAGCGGCGATGACGACCCTGCGCGCCGCGCCGTTGAGCGGCGGCCCGTGTGCAATCAAGCAAAAATACCAATGACATGGTTCAACCGTGCCATTGCGGGCAAGGCACCTGATCCCGACGAAAGGGTGTCGAGCCACAGCCGGGTTCGCTCCAGGGATCCAGACAATGCCGCAATCGTCCGAGCAGTATCTGGAGCAGGCGGAACGGCACCGTACCAACGCGGCATTGGCGATCAGCGGGCATGATCGCGACGGCCAGCTGCAACTTGCCGCGATCTACGAGGCGCGTGCGAACTTCATCGAACAGATCGCACGAAACACCGTGCCGGCTTCACGCCTGGAGCATGCGCAGACACCATAGGGGGCAAGCCCTGCCTGCAACGCGGGAAAACCCAAGGCGGGCCTATGTCATGCATCGCCGTCCAGCCCGCTCCATCGGTACACGACGTAGCTGACCAGCCAGCAGGCGATGAACAGGCCGATGATCAGGAAACCCAGCGTATTGAACTGGGCCGACAACACGCCTGCCTGGGTCCATACGCCGCCGGTAAGGCCCAGCTTTTCACCCAGCAACGCCACCGTCTGGATCGAGCCGATCACCAATGCCACCAGCGCCGAAATCGCGGTGATGGTCAGGTTGTAGTACAGCTTGCGGATCGGCTTGACGAAGGCCCACTCGTACGCGCCCAGCATGATGACGCCATCCATCGTGTCGACCAGCGCCATCCCCACCGCGAACAGCGCCGGGAACACGAGGACCGTGCCCAATGATACGCCATCGGCGGCATGCGCGCCGGACAGACCCAGAATCGCGACTTCGGTCGCGGTGTCGAAGCCCAGGCCGAAGAGGAACCCCAGCGGCGCCATGTGCCAGCTGCGACGGACCAGCCGGAACAACGGTCGCAGCACGCGTGCGATCACCCCGCCGCCCGCCAGCAGCATGTCGAGATCCTCTTGCGTGTGCGAGCCTCCTTTCCGCACATGCTGGAAACGCGTCCACAGACCGCGCAGGATCGCCAGGTTCATGATGGCGATGGCGAACAGGAAGCCCGCCGACACGATCGTCGCGATCACGCCCCCTTTCGCACCGATCGCCTCGAAGTCGGTCAGGGTGGTAGCGGCCAGCGCGATGGTGGTCGCCGCGATCAGGACGATCGCCGAGTGACCGATGGCGAACCACAGCCCCACCGTGATCGGTCGCTGGCCATCCTGCATCAGCTTGCGCGTGACGTTGTCGATAGCGGCGATATGGTCGGCGTCCACCGCATGACGCAGCCCCAGGCTCCAGGCGAGCAGCGCAGTGCCCAGCATCAGCGTGTTGCCGTGGAACGCGCTCAGCGCCCAGCCCCACGCCAACAGGTTCGCGCCGACCAGCAGCACGAACAGCACGGTGACGCGTCCGCGCAAGGTCATGGTCGCCGGCGTCATGCCCAAGCCCATATCGAAGCGACTGCCCGGCCCGCATCGCTCGCGACCGGCCTTACCTGCGCCTGTTGCATATCCCTGTCCAACCCCGTCGGCGTCAGCGATCCTGGCAAGGGGCCTCCGTGCGAACGGCCGGATCGTGCGTACCGAACGGACGCCAGTCAGCGCCCGGCACACCGATGCCGGTGCGGCCCCCGCCGCACGTTGCGTCGCTCAGACGGAGTCATTTTCCGTGCCTTGGCCAACCCCTGGACCACGGCAAGAGCGACCAGACGCCGGCAGGTCTCCTGGCTCACGGGTCAAGGCTTGATGCATGGCCTTCCCAGGCCTCGCATGTCGCAGCGTCCGGCCCAGTGGCTGCCGGCGTGCCGTCTTGGCCGCCAGCGTATGCATCGCGCTCACCGCTTACAGTTGCAGGGACAGCCGCGGAGTTGAAAGGAAAACCCTTCCGCACCGCATTCCCTATTAAGCCCCTTTCGGGACACCGGCGCGATCTTGCCCTGCCGATTTCGCGACCGGGCCACTCATCCTTATGCGGGCGCAAGGGACCGCGCAAGGGACGACGCGCGCAACTCCCGCCTTGCCCCGGCGGCTCGGTGCCGGTATCGCCCGATTGTCCCCAAGGTGGCCTGCCATCGTGGGGACGTAGATCGCGCCGGTGCCTCGCAAGAGGCTTAAACGGGAATGCGGTGAGAGGGGCCGGGCTCCTCAACTCCGTGGCTGTCCCTGCAACTGTAAGCGGCGAGCGCGATGCACATCGTCTTTCCCCAGACCGGGAAAGGCAGCCACTGGGCCGGACGCTGCGACATGCGAGGCCTGGGAAGGCGTGCATCGTGTGACGACCCGCAAGCCAGGAGACCTGCCGGCGTCTGGTCGCTCTTGCCGTGGTCCAGGGGTTGGCCAAGGCACGGATGAACTTTCCGTCTGAGCGACGACATGCAACGCGGCCCGGGGCCGCAGCGGCATGGTCGCGCCGGGTGCTTTCGCGCCTGCCCGCCCGCGCGTGCCGCCCGTCGAGCCATGCCACTGCGCAAGCTCGGCCTGCCCCGTGTCGCGCAACGTCGCCGGCGCGCAAGGATGATCGTCTTGAGCAAAGTACCCACCACCGTCATCACCGGCTTCCTGGGAGCCGGAAAGACCACGCTGATCCGCCACCTGCTGACCCATGCGGGCGGCCGTCGCCTGGCGCTGATCATCAACGAATTCGGCGATGTCGGCGTCGACGGCGAACTGGTCCGGGGCTGCAACGACGACGCCTGTCCCGAGGACGACATCGTCGAACTGGCCAACGGCTGCATCTGCTGCACCGTCGCGGATGATTTCCTGCCGACGATGATGAAGCTGCTCGACCGGCCCAATCCGCCCGAGCACATCATCATCGAGACCTCGGGCCTCGCCCTGCCCAAGCCGCTGGTCAAGGCGTTCCAGTGGCCGGACATCCGCACCCGTTCCACCGTCGACGGCGTGATCGCGCTGATCGATGCAGACGCGGTCGCCGCCGGTCGTTTCGCCACGGACGAGGTGGCGCTCGCCGCCGCCCGCGCCGCCGATCCAAACCTCGATCACGATAGCCCGCTCGAGGAACTGTTCGAAGAGCAGCTGGGCTGCGCCGACATGGTCGTGCTCAACAAGACCGATCTGGTCGACGCAGCGGCGCTGGCCCGGGTGGAAGCGCAAGTCGCCGCCGAGATCCGCCCCGGCGTCAAGATCGTCCGCGCGGATCACGGCGCCGTCGATATCGCCGCCCTGCTGGGCATCACCGCCGCCGCCGAGGACGATCTTGACTCGCGTCCCTCGCATATCGACGGACTGGACGACGACCACGATCACGACGACTTCGACAGCTTCGTCCTGTCCGGCGCCGAAGTGGCGGACCTCGACGCGCTGGTCGCGACGATGGGCACGCTGATCGCGCGGCACGACGTGCTGCGCATCAAGGGCATGGTCGCCGTCGCCGGCAAGTCGAGCCGCCTGGTGGTGCAGGCGGTCGGCCCGCGCATCCAGCACTTCTACGACCGCGCCTGGGCGCCTGCCGAGCAACGCCGCACGCAGCTGGTGGTGATCGGGCAAAAGGGCCTCGACCGCGAAGCGATCGAAGCGGGCCTTGCCGGCCTGCTCGGAGCCGTCACCGCCTGATGCACCTGCTGTCCGCCACCCCCGGCACGATCTCCAACGGCGAGGAGGCGATCGATCTCGACCAGTCACCTGGCGATATCGTGATCCTGACGGTCGCGGACAGCGAGCTGGCCTGCTTCGCCAAGGCTGCGGCCACGCTCGCCCAAGCCGAGCCGGGCGCGCCGAGCGTGCGCCTTGCCAACCTGCTGCAGCTCAAGCACCCCTACTCGGTCGACCTGTACGTCGAGAAGGTGATCGCGCACGCAAAGTTCGTCTGCGTCGTGCTGCTGGGGGGCAAGAGCTACTGGCCCTACGGTATCGACGAGATCGCCGGCCTCGCGCGCACCAAGGGGATCGCCTTCGCCGCGCTGGCCGAGGGGCGAGAGATCGACCCGGCGCTCGATCTGGCCGGCACTCTGCCCGAGCCGGTAGTGGGCCGCCTGCGCGAATACATGCGACAAGGGGGTATCGCGAACGCGCTGGCGTTCCTGCGCACCGCCGCGCGCGCGATCGGTCGCGATTGCGGCGCGCCCGACGATCCGGTGCCGGTGGCCGACGCCGGGCTTTACATCGCCGGGCTCGACCGCCCCGGCCTTGCCGATCTGAAAGCGCGCTGGAAGCCGGGTGCGCCGGTCGCCGTGCTGGTGTTCTACCGCGCGCTGATGATCGCGGCCACGCTGGAGGCCATCGATGCGATGGTCGCAGCGCTGGGGGAACGTGGCTTCAACGTCGCACCGGTCTATGTCCGGGCCTTGCGCGAGCCGTTCGTGCTCGAGTGGCTGGGCAGCTTCATCGCCGAAGTAGCGCCCGACGTGATCGTCAACGCCACCAGTTTCGCGGCCTCGTCCTCATCCGAGCCACGCAATCCCGGCGTGCTCGAACGCGGCGATTGCCCGATCCTGCAAGTGGCGTTCGCCGGGGTCGAGGAAGCCGACTGGCGCGCCGCCGCTAGAGGCCTGGGGCCGCGCGACCTGGCGATGAACGTCGCCCTGCCCGAGATCGACGGTCGCGTGTTCACCCGCGCCGTCGCATTCAAGGCGGCGCAGCGGTTCGACGAAGTGACGCAGTGCGGCATCGTCGTGCCACGGGTCGCGCCCGATCGCGTCGCCTTCGTCGCCGATCTCGCCGCCGGGTGGGCCCGATTGCGACGGACCCCCGCCGCGACGCGCCGGGTGGCGCTGGTCCTGGCCAACTATCCCAACCGCGATGGCCGCATCGGCAACGGCGTCGGCCTCGATACCCCGGCCAGCGCTGCCTCGATCCTGGCGAGCCTGCGCGCTGCGGGCTACGACGTCGGCGATGCCCCGCTGGACGGCGCCGCGCTCATGCAACGGATGACGGGTGGGGTGACCAATGCCCCGGCTTCGCGCGACCGACCGGGCGAGATCGCGCTGCCGCTGGAGGACTATCGCGCAGCCTTCGCCGCAATCCCGCTTGCCGCGCGCGATGCCATGCTTGCGCGCTGGGGAGAGCCGCAGGACGATCCGTTCATCCGCGACGGCACGTTCCGCTTGCCCGTACACCGCTTCGGCAACGTCGTGGTCGCGGTGCAGCCGGCGCGCGGTTACAACGTCGATCCCAAGGCGACGTACCATGACCCCGCGCTGCCGCCACCGCACGGTTACCTGGCGTTCCACGTCTGGCTGAACCGGCACTTCGCCACGCATGCGGTCGTGCATGTCGGCAAGCACGGCAATCTCGAATGGCTGCCCGGCAAAGCCCTGTCGCTGTCCGCCGAATGCTTTCCCGAGATCTGCGCGGGCCCGGTGCCCCAGCTTTATCCCTTCATCGTCAACGATCCCGGCGAAGGCAGCCAGGCCAAGCGGCGCATATCCGCCGTGGTGATCGACCACCTGACCCCGCCGCTTACCCGCGCGGAAAGCTACGGACCGCTCAAGCAGCTCGAAGCGCTGGTGGATGAATACTACCTCGCCGCCGGTATGGATCCGCGCCGTTTGGACCGCCTGCGCCGCGACATCATCGATCTGGCGCGAAGCCAAGGGCTGGACAAGGACGCCGGTGCCAGCGGGGACGGCGACGATGCGCTGTCCGCGATCGACAACTACCTTTGCGAGTTGAAGGAGATGCAGATCCGCGACGGGCTGCACATCTTCGGCCGCTCGCCCACCGGTCGGCTGGAGCGCGATCTGCTGGTCGCCCTCGCCCGGACCCCGCGCGGCTATGATCGGCCCGGGCAGGCCTCGCTGCTGCGGGCGATGGCGGAGGATCTCGGGTTCGGGTTCGACCCGCTGGACTGCCGGATGGCCGATCCGTGCGACGGTGCGCGGCCCGCGCTGTTGCAGGCCGTGTCCGACGATCCCTGGCGTACCCTGGGCGACACGGTGGAGCGGCTCGAACTGCTCGCCGCCGCCTTGGTCGAAGGCACGGTGCACCACGCCATCGGTGAGCGCACGGCGGCCGTCATGGCCGAGATCGCTTCCAATCTTGCGCCCCGCGTTGCGCAGTGCGGCCAAGCCGAAAGTACCGCGCTGCTCGCCGGTCTCGATGGCCGCTTCATCATGCCCGGTCCTTCGGGCGCTCCGACCCGGGGACGACCCGACGTGCTGCCGACGGGACGCAACTTCTACTCCGTCGATACCCGCGCGATCCCGACCGCCGTGGCCTGGGATCTGGGCTCGCGCTCGGCGCAACTGCTGGTCGACGACTATCTTCAGCGCGAGGGCGAATATCCGCAGGCGATGGCCCTGTCGGCATGGGGCACCGCCAACATGCGCACCGGTGGCGACGACATCGCGCAGGCTCTCGCGCTGATGGGCGTGCGGCCGCGCTGGGAATGGAGCTCGGGGCGTGTCACCGGGTTCGAGGTCATCACCCTGGCCGAACTCGGCCGCCCGCGCGTGGACGTGACCTTGCGGGTGTCGGGCTTCTTTCGCGATGCGTTTCCCGAACAGATGAACCTGATCGACAGCGCCGCGCGCACGATCATGGCGCTGGAGGAAACCGACGAGGACAATCCCGCCGCCGCGCGGCATCGCGCCGAGACCGCCGACCTGCTCGACCGGGGCGAGAGCGCCGAAACCGCCGCGCGCCGCGCCGGCAACCGCGTGTTCGGGTCGAAGCCCGGCGCATACGGCGCCGGCCTGCAGGCGATGATCGACGAAAAGCTGTGGCACGAACGCGCCGATCTGGCCCAGATCTATCTCGACTGGGGCAGCTACGCCTATGGCGCCGGGGTCGAGGGCGAGGCCGAGCGTGACCTGTTCGCGGCGCGCCTGTCGCAAGTGGACGCCGTGGTCCAGAATCAGGACAACCGCGAGCACGACCTGCTCGACAGCGACGACTACTATCAGTTCGAAGGCGGCATCGCCGCAGCGGTCGAACACCTGAAGGGCGCCGCGCCGCTGTCCTACCACAACGACCACAGCCGCCCCGAACGCCCGGTCGTGCGCACGCTGGAGGACGAGATCGGCCGCGTCGTGCGTGCGCGTGTCACCAATCCCAAGTGGATCGCCGGCGTCATGCGTCACGGCTACAAGGGCGCGTTCGAGATCGCCGCATCGGTCGACTATCTCTTCGCCTTCGCTGCCACCACCCACGCGGTAAAGGACCACCACTTCGACATGGTCTACGCCGCCTTCATCGAGGACGAGGCGGTGCGCGCGTTCATGGCAGAGGCCAATCCCGCCGCCTTGCGCGAAACCGCTGCACGCCTTGCCGAAGCGCTCGAACGCGGGCTGTGGCGCCCCAGATCCAACAGCGCGGGCGTAGTGCTCGCCTCCCTAGCAACGCAATTGGCAGGACAAGACCATGGTTGAACGTACCGACGAACGCCACGCCGAAAAGATGAAGAAGAAGCAGGCCGCGCACGACCGGATCGTGGCCGGCAAGACGATCGAAAAAGGCCTGCTGATCGTCCACACCGGCAAGGGCAAGGGCAAGACCACCGCCGCGCTCGGCATGGTCCTGCGCGCGATCGGCCACGGCAAGAAGGTGGGCGTGGTGCAGTTTGTCAAAGGCGCCTGGGAAACCGGCGAAAAGGTCGTGTTCGACGCCTTCCCCGAGCAAGTCGAGTTCAAGCCGATGGGCGAAGGCTTCACCTGGGACACGCAGGATCGCACCCGCGACATCGCCACCGCCCGCGCCGCCTGGGAAGAGGTCAAGCGGATGATCGCCGATCCCGCCTATGCCATGGTGTTGGCCGATGAACTGAACATCGTCCTGCGCTACGACTACCTGCCGCTGGACGAAGTGCTGGCGGTGCTAGAGGCCAAGGACGAGATGAAGCACGTCGTCGTCACCGGCCGCAACGCGCCCGAAGCCCTGATCGAGATGGCGGACCTCGTCACCGAGATGACTATGGTCAAGCACCCCTTCCGCGAGCAGGGCGTAAAGGCACAAGCGGGCGTCGAATACTGACGATGGCGCCGCATTTCGGTCCGGAGTTTCGCGATGACCTCGCCACGCTGCTGGCGTGGCGGCGCGACGTGCGCCACTTCCGTGCCGATCCGGTATCCGAGGATCTGGTGATCGCCCTGCTGAAGACAGCGCAGACCGCACCATCGGTGGGCAATTCGCAGCCATGGCGGTTCGTTCGCGTGCGCTCGAGCGAACTGCGCGAGGCGTTGAGCGTCCATGTCGAGGCGGAGCGCGCACGCGCGGGAAAAGCTTTCTCCGATGCCGACCGCCGCGCCGCTTACACGGCGCTGAAACTGCACGGTCTCGATCATGCGCCCGAGATCATCGCGGTCTTCTGCGACGATGCCACGCAGGTCGGCTTTGGTCTTGGCGCAGCGACGATGCCGCAGACCCGCATCTGGTCGGTCGTGCTGGCGATCCACACGTTATGGCTTGCCGCGCGCGCGCAAGGTTTGGGGCTCGGCTGGGTTTCGATCGCCGATCCCGAGACGGTCACCCAAATGATCGACGTCCCGCCGGAATGGCGGTTCGTCGCGCTGCTTTGCCTTGGATACCCCCTGGCCCCCGACATCGTTCCGGAACTGGAACGCGCCGGGTGGCAGGATCGCACCGACTGGCACGACAACATCTGCTCGCGCTGATCGCGTCTGTGCGCGAGCCCCTGCCTAGAGAGCGGCGCTCGATCGATAGGGCGCCTCTGCCGAGCCGTGGGTCCACTGGACCATCTTGGACCGCCCGATTTCCATCTGCGCCTCGGCACCGAGCAGGCGCTGCTGGGTGGTGGACGCGTGCATCGCCTCCATCTGCAACCCGGCAAGTATCACGGCGGTTTCGCCGCTTTGCACTGTCAGCGTGGTCTGCGAATTGGATGGCTTCATACCGTTGCGCGCCATGGCCGTTTCGACCGTGTAGGTGCCGGGCTGCACCTCTGCCATGACGAACTGGTTCATGCGCACCTGGCCGGAGGCCACGCCCTCGATCATCACTTTCATGCCGGCCAACCCGCCCATGAAGCCGCGACGCACGACATAGATCCGGGCGGTTCCCGGCGTCGCCGTGAGCTTTCGCGCATCCGCCAACGCCGCCGCCGAAGCCGGTTTTCCGACCTTGTTTCCGGAAAGCGACCAGACGATCAATCCGATGACCCCGAGGAAGAACAATCCGAAGATCAGGAAGGCCGCTCCGCCCGACAGCGATTGTCCAAGCATCGGTCCCAGCAGCGCCCCGACCACCGCGCCGACGACGATCAACACTATCCACTTGGTATTGTCCGGTCTCACTTTCTTGCTCCCCCTGTTTCAAGCCACCCGTTTGCAGGTGCAAACAAAAGCCATGAACTCGCGAGCGCCGGTTTCGCTGCCGAAACGCCGATTTGCCATCACGGCCTTTCCCGCACTTATTTCCACCGATTGTTTGCATCGCGGGGGCGATGCGCTAAGTCGCTCCCGATGACGGATCTACAAGCAGACGAAACTTTGATGCGACTGGCGCCTGACGAATGAGTTGGATCACCAAGGTGCGCAATTCGCTTGCGGCGCTGGGCAAGCGCGACACGCCCGACCATCTCTGGACCAAATGCCCGGGTTGTGACGACATGGTCTTCACCGCCGCGTGGGAGCAGAACCTCTCGGTTTGCCCAAGCTGCGGGCACCACGGCCGGATCGGCGCGACGGACCGCTTCGCCCAGCTTCTCGATGAGGGCTACACGGTCCTCCCCGCCGTCACGGTCGCGGAAAACCCACTGAACTTCCGCGACAGCAAGAAGTACGTTGATCGCCTCAAGGCCGCGCGGGCCGCTAACCCTTATCCCGATGCGTTGACCGCCGCTCGCGGCACGATCGCGGGTCAACCGGTCGTGCTGGGCGTGCAGGACTTCGCTTTCATGGGCGGATCGATGGGCATGGCGGTGGGCGAGGCCTTCGTCCGGGCCGCCGAACGCGCCATCGCGGATCGCTGTGCGCTGGTGATGTGCACCGCCGCTGGCGGCGCGCGCATGCAGGAGGGCATCCTGTCGTTGATGCAGATGCCCCGCACGACGGTTGCGCTCAACCGATTGTCACGCATGCGCCTTCCTTACATCGTCGTCCTGACAGATCCGACCACGGGCGGCGTCACCGCCAGCTATGCCATGCTGGGCGATGTGCACCTTGCCGAGCCGGGCGCGCTCATCGGCTTTGCCGGCCAACGCGTGATCCGCGACACCATCCGAGAGAACCTGCCCGATGGTTTCCAGCGCGCCGAATATCTCTTTGATCACGGCATGGTCGACCAGGTCGTTCCCCGCCCCGAGTTGAAGGCGACGTTGGGGCGGCTGCTTGATTACCTCACCCGAAAGGACGTAGCGTGAATATCGATAGCGCCCTCGTGCGCGAACTCGCCGAATTGCTGGCTGCTACCGGCCTGACCGAGATCGAGGTCGAAGATGGCGAACGCAAGATCCGCGTCGTCCGTCAGCCGGCACCTGTCGTCGCGAGCGTGCCCATGCAGGCTCCCGCCGCTCCAAGTGCCGCCTCTTCCGCAGCTTCGACATCGGCAACGCCGCCGGCGGTGGAAACTGCTGCGATGGCGGATGCGCTCAAGTCTCCGATGGTCGGCACCGTCTATCTCGCGTCGGAACCCGGCGCGGCCGACTTCGTCAGCGTCGGCCAGAGCGTCAAGGCCGGCGACGTACTCGTGATCATCGAGGCGATGAAGGTGATGAACCAGATCACCGCCACCAAGTCCGGCACGGTGCAGGCGATCCTGGTGCAAAACGGCCAACCGGTCGAATACGATCAACCGCTGCTCGTGATCGCCTGACACCATGCCAGCTGTAGCAATGCCATCGATAGACAAGCCGATACGGCGCCTGCTGATCGCCAACCGGGGCGAGATCGCGCTGCGCGTTCATCGCGCCGCGCGCGAGATGGGGATCGAGACGGTCGCGGTACACTCGACCGCCGATGCCGATGCCATGCACGTCCGTCTGGCCGATCATGCGGTGTGCATCGGCCCGCCCGCGGCCAAGGACAGCTATCTCAACATGGCCGCCATCATCGCCGCGGCCGAGATCACCCGCGCCGACGCCATTCATCCGGGCTACGGCTTCCTCTCGGAAAACGCCCAGTTCGCCGAGATCGTCGAGGCGCATGGGCTGATCTGGGTGGGCCCCAAGCCCGAGCATATCCGCACCATGGGCGACAAGGTGGAGGCCAAGCGCACGGCCGGCGCCCTTGGCCTGCCGCTGGTGCCGGGCTCCGACGGAGCGATCGAGGATGTTGCCGAAGCGAAAGCGCTGGCCGATCGGATCGGCTACCCGGTGCTGATCAAGGCAGCATCCGGCGGCGGCGGACGGGGCATGAAAGTGGTCCAGCATGCCGAGGAACTGGAAAGCCAGGTGGGCCAGGCCCGCTCCGAGGCGAAAGCCGCGTTCGGCGACGCTACCGTCTACATGGAAAAGTACCTCGGCAATCCGCGCCACATCGAGTTCCAGATCTTCGGCGACGGCAAGGGTGAGGCGATTCATCTGGGCGAGCGCGACTGCTCGCTCCAGCGCCGCCACCAGAAGGTGCTGGAGGAGGCGCCCTCCCCCGTCATCACGCCTGCCGAGCGTGAGCGCATGGGCGGGATCGTCGCCAAGGCCATGGCGGACATGGCCTATCGCGGCGCCGGCACGATCGAGTTCCTGTGGGAAGCCGGCGCGTTCTACTTCATCGAAATGAATACCCGCCTGCAGGTTGAGCATCCGGTGACCGAGGCGATCACCGGCCTGGATCTCGTACGCGAACAGATCCGGGTGGCGGAAGGCCATCCGTTGTCGGTCCGCCAGGAAGACCTGCAGTTTCGCGGCCATGCCATCGAATGCCGCATCAATGCCGAAGATGCGTGGACGTTCGCCCCTTCGCCGGGACTGGTGGCGAACTATCACGCAGCCGGGGGCCTGAACGTGCGCGTCGATTCTGGCCTCTACGCCGGCTATCGCGTGCCGCCGTATTACGACTCGATGATCGCCAAGCTGATCGTCTCGGGCCGCACGCGCGAAGGCTGCATCATGCGCCTCAAGCGCGCGCTTGAGGAAATGGTGATCGATGGGGTCAAGACGTCGATCCCGCTGCATCAGGCGTTGATGGATCAGCCCGATTTCCGCACTGGCGACTACACGATCAAGTGGCTTGAGGAATGGCTGGCCGAACGCGCCGGAGACGCCGCGTGATCGGCTTCCTCGATTTCGAAAAGCCCATCGCCGAACTCGAAGCGCGCATCGCGGAACTGCGCAGCACCGCTCAGGCCGGGCAGATCGATCTGGCGGCAGAAATCGCCAAGCTTGAGAAGAAGGCGGCAGCCTTGCTCAAGACCACGTACGCCAAGCTGTCGCCGTGGCAGAAGACACAAGTGGCCCGTCATCCGCAGCGGCCGCATTTTCTCGACTATGTGCGGCTGATGTTCGACGACTTCATGCCCCTTGGCGGCGATCGCCGCTTCGGTGAGGATCAGGCGATCCTGGGCGGTCCGGCGCGACTGCACGGGCGCAAGGTCATGCTGATCGGCCATGAAAAAGGTCACGATACGGCGACGCGGCTGAAGCACAATTTCGGGATGGGCAAGCCCGAGGGATACCGCAAGGCGATCCGCCTGATGGAGATGGCCGGAAAGTTCGGCCTGCCCGTGGTGACGCTGGTCGATACCGCCGGCGCCTTCCCCGGTGTCGAGGCCGAAGAACGCGGCCAATCCGAAGCGATCGCGCGCTCGACGCAAGCGTGCCTGTCGCTCCGCGTGCCGATGGTATCCGCGATCGTGGGCGAAGGCGGCTCGGGCGGCGCGGTTGCGCTCGCCGGCGCCGAACGCGTCCTCATGCTGGAGCACTCGGTCTATTCGGTGATCTCTCCCGAAGGCGCCTCGTCGATCCTGTGGCGCACGCCCGACAAGGCCGCGGATGCCGCCGATGCGATGAAAGTGACGGCGCAAGACCTGCTCGGCCTGGGAGTGATCGACCTGATCGTGCCGGAACCGCTGGGCGGTGCGCATCGCGACCCTACCGCAATGGCTGCGACGCTGGGCGCTGAAATCGATCGGCAATTGGACGCTCTGGGACAGATTTCGGCCCAAGACGCGATCCAGCGCCGCGAAGAACGGTTCCTCGCCATCGGTCGGGGCCTGCGCGCGGCGGGCTGACCGCTCGCGGTGCTTTTACCCGCCTCCTTCCATGCGACCCGGTTTGGTTCCCGGTCGCATGGAGGACGATGGGTCATATTGCCGATCGATGCGGGTTTGCCGATCCATCCTTGCTTGAAGCAGGCCGTCGGGCTCTGTGTCGAGGAAGGTGTGAACAATGACCGATACCGCCGTGATGGCCCGCCAGCGCGAGATCGCTGCCGAGCATGTGCTGTTCAAGCTCATCGAATATGTCGAGCAGCGCCAGCCGGGATTGCTGGACTTCATCGAAGCCAGCCTCGACCACCTTGGCGATCCGGCGCACGACGACACCAAGGACGACGAAGCCGTGCGCGGCATCGCGCGGCGGATGGTGGCCGGCGCTCGCCATGAGCCTCGGGGATGAAGACCTTGGCCGGCAGCGCATCCCACGATTCCGCGTCCTCGGTACCCTCGCTGCCTGGCAAACTGGGTTACCTTGGGCTTTTGCCCCAATTGGCCGTGGTCATCGTGCTGGCGTCGGGATCGACATACTGGCGCTTTGCCGCGCTCGCGCTTGGCTACGCGTATGCGGCGCTGATATTCAGCTTTCTGGGCGGCATGTGGTGGGGGCTGGCTGTACGCGATGCGCAGCGAGCGCCCGCATGGATATGGCTCGCGGCTATTTCGCCCTCGCTGATCGCGCTTGCTACATTCCTGCCGTGGACGTTCGGAGCCGAGTGGCCCGGCCCCTCTCTGATCGTACTGGGTGCATGCCTGATCCTGAGCCTTATCGTGGACCGCCAATTGACGCGCGACCACTTTGCGCCGCCCTGGTGGATGGGTTTGCGTGTCCCGCTCTCCATCGGCCTGGGTATTCTCACGATAACCACCGCCGTCCTGCACTGACGCTGACTGCTCCGGTCGCGCAGAAAAAAGGGGCCAGCCTGATGGCCGACCCCATGAAAGTTGGGAGAGGATGCCTGAAAGGCCCCGCACCTATGCTTTCGCACCTGTCATGCGGCAAGCGCGAAAAAGCGGGTGTACCGTGCGAATTTTAGCAACACAGGCTCATCATGCAGCAATAATGCCGCTTCTTGTCGTGTTGCCGACATTGCGATCGACGAACTCTGAACCTTCACGACAAAAGGCGCCCCGCTTTTCGCGAGGCGCCTTTCGTTTGTGCTTTCAAGGATGGAGCCGAGGCTCCTGCCCTTGAAGCTGGCCGATTAGCGAACCGACTTGCGAGTCACGAGGTTCACGATCGCCAGCAGGATCACGGCGCCGAGCAGCGAAACCAGCAATGCGCTGAGGCTGAAGTCGCCGTTCATGATGTTGCCGCCACCGATCAGCGGGTTCAACAGGAAGCCAGCGAGGACGGCGCCGACAATGCCCACGACGATATTCAGGAAAATGCCCTGCTGAGCGTCGCGACGCATGATGATGCTGGCAAGCCAGCCCAAGATTCCACCGACTACGATTGCGAGAATAAGCGTCATGGCAAGGCTCCCTTTGATACAGTGAGCCTAGAAGCCGCCAATTCACCTTTGGTTCCGTGTATCGCCGTATCTTGTCGCATTGTTCACGCACTTCTTGCGATCGAAACCAGCCTGCACGACAATACCGGGCCTGATTAAGAGCAACGGTGCGCGACTATGCGCGACAAGGAACGTCACGAGGATAAGGGCGTTCATGAGCTTGAAAATTCACGCTGGCCACCTCCGGGATCGCGCGATCCGACTTATGCTATGCAAGAAGCTAGCGCGGGCCGCGCAGCGAACGTAAGTAATAAAGGATTCAAGTCATGTCACAGACGACCGAAGCGACGCCGACCCTTGCCGAAGCCGAAACCACCGGATTGAAGGTGAGAACGCGTGACGGCGATAGCCTGGGGCATATAAAGGCCTTGATGGTCGACAAACTCACCGGCCAATCGACCTATGCGGTACTGAGCCTCGGCGGCTTCCTGGGTATGAACAAGAGCTACTATCCGGTACCATTCACGCTATTGGGCTACGATGGCGGTAACGACGACTATGTCGTGACGATCGACCGTCGCGTGTTGGAAGGCGGGCCGAGCTGGGCGAACAATGCTCCTGAATTCAATCAGGCCTATGCCGATCGCGTATCGAGCTATTATGGTACCGAACCGACCAAGATTGGCTGAAGCCTGAAACCATACTGCCCGGCACCAATCGCGCCGGGAGCATATCGAGAGGAATGAAGTATGCGCAAATCCACGATCATCGCCCTGACCATTGCGGCATCGCTCGGCTTGTCGGCTTGCTCCGAGAAGACGCAGGACAATGCGGCCAAGACGGCTGACTCGGTCGGCGACGATGTGAAGTCCGTCGGAGCCGTCGCCAACGATGTCGCCGAAGATAGCGCCAAGGCTGTCGGCGACGCTGCAAAGGACACTTCGAAGGCGATCGGCAAAGCCGCCGACAAGGCTGCTGCCTCCACCGACGAGTTGGGTCGCAAAGCTGAGAACGAGCGTGCCAAGATCGAAGCCGACGCGCACAACGAGTCCGTGACCGAAGCCAAGAAGGACTGATCGATCCATCCCGCGTTCGCGATGCCCCCCAAAGCCAAAGCCACGTCGAACAGACGATGGCAGCGGGAGAGAGGGACATCGCGGGCGTATGGCCTGATGCCTGATCTACACGATTGCCTGATCTGACCGCCGCCTGTCGAATGTGATCGCAGGGCGTACGCACGGCGATCACTGCCCTTGCTTTGCCACACGGTTTTCGTAAGCATTGACGATGCAAATCGAACAGGAAACCGTCGCGGAACTGGTCCGCGTCTACGAAACCGCCGTCGCCACGTTGAAAGCCGACATCGCAGCGTTCATCAAGGACGGCACTCTGCCGCCTGCACAGCGCCGCGCCGATCGCCTGTGGTGCTATCCCGAACTGCGCATCGTCTATGCCGGTCAGGATCATGGTAACGTCACGTCGCGTGCGTTCGGGCGTCTGCCAGAGCGTGGTACATACCTGACCACCGTCACCCGACCGCACTTGTTCGCAGCCTATCTGACCGAGCAATTGACGCTTTTGCAGCGCGAGTACGTGATCGAGGTCAGCGTCACCCGCTCTGCCCAGGAGATCCCGTTCCCCTACGTTCTGGACGGCGTCGCCGTCGGCAGCGTCACGCCGCAGGAACTGGCCGCGCATTTCCCCTCGACCGAGCTGGCGATGATCGGCGACGAGATCGCCGACGCCATCGATCGTAACGCCCCCGGCGACCCGCTCCCACTGGCTTTGTTCGACGGTTTGCGCACCGATTTCAGCCTCGCACGCCTTGCCCACTACACCGGCACCAGCGTGGAGCATTGCCAGCAGTACATCCTGTTCACCAACTATCATCGCTATGTCGACGAGTTCGTGGACTGGGCCGGCCAGCAGATCGGCAAGGACGGCTATGTCGCGCTGTCGGGCGCTGGCGGGCTCTATCTCGACGCGCCGGTCGACAACGCGCGGGGGCGCCTGTCGGACACCGCGTGGCGACGCCACCAGATGCCAGCTTACCACCTCATTCGCGAGGACCGCTCCGGCATCACGCTGGTCAACATCGGCGTCGGGCCCTCCAACGCCAAGACCATCACCGATCACCTTGCGGTGCTGCGCCCCGAAGCATGGCTGATGATCGGCCACTGCGGAGGCTTGCGAGAATCGCAGCGGATCGGTGACTATGTGCTGGCCCATGCCTACTTGCGTGACGATCACGTGCTGGATCACGTACTGCCGCCCGAGATCCCGCTACCGGCCATCGCCGAGGTCCAGCAGGCGATCGCCCAGGCGGCCGAGATGGTCAGCGGCGCGGGCGGCGCCGACCTGAAAAAACGCATGCGCACCGGCACCATCGTCACCACCGATGATCGCAACTGGGAACTGCGCTATTCCCATTCCGCCCGCCGCTTCAGCCAGAGCCGGGCCATCGGCATCGACATGGAAAGCGCCACGATCAGCGCCCAGGGCTTTCGCTTCCGGGTGCCCTACGGCACGCTTCTCTGCGTCTCGGACAAGCCGCTGCATGGCGAGCTGAAGCTGCCGGGGCAGGCCAACCGCTTTTACGAAGAGGCGATCGGCGCGCATCTGGAGATCGGGGTGCGCACTTGCGAATTGCTGCGCGAGCAAGGCACCCGCCTTCATTCGCGCAAGTTGCGCGCGTTCATCGAGCCCCCGTTCCGATAAGGCACACGCTGCCGCAAGGCTTGACCATCGTCACACTTGCGTCACAGGACTGCGCCAACGCGCATCGGAGTGTTAGAGAATTCGCCAGATTGCTGCCCTGCCCTATCGCACAGACAACTCCGTCGAGGGGATCCGCGTCCTGCTGGTCACCTCGCGTGGCACCCGCCGGTGGGTAATCCCCAAGGGCAACGCCATGCCCGGTATGAGCGACTATGCCGCAGCCGCGGTCGAAGCGGAGGAAGAAGCTGGCGTTACCGGCTGGGTCTGTCCCACGCCGATCGGCTCCTATCGATATCGCAAACGGCGCAGCAACGGATCGTCGCTGATGGCCGATGTCGAGGTCTTTCCCCTGGCGGTGAAGCAGGAACTGCCAAGCTGGAAGGAGAGCGCCGAGCGAGAACGACGCTGGTTCAGCCTGTCCGAAGCTGCTGACAACGTCAACGAGCCGGACTTGCGCGATCTTATCCGCTCGTTCGCCGCCACGGAATTTCGCGCCGCTGTGGCGCGCACCACCATGCTGGGCACGATGGCCCAGAAAACAGGGATGAGTTCGATGTTTGGCTGGTTTCAGAAGCTGCTGCCCCAGAAGGCGAACTTCTTCGACTTGTTCGAGGCGCATGTGGCAACGGTTGTCGCCGGCGCCGATGCACTCGCCCGCCTGTTCTCCGAAAGCCGGGGCCGGCGTGACCATATCCGCGAGATCAACGAGCGCGAGCACGATGCCGACGATATCATCCGCGAGGTTCTGCATCTGGTCCGGCGCACGTTCCTGACGCCGTTCGATCGGAGTGCGATCACCAAGCTGGTCAGCTCGATGGACGATTCGATCGACCTGATGCAGTCGGCGGCGTCGGCCATCGATCTCTACGACTTCAGCGATTTCGATCAGGAGATGCGCGACATCGTTGCCCTGATCGTCGACAGCAGCCGCGTGCTGAGCGAAGCCGTGCCCCTGCTTCGCGACGTCGCGAACAACGGCAAGCGTCTTCACGAACTGACCGAACGGCTCGTGCGCATGGAAGGCCATGCCGACGAGATCCACCGCAGCGGCCTCAAGCACGCGTTCCAGACATTCGGAACGGTCGATCCGATGGGCTTCATCGTACGACGCGAGATCTTCAACCACCTGGAACGGATCACCGACGCTCTCGAGGACGTCGCCAACGAGATCGACGGCATCGTCATCGATCACGCCTGAGCGAGCCCGCACCATGCACGAACTCGCATTCCCGTTGTTGGTCGGCCTGATCCTTGTCGCGCTGGCGTTCGACTATCTGAACGGCCTTCACGATGCCGCCAACTCGATCGCTACCGTCGTCGCCACCCGGCTGCTGAGCCCCGGTGTCGCGGTCCTGTTCGCCGCGTTCTTCAACTTCGCCGCATATTTCCTGACGCTCGCGTTTCCCAGCCTGCACAAGGTTGCCGAGACGATCGGCGGCGGCCTGATCGAAAAGGATCTGATCACCCCGGCGGTCATCTTCGGCGCCTTGATCGGCGCGATGTTCTGGAATGTGGTGACATGGCTGAAGGGCATTCCTTCATCGAGCAGCCATGCGCTGGTGGGCGGACTGATCGGTGCCGGCGTCGCGCATGCCGGGCTCCACGGCGTCCAATGGTCCGGCCTGAACAAGACGCTGATCGCCATCGTCCTGTCGCCGATGCTCGGTATGGGGATCGCGATGCTGCTGATGCTGCTGACCAGCTGGCTGTTCACCCGCGCGACCAACCGCACCGCCGACAAGAGCTTTCGCGCGCTGCACCTGATGTCCTCGGCGGCCTATTCGCTCAGCCACGGGCTCAACGATGCGCAAAAGACGATGGGGATCATCACGGTCCTGCTCTATTCGACCGGGTACTACAGCGGCGCATTCGAGGTTCCGCACTGGGTGGCCATCTGCTGCTACGTCGCGATCGCCATGGGCACGATGACCGGCGGATGGAAGATCATCGAGACGATGGGCAGCCGCATCACCAAGCTGTCCCAGCATCAGGGTTTCTGCGCCTCGATGTCGGGATCGATCGTCGTCTTCACGGCCTCGTTGATGGGCATCCCGGTTTCGACCACCCACACGATCACCGGCTGCGTGATCGGCGCCGGCGTCTCCCGTCGCGCCTCGGCCGTCCGCTGGGGCGTGGCACAAAGCGTGGTGATGGCGTGGCTCATCACCATCCCGGCCTCTGCTGCCGTCGGCGCCATCTTCTACCTGCTCACGGTCCCGTTCGGGGGCTAGCGCGATGCGGTCAAGGACTGCCCGGTCAGCGCCGAAATCGGACGAACCGGGCGAGCATTCCCTCTCTCAGGCATCCACCATCGCGCTCAGCAGGTCATCGACGCTGCCGGTCGCGAACTCGGTGAACTGGTCGCCCACCGCGTAGGGCAGCAGGATGCGGCGGCCCTCGACCAGCGCACCACAGCTGTATGTCACGTTGGGTACATAACCGCCGCGATGCTCCGCGCTTGGATATACCAGCGGAGCCGCGGTTCGCTTCAGCACCTTGGACGGATCGCGTTTGTCGAGCAGGCACGCGCCGATCGCATAACCACGCACCAGGCCGACGCCATGGGTGAACACCAGCCAGCCCTCCGCGATTTCGATCGGTGAGCCGCAATTGCCCATCTGCACGAACTCCCAAGGGTAGCGCGGGCCCATGATCGGCTCGCCTTCTTCCCAGGTGTAGAGATCGTCGGAGTAGAGCAGCCAGATGTTCTCGTTGTCCTGCCGGCCGAGCATCGCATACCGGCCGTCGAGCTTGCGCGGAAACAGCGCCATGCCCTTGTAGCCGCTCATCTTGCCGGTCAGTCCGCGCATCTCGAACGTGCGCATGTCGATCCCGCGCAGCAGTTCCTGGCGCACCTGGCTGCCGTCGAACGCGGTGTAAGTACCGAAGATGTGCTCCTCGCCGTCATCCTCGCTGAAGGCGACCATGCGCAGATCCTCGACGCCCTGGCGCTGGCTGGGCAGAACCGGGAACACCACCGTTTCCGAGATCGCCTCGCTTTCCTCGCACAACAGACGCACCCAGCCTTCGTTGTCGCTTTCGATCTGCGGCGGGAAGCAGTTGGGGCTGGCGGGATCGATGGTCAGCCCGGTGCCGCCGTCCCACTCGCCACCGCGGAAGGTGACGGAGGAGATATGCCCCTCGCCGATCCCGCGCAGCGACAGCAGAAAGCGCACATGGGCGTCGTCGCAAAGGCCCTGCTCACCGGGCACGCGAACGATGCTCGGATTGAACAGCGCCGCCGCCTCGAAGGCGTATTCCTGGCTGAAATAGGCACCCACCAGCAGGCTGTCCCGTTCGTTCAGACCGCCGAGGCTGGGCAACTCCTTGCTCAGACTTTCAACCTGCCGCTTGAACATGGTATCGGCATTGCGATGCCGTTCACGCATGGGACCCGCGATGTAGGCGAAGACGCGCTCGCGCGTGGCTTCATCCAGCGCCAGCACACGATCCGCAACCGCCTGCATCCGCGAAGGCCTGTCGGCCGCGAATGCCTCCGGATACTCGAAACGGAACGGACGGATAACCGTTCGCGCCGGATCGGGATGGAGTTCGATGTCAAGTTTGGTGAAGACATCTGCAGGTTGCATGCTTGTTAATCCTTGAGGTCAGGACCCAGACGCCTGCCAGGCGCGGATGTTCCGCACTGCAACAATAACTGATCGAGAGGACAGGTATGCGCAGCGGAGCCTCTTATCGAAGATGACGGGGCGCTAACAACGCGTTCACAGGCGGATCAGTCACCGTTCAGCATCAGTGGCCTATCCAGGACACTTGCCGGCCTACGCTCGCGCATCCTGGGAGCACTTAATGACTTACGCCAGAAAACGCTTCGTCCTTATCGCCGCCACCGCCTTGTGGGCGGCCGCCACGCCGGCATGGGCCGCCCCCGGCGAACATCATGGCGCGCCGGCCCGGCATCCGACGACGGCCAGACCCGATAGTCTTCGAACCAAGCTGGATGCACGCATCAGGACGGTCGAAGCGAAGCTGGCGAACGCGCGCAAGGCGGGCCATCTTTCCGCCGCCGATACGGCGAAACTGCGCAAGCGGATCGACTGGGTGAAAACGGGCTCAGCCACGCTGTCGCGCAAGCAGGGCTTCCTCAGCGCGGCGGAGAGCGCCAGCTACAACCGCACGCTGGACGAGGTGGAGCACGAACTGCACGGCTAATGCCGCTTGCAGGTGGCGCGAGAGTAATCCTCTCGCGCCGCCGTGCCGTCACCAGCCGCAGGTCTTGCCGGCGTTCTGCTTTTCCAGCCAGGCGCTCAGCGGCGCGAAATAGCGCAGCATCGGCTTGCCGCTCATTTCGCGACTGCCGGTGAACGCCTGCAGCGCGTCGGGCCAGGGCTTGGACGCGCCCATCGCCAGCATCGCGTTCAGCTTCGCGCCAACCTGCTTGTTGCCATAGAAGCTGCAGCGATGGAGCGGGCCCTTCCAGCCCGCCTGCTTGCATGCCGCCTCGTAGAACTGGAACTGCAGCAGCCGCGCCAGGAAATAGCGGGTGTACGGCACCACCGCCGGGACGTGATACTTGGCACCCGGGTCGAAGCCGTCGGCCGGCCGCGCGCTTGGCGGAACGATGCCCTGGTACTGCAGTCGCAGCTGGTCCCAGCCGGACTGGTACTGGTCGGGCGTGATCTCGCCGGCGAAGATCTTCCAACGATAGCGATCGATCAGCAGGCCGAAGGGCAGGAACGCGACCTTGTCCATCGCCTGGCGCAGCAGCAGGCCGGTGTCCTTGTCCGCACTGGGGACTTTCGCCTTGTCGAGCAGGCCGATCTGCACGAGGTACTGCGGGGTGATCGACAGCGCCATGGTGTCACCGATCGCCTCATGGAAGCCGTCGTTGGCGCCGTCGAGGTAGTAGGCCGGCTGCTGGTTGTAGGCGCGCTGGTAGAAGTTGTGGCCCAGCTCGTGGTGGATGGTGGTGAAGTCGTCGCCATTCACCTTGGTGCACATCTTGATGCGCAGGTCGTCCTTGTTGTCGACGTCCCAGGCCGAGGCATGGCACACCACTTCGCGATCGGCCGGCTTGGTGATCTGGGAGCGCTCCCAGAAGGTCCCCGGCAGCGGCGCGAGGCCTAGCGAGGTGTAGAACCCCTCACCCGCCTTGACCATCTTGACCGGGTCGTAGCCCTTGGCCTTGAGCAGCTCGCCGACATCGTAGCCCACGTCACCGGCCCCTGCAGGCGCGACGATGTCGTAGATATTGCCCCATTCCTGCGCCCACATGTTGCCGAGCAGGTCGGCGCGGATCGGGCCGCTGGTCTTCTGGACCGCATCGCCGTATTTTTCGTTGAGCTTGGCCCGGGTGTAGCAGTGGAGCTGGTCGTAGAGCGGCTTCACCTCGGCCCACAGCCTGTCGGTGAGCGCGGCGAACTGCTCTGGCGTCATGTCGTAGTTCGAGCGCCACAGCGCGCCCGTGTCGGCATAGCCGAGCTCCTTGGCGCCGGCGTTCTCCAGGTCGACCATCTTGACGAAGTCGGCCTTCATCGGCTTGCCGACGTTGTCGTGCCAGCTGGTCCACATCTCGGCCAACTCGGCCGGATTGCGGTTCTCGCCCATCGCCGCTTCGATGTCGGAGCCGTTGATCGGCTGGCCCTTCAACGTGCCCTTGCCCTTGCCGTAGATGCCCTGCAGCTTGGCGGTAAGCGTCGCGAGCTCCTCGGCCGCGCCCGGTCGGCTCGGTGCCGGCTGCACGATCAGCGTGCGCATGCGATTGAGCTTGCGGTTGACGTCGTAGGTCAGGCCCGGCTGTGCGGCATATGTCGCCGCCTTCGCCGCATTCGCGACGTTGAGCTTGTTGAGCGCCGCCTGCCCGCGGGACGTCACCGCCTCGCTGTCGACGGTGATGTAGGTGTTGTACACCCATTCGGCTTGCGAGGACTCGATCGTCTTCTGGTTGTATTCCGCCTCCGCCTGATCGACGAACTGCGCCGCAGTCTGCGCAGATCCGGTCGCTGGCGTTCCCGGCGTGGTATCCTGCCGTGCCTGCTGGGCTTGCGCCGGCAACGCAGCCGCCATCGCCCCGGCCAAGGCCAGAAGCGAAATCGCGTGTATTTTCATGAATATGCCCCGTACAAATCGTAGATGGCCCATGCTGGCCCGATGGCATGCGGCGGTCAAGCCGGGCGCGTCAGGTCAAGCGGACAGGAACGCCACCATCGCGGCGCCAAGTTCCTTCTGCGTGACCGAGGACATGTGCGTTCCAGGTACTTCGGCATAGCGCGCGTCGGGCAAGGCCTGCGCCAGCGCGGGAGCCGAGCCGTTGTCGCGATCGTCGGCACCGCACACAACCAACGTCGGCATCGTTATCCCTGCCAGCGCATCGGGCGGCGTATCGTCGACCGACTGCAGCAACAGCCGGCTCGCCACCAGATCCACCTTCTGGGTCTTCATGAAAGAGCGGGCGGCGAAGGCCGGGTCGCCGTGCTTGATCTCGTCATAGCGATCGATCGCGTCGATGAAGAACGCACTTCGCCGTGCCCATCCGGCCAACCCCTCCAGCCCCATCCCGCCCAGGATCAACCGTCGTGGCGCAAGTCCGGCCAGCACGCTGCGCACCGCCGTGCGTGATCCGAGCGAGAAACCGGCGAGATCGAAATCGTCAAGTTGCAAGGCATCGACAATACCGACCGCATCTCGCACCAGAACGTCATCAGGATAAGCTTGGGGGTCATGCGGCGCATCGCTCTGCCCATGAGCGCGCAGATCCGGCATGATCGCCTCGAACCCGGCATCTGCCAATTGCCGGGCATGGCCGAACTTGATCCAGTTCACATAGGCATTGGAGAACAGGCCGTGCAGCAGCAGCACCGGCCGCCCGGCGCCCAGGCGATGCACGGCCAGCCTGCCGCCATCCCAACCCGGAAGAAATTCGGTGCTGACATCGCTCATTCGGGTGGCTCCATTCCCGCCGCCTTCCACATGGCGACGACTTTCGTGTTTTCCGCGCTGCGATGGCCGGGCAACCGGCTGGCGTCGATCCACGCCCCAAGCATGCTCTCGACCGCATAGTTGTGTTCGGGCTTGAACGGCGTCGGGTCGTCGAAGCTGCCGATCGTGAGGTCGATGTTGGTGCCACCATCGATGAAATCGAATCCCAGCGGCGTGCCGCAGTGCGAACAGAACGGACGCCGCGCGATGGGAGATGAGCGATACCAGTCCGGCTCGGAGTGCTATGTCACATCGCTTTTCGGCGGATTGATGAAAGCGATGGACACCCCGCCGGTCGCTTTCTTGCACATATTGCAATGGCACAGATACGCCTTTGTCGGGTCGACCAGCGCCGTATAGCGAACCTTGCCGCATTGGCAGCCGCCGCTCATCTCCTGCATCGCCAAAGGCTCCCTCACGCAATGGTCGATCCAAAGATAGCGCGCGGGCAGTGCCGATACCAGCGCCGCTATGGGAACACGACAGCGGGGCCACGTGTTTCGTGCCGCGCTATGTTCGCCAACTCAACAAAGGCTAATTTTCGTGCACGGCCGGTGGCGCTGGTGGCATTAGCCATGGGCGTGCTGTGTACCGGGATATTTCTGCTGTCATCTTGCGGAAGGCAACTGCCCAACGAGGCGCCGCCACGCGCGAACGATGCCATCTCGATCCGGCCCAAGGCATCGACGATCGCGGTGCCCATCTCGGCCCGCCTCGCCGATCTGGCGGGCACGCTCGATCGCGAGGTGCCTCGCGAGCTATGGGCGATCGACAAGCCCGGACAGACCTGCATCGCCTCGAACGCGGTAAAGGTACTATTCGTCAAAATAAAGACGCCCACGATCAAGTGCCGTCTCGTTGGCCGCGTCACGCGCGGCCGCATCGCGATCGCGGGTTCGGGTCACACCGTGCTCGTATCGATCCCGGTCCATGCCGTCGTGCAAGCGCGCGACATCGCCGGCGTGCTAAGCCGCGAGACCGCGACGGCGGACGCGACAGTCCAGGCCCGCGTGCAACTCGACATGGCGCCGGACTGGACGCCGAGGGGCACGGTCGACTTGCACTATCGTTGGACGGCGCCACCGACGATCGATTTCCTCGGCCAGAAGATCGACCTGTCCGAGCAGGCGGACGCCAAACTCAAGGGCATCATCGCCGATCTCGAAGCCGACCTGCCCGCACAGCTTGGCAAACTGCAGTTGCGCCAGAAGCTGCAGGAGGCGTGGAACGCCGGCTTCACCTCGCTCCAGCTCAACCGGACGAATCCCCCGGTGTGGATGCGGGTCTCGCCAAAGGAGCTGCAATACGGCGGGTACGATATCACCAATGATCGCATCGTCCTGCGTCTGGGCCTGCTGGCGATCACCGAAACATATGTCGGCGATCGCCCGCCTGATCCACCGCGCACCCCCTTGCCGCCGCTGCGCCGCCTTGCCGATACATCGGGCAAGCTGTCGTTCTTCATCCCGGTCGTCGCCGATTACCGTCAACTAGAGCCAGTGCTGATGCGCGCCTTGATCAAACGCTCGTCACGACCGTTCCAGGTACCCGGCGTCGGCCCGATCTATGCCACGTTCAACAAGGCGACGATCTATGGCAGCACGCAAGGACGCATCGCGGTCGGGCTGAACTTCTCCGCCAGCGACCGCGCGAATACCATCGGCAAGGCCCGGGCGACGGTATGGATGACGGCGGTGCCGGTCAACCGGCCCAACTCGCGCAAAGTCGCATTCGAACAGTTCGCCGTGACCGGCAGTACGGATCGTACCGGCGGCAACCTTGTCATTAAGCTGGCGAACGCGCCCGGCCTTGCCGATACGATCGCGGAGGCGCTGACCCAGAACTTCGAGAAGGACTATGACAAGCTCATGAGCAAGGTCGGTCGCGCGATCGAACGCAAACGCGAGGGCGACTTTCTTATCCGCGCCAATCTCGAGGACGTTCGCACCGGTTCACTGCGGGCTGCGGGGCGCGGCCTCTACCTGCCGGTTCGCGCGCAAGGCACCGCGAGCATCACCCTGGCGCCGGCAACCGGACGGTAGTGATCGGCACGAAGAAGCGGGGTAAGCAGCAACGCCCGCCAGCCTTCACGCCCCCCCCCTGCAAGAGCGGCATCCATGACTTCCGCTATTTCCCGCCAGCGTCCTTGCCGCCGACATTCAGGCCGGACCATCGGGCGAGGAATGCGAGGATATCCGCACCCTCGTCGATGACCTTGTCCGTCGGCTTGCCCGAGCCGTGACCGGCCCGCGTCTCGATGCGAATGAGGTGCGGCTTGGCGCCGACCTGGGCATGCTGAAGCGCAGCGGTGTACTTGAAGCTGTGGCCGGGGACGACACGATCGTCGGTATCCGCCGTCGTGACCAACACGGCCGGGTAGTCCACGCCCGTCCGGATGTTGTGATATGGAGAATACTTGCGCAGGACGCGGAAATCGGCCTCCTTCTCGGGATAGCCGTAATCGTCGACCCAATACCGCCCCGCGGTGAAGCGATCGAAGCGCAGCATGTCCATGACGCCGACCTGCGCGTTCGCAGCCGCAAACAGGTCTGGACGTTGGTTCACCACCGCGCCGACCAGCAAGCCGCCATTCGATCCGCCCTGGATCGCGAGGCCGCCCTTGGGCGTGATACCTTGGGCGATCAGATATTCGCCCGCAGCGATGAAATCGTCGAACACGTTCTGCTTGTTCGCAAGCCGCCCGCCATCGTGCCACGCCTTCCCGTATTCGCCGCCGCCGCGCAGGTTCGCCATGGCAAACGCCCCGCCCGCTTCCAGCCACGCCATCCGCACCGCGGAATAGCCCGGCGTCAGGGCCACGTCGAAGCCCCCATAGCCGTACAGCAACGTCGGCAGCGCCTTGCCCGCCGTGGACGCAGCCTTGCTGCGCACGATGAACATCGGCACTTTCGTGCCGTCCTTCGACGCATAGAAGCGCTGCTCGATCAAGTACTTGTCGGGATCGAAGTTCAACGTCGGCTTGGCGAACACCTCGGACTTGCCGGTGGTGATGTCCAGGCGATAGACGGCAGCAGGCTGGTTGAAGCTGGAATAGCTGTAGAACGTCTCCGGATCTTCGGGTTTGCCGTCGAAACCGCTCGCGGTTCCAAGCGCGCCCAGCGCCAGTTCACGCACGCCCTTGCCGTCCAGGGCCATGATCTCGGCATGGCTGGCAGCATCCTTCAGGTAGTTGAGGACAAGGTGCCGACCCACGATCGTCGCGCGTTCAAGCAACTCGTCGCGTTCAGCGACGACCTGCTGAAACTGCGCGTCGGCAGCCGCCAGGTCGATCATCACCAGCTTGTAGCGTGGTGCATCACGGTTGGTGACGAACCACATCTTCGTGCCGATGCTGGCCACGAGCTTCCAGTCGTTGACGGCATCCGGCACCAGCGTACGCAGCTTCCAGCCATCCTGCGAACGGCGTGACAGGTCGATCACCCGCAACTGAACCCGCGCGTCGGTGCCGGTGCTGCTGGTGATGACGGCGTAGCGCCCGTCCGGCGTCACGGTGGCGACGTGGTTCATCTCGCGCTGCGCCGGTGTCGCAAACACCAGCTGGTCCGCATCCTGCGCGGTGCCGAGGCGATGATAATAGACGGCGTGGTCATAGTTGCGGCCCTGAAACGCGGTCCCCTCCGCCGGTGCCGGGAAACGCGAGTACAAAAAGCCCTCGCTGCCAACCCAGGCAAGACCGGTGAACTTGGCCCACTTCACCTCGTCGTCCAGGCGCTTCGCGCTGCCAACGTCGAGCACGCGCACCACCCGCCAGTCGCTACCGCCATCCTGCACACTGAACAGCAGATGCTTGCCATCCTCCGAAGGCTCCCAGGCATCGAGTGCGGTAGCGCCGTCGGATGCCCACGCATTGGGATCGAGCAGCAGCCGCGGCGTGCCGTGCAGGCCATCGCGAACGAACAGCTGCGCCTGATTCTGCAAACCCGAGTTGCGCGTATAGAAATAGCGCTCGCCCGCCTTCACCGGCACACCAAAACGCTCGTAGTCGATCAACGAACGGATGCGCTGCGCGAACCAGGCACGCTGCGGCAGCGTATCGAGGTAACCGCGCGCCACGGCGTTTTCACGCTCCACCCAGCTCGCGACGTCCTTGTCGCTACGCACGTCGTTTTCAAGCCAGCGATAAGGGTCCGCGATCTTCTCGCCAAACTGCTCTTCGACCAGTGGGCCACGGCGGGTTTCGGGATATGCGATGGAGGTCACGGGTTCAGCCCAAATGGATGTGGTGGCAAAAGCGGTCAGCGCGGCACCGGCGGCGAGATAGCGGCGGGACGACCCGAATGGATTGAACAAGCGGTGGCTCCGGCAAAAAACAAAGGCGGCCCCGAGCTTTAACGCTCGGAGCCGCCTTGGCAATCTACAGATCCACGCGCCGCCGGGTCTGATCCGGCGGCGCGCGAGGCTCAGGCCTCTTCGTATTCTTCGACGTTGGCGTTTACCGGGCCCGAATCCTGCCCCTTGGCGTCGGTATCGCGATCGACCAGCTCGATAATTCCCATCGGCGCCGCGTCCGAACCACGGTAACCGGACTTGATGATGCGAACGTAGCCGCCCTCACGGCCGGCATAACGCTCGGCCAGGACCTCGAAAAGCTTCTTTTCCTGCGTCTCGTCCAGCAGGCGCGCATGCGCCAGGCGACGGTTCGACAGGCCACCGCGCTTGGCGAGCGTGATCAGCTTTTCGACGTAAGGGCGCAGCTCCTTCGCCTTGGGCAAGGTAGTCTGGATCTGCTCGTGCTTGATCAGTGCCGCAGCCATGTTGCGCAGCAGCGCGGTACGATGGCCCGTGGCGCGCTGAAGCTTCCGTCCACCATGTTTATGGCGCATATTCCGTACTCCGTTCGTAAGGGGCCCGTGTCAGGTAGCCCGGTCCCGGTGGCTGTTCAGGCCGCCACCATTTCGCCTGAGTGATGATCACCCCGCCGTCGATTTCCATCGAGGGCAGGATGATCGTCGAACGCCTGCCGGATTAACCCAGCAGCTCCTGCTCGAGCTTCTTGGCCATCTCTTCGATGTTCTCGGGCGGCCAGCCGGGGATGTCCATGCCGAGGCGCAGACCCATCGACGACAGTACTTCCTTGATCTCGTTGAGCGACTTGCGGCCGAAGTTCGGGGTACGCAGCATCTCGGCTTCGGTCTTCTGGACCAGATCGCCGATATAGATGATGTTGTCGTTCTTGAGGCAGTTGGCCGAACGCACAGACAGCTCCAACTCGTCGACCTTCTTGAGCAGGTAACGGTTGAGCTGGTTGGTGTCGCTCTCTTCCGGGGTCGAGGCCGCCATGCCGATCATCGGCGACTGACCGGTCGGAGCCGCATCCTCGAAGTGGACGAACAGCGCCAGCTGGTCCTGCAGGATCCGCGCGGCGTAGGCCACGGCGTCCTCGGGCGTCACGGTGCCATCGGTCTCGACGGTGAGGTTCAGCTTGTCGTAGTCGAGTTCCTGCCCGATGCGGGCATTGTCGACCTTGTAGCTGACCTGACGAACCGGCGAATACAGCGAGTCGATCGGTATCAGGCCGATCGGCGCATCGACCGGACGGTTGGCGACGGCGGGCACATAGCCCTTACCGCTGTCGGCGGTCAGCTCCATGTTGAGCGTCGCGCCCTCGTCGAGGTGGCAGATCACGAGGTTCTTGTTCAACACTTCGATATCGCCGGTCACGGCGATATCGCCAGCCTTGACTTCGGCCGGTCCGGTCGCGGACAACTGCAGGCGCTTGGGGCCTTCACCCTGCATGCGCAGTGCGATCTGCTTGACGTTCAGGACGATGTCGGTGACGTCTTCGCGCACGCCGGCTAGCGAGCTGAATTCGTGCAGCACGTTCTCGATCTTGATCGAGGTGATCGCGGCGCCCTGCAACGAGGAGAGCAGCACGCGGCGCAGGGCGTTGCCCAGCGTCAGACCGAAGCCGCGCTCGAGGGGCTCGGCGATGAAAGTGGCGCGGAGCTTGGGGTCGGCTCCAGGCTTGACCTCAAGGCTGTTGGGCTTCTTGAGTTCCTGCCAGTTCTTGATGTTGACGCTCATGGATTTCCCCTGGGGTGTATCAGTGCGACTTCGGCCGCGATGCCCGTTGAGGGGCCGCGGCCGATGGGTGGCAGACGGTGACCGGCCTTAAGAACCGGTCGTCGCCCGCCCGGACTCGATCAGACGCGGCGACGCTTGGAAGGGCGGACGCCGTTGTGCGGGATCGGAGTCACGTCGCGGATCGAGGTGATAGTGAAGCCAACCGCGGCCAGGGCACGCAGGGCGCTCTCGCGACCCGAGCCGGGGCCCTTGACCTCGACTTCGAGGGTGCGCACGCCGTGTTCGGCGGCCTTCTTGCCGGCGTCGTCCGCTGCCACCTGGGCGGCGTACGGGGTCGACTTGCGGCTGCCCTTGAAGCCCATGGTGCCGGCCGAGGACCAGGAGATCGCGTTGCCCTGGGCGTCGGTGATGGTCACCATGGTGTTGTTGAAGCTGGCATTGACGTGTGCAATGCCGCTGGAGATGTTCTTGCGCTCGCGGCGCTTAATGCGCTGTGGTTCGCGTGCCATGTCGGTTTATCCTGTCGAAAGTCGCTGCTGAAAACTCCGGCCGCACGAGGTACGGCCACCCGAACGGGTTGGAGCTTACTTCTTCTTGCCGGCGATTGGCTTAGCCTTGCCCTTGCGGGTGCGCGCATTGGTATGCGTGCGCTGGCCACGAACCGGCAAGCCCTTGCGATGACGCAGGCCGCGATAGCAGGCCAGGTCCATCAGGCGCTTGATGTTCATCGCGGTCTCGCGACGAAGATCACCTTCGACGGTGTGTTCGGCGTCGATCGTTTCACGGATCTGCAGCACTTCGGCGTCCGAGAGATCCTGAACGCGGCGGGCATGGTCGATGCCGAGCTTGTCGGCGATCTCGACGGCCTTGGTGCGACCGATACCATGGATGTAGGTCAACGCGATGATCACGCGCTTGTTGGTGGGGAGGTTTACCCCGGCAATACGAGCCACTTAATTCTCCTGCTCCACAGGGGGAGCCTCGGCCACCCCTATCTCATCGCTCTGACGCTCTTGTGACAGTACCTGGGCCGAAATGGCAACAGGTCCGAGCAGCGAGGCTTTGACGCCATTCGCCAATCGGACACAGCCGTTTCTGTCGAGCGAGGGGCGCGCTTAAGACGATTCGCAGAAGTTGTCAACGCCACGAGACGCACATGCAAAGGCTTTGGCCGTTCGCGGTGGCATAGAATGCTTATCGCCCACTTAACGCGTCGATAGCCTCACCGCCCTGCCTCACGGACGATCATATCTGAGGGACATGGTGCAGTCAAAACGGCCTGCACGCCACGCCCCTCGGCTCGACGGGTTTAGACTCGCATCGGCATGAGCACGTAGAGCGCGGGGCTTTTCTCATCCTGGCGAATCAGCGTGGGGGCCCCCGCATCGGCCAAGTGCAACTCGACCGTATCGCCTTCGATCTGGCCAAGGATATCCTTGAGATAATTGGCGTTGAAGCCGATCTCGAACCCCTCGGAATTGTACTGCGCCGGCACTTCCTCCGCGGCCGTACCATTGTCCGGAGAGGTGACCGACAGGGTCACGCGATCGAGGTCGAGCGCCATCTTGACCGCACGGGTCTTTTCGGTCGCGATCGTCGCGACGCGATCCACGCCTTCGAAGAAGCTTTTGGGATCGACCTTGAGAAGCTTGTCGTTTCCGGTCGGAATCACGCGGGTGTAGTCAGGGAACGTGCCATCGATCAGCTTGCTGGTCAGCACGACGCCGTGCTCGCCGCCCAGCGTGAAACGGATCTTGCTGGCGGACAGTTCGACCAGCACGTTGCTATCCAGTGATTCCTCCAGCAGCTTGCGCAGCTCGGCCACGCATTTGCGCGGGACGATCACGTCGGGCATGCCCTGCGCACCCTCGGGGCAGGCCAGGGTGAAGCGCGCCAGACGGTGGCCGTCGGTGGCGGCGGCCTTGAGCTGCTCTTCGGCGACATGCAGGAAGATACCGTTGAGGTAATACCGCGTCTCTTCGGTCGAGATGGCAAATCGCGTACGATCGATCATCTGCGCCAGGGTCGCGGCGGGTATCTCGAAGCTGGTGGGCAGTTCGCCCTCGGCAATCGTCGGGAAATCGTCGCGCGGCAGCGTCGGCAGCTGGAAGCGGCTGCGACCCGCCTTGACGACCATGCGGTTGTCGGCTGCATCGAGGCTTACCTGGCTACCTTCGGGCAACTTGCGCGCGATATCGAACAGCAAGTGCGCCGAGACGGTGATCGCACCCGACGATTCCACCGTCACCGCGCCCACGGATTCCACCACCTGCAGGTCGAGGTCAGTGGCCATGATTTTTAGCGCACCGCCGGCGGCAGCCTCGATCAAAACGTTGGAAAGGATCGGAATCGTGTTGCGACGCTCAACCACGGACTGGACGTGGGACAAGCAGCGCAGCAGCGTGGAACGTTCGATTGTGGCCTTCATGATCGCCTCATGTCCCCCAGGTGCGGCCGGGAATTCGATGCCCTTGGATACGGACCATCCTCTCTAGCGAGGAGTCGGTGAGCGGCAAGCGGGAACGGCGCGCAACCACGGCTATCTGGGGATAAGGCCGGGATAGCGCGCCCAGCCGGCGCTCAGATCATCGCCATGCCGCCGTTGACGTGGATCGTCTGCCCGGTCACGTAGCCGGCATCCTTGCTCGCAAGGAACACGCAGGCCGCGGCGATATCCGCCCCCTCGCCCATCCGGCCCATCGGGATCTTGGCGTTCAGCGATGCCTTCTGCGTGTCCGGCAAGCCGTCGGTCATCGCCGTACGGATGAAGCCCGGCGCCACGCAATTGACAGTGACGTTGCGGCTGGCCAGTTCCTGCGCCAGGCTTTTCGACATCGCGGTAAGGCCACCCTTCGAAGCGCAGTAGTTCATCTGGCCGGGATTGCCGGTGGTGCCGACGATCGAGGTGATCGTGATGATCCGCCCGAACCGCGCCTTCATCATCGGCTTGGTCGCCGCGCGCATCAGCCTGAAAGCCGACTCCAGGTTGACGCGGATCACCGAATCCCATTCCTCGTCCTTCATCCGCATCGCCAGATTGTCGCGCGTGATACCGGCGTTGTTGATCAGGATGTCGATCTTTCCCAGCGATTCCAGCGCGGCCGGAACCAGCTTCTCGACCTGCCCGGCGTCGGACAAGTCACAGGCGATAGCAACGTGATCGACCTCCTGGACATGCTGGGGACGATGCTCGTCCAACTCGTCGCGAAAGGCGCGCAGCTTGTTCTGATTGGAGCCCGAGATCGCCAGCCGCGCACCTTGCGCGGCCAGCCCGCGCGCGATTGCCGAGCCGATGCCCCCAGATGCACCGGTGACGAGGGCGGTCATGCCATGAAGGTCGAACATCGTCTCAATCTCCCGTCATCCTGCCCGGAAGGGTCAGGATCGCTGGTACCATGCCAGCCATAGTCAGTTGCCCCGCCACCCCGGGTCAAGCCCCGCCGCGGACGTGTCAAAACGTCTTTGCCAGCGCTTCCAGTTCGGCCATCGTACTTACCGACGTAATTTCGACGTCGCCGGCACTGCGCTTGATCATCGGACCCAGGACCTTGCCGCCGAACTCGACGAAATGCGCGACGCCGGCCGCCTGCATGGCGACCGCACTTTCGCGCCAACGCACCCGGCCGGTAACCTGTTCGACCAGCAAGCGCTTCACGTCTTGCGGATCGACCACCATCGCAGCGGTCACATTGGCGAACAGCGGCAAACGCAAGGTAGCTGGCGGGGTTTCCTCCAGCGCCTCGGCCATGGCATCGGCGGCGGGCGCCATCAGCGCACAATGAAACGGAGCCGATACCGGCAGCGCCATGCCGCGCTTGATCCCATGCTCCTTCACCATCGCAATCGCCCGCTCGATCGCGGCGGTATGCCCGGAAAGCACGACCTGGCCGGGATCGTTGTCGTTGGCGACCGAGCAGATCTCGCCTTGCGATGCGGCCTCGGCCAGAGCGGTCGCCTTGTCGATATCGGCGCCAAGCAAGACCGCCATCGCACCCTGGCCGACCGGCACTGCGGCCTGCATCGATTTCCCGCGCAGCTTCAGCAAGCGAGCGGTATCGGCCAGGCTGAACGCGCCGACAGCGCACAACGCGGTGTATTCGCCCAGCGAGTGACCGGCGACGTAATCGCACTTCTCGGTGGTCGTGATGCCGAATTCGCGCTCCAGCACGCGTAGTGCCGCGATGGCGTTGGCCATGATCGCCGGCTGCGCGTTCTCGGTCAGGGTCAGCTGGTCGTCCGGCCCTTCTCGCATGATGCGCGAAAGCTTCTGGCCGAGCACGTCGTCCACTTCCTCGAACACCTCGCGCGCGGCGGCGCTGGCATCGGCGAGGTCGGCGCCCATGCCGATCTTCTGACTCCCCTGGCCGGGAAAAACGAAAGCACGCATTGCGACCCAATCCCTTCATGCGGCGCGAAGGCCGGCGACGTCTCGACCATTCTCCAGGCAGGCCCTGTGACGATTCGATGACGTGGCGGGGCGGACTATGGCGCTTGGACGCGCTCCGCAAGCCCGAATGGGACGATTGTGTTGGCAGCATCGTGCCCGATGTCCGCGCGTCCAAGGTACGGGATCGCATGTCTGTCGCACCAGTGCCGCGCGATCTGCTCCGCCGTCGCGCCGAACGCCCGGTCGTTTTCGGGCACCGCGCTGACCCGTCCGAGCCGCAGCCCGGCGATGCCATGAAGATGCGCGGTGAGGTGGAAAAACAGGCGGTCGACGGCGTAGAGATGTTCCGAGACTTCCTCGACCATCACGACGTGGCCCGCCAAATCGGGCATCAGCGGCGTGCCGCACAACATCGTCAGGGTCATCAGGTTGAAGGCGACCGTGGGTCGGCGGTCGAGCGACGGCTCCATGCCCGACATGTTCCCGGTGAGGAAGCCCATGACCCGGCGTAGCGCATCCCCGCCATGATCGCGCCTGCCGCACGCAAGCATCGGTGCATGGATCGGGCGTCCGATCCGCTCGCGGTAGAGCATCCCCAGCAGATAGCCTGCATCCGAATAGCCGAGCCAAACCTTCTGCGATGCCGCCGGGCCGAATCGGCGCAGCGCATCCTCGGCGATGCGACAGGCACCATACCCGCCACGCGCGAACCAGACGGCGTCGAACGAAGGATCGCTGGCACAGTCCACCAATGCTTCGAGGCGCTGCGCATCGCTGCCGGCGAAGTGACCGTCGGTGAGGTAGGATTGCGGATGGACCGCCAATTCGACGCCGGGAAACTCCGCCGCGATCAGCGTCTGCGCGCGCGCCTCGTCCTCGGGCAGGATCGGGGCGGACGGTGCGCAAACGGCGATGCGTGTCATGCGGCGCAGTCCTATCGCGGTTGTCTTGAGGCGCAAGCACGCATACCGAACGGCAATGACTTCAGACGAACTTCGCAGCCGCACGGTGGCCGCGCTCACGCAAGGGCCCTGGTTCTTCTGCGGCATCGGTGGGTCGGGGATGCTGCCGCTGGCGCTGATCCTCAAGGGGCTGGGCGCAAGCGTCTCGGGGTCGGATCGCAGCCGCGATCAGGGCCGCAGCGAAGTGAAGTTTGCCTGGCTGGAACGCGAGGGTTTTCATCTTTATCCGCAGGACGGCAGCGGCGTGACCTCGGCAGAGCAGGTACTGGTCGCTTCCGCCGCAGTCGAGGATACCGTTCCCGAGGTCGTGCGGGCCACCGCGCTGGGGTGCGAGCGGATGAGCCGGGCCGAACTGCTGGCGACGCTGTTCAATGGCAGCCCCCGCAGCATCGCGGTCGGCGGTACCAGCGGCAAGTCGACGGTGACCGGCATGATCGGCTGGATCCTGATCGCGACCAGCCGCGACCCGACGATCATGAACGGCGCGGTGATGAAGAACCTGCGCGCGCCCGACGCGCCGTTCGCCAGCGCCCGCGTCGGCCAGGGCGGCGTCTTCGTCGCCGAAGTGGATGAAAGCGACGGCTCGATCGCTTTCTACCGCCCCGAAGTGGCGGTGCTGGGCAATGTCAGCCTCGACCACAAGAGCCTTGAGGAACTGCGCTCGCTGTTCGGCGATTATCTGGGGGTAGCCAGGGTCGGCGTCGTGAACCTCGACGATCCGGAGAGCGCGGCGCTGGCTCATCGTGCGTCGATGCTGCTTACCTTCGGGATCGACCGTCCAGACGCGACGATCGGCATCGAGCCGGGCAGCATCGTCCAGTGGGCCGATGCGATCGAAGCGCGTGTCGTCGATCGCCGCGACGACGCCTCGTTCTGGCTGACGTTGCAACAGCCGGGGCGGCACAACCTCTACAACGCTCTCGCCGCGCTGGCAGGCTGCGTCGCACTCGGCGTGCCCTTGAGCGATGCCGTGGCCGCGATTGCCGACTTCGCGGGCCTGGCGCGGCGGTTCGACGTGATCGGCACCAGCCCCGCGGGCGTAACCGTGATCGACGATTTCGGGCATAATCCTGAAAAGGTCGCCGCCACGCTGGCGACGCTCAAGGCCCATCCCGGACGCGTGATCGCGTTCTTCCAACCACATGGTTACGGACCCTTGCGGCAGATGGGCGCCGAACTGGCGGCGGTCTTTGCGCGGATGCTGGGGGGCGAAGATACCGTGATGCTGTGCGATCCGGTCTATTTCGGGGGCACCGTCGATCGCTCGCAAGGCAGCGAGAGGATCGTCGATCTGATCCGCACCGCGGGCGGCAAGGCTGAGTATTTTGCCACGCGCGATGAATGCGGGCTCAGGATCGCCGAAATGGCGCGAGCGGGCGATCGCATCGTGGTGATGGGCGCTCGCGACGATACGCTGACGACGTTCGCCACTGGGTTGCTGGAGCGGTTGGGCTAACCGCTCCAACCTTGCGTATCAGTGCGCCGGCTTGCCCCGTGCGGCGCTGATCAGATGCACGACCAGCGCGATCACTCCGCCCAGCGCCAGCCCGACGATCGCGGAGATCACCGCATACGTCAGCCATCCCAGCACGCCACCCAGCGCTCCGGTCGCATGGGCTACGGCTTCCTGGGCATGATGCGCCAGCTGCGCGGGAGGCGCAAAGCCCAGGCCTTCGAGCCCGTGCAGGATGATGCCGCCGCCGACCCACAGCATCGCGACGGTGCCCACGGTCGACAGCAAGAGCAGCAGCACAGGCATCGCCTTGAGCAATCCGCGTCCGGTGCTCTGCGCCGCCGATCCGGGCTTCTTCGTCAGGTGCAGGCCGATATCGTCCATCTTAACGATCAGCGCGACCGCGCCATAGACCATGACCGTAATCACGACGCCGACCAGCGCCAGGATCACCGCGCGGCCGATGAAAGTCTGGTCGGCGACTTCTGCCAGCGCGATCGCCATGATCTCTGCCGACAAAATGAGGTCGGTGCGCACCGCGCCCGAGATCCTGGCCTTTTCGAATGCGGCGACGTCGGTAGGCTGATCCTCCAGCGTCTTGCCATGCTTGGCACCGCCCAGCTTCTCGATCACCTTCTCGGCGCCTTCGAACGACAAGTACAACCCGCCCAGCATCAGCAGCGGCGTGATCGCGACCGGCAGGAACTGGCTGAGCAACAAAGCCACCGGCAGCAGGATGACCAGCTTGTTGAACAGCGAACCCTTGGCGATCGCCCAGATCACCGGCAGTTCGCGGTCCGGCGTGAAGTCGGTGACGTAGGACGGCGTCACCGCCGCATCGTCGATGACCACGCCGGCCGCCTTGCTCCCGGCCTTGGCGATCCCGGCGGCGACATCGTCCACCGAAGCGGCGGCGGCGCGAGCGATGACGGCGACATCGTCGAGCAAAGCGACGAGACCGGATGGCATGGTGGTGAAGCTCCCTGTTGCAACTTGCTCCGCTGTGGCCGATCTGATGAGCCAATGCGAGAACGAAGGCGCAAACACACTCAGTCCGGTTTGGCTGCACGACCATGCATGTCCAAACATTGCTGGCGCATGTCGGCGATGGCAGCCTGCCGATGAGCGAGGCAGCGCCGGGCGGCGGCGGGTTCCTGCGCGAGCGCAGCCGCGGCCACCCGTTCCTCCTGACATTTGCGGCGCTGCTGGTGCTGATCGTCGCCTGGCAGACCTGGACCGCGCCGCCATGGAAGCTGAACGATCCGCCCGCGATCGCCGGGGTCGACATGCTGGACGCCGAAGGCAAGTTCTTCGCCCATCGTGGGCCGCGACCGTCCGAACGGATCGACGCGGCCAAGCTGCCCGATACCGTGCGCGAGGCATTCCTGGCGATCGAGGATCGGCGGTTCTACAGCCACGGCGCGCTCGATTATCGCGGACTCGCCCGCGCGGTGCTGACCAATTTTCGGGCGGGCGGCGTTTCGCAAGGCGGCTCCACGATCACGCAGCAGTACGTCAAGAACGCATTCCTCACCCACGATCGCACCTGGACCCGCAAGCTCAAGGAACTGTTCCTCGCCGACTGGGTCGAGAACTGGATGAGCAAGGACCAGATCCTCTCGCGGTATCTCGAACACGCCTATTTCGGCGCGCAGCAGACCGGGCTGGCGGCCGCGTCGCGCTTCTATTTCGATCGTGCGCCCGAAGACCTGACGCTGGGCCAGGCGGCGATGCTGGCCGGGCTGGTCAAGGCGCCATCGCGGCTCGCCCCCACCGTGGATCGCAGCGCCGCGCGCGAACGGATGCGCGTCGTGCTGGGGGCGATGGCCGATGCCGGCTTCATCACCGAGGCCCGCGCCAAGGCAGAACGCAATCCGCGCGTCGTCTCGGGCGGCCGGGCCAAAGAGAGCGCCGGCTGGTTCGCCGATTGGCTTTACACCCGCCTGCCCGACGACGCTTCTGGACGCATCCGCACCACGCTGGAACCAGATATCCAGCGCCGGGCGGAGCGTGCCGTGGCGCAAGCCCGGCTCGCCGGAGCCGAGATCGCGCTGATCGCGATGCGCCCGGATGGCAGCGTCGCCGCGCTGGTCGGCGGCAGCGATTGGCAGCCCGGCTCGTTCAACCGCGTCAGCCAGGCGCGCCGCCAGCCCGGATCGACGTTCAAGCTGTTCGACTATTTCGCCGCCTTCCGCGCCGGCGCCCGGCCCGACGACGTGGTGTTCGACGGACCGATCTCGGTGGGCGACTGGCATCCGACCAACGCCTATGCCGGCTATCGCGGTCCGCTCACCTTGCGTGAAGCGTTCGCGATCAGCAGCAACACCGCGGCCCTTCGGATCGCGCGGGCCACCGGTTACCGCGAGGTGGTGAAGGCGGCGCACGATCTGGGCGTCACCTCGGCCTTGCCCGAGGGCGCCCCCAGCCTGCCGCTTGGCACCGCCACGCTGACGCTGGAGGAACTCGCCGGCGCCTATGCCGCCTTTGCGCTCGGCCGCTATCCAGTGGTCGTTCATGGCGAGGCCGGCGTGACCAAGCTGCCCGCCAATCGTCTGGACGAGCGGCGCGAGTGGGCACCCATGCTCGACTTGCTGTGGAAAGCCGCGAACGAGGGCACCGGCCGCCGCGCCGCCAACCTGCGGTTGCCGACGTTCGGCAAGACCGGCACCACCCAGGATGGCCGCGACGCGCTGTTCGTCGGCTTCTCGGGCGATCTCGTCACCGCGATCTGGATCGGGCGCGATGACAACAAGCCGATCCCCGGCGCCAGCGGCGGCCATTTGCCCGCGGAAGTCTGGGCCAACTTCATGAGCGGATTGCGCCTCAAGCCCATTCCGATCCCCTCGCCTTCGCGCGCCTCGCACACGCGGCGGCTCTGGGGCGCGGAGGATACGCCCGAAGACGCCATCGACGAGGCAGACGATGCCCCGCTGATCCAGTTGCCGGTCGACCCCTCGCAGCTACCCGACGGCTCGCTCCCGGGTTCGGAAGGCGTCGGTCCGCCCGCTGCGGCACCACCCGGCGCGGCGGGACCACCCCCGCCCGACGCGGACGGCGACGAGCAACCGATCGACGCGCCGCAGGATACGCAATAACACCTGTGGCCACCCGAACGCCGGGATTGGCGGGTGACGCGGCATTTCCTGCGGCTTAAGCGGACAGGATGTCTTCGCCCTTCGCCGCCTTGCCGCTCGACCCGTTGCCCCTGCAGGTGCTGTTGCCCTGGCTCGATCTTGCCGGGCTGGCGGTGTTCGCGGCGTCAGGTGCCCTGGTGGCGGTGCGCAAGCGGCTCGATTTCGTCGGCGCCTGTTTCTTCGCGCTCATCACCGCCACGGGGGGCGGCACCTTGCGCGACCTGCTGATCCGCGCGCCGGTGTTCTGGATGCAGACCTCGACGCCGGTCCTGCTGTGCCTCGGCGTCGCTGTCGCGGCCTGGGCCATCCCCTTGCGGTGGTGGCCCGAGCGGGCGCTGGACTGGTTCGACGGTGCGGGCCTTGCTGCCTATGCCGTATATGGCGCGGGCAAGGCGCTGCAGTTCGGCATCGCTCCGGTTCCGGCAGTTGCGGCCGGAGTGATCACCGCGTGTCTTGGCGGTGTGATCCGGGACATCACCGCAGGCGTCCCCTCGATCCTCATGCGTCACGAACTGTATGTGACCGCCGCTCTGGTGGCCGCGATGCTGTTCGTCGCCATGACCGTTTCGGGTTTGTCCGCGCCCCTGCCCGCGCTTGTCGGATTTGCAGCAGGCTTCGCGACGCGCGCGGCGGCGATCGTGTGGAAGATCACCTTGCGCCCGCATCGCGGCGCGAACTGAGCCTGCCGGCGGACGACCGCCGCGCTTGCTTTTGCCCGGCGTTGCTATATGTGCGCCCGCTTCCGCCGGAGCGATGTCGCGCCGACGGTTGACGAAGAAAGCCGGAGGGGCCCCGCAATGGTGCGGATCAGCCAGCGATCGGTTACAGATGTGAAGGAAGCTGCCGTGGCTCTTTATGAGCACGTGTTCCTGGCTCGCCAGGATCTGAGCCAAGCGCAAGTCGATGCGCTGGCCACCACCGCCACCGAGATCGTCGAAGCCAACGAGGGCAAGGTCACCAAGACCGAGTCGTGGGGCCTCAAGAATCTTGCGTACAAGATCAAGCGCAACCGCAAGGCGCACTTCGTGATGCTGAACATCGAGGGCAGCGGCGCCGCCGTGGCTGAGCTCGAGCGTCAGACCGGCATCAACGAGGACATCATCCGTTGGGTGACGATCCGCGTTGACGAGCACGAAGAAGGCCCATCGGTAATGATGCGCAAGTCCGACCGCGAGCGCACCCGTCGCCGCGAACGTGAGGGGAACTGATCATGGCTCGCGCCTTTTTCCGCCGTCGCAAGTCGTGCCCATTCTCGGGTAAGAACGCGCCGACCATCGACTACAAGGACGTGCGTCTGCTGCAGGGCTTCATGTCCGAGCGTGGCAAGATCGTACCTTCGCGTATCACGGCCGTCTCGGCCAAGAAGCAGCGTGAGCTGGGCCAGGCGATCAAGCGCGCCCGGCACATCGGCCTGCTGCCCTTCATCGTCAAGTAAGGAGGGCCGGACCCCATGGACATCATCCTCCTAGAGCGCATCGAAAAGCTCGGTGCCATCGGCGACGTCGTCACCGTCAAGGACGGTTACGCGCGCAACTTCCTGCTCCCCAACAAGAAGGCCCTTCGCGCCAACGAGCGCAACAAGAAGGTCTTCGAATCCAACCGTGCGAAGATCGAGGCCGACAACGCCGAGCGTCGTGGCGAAGCTGAAAAGCATGCGCAGGACGTCGACGGTACGCAGGTTATCCTGATCCGCGCTTCGTCGAACTCGGGCCAGCTGTACGGTTCGGTTTCGGTGCGCGACATCGTCGATGCGCTGAACGCCGAAGGCGCGAAGGTCGCCAAGCACATGATCGTGCTGGAGCGCCCGATCAAGACGCTGGGCATCTTCGACGTGCGCGTTTCGCTGCACCCCGAAGTGGCCGTGAACGTCAAGGTCAACGTCGCACGTTCGGCCGACGAAGCCGAACTGCAGACGCAGGGCGTCGACGTGATGGCCGCGATGTTCGAAGCCGACACCACCGGCTTCACCGAGCGTCGTGACCCCAGCCTCGAGCCGGGCGAGATCGTTCGTGACGAAGAAGACGAAGCTGAGCCTCAGGCTTAAAGCTTAACGTCTTCATCGGCTCACAGACAAAGCCCCCGCCTCCGAAAGGATGCGGGGGCTTTTGTTTGCGCCCCTGATTCGACGTCTTGCCGCAAACCAGACCGGAACCCCCGCCTTGCTGGCGTCAGCACCACGCACAATGAGCCGCCTCCACTGGGAGCCAGCCGACAACCCTATCCGCGCGCGCGCCCCTTGCGCGGGTTAACCAATTTAAGCATTGTCATGAGCGCGCGGACTCGATCGTGAGAAGCGGGCTGCCGATTTCGCATTGCTGTTGGCATGCTCACCCACCGTCGCTGCGGGCCGGGCGAACGAGGGGGATGACGCATGGCGTTGGAATTTACCGATCAGGTCACCGTGCGCGTATGGCGCAACATCAAGACGGCCGGCTTCATGCCATCCGCACACGTCGTCCATGCCTCGGTCGAGCTGCGGGCCAGCTACATACCCACTAACGACAGATTGCAGGTCAGCTTCTGGCCCGGGAGCGGTGCAGGCAAAGGTATGTCGGGCATCCGCGCGCAGCCAAGTTTCAGCAACGAGGAGCCGCTGCACGACAAGCTGAGCGAGATAGCGATCCTCACGCTCGCGGGACAGGCGCTTGGCATACTCGAGGGCGTGGAGCCGACGCATCAGTAACGAGCGGAAAGACCGAACGCGGCACCTGGCGCCGATGGCCCGCCCACCGGCGCGGCCGCGACAGCCCGATCTGCCGCCGCAACAAGGGACGGACGTCATGGTGAGCCGGCAGATCGTTCAATCGCATTACCCGCATGTTGGTCGCCCCTTCTACCTGGTCATGTCGCTGATCATGGCGGCCGTCATCGTCGGTGGGTTCTCGCGCACGGTGCCGGGTGATTTCCGCGCCGATCCGGGCCTGCCGATCCTCCTGCATGTTCACGGCGCCGTGTTCACCTTGTGGGTGCTGGTGTTCGTCGCGCAGCCGGCGTTCATCGCACGAGGATCGATCGCACTGCATCGGCGGATCGGCTGGATCGGTGCGGTCCTTGCCGCGGCGATGTTGATCATGGGCACCGCCGCGACACTCTACGCGATCCGCTACGATGTCGTGCCGCCCTTCTTCCCTCGCCCGATCTTCCTGGTGATGAACCTGATCGGCATCGCGGTGTTCGGCGGGCTGGTAGCCGGGGGCATCGCGCTGCGCCGTCGCGCGGAATGGCACAAGCGGCTGATGCTGTGCGCCACGATCTCAATCCTGGGGCCTGGCCTAGGCCGCCTGCTGCCGATGGGATCGTTCGGACCCGCTGCGCCGCTGGTGATGTTCGGAGTTATCGCACTGTTCGCCTTTACCGGCCCGGTCGCCGATCTCATCACCCTGCGCCGGGTCCATCCCGCCTACTACTGGGGCGTCACGGCGATCCTGCTGAGCATGGCGGTGATCGGTCCGATCGCGTTCTCACCGGCGGGCGCGGCCCTACTCCAGATCGTCAGCGCAAGACCATAGCCGGTCGAAAGCGAACGCTTCAGCGCGCGGTGGCAGGTGCCGCAAGAGGGAAGAACGGGATCGCCGCCCGCAGCTGATGGCCATCGGCACGTACGAACGTGTAGTAACCCTCCATGCTGCCATGCGGAGTCGCCAGGGGGCAGCCGGACACGTAGTCGTGGCTCTGACCGGGCTTCAGCAGCGGTTGCTCGCCAACCACGCCTTCACCCTCGACCAGGTTCACGGCGCCATGACCATCGGTGATGCGCCAGTGGCGCGTGGTCAGCCTGACGGCTTGGGCGGACTGATTCTCGATACGGATGTGGTACACCCAAAACCACTTCCCCGCCTCGATGCGCGATTGCTCGGGCAGGAAGTTCACCGCCACGCGGACGGTAATGCCGTCGGTAACGGCAGCGTGTTGAAATAGCTCCTTCATCTCGACCCTGAGCGTAACGGTTCGGTCAGGAGCGTCAACACTGTTACGACGCGATTTTTCATGCCCTTTCGGGGGTGCTGATAATGCCGCGGCTGCGGCGGAGCCTATAGCCCCGCCTTGGCCAGTGCCTGATCGAGATCTTCGATAAGATCGTCGGGATCTTCCAGGCCGACATTGAGTCGCAGCATACCCTCGCCGATGCCCATCGCCTCGCGAGCTTCGGCGCCCATGTTGTGGTGGGTGCTCGACGCCGGATGACACATCAGCGACCGCGAATCACCGATGTTGTTGGAAATGTCGATCAGTTCCAGCGCGTCCAGCAGCGCATGCGCCTGAACCCGGCCGCCATCGAGCACGAAGCTGAAGATCGGACCGCAATCATCCATCTGCTTGACCGCCAGCGCATGCTGCGGATGGCTTTCGAGCCACGGGTGCAGGATCCTGGGTACGCGCGATTCGATGAAGCGTCCGACTTTCAGCGAATTCTCGCTTTGCCGACGGGCGCGCAGGTCGAGCGTCTCCAGCCCCTTCAACACGACCCACGCGTTGAACGGTGACAAGTTCGGCCCGGTGTTGCGCTGGAACGGCAGCAGCTTGTCGTTGATGAACGCGTTCGATCCGCACACCGCGCCGGCAAGCACGCGACCCTGGCCGTCCATCAGCTTGGTGGCGGAATAGGCGACGACGTCCGCGCCGAACTCCAGCGGGCGCTGCAGCGCGGGGCTGCAGAACGCATTGTCGACTACCGAGGTGATCCCATGCGCGCGGGCGAGGCCACAGATGTATTCGATGTCGGCCACATCCATCGTCGGGTTTGCCGGCGATTCGAAGAAGAACACCTTGGTGTTGGGCCGGATCGCGGCCTCCCATGCGGCGTTATCGGTCGCGTCGATGACGGTCACGTCCACCCCGAAGCGGGGCAGCAGATGGTCGCCCAGCCAGCGGCACGAGCCGAACGCGGCGCGCGCAGTGACCATGTGATCGCCGGCGGACAGCTGGCACAGCAGCGCCGCGGTCATCGCCGCCATGCCCGATGCCTGGGTGCGGCAGGCCTCCGCCCCTTCGAGCAGCGCGATCCGCTCTTCCAGCATCTGCACCGTCGGGTTCTGCAGCCGCGAGTAGGTCATCCCCGCGTCCTCGCCCGCAAAGCGCGCGGCGACTGTCGCGGCATCGTCGTATGAATAGCCCGACGTAAGGAACAGCGCCTCGCTGGTCTCGCCCATCTCGGACCGCCAGGTGCCGCCGCGTACCGCGCGCGTGGCGGGCCGCCATTTGGTCGTTTTCGAGCGATCTTGTCCGGTGGTCCGTTTCATGGCCTCGCGCTGTAAAGCCGCGCAGGCGCGAGAACAAGCGCGAAGCGGCCCGCAAGCGGCTTGCGGCGGGGCGGGCAGGCTCTTATGCCGCCGCCTCGATGGTTGTCCCCCAAGCTCGCGGCCCCTTTGCCTCCGATCAGGATCGCGATCCGCTGACCTGGTGCATGGCGATCGGTGTCGCATTCCTGCTGCTGTGCCTGCATCGGCTGAGCATCCCGAGCCAGATCTACTTCGACGAGATCCACTACGTCACCGCCGCCCGCAAGATGCTGGAGGGGCTGCCCAAGAACCGCGAGCACCCGATGTTCGCCAAGGAAGTGATTGCGGCATCGATCACCCTGCTGGGTGATCGTCCCTGGGCCTGGCGTATTCCTTCGGTGCTGTGCGGTGTGCTGGGGCTGCACGCCTATGGCCGGCTGGTCTGGTACGTCACGCTGCGGCGCCGGGTAACGATCATGGCGATGTTCCTGCTGGCGACCGACTTCCTGTGGTTCGCGATGAGCCGCATCGCCATGCTGGACATGATCTCGGCCGGGATCGGCATGGTGGCCTTGTGGCAATTCGCGGCGGTGCTTCGCCAGCCGGAGCGTCACCCGCGCCTGCGCCTCGCCGCGTGCGGGATCGCGATGGGGCTGTCGCTGGGGGCGAAATGGAGCATCGCGCCCGCCTTCGTGGTGCCGGGCGCGCTGTTCCTGGCGCTGCGCTGGCGCGAACGTGGCTGGCGGCTGATCGGACACAAGGGCGGGGGGCCGATACCGGGCGTTTCGTTGGTCGAGGCGGCGGTGTGGCTGGGGCTGCTGCCGCTGGCGGTCTATTGGCTGACCTACATGCCGGGCTTTTTCTGGACCGTGCGCCCGATCGATCCGCTGGGCTTCGTGCCGCAGCATGAATACATGCTCAAGCTGCAGGACAGCGTGAAGAAGCTGCATCCCTATCGCAGCGTCTGGTACCAGTGGATCGTAAATTGGCGGCCGATCTGGTTCCTCTACAAGCTGGTCGACGGCACCCAGCGCGGCATCATCCTGCTGGGCAATCCTTTTACGATGCTGGCCGGTTTGCCGGCACTGGCCTGGTGCCTGTTCGCCGGGATCCGGCGCCAGCGTTGGGACGCGCTGGCCTTCGCGACGCTATATATGCTGATGTTGGTGCTGTGGGTGGTGAACGGCAAGCCGATCCAGTTCTATTACCACTACCTGCTGCCGGCGGCGTTCCTGATGGCCTGCCTGGCGATCGCGCTGGATACGCTGTGGGATCGCCGCGACCGCTGGCGCTGGATCGCGCCCGGATCGCTGGCGGTGGCGGCGGGAATGTTCGTGTATTTCTACCCGATCATCTCGGCGGGCCAGCTTAGCCACGGCAAGAAGAGCTTCGCACAGTTCATGTGGCTCGACAGCTGGCGCTAGGCGCGGATACCGGACGAGGAACGCTCGGTCAGGCCGCGCCGTACTTGCCCCAGACGAACTTGGACGAAAGCGCGAAGTTCCACACCGAGGCCATGACCACGCCGACCAAGGCCGCGGGATATTCATGGACGCCGTAGTGCACCAGGATTGCCGACACACCGACGTTGGCGGTCAGGCCGACCGAGCAAGTAAGCGCGAACTTGGCCCAGCCGCGCATCAGCGGCACGAAGCCGGTCAGGCGCTTGTCGGCATACGTCAGCGCGTTGTTGAGGAAGAAGTTGAACGTCATCGCGCAGATCGCGGCGATCGTCTGCCCGACTTCGAACGCCCCGACCAGCTGCCCCTTCATGCCGGGACCACCGAATATCGCGAGGAACGCGGTGAGGATCGCCATATGCACGATCACGCCCACCGCGCCGATCGTGCCGAACAGCGCAAAGCGGGTGGGAATGTAGCGGCCCAGCCACTTGTCATAGAGGCCGACGAGGAATTCGAACACTACGGTGCGATCCAATTTGCTCTCACCCTCGGCGCGGGCGGCAAACGCCAGCGGTACTTCCTTGACGCGCAACGGGGTCTCCACGGTAGCCAGAATATCGAGCAGGATCTTGAAGCCGACGCCCGAAAGCCGGTGGGCATCGGCGCGCAGCACTTCGGAACGCAGCATGAAAAAGCCGCTCATCGGATCGCTGAGTGTCAGGCCGGTGACCTTGCGTGCCAGCTTGTTCGCAAAGCCCGAAGCCTTGACTCGGTCGGGCCGGTTCCACGCCTCGGTACTGGCGCCTTCGCAGAATCGCGAGGCGTAGGACACATCATATTCGCCTGACTGGATTGCTGCGAGCATGCCCGGCAGCAACTTGGGATCGTGCTGATGATCGGCGTCCATGACCGCAACCACGGGCGCGGCGGTGGAGCACATGCCCTCGATCGCGGCGGAAGACAGACCGCGCCGACCGATGCGCTGGATCACCCGCAGGCGCGGATCGCGCAGGCTGATAGCCCGCGCCGTCTCCGCCGTGCCATCGGGGCTGTTGTCGTCGACCACGATCGCTTCCCAGGCGATGCCCTGCAACGCCTCGTCCAACCGCTCGACCAGCGTCTCGAGATTGGCGCGCTCGTTGAAGGTCGGCAAGACGACCGCGAGCTCGAGCGGCTTGGCAGCAGCGTGCACGGCCTGCGCCAGGTCGGGTCGGGGCTTATTCATGGGCACGGGCTTTAGATGGTAAACCTGAAAGAAGCTTTAGCGCAATTTACTTTGATCGTGTCAAAGTGCGACCGCGCTGGCATTCCTGCCGATCACAGGGCCGCGACCACGGCATCGCCGATGGCGCGGGTGCCGGCAGTGCCGCCAAGGTCGCCGCCTCGCACGCCCTGCGCCAGCGCGGTCGCCACCGCCGCCTCGATCCGCGCGGCCTGCTCTTCCAGCCCATAGCTGTGGCGCAAGAGCATCGCCGCAGACAGGATCGTCGCCATCGGGTTGGCGAGGCCCTTGCCGGCGATGTCGGGGGCGGAGCCGTGGATCGGCTCGTAGAGGCCGTACGTGCCCTCGGCGAGGCTGGCGGACGCCAGCAAGCCGATCGAGCCCACGCACATGCTGGCCTGGTCCGAGAGGATATCGCCGAACAGGTTGCCGGTGACGATCACGTCGAACTGGCCGGGGTTCTTCACCAGCTGCATCGCCGCGTTGTCGACATACATGTGGCTCAGCTCGACCTCGGGGTACTCGGCAGCGACCTCGATCACCACGTCGCGCCACAATTGCGAGGTTTCCAACACGTTGGCCTTGTCGACCGAGCACAGCTTCCGGCGGCGCCCCATCGCGGCGGTGAAGCCGGTGTGGGCGATGCGGCGCACCTCGTCCTCGGCATAGGACATCATGTCCCAGCCCTGGCGACGGCCGTCGTCCAGCACGCGCGTGCCCTTTTCGCCGAAATAGACGTCGCCGTTGAGCTCGCGCACGATCAGCAGGTCGATCGCGGCAGCGACTTCAGGGCGCAGGGTGGTCAAATCTTCCAGGCCCTTGAACACGGTCGCGGGGCGCAGGTTCGCGAACAATCCCAGTTCCTTGCGGAGGCCAAGCACCGCCTGCTCAGGCCGCAGCTTGCGTTCCAGATGGTCGAGCGAGAAGTCGCCCACCGCGCCGAACAGGATCGCGCCGCACGACCGCGCGATCTCCAGCGTTTCGGGCGGCAGGGGATGACCGTGCTTGCGATAGGCGGCACCGCCGACGTCGCCCTCGATCAGTTCGAGGCCTGTCAGATCCAGCGCCCGAAGAACGCGAACGGCCTCAGCCGTGACCTCAGGCCCGATCCCGTCGCCTGCGAAAACCGCAATCCGCATCGCATTCGCGTTCATCATCATTCCCCGGGCTGTGCCGCACCAACGATCCTCGCCCACCGCTCCCGCAGCATGGCGCGCGCCGCCATAACGTCTGTGCGGCGTTCGGCAAGCAGGTAGCGAGAAAGGTCCCGGCCAATGCGGTCGAATGCGGTGAAGATCGCCGGCCAGTCGCCTTCCTCGGGGCGCGCCGCAGTGACCCCATAGCCCAGATCGCGCAGCAGCAGCACTTCGTACGACAGCAGCGGCACCGCCCACCCCCGGCCCGACGGCGCGACGGTGATCGCCGTCAGCAAGGCGCTCAGCGCGTCGAACAAGGCGGGAAAAGGCTGGCGTTCGGGCAAAGTCGCGGCGGTAAGCGCGGTGACCCAGGCGATGCCGGCGGCGGGCAGCGGTTCACTAAGCCACGGCCCGCGACTGGCACTCAGCTCAAGCCGGGCAAACGGCATCTGGGCGTCCGAGCGGGAGCGGACTTCGGCCTCGACGAGGTTTCCGGGCAAGAGGACCGGCCGCAAGTGCCGCCCCCTGCCCCCGGCGACATAGGCGCCGATCAGACCTTGGCTGGACGTGAGCAGCCGGGCGATGACCGCCGTCTCACCGTGTGCGCGGCTGCCGCAGACGATGGCCGAGCCACGAAACTCCATCAGCTTGGCTCAGGAAAGTCGCGGGCGGGCATTCCCGTGCGGGCAAGACCGCAACGACCGCCTGTCGCTCAGAGGTGCTTGGCGGTAAGCCGCATCTCAAGATCCTCGAGGCGCTTTTTGAGCGCTTCGGACTCTTCGCGCGCCTTGGCGGCCATGTCCTTCACCGCGTCGAATTCCTCGCGGCTGACGAAGTCCATCTCACCCATCATTTCCTTGAACCGCTCACGCGCGGAGTCTCTCGCCTCCCGGCCCATGCCGGCGATCGTTCCGGCAGCGCCGTTCAGAATCTTGACGAAATCGGAGATGATGGGGTTTTCGCTTTGCATGTTCGTAAGATGGGCAAGTTGTGACGCGGCTGCAAGTGTCAGAACTCGATCCGTTCTACCGCGCCAGAAATCCGCACGCCGTCAAGGTCGCGGTTGTTCTGCAGAAACGCGAAATTGAGGTACGTCGCGAACAGGATCCAGGCGAGATACGGCGCCAGCAACCAGGCGGCGCTCGGCCGGATGCGCCCGAACAGCACGATGGTGAAAACGACCAGCACGTCCAGCACCAGGATGTCGACCAGTGCCCAGGTGATCTGGTGTGCCCCGAAGAACAGCGGTGACCACGCCAGGTTGACGATCAGTTGCAGGGCGAACACCAGCGCCGCCGCGCCGCGCCCCCGTGCGCCGGCCGCGGCCAGCACGATGGCGAGTGCCAAACCCATCATGACGTACAGCACGCTCCAGACCAAGCCGAAGGTGGCGGGCGGCGGATAGCCGGCGGGTTTGCGCAATGCCGCGAACCAAGCCTCGTCGGCGCCGCTGCCCGACAGCGTTCCCGACAGGATACCCAGCAGCAGCACTACCGGCACGCAGACCAGTGCCCACCGCACGATGCCGGCACGCAGTTGCCCCGTGGAGGCCAGAAAGTTCATCCGTACGCAATTCCCCGAATCGCCCGTAATGCGACAGTTGTTAGGGCCTGGACGCGAACACGCAAGAATGGCGCGTCGGGTCAGATGTCCCGCTTTGCGCAGATCAGGAACTCTACGTTGCCTTCCGGCCCCGTGATCGGGCTTACGACGATGCCGGCAACCTGCCAGCCGCCGCCCTCCAGCCAGACGCGCACTTCGTCGCAAACCCGCGCGTGCAAGGCGGGATCGCGGACCACCCCGCCCTTGCCGACCTCGCCCCGGCCGACCTCGAACTGCGGCTTGATCAGCGCCACCAGCGTACAGTGCGGAGTCGCCAGTCGCAGCGGCACATCGAGAACCTTGGCCAGCCCGATGAAGCTGGCATCGCAAACCACCCAGTCGCACGGCGCATCGATCTGCTCGGGCGTCAGGATGCGGGCGCTGGTCTGCTCCAGCACGGTGACACGCGGATCCTGGCGCAGCTTCCAGGCGAGCTGGTTGGTGCCGGAATCGACCGCGAACACCCGCATCGCACCCTTGGTCAGCAGCACGTCGGTGAAGCCGCCGGTCGAACTGCCGATATCCATCGCGATGCTGCCGGCAGGATCGAGGCCGAAGTGTTCGATCGCATGCGCCAGCTTGATCCCACCGCGCGAAACCCAGGGGTGATCGCGCCCACGCACCTCGATCGGCGCATCGGACGCGACGGTCTGCCCTGCCTTGGCGATCTTGGTCTCGCCGGCGAACACCAGCCCGGCCAGCACCAGCGCCTGCGCGCGGGTGCGGCTTTCGGCCAGCCCACGGTCGACCAGCAACTGATCGATACGCTGCTTGGCAGCTCCCTTGCGGGCGGCGGGGCGGGGCGCGGATGGGTCGGGCATGCTCGGGGCGGGCTTGTGGTCGGGGCCGTCTCATTCCATACCGGGGGCATGAAGGCAAATCTGCTTGGCGCCGCCGCGCTTGTCACCGGAGCGCTGGCGCTCAGTTCGTGTGCATCACAGCGCGTGATCCCCGAGCCGGTGGCCGCGCCCCGCCCCGCCCCTCGCCCCAGCTACCAGTCCGCGCCCGCGCCCTCGACTGCATGGGCGGACGTGCCGGCGACACCGGGGGACTGGCGCTGGAGCATGGAAGGAGGCCAGTCGGTCGCGCGTTTCGCGGCGGGCCGTCTGGTCCTGCGCTGCGACGTCTCTGCGCGCAGCATCCGGATCGAGCGAGCCGAACCTGGCGCACCAGCCTCGCAACCCGCCACGCTGACCATCCGGACCCAGACACAATCCCGCACCTTGAGCGCCGTGCCGCAAGCCGGCGCACTCTCTGCCACTCTCGCCGCACGCGATCCCCTGCTCGACGCGATGGCGTTCAGCCGTGGCCGTTTTGCCGTGGAGGGCGGTGGCATGCCGTCGCTCTACATACCGAGCTGGACCGAAGTGAGCCGCGTGATCGAGGATTGCCGCTAAAGCCCGTCAGGCCTGCAAACCGGCCTGGGGAAAACCTGCGAAGCGGCGAGAATTGCCGATAAATTATTTTCGTACAAGACTTGTTGTGCGTTGCGGAATCTACCACAATCTCAATCAAGGTCGGGCGGTGCCAAGGTCTTGTCACCTGGCGCTTTTCGGCCCCAGCCGCGTAACGCGGCGCTTATGGCTCAACAGCGCGAAAGGAGGTGATCCGATGTCTCATGGTTCAGCACAGAGGTCGGTATTTTCCGTCGCGAAGCATTATCGCTGATCTACGACAGTAAGCGATAGAGGTTTCGCTGGCGGCACTTCCAGCCGCTGACCATGTGAAGGGCCGTGCCGGTTTTCCGGTGCGGCCCTTCTCACGTCTACCAACAGCGATTGCCGGGTCAGGCAGCACTGAGGTTAGCTGGGATACCGATGAGGCATTTGCGCACTAGCGGCCTCATGCTAAAACCAAAATAGAAGAACTAAAGTTGCTTCCTGCTTGCCTGATGCGTAATTATCGTTCAAGGCCGAGGTGGCGTGCACAATGTGAAGGATTAGATTGCCATGGCGTCTCTCGCCGAACCAGCCTTGTCGTTCAACACCGTCGCGCTGACGTTTCCGGTCGGTGTGGACGAGCGACGCGCGATCCTGGCGAACCCCGGCTTTGGCACGCAGTTTTCCGAACACATGGTGACGATCGAGTGGACCGAAGGCCAAGGCTGGCACGATGCCGTCATCGGGCCTCGCCAGCCGATCGCGCTCGATCCGGCTTGTGCGGTGCTGCATTATGCGCAGGAGATCTTCGAGGGACTCAAGGCCTATCGCCATCCCGATGGTAGCATCGCGTTGTTCCGCCCGTACGAGAACGCCGCGCGCTTCAATCGCTCGGCCGAGCGGCTGGCGATGCCCGCGCTGCCCGAAGACGTTTTCGTCGAATCGGTTCGCCGGCTGGTCGAAGCCGATCGCGACTGGCTGCCCGAGGTCGAAGGCGGCTCATTGTACTTGCGACCCTTCATGTTCGCGTCCGAGGTGTTCCTGGGCGTGCGTCCGGCGCGCCAGTACAAGTACGTCGTGATCGCCAGCCCCGCTGGCAACTACTTCAAGTCGGGCGCGCCCGCAGTGTCGATCTGGGTGAGCGAGGGCTATACCCGGGCGGCACCGGGCGGCACCGGCGCGGCCAAGTGCGGCGGCAACTACGCCGCCAGCCTCGTTCCGCAGGCCGAGGCGATCGAAAAGGGTCACGACCAGGTCGTGTTCCTCGACGCGGTCGAGAACAAGTGGGTCGAGGAACTGGGCGGCATGAACCTGTACTTCGCCTTCGAAGACGGCACGCTGCTGACGCCACCGCTTTCGGGCACGATCCTGCCGGGCATCACGCGCGACAGTCTGCTGACGCTGGCGCGTGACGAAGGCCTGACCGTGCGCGAGGAGCGCTACAGCATCGACCAGTGGCGCGCCGACGCACAGTCGGGCAAGCTGGTGGAGTGCTTCGCCTGCGGCACCGCGGCGGTGGTCACGCCGGTGGGCAGGGTCGCTTCTCGCTCGGGCGAATTCACCATCGGCAGCGGCGGTCCAGGCCAGGTCACCGGCAAGCTAAAGAACCGGCTGGTCGCGATCCAGCGCGGCGAGGCGCCGGACCCGCATGGATGGGTCATGCAAGTCGGCTGAAGTTTGAGGGGTTCTCACCCCAAGTCGACGCCCGCGCCTTGCCGATGCCTCACCGATCCCCAAGATAAGGGGCCCATCGAGACGCAAGGAAACGCGCAGCATGACCGAGACCCCATATACGCCCCCTGAAGTCTGGACTTGGGACAAGGCGAACGGTGGGCAGTTCGCCAACATCAACCGCCCGGTGTCGGGCGCGACGCATGAGGCCGAGCTGCCGCGCGGCGTCCATCCGTTCCAGCTGCATTCGATGGGCACGCCCAACGGGCAGAAGGTCACGATCATGCTGGAGGAACTGCTCGCCGCAGGGTACGCGGCGGAATACGATGCCTGGCTGATCGAGATCGGCAAGGGCGACCAGTTCGGCAGCGGCTTCGTAGGGATCAATCCCAACTCCAAGATCCCCGCCCTGCTCGACCTGAGCGGCCCGGAGCCGATCCGGGTGTTCGAATCGGGCGCGATCCTGCTGCATCTGGCGGAGAAGTTCGGCGCCTTCATCCCGACCGACCCCGCCGGCCGTGCCGAGTGCCTGTCGTGGCTGATGTGGCAGATGTCGACCGCGCCGCTGATCGGCGGCGGCTTCGGCCACTTCTACGCCTACGCGCCCGAAAAGTACGAGTATCCGATCGACCGCTACACCATGGAAACCAAGCGGATCATCGATGTCGCCGACAAGCGGCTGGCGCAGACGCCGTATCTCGCGGGTGAGCGCTATACGATCGCCGATATCGCCGCTTATGGCTGGCTGGGCCAGATCGCGCGCGGCGAAGCCTATGGCACCGCGTTCCAGTTCCTGGATTTCGGCAGTTATGAAAACGTCATGCGTTGGGCGACCGAGATCGGCGCACGCGATCCGGTACAGCGCGGCAGGCGGGTCAACCGCATCGGCGAAGGCTACGCTCGCGAACGGCACGCGGCGGCTGATATCGACACGGTGATGTAGTAGGGGCAACGTCGAATAGACGAGAGCCGGATGCACGACGCATCCGGCTCTCTTTGGTATTGATGGCAAGGTACCGGCCGGTCCGTCGAGCGACGGGACCGGCGCGGTAACTTGGCCTTAGCGGCCGAAGCTGTACTTCAGGCGAACGCCGTACATGCGCGGCTCGCCGACGCTGGCGGTCTCGAAACCGACCTGTGGCGAACCCAGGCCAGCCGCGTAGCTGTAGTACTTCTTCTTGGTCACGTTGGTCGCGAAGAACGCGAGATCGATCGGCGAACCGGCGATCGATTCCCAACCGGCGTTGAGGTTCAGCAAGCCGACCGAAGGCAGTGTGCTGAATGCCGCAATCGCCGGATCCGGGTTCTCGCGGTCGATGTAGTTGACCAGCATCTTGGTGCGATAGGTGTAGTTCGCGCCAAACGAGATCTTGCCGATGCTCTCGTCAAGCGGGAGGGTGTAGCGCCCGGAGACGGTCACCTTGTGCTTGGGCGAGAGAACCTCGGCATCGCCTTCCTCGAACGGAGCCGCCAACGTGAAGTTGGGATCGTTGTAGATCGAGAAGTCGGGGATCCTGGTGATCTCTGTCTTCAGGTAGGTATAGCTGACGGAGAGGTTGAGGCCCTCGAACGGGTTGAGCGTGCCTTCCGCTTCCAGACCGTAAATCTTCGACTTGTCGGCGTTGACCGGCGCAGCCGTCGATGCCTGTCCGCTGCCGGTGACGGCATTGAAGCCGACCTGCAACTGCTGGTTCGAGAAGTCGTTGTAGAACGCCGCCAGGTTGAACGTACCGCGCACGGTGCCGCGGAAGCTGGTCTTCAAGCCCACTTCGTAGCTATCGACCTTTTCCGGAGCCACCAGATTGAGCGGTGCCGAGACGTTCGGAGCGATCGTCGCCGAGCGATAACCACGTGCGTACTTGCCATACAACAGCACGTCGGGCGTGAAGTTGTAGTCCACGTCGATCAGCCACGTCGGCTTGTTCGATTCCTGCCGCAGCGTGACCGAGCAGCCCGGCAAGGCTGCGGTCGGATCGGTGCAGCGCGGGTTCGGCTGGCCGGGTAGGCTCGGAAACAGACCCGAGGCTGGCGGATAAGCCGGCGCGTAGGTCAGTCGCGAGCTGGTGTTGCGCTGCTTGTCCCAGGTGTAGCGGATACCACCGGTGACCTTGAGTTGATCGGTCAGCGCGTAGGTCGCCTGCGCGTAGGTTCCGAAGTCCTTGAAGGAGGTCTCGCCCACCGTGTAGTTCACCGCCCCGACGTGGATCGGCGCCAGGGTTGCCGGGTTGGCTCCGGCACGAAGGGCGCCGGCGTAGGACAGCAGACCAATCGGATCGCTGCACTGGAAGGTCGCGCTGTCGGTGCATGAGGCGAGGAACGGCGACTGACTGCCGACCAGGCCGAGCGGGTTGCTGATCTCAGCGTAGCCGCCAACCTGCCAGTTCAACTTGCCGTCCGAGCTCTTGCCTTGCAGCTGAATCTCGTCTGTGAACGTGTACTGGTTCGCGGTATTCAGGCCCGGAGGCGCCGTGATCGTCGTGAACGGGAACTGGTAGTTCAGCGCGCCTCCGGTCAGGGGCGCAGTATCACCCACCACACCGAACTGACCTGCGTTCATGGTCTGCTTGTATTCGGCGTAGCTGGCGATGTTCTTGACGGTGATATTGTCAGACGCACGCCAGGTGGTGGTGTTGATGACCTGCCACTGATCGATCTTGGAAGACGGGTTCGCAAGCGGATTCATGACGTTGTAGAAGCCGGTACCCTGCCGTGCCAGCGAGCTGGCGAAAAAGGCACCCAGTCCCTGCGCGGGGTTCACTGCGACCAGCTTGTTCAGCGGGCCGTTCGTGTCCGAGTGGACGTATGACGCGATCAGGTAGTTCTCCAGATCGGGCGTAAGGTCGGCCACCACGCTCAGGCGAACGGCGGTGTAATCGACGTCGTTGAAGGCGTCGGGACCGATGCCGCTCTGGTTCTTGAGATAGCCGTCGCGCTTCATGCGGTCGACACCCAGGCGAACCTTGAAGGTGTCGGCCAGGGGAATGTTGATCGCCGCCTGCACGCGCTTCGTGTCGTAGTTGCCGTAAGTACCCTCGACGAAGCCTTCGAGCTTGTCGGTCGGCTTCTGAGGCACGAGCAGTACGGCGCCGCCGGTGGTGTTACGACCGAACAGGGTGCCCTGCGGACCCTTGAGAACCTGGACGTTCTGCAGGTCGAAGAACGAGCCCGGCAACGCGCCGTCGCCCGCGGCGATGCCGTTCGATGCGCCGCGCGGGGTCACGACCTCGGCAAAGTACGTGCCGACCGACGGCAGCGTGCCGATGTCCTGCGCGAAACCGCGGATGGCGAAGGTGGTGTTCTCGGTACCGAAGTTCGAGTTCGCCGACAGCGACGGCGTGTAGGTCGCCAAGTCGCCGGCGTTGACGACGTTGCGCTCTGACAGCTGCTGCTGGTTAAACACGGTGATGGAAATCGGAACGTCCTGCAGACGTTCCTCGGTGCGGCGTGCGGTGACGACGATGTCGCCCTGGTCCTGCGCCATGGCCGGCGCGGCGACGGTAAACGTCGTCGTCGCCAACAGGAACAGCTTCGCTGATGCGTGCCTCATGCAGTCTTCTCCCTTGTATGGAATGGGCCGCCTAAACCTCATGCGATCCACTCGTGGAGCGCGCTTGCACAGAGCGATTACTGCAGCAAGAGGCCTTTTCATAACCAAGCTGAGCCGCTAAGTGCGCCCAACGATGCGATGGGGCGTCGCCAAGTGGTAAGGCACCGGTTTTTGGTACCGGCATCCGCAGGTTCGAATCCTGCCGCCCCAGCCATCGCACCTGCGATATCGCTGTCATCACGTTACGAGCGGGTCGATCGAAGCTCTCCGACCGCCCCTCGTCAGCATTTCCACGGACAACCACCCCGAATTGTTTCCGAGTCGTTTCTGCGACGATGTCTCCGCAACGTTCAGCCGATACGTTCACCGTGCTTGTTCCAGGGCATCAGAAGGAACAGCAGGCTTCCGAATGAAACCGATCCGGCGACGAAGTAGAGGTATGGCGCGAAGCTGCCCGTGGCCGCAAGCGTGCGGCTGATCGCGACCGAACCTGCACCAGAAGCCAGGAACGACACGCAGAACAGCAGACCCAGTGTGGTCGCATAGATCCGCAGCTTGAAATAGCGGGCGATCAGGTAAGAGATCAGGTCGCTTTCCGCCCCGATCGACAGCCCGATCATGAACATTGCCGCGCCGATCACGACCAGGTGGTCCGATCCGTTCGCCAGCAGCAGGAAGCCGACTGCCGGCAGTATCATCGACAAGGTCGTGACAGGTGGGGTGGCGAAGCGATCGAGGGCCAGACCGCAGGCGATACGCCCGACGATGGTGCCCAGCGCATAGAGCGGCACGATGTTGGCGGCCGCCTGCGTCGACAAGCCGACATCGACCAGCATCAGGTTCATCTGGCTTGAATGCAACGGGGTCTGCAACAGGCACAGGAACATGCCCACGAAGATCGTCCAGAACACCGGGCTGCGCAGGATCAGCCGATAGTCGTGGCGGGCGCCGTGGCTCAGGGCCGTGACAGGCTCCAGGCTCGGCGGCGCCTCGGCTGGGCGCGATCGCGCGTCGCCGTTCGGGATCAAAGCAACCGCGCCCAGGCCGCAGATGAATGTCAGCGCACCAAGCGCGAGGTAGGCGCTGCGCCAACCCCATTGTTCGATCCAGATGTTGAGCAAGGGGATCAGCACCATCGCCAATGCCGCCGGGAAGCAGTTGACGACCGTCAGGGCGAGGCCAGTCGCACGATTGAACCGTTCCGCGATCAGGCGCGTGTAGACGAGCGGGCTAGTCATGCTGCCCACCGCCAGCACCACCACGAAGACCGCCGCATACCATAGGAAATCACCGCTCTGCAGGGCATAGGCGACGAAGCACAGCGGCACCAGGACCGTGCCCAGCAGCGCGATCGGGCGCACCCCCAGCCGATCGGTCATTCGCCCCACCACCGGCAGCACCAGCAACGTCGACAGCGTCGCCAAGCCGATCAATGCAAACTGCGCGCGCGACCAGCCGAACTCCTTGATGAGGTGCGGCGCGAAGGCGCTGTTGGTATAGGCGAACAGCGGGATGCTGGTTCCCGAACCCAGGCTGGCAGCCAGCAAGGTCCGCCAATTGCGGCGCATTTCGCCCCAGTACGTCACGACAGCTCTCCCCATCTCGCCGCCGGGTTCCGGCGTGTCCCCACCACTCCTTCCCGATGCACGCCACCTTGTCGAGTGCCGCTATGACCTCGGCCAGCATCGCAAGCCCGTGGATACGCCTGGGACGGCAACCCGCACGAGCGATACTTGCGGATGAAAGCGTCCTGCATTTCGACAGGCGGTCGCGGTTTGGGTAGCCACGCATACAAGCTATGAATCGCTGCGGGAGCTGCCTGACATGAAGATCGACAACACCATTGCCGCCATCGTCACCGGCGGTGCTTCGGGCCTTGGCCGTGCCAGCGCGCAAGCCCTGGCCGACGCCGGCGTGAAGGTCGCGGTGTTCGATATCAGCGAGGAGGCGGGCGAGGCCTTCGCGGCCGAGATCGGCGGCGTGTTCTGCAACGTCAACATCATGGACGAGGACAGCGTCGAAGCCGGCTTTGCCAAGGCGCGCGCCGCGCACGGGCAGGAGCGGATCGTCGTGCACTGCGCGATCGTCGTCGGGGGCGGCAAGACGATCTCCTTCGACAAGAAGACTGGCGCCTACAAGCGCACCGCGACCGAGCAGATCTCGAAGTCTTCCGAGGGCATCTTCGTCGCCAGCTATCGCGTCGCCTCGATCGCGGCGCTGGGCATGGCCAACGCCGAGCCGCTCAACGACGATGGCGAGCGTGGCTCGATCATCCTGACCTCGTCCGCCGCCTCGCAGGACGGCCAGGTGGGTCAGGTCGCCTATGGTGGCGGCAAGGGCGCGGTCAATGCGATGGTGCTGCCGATGGCGCGCGATCTCATGGACTTGGGCATCCGCGTCAACGCGATCCTGCCGGGCACCTTCGCCACCCCGCCGATGCTGCGGGTGAAGGAGCACGCACCCGAAGTGTTCGAAGCACTGGGCAAAGCGGTGCCCTTCCCCAAGCGCCTGGGCAATCCCGATGAATTCGGCAGCCTGGTCCTGGAGTTGGCCCGCAACACCTACATCAACGGCCAGCTGTTCCGGCTCGATGGCGCGATCCGCATGCCGCCGAAGTAAGCGTCCGCTTCAATGGGCCGTGCCACCCGGCGCGGTCCACCCGATAAGCCGCCGGACGTGCGACAGGCCGCGACAACTTAGCGCTGGATCGGCGCCCCAAGGTTCGCCACATCGCCGGCATGGACATCGAAGTCAGCGCCGAGGCCAAGGACAAGCGCTTGAACCGCGCCGTGGCGATCACCGTGGTGGCGCTGTCGGTTGTGATGGGCCTGGGCAACATCAAGGACGGCAACATCGTCCAGAACATGGACCAGGCCAAGGCGGATTCGGTCGACGCCTGGAACGAGTACCAAGCGATCAAAACCAAGACGCACGTCGCGCGCACGGCACGCATGGAGATCGCCGTGCTCGCCGCGTCTGCCCCGGCGGCCGCAACCGCGCGCCCTGCGCTGGCCTCGCTCGATGCCGATCTGAAGCGTTATGCGGTCGAGGCTCCGGCGATGGCGACAAAGGCCGAGGCACTATCCGATCGCTACGACGCGCTGAACGTGCACGACGATCAGTTCGATGCCAGCGAGGCCCTGCTGTCCACCGCAATCTCGGTCGCCGCGGTCGCCGCGCTGGTCGAAAGTGGCTGGGTGCTGGCGGGCGCGTGGATGTTCGCGGTTTGTGGCCTGGTGATGACGGTCTGCGGATTTGCCGGGCTCGCCTTCCACCCCGATTGGCTCAGCACCGTGCTGGGTTGAGCCTCAAGGCTCCTTTGCACCATCCAAGCGTTTGACATCGCGCGGTCGACACGAAATGGTCGGCGGCGAAAACGTCATCCGCACGGAGAACACCGCTTGCCTTCCATCGTCACGGTCGAAACCACTCCCTTCGATGGCCAGGCGCCGGGCACCTCGGGCCTGCGCAAGAAGGTGCGCGTGTTCCAGCAGGCGAACTATGCCGAGAACTTCATCCAGTCGGTATTCGACGTCGTGACGCCGCAGGCCGGCGCAACGCTGGTGATCGGCGGCGACGGGCGTTTTCATAACCGCACCGTCATTCAGCAGGCGATCCGCATGGCGGCGGCCAACGGCTATGGCCGGGTGCTGGTGGGCCAGGGCGGCATCCTCTCCACCCCGGCGGCGAGCCACGTCATCCGCAAGTACGGCGCCAGCGGCGGTTTGATCCTGTCCGCCAGCCACAATCCCGCCGGGCCGGACGAGGACTTCGGGATCAAGTACAACACCGGCAACGGCGGCCCCGCGCCCGAAAGCGTGACCGACGCGGTACTGGCGCGCACAAAGACGATCGATCGCTGGCTGACGATCGAGGCCGCGGACATCGATCTCGACGCGATCGGCGACGTTAAGGTTGGCGGTACTACGGTGTCGGTGATCGACCCCGTCGCCGACTATGCCGACTTGATGGAAACCCTGTTCGACTTTGCCGGCATTCGCGCGATGGTCGCGGGCGGGCTCACCATGCGGTTCGACGCGATGAGCGCGGTGACCGGTCCCTACGCCATCGAGATTCTCGAGAACCGTCTCGGCTTCGTGCCCGGCACCGTGGTCAACGGTACACCGCTGGAGGATTTCGGCGGGCATCACCCCGATCCCAACCTGATTCACGCCAAGGACCTTTACGACCTGATGATGGGTCCCGACGCGCCGGAGATTGGCGCTGCGTCGGATGGCGACGGCGATCGCAACCTCATCATCGGACGCGGGCGCTTCATCACGCCTTCGGACTCGCTGGCGATGCTGGCCGCCAATATCGAGGTCGCGCCGGCCTATCGCGGGCGCTTGGCCGGGATCGCCCGCTCGATGCCGACCAGCGCCGCCGCCGATCGCGTAGCTGAGGCGTTGGGCGTACCCATCTTCGAGACACCGACCGGCTGGAAATTCTTCGGCAACCTGCTCGATGCTGGCAAGGTCACCATCTGCGGCGAGGAAAGCGCCGGCACCGGTTCGGACCACGTGCGCGAAAAGGACGGGCTGTGGGCGGTGCTGCTGTGGCTCAACATCCTGGCCGCGCGCGGGATCGGCGTCGACGCCATCGCCCGCGAGCATTGGGCGAAGTTCGGACGCAATTACTACGCGCGCCATGACTACGAAGGGATCGAGACCGCCGGCGCCAACACGCTGATGGACGGCCTCAACGCCGCGCTGCCCACGCTGGCCGGCCAGAACTTCGGCCCGCTGACCGTCGCGGTGGCGGACAGCTTCTCGTACACCGACCCGGTGGATGGCTCGACCAGCGCCAATCAGGGCATTCGCGTGCTGTTCGAAGACGGCAGTCGCGTGGTGTTCCGCCTTTCGGGCACCGGCACGCAGGGCGCGACCTTGCGGGTCTATCTCGAAAGCTACGTGCCCCCCGCCGGCGATCTTGACGCCGAAACCGCCGCGATGCTCGCCCACCAGATCGCCGCCGCCGAACAAATCGCTGGCATTGCGAAGCACACCGGTCGCAGCGCGCCTGACGTCATCACCTGATATGCAGGCTGCCAGATCTTAGCGCACCTTCGATACGCTCGACCCGTCGGCGGGTGAAGGTGCGCTAAGCGCCATGTGACTGGCGGTATTTCTGCGCTTGCGGTTATCCTCGTGGCAACGCGGTTGTGATCGACATCGCCGACAGCCTGCGCGTTGCCAGCCTTGGTTGGGTAAGACCTACGCTCAGGTCACGGTGAAGCCGCCATCGACGGCCAGCACCTGGTTGGTCACCAATCGCGCCATCGGCGTGGCGAAATAGAGCACCGCCGAGCCGACGTCACGCGGGGTACACATGCCCAACGGCGGCTTGCGGTTGCCAGGGCCGATCGGCGCGGGTCCCGTGGCGCCGAGCGCCCCAGGCGTACCGACCCCGCCGGGAAGCACGGTGTTTACGGTTATGCCATGCTCGGCCAGTTCGAATGCGGCGCTGGTGGTGAGTGCGGCAAGGCCGCCCTTCGAGGCGAGGTAAGCCGCGAGCCCTTGGACGAACTGTCCGACCAGACCGCAAGATGCACAATTGACGATACGACCGCCTTCGCCCTTCGCCACCATCGCGCGTGCGACTTCGCGGATCATCAGGAACGGGCCCAATCCGTTCACCGCATGGAGACGCTGCCAGTGCGCCGCGCTGGCGTCGAGCAGCAGCTCGCGGTCCTGCAGTCCGGCATTGTTGACGAGCACCCAGGGTGCGCCATGGCTCGACACCACATGTGCCACCGCCGCGACGATAGACGCCTCGTCGGTGAGATCGAGCGCAACGACATCCGCCGCCGCGCCTGACGCGACTTGGGCCCGCGCGCCCGCTTCGTCGCGATCGGCGATGATCACGATGGCGCCGGCTTCGGTCAACATCTCGCAAATACCCACACCGATGCCGCTGGCACCGCCGGTGACAAGCGCGACGCGACCGGTCAGATCAAAAGGATTGGCCATGACTTCTCTCCCGGCTGCTGGCCTAAACGGGCGCAGCGATCACCGCAAGCGGGTGCCGGCCGGCTCAGGCGGTCTGGGCGCCGGTCAATGCGCGAGCCAGGATCACCATGAATGCCTCGCCGGCATCGATCCATGTCTCCACGGGCTCCCAACCCCCGGCAAGCAGCAGCATCGTGGCGCTGCGCGGGTCGTACTTGTGACTGTTTTCGGTATGGATCGTCTCGCCCGCCGCCATGGCGAAGCGCTGGCCGGCCACTTCGAAGTCGATCGCGCGCTGCGCTTCGAGGTGCATCTCGATGCGCGCAAGCCCTTCGTTCCAGATCGCACGATGGCGCAAGGCATCGACGGGAATCGTGCCATCGAGCTCGCGATTGATGCGATGCGCGAGATTGACGTTGAACGCGCCGGTCACGCCTGCGGCGTCATCGTAGGCGGCGGTCAGGATGTCCCGCGCCTTGATCCGATCCATGCCGATCACCAGCAGGCTGCCGCCGCCCAGCGTCTGCGCCATCGAGCGCAGCAGATCCGTGGCCGCCAGCGGCTCCATGTTGCCGATCGTCGAACCGGGAAAGAACCCCAGCTTCGGCTTTCGCGCCAACGCCGCCGGCAGTGTGGCGGGGCTGGCGAAATCGGCCTCGACCGGGTGGATCGGCAGGTCGGGATAGCGCCGCTGCAACGGGGCGCACGATTCACGCAGGAAATCGCCCGAAATGTCGATCGGCACGTATCCGGCAGGGGCGATGCCATCGAGCAGCAGCGGCGTCTTGGTCGCGCTGCCCGCTCCAAATTCCACCACGACGCGACCTGGGCCGACGGCGCTGGCGATATCGTCGCCATGCGCCGTCAGGATGCCGATCTCGGTGCGCGTCGGGTAATACTCGTCAAGCTGCGTGATTTCCTCGAACAGCTGGCTGCCGCGATGGTCGTAGAACCAGCGTGCGGGGATCGCCTTGCGCGGCTGGGAAAGGCCGGTCAGCACCTCACGGCGAAATTGCGTTTGCAGGGTATCGTCCTCGACGACGTCGAGCAGGCAGGCTGCGGTGGCCATCGTCACAGATCCTTGGCGAGGCGCAGGCCGGTGAACTGCCAACGCTGATGGGGATAGAAGAAGTTGCGGTAACTGGTGCGCGAATGCCCTCGCGCGGTGGCGCAGCTTGCCCCCTTGAGAACCGACTGGCCGCTCATGAATTTGCCGTTGTATTCGCCCACCGCGCCTGCAGCCGCCTGGTAACGGGGGTACGGCAGGTAGGCCGAGCGGGTCCATTGCCAGCAATCACCGAACAGGCTGGGACCGCCCGCGGGATGCGCCGCGGTTGCGCGGTCGAGCTGGTTACCGGCCTGCGCATCATCGCCTTGGGCGATCGCCTCCCATTCGAATTCCGTCGGCAGGCGGTGCCCGGCCCAGGCGGCGAAAGCATCCGCCTCGAAAAACGAGATGTGCGTGACCGGCGCTTCGGGATCGCGTGGACGCCAGCCAGAAAGCGTAAATTCGGCGCCTTCGCGCCAATACAACGGCGCGGTGATATTCTCGCGCTGAACCCACGACCAGCCGTCCGACAGCCACAACCGAGCGGCGCGATAGCCACCATCGGCGATGAACGCAGCCCATTCGCGGTTAGTGACAAGCCGATCGGCCAGCGCGAACGGCTCCAGCAACACGCGATGCGCCGGCCCCTCGTTGTCGAACGCGAAAATGGAGCCGTCATGCCCGACGCGGGCGATCCCGCCGGGATGCTCATGCCAGCCCATCTCGACCTCCGGCACCGCCGCTTCGGGCGTCGCGTCCAGATAGGCGGGGCCAAGCGGGTTGCACCAGAACGCGTGCTTGATATCGGTGAGCAGCAGTTCCTGGTGCTGTTGCTCATGTTGGATGCCCAGCTCTACCAGCGGCGCAAGCTCGGGACGCGAAAGCAGCGGGGCGAGCGCCGCATCGACATGCGTGCGCCAGGCGAGCAGTTCGTCCAGCGACGGGCGAGACAACATGCCACGTGCGGCCCGGGCGTGGCGCGCGCCTTCGGCCTCGTAATACGAATTGAAGAGGAACGGCCAGCGTTCGTCATACAGCGTATAACCGGCCAGATGATCGCGCAGCAGAAAGGTTTCGAGGAACCAGGTGGTGTGCGCAAGGTGCCACTTCGCCGGCGAAGCGTCGGGCATCGACTGGACCGTGGCATCGGCATCGTTGAGAGGCGCCACCAGCGCCTCTGTAAGGCGACGGGTCGCAAGAAGACGCTCCGCCTGGGATTGTCGAAGCACCGCCGTGCCGGGTTTTGTCGCTGCCGCCATATCGCCAACCTAACGTATGATGATCGGCTTGGCTCCCACCGTTCGTGTGCCCGCAGGGACAGGGCACGCGCCATCGGGTCGCCCGCGCACGCGACATGCAGACGCGGGAGGCGGATTGCGCTAGCGGGCGAGGGATGACTTGGCCGCTTTCGCGAAGTCACGTGAGGACGACACGCTTGAGCACCCAGACCGAACCGCGCCGCGCGTTTGCGGCCATGCGCCATGTCAAGTTCCGCTGGTTCTTTGGCACTTATATCCTGGCGATGATGGCCGACAATATCGAGCACGTCATCAGCTACTGGGTCATGTACCAGAAATTCCACTCGCCGGCGCTGGGTGGCTTCGCGGTGCTGGCGCACTGGTTGCCGTACCTGTTCTTCTCGATCCCGATGGGCGGGCTGGCCGACCGTGTCGATCCGCGCCGGCTCATCCAGATCGGCATGGCCGGGTTCATCTGCGTTTCTTTGTCGTGGGGCTATTTCTTCGCCACGGACACGTTGCAGATGTGGCAGGCGATGTTGCTGCTGGTGCTGCACGGCTGCTCGGGCGTGTTCTGGCAGATGCCCAGCCAGTTGCTGCTGCACGCCATGGTCGAACCGGCGGAATTGCAGAGCGCCGTGCGGCTCAACGCCACAGCGCGCTATCTGGGCGTGCTGGTGGGCCCGGCAGTCGGTGGCGTGATGCTGGTGTGGCTTGGCCCCACGAAGGGTATCTTCCTGAACGCCTGCTACTTCGTGCCGGTGATCCTGTGGCTGGCGCGCGTCCACTATGTTCGCGAGAATGCCGGGCACAGCGCCGTACGCGGACTGGCTGATGTGGCGCGCACGTTGGGCGAGATCGGCAAGCGGCCCGCGATCGTCGCGATGACACTGCTGGCGGCCGCGGCGTCGGGCTTCATCGGCAACAGCTACCAGGCGCAGATGCCCAATTTCGCGGTCGACCTGGGCCACGGTAATCCGGGCGCGGCCTACAGCATGCTGCTCGCGGCGGATGCGGCGGGCGCGCTGACCGCAGGGTTCCTGCTGGAGACCCTCGGCGGCTTTCGCACTGCGGCGGTCACGGCGCTGCTGCTGGCGATGGGCTGGTGCCTGGCGCTGGGCGCCTTCGCGCTGACCACCACTTACACGCTCGCGCTGGGACTGCTGTTCTGCGCCGGGTTCTTCGAGCTGTCGTTCAGCAGCATGGCGCAGACGGTGGTTCAGCTTGAAGCGCCTGCCGACATTCGCGGCCGTGTGCTGGGGGTGTTCTCGATGGCATCGCTGGGATGTCGTGCCTTTGCCGGCATCACCGTGGGGCTGATCGGTTCGATCTTCGGCGTCCACCTGTCTCTGACGCTGGCGGCGGCGGCTTTGTTTGTCGTGGTGTCCGGCCTGTACCTGCGCAACCGTCGCGCGATCGCCTAGGCCTTCAAGTCTTAGCCGGGCGTGTCCACCGCTTGTCGGCCGAGCGCGGGGTCGTCGGTGAAGAAGCCGTCGAGCCCTTCGGCCAGGTAGCGTCGGATTTCCGCCACGCTGCCGGCGGGGTTGCGCGCGCCCTCGCCCGCGCCGTCGCGGAAATCGGCGGCGAGAAAACTGTTTTCCGGGCGGAACGTATAGCAGCCCACCAGCAATCCCGCTGCATGCGCTGCCGCCGTCAGGCCGGTCGGCGCGGCAAGCCGGCCATCCGCGCCCAGCGGGATGATCGTGCGTGTGGCGGGGGCGATCCAGTCCGCATAACGCGCGATCTCGGACAGACCGGAGGGTGTGAGCATCTGCGCATATGTCAGCGGCCGTCCGGCCGCGACGGAGTCGTAAGCCGAGTGGCGCGGGTCCTCGGTCAGTTGCATCAGCTGCACGTTCGGCCACCGCGCGAGTTGCGGACGCAGCGCCTTCAGATTGCCAACTTCGAAAGACTGCACGATCACCGGCGCGCGGCGCAGATAGGCGCTGGTGGCAAAGGCCTGCAGCAGCCGTGGCTCCAGCGGCAGGCCGATCCCGGTGAAGTAGGTGGAGTGCTTCAACTCCGGGATGATCCCGATCGTGCGCCCGCGCGCGGTAGCCTCGGCGGTGACGAAATCAACCATCTCCTCCAGCGTGACCAGTTGGAACGCCCCGTCATAGCTCTGGCTTTCCGGCCGCAGCGCGCCGAGGCGCTCCTTGGCGCGCAGCGTCTTGAGTTCGGCCAGGGTGAAGTCTTCGGTGAACCAGCCGGTGATGGCGGTGCCGTCGACCGTCTTGGTCGTGCGCCGCCCCGCAAACTCGGGATGCGCGGCGATATCGGTGGTGCCCGAAATGTCGTTCTCGTGCCGGATCACCAGCACGCCGTCCTTGGTCGACACCAGATCCGGCTCGACGAAATCGGCGCCGTCCGCGATCGCCTTGGCATAGGAGCCCAGCGTGTGCTCGGGCCGCAGCGCGGAAGCTCCGCGATGCCCCATCACCAGCGGCTTGGCCGGGCGCGGGCGCTTTGGTGCGGCCCAGCCCGGTAGCGCCGGAGCGAGCGCGAAGCCCGCTCCGACTGCCATGATCGCGCGACGGCTCAAGTCAGGCATCAATAGCGGACCTTTAGCGTGCCGAACCACTGGCGCGGCGGGATGGGATAGACGTTGTAGGTGTTCGTCGCCGATCCGACCACGACCGACAGCCAGCCCTTCTTGTCGGTGATGTTGGTCACGTTCACGCTCAACTCCGCATCAGCGAGGCCGACCATCGACGCGGGTAGCTTGATCGCGGCACGCCCGCTCAGCAGGAAGAAGCTGGGGACCGAAGCGTCGTTGGTGTAGGTCGCGTAACGCTTGCCGACATAGTCGCCGAACAGCTGCAGTTGCACCGGATCGACGTCGACCGTGGCGACGGTCTTGTTCAGCCACTGCGGGCTGCCCGGGATCTGCTTGCCGCCGGTCGGCACCACGCCGCCCATGACCGCGAAGCCCCCGACCTTGGTGCCGGTCGCGGCGCCGGTGATGGTGCTGTAGTCGCTCTGGTACTTCGAGCTGTTGTACGATGTCGCATTGTACAGCGTGAAGTGGTCGCCGAAGCGCAAGGTCAGCGCCGCGTCGACGCCGTTGGTCTTGACGTTGCCGACGTTGAACAGCGACGGCGTGCCGCCCGCGATCGAGCCACCGGCGATGCCGCCGACCGCTGCGGTGATCGCCAGTAGGCGGTCCTTGAAGTCGACGTGGTAGGCGTTCACTTGCGCCTCGAACCCGCTCAGGAACGAGCCTGGGAAGCTGTGACGGCTGCGCAGGCCCACTTCGTAGGTCCACGAGGTTTCGGGGTTGCCGTTTTCCTTGATGAAGTCGAACGCCTGCTGGCTGCCGGTCGACCACGGTGCAGCACTGCCGCCCGCACCATAGGCCTGGTACTGGCGCAGGTTCTTCTGGACGTTCGCATACAGCTCCTCGCTATCCGTGAAGCGCCACTTCGCGCCCAAGGTCGGCAGGAACCAGTTGTCGGTCTTGATCCGCCCCTCGGGCAGTGCACCGGCGGCACCGGGCAGCGAGCCGGGGATCGGCTGCACCGGGAACGTGCCCTTGGCGTCCTGCAGGCTTGTCTTCACGCCGGCCTCGACGGTGAAGCGCGGGGTCACCTCCCAGGTGTCCTGCAAATGCAGCTGCAGCACCTCGGTCCGCATCTCGCTGCCGTATTGCGTGAACAGCGCGCCGGCCGGGCGATCGTATGGGCTGTAGCGTTCGGGCGTGTTGATGTTGACCGGGTACCAGCGGCGATAGGCCGCAGAGCTGTTATTCTCGTACCAAACGCCGCCCGCAATGGCGTGGTTGCCCAGCTGCAACTTGAGCTCGGATAGTACGCCCTTGCGGTCGATGCGGTACTCGGTGGTGCGCAGCGCATAGCCCGAGCCGCCGGTCGATGCTTTCAGATTCTGACCCGGGAAGTAGAGCGCGAACAGGGTCGGCAGCGATGCGACGGTGATTGGCCCGGCGACGATGCCGGCGCCGTCGTTGTTGTGATAGTAGCCTTGGACCGAAAGCGTCGCCTTGTCGCTCAGGCGCTCTTCGTCCTTCAGGTACACCAGCCAATCGGTACGTTGCGCAGCGCTGTAGAAGTTGCGATAGTTGATGTTCTCCAGCGCCGGCACCGCTCCAGCGGCGTTGAGGTAATTGATGGCGGCGCCAAAGTCCGGGTAGGTGAACGGGCGGGTATACGGCTGATAGGCCTGCGCGGCGTTGGCCGGGTTCTTGTAGATCGTCGTCGAGTCCTCGTTGGGCTCGGTCTTGTCGGAATAGGCGACGTAGGCGGTCAGACGGCGGGCGCTGTCGTCGTGCACCAGCTTGAAGTTGCCCTGGTAGCCGCCCTGCTTGCCCCTGAAATCCCAGGCCCGCGCCTTCTGGCGCAGCAGCGAGATGTAGAAGCTGGTGCCGTGGCCCATGTCGCCGCTGTCCAGGCGGACATAGCTGCGCGAGGTGTCGTAGCTGCCGATCGTCTGGTTGGCCTGGATGCCGAACTTGTTGGCTGGATCGCTGGATACGGTCTCGATCGCGCCGCCCAGGTTACTGGTGGAGGCGACGCGCAGCTCGCCCGCGCCGGTGCTGACGGTGACACGGCCGACGTTTTCGGAGATGATCGCGCGCGAGGGCGAGAGGCCATTGTAGTTGCCATAGTTCTGGTCACCCAGCGGCACGTCGTCCAGCGTGTAGCCAAGCTGGCCGGCGCTGAAGCCGTGGATGAACAGCGAGGCGTTCTGCTCGTTGTTGCCCCACGGATCGGCAGTGATGTAGGCTACGCCCGGCAGCGTCTGGATCGCCTTCAGGGGGCTGACACCGGGCAGGATGTTCTGGATCTCGACACCAGTGATGGCGGTGGCCGAGCGGGTCGTCGCCCCGGTAACGATGATCTCGCCAGCGCCCGTATCCGCCTCGGACGCATCGGCCGCAGGAGCCGCCGCTTCCTCAGCGCTGGCCGGCGCCGCCAGGATCAGCGGGATCACGGTGCCCAACAGCAATGCTGCACGTGCACGCCGGTTAATCGTCTGAATTTTCACGCTCGTAGCCCCCCAGCCAGCCGCCATTTGCGGTGAATGCGAAGCGGCGGTTAGGACGGTTGCGTGGCACTATCATTGCGCCGGGATGGCAGTCGCATGACAATGGGATGATTGCGTCGTCACGGTAACGGGCGGGGCGTTGCAGCCCGGTTGGGTTTCGCGCGCATCGCTGCTAAGGGCGCGCGCATGTTGACGATTTCAGGCATCACCGTTCGCCTCGGCGGGCGCACTATTCTCGACCAGGCCACGGCCTCGATCCCCAACGGCGCCCGCGTGGGGCTGATCGGCCGCAACGGCGCGGGCAAGTCGACGCTCATGAAGGTGATGATCGGCCAGCTCGACCCCGACGACGGCGCGATCGAGATGCCCAAGCGCGCCCGCCTGGGCTACATCGCGCAGGAAGCGCCCAGCGGCACCCTCTCCCCGTTCGAGACCGTGCTCGCCGCCGACAAGGAGCGCACCGCGCTGCTGGAAGAGTCCGAGACTTGCGTCGACCCCGACCGTCTGGGTGACGTGCACGAGCGGCTGCTGGCGATCGACGCCTACAGCGCGCCGGCGCGGGCCGCGCGCATACTCATCGGCCTGGGCTTTGACGAGGCGATGCAGGCCGAGCCGATGGACAGCTTTTCGGGCGGGTGGAAGATGCGCGTCGCGCTCGCCAGCCTGCTGTTCTCGCAGCCCGACATCCTCCTGCTCGACGAGCCTTCGAACCACCTCGACCTCGAAGCGACGCTATGGCTGGAGAACTTCCTACGCGCCTATCCCGGCACGCTTATCGTCATCAGCCACGAACGCGACCTGCTCAACAACGTGGTCGACAACATCCTGCACCTGCAGGGCGGCAAGGTGACGCTCTACGCCGGTGGCTACGATGCGTTCGAGCGCCAGCGCGCCGAGCGTGCGGCGCAGCTTGCCGCCGCCAAGGCCTCGCAGGATGCCCAGCGCGCCAAGCTGCAGGACTACGTCAACCGCAACAGCGCGCGTGCCTCTACCGCCAAGCAGGCGCAGTCGCGCGCCAAGATGCTCGCGCGGATGCAGCCGGTGCTGGCGATGATGGAAGATCCGTCGCTCACCTTCGACTTCCCCAGCCCCAAGGAGCTGCGCCCGCCGCTGATCACGCTGGACAAGGCCGCGGTCGGCTATGCGGAAGACAAGCCGATCCTGCGCCACCTGGGCTTGCGGATCGATCCCGACGACCGCATCGCGCTGCTCGGCCGCAACGGCAATGGCAAGACCACGCTGGCACGGTTGCTGGCGCTGCAGTTGCAGCCGATGGAAGGCGAGATCAACGTCTCGGGCAAGCTGTCGATCGGCTACTTCACACAGTATCAAGTCGAGGAACTGGCCGGCAGCGATACCCCGCTGGTGCACATGACGCGCGCAATGGACGGCAAGCCGACCAGCGCCATTCGCGGCCAGCTCGGGCGCTTCGGCTTCTCGGGCGAGCGGGCGCTGAGTCCGGTTTCCAAGCTGTCGGGTGGCGAGCGCGCTCGCCTAGCCTTGGCGCTAGTGACGCGCGATGCGCCGCATTTGCTGATCCTCGACGAGCCGACCAACCACCTGGACGTCGATGCGCGCGAGGCGCTGGTGCAGGCGCTCAATGCCTACGAGGGCGCGGTGATCCTCATCAGCCACGACCGCCACATGGTCGAGCTGACTGCCGACCGGTTGGTGCTGGTCGATGGCGGCAGGGCCGAGGAATATGCCGGCTCCATGGACGACTACATCGACTTCGTGCTCGGCCGCAACCAGCCCAAGGACGGCAAGATCAAGGGCGCGGCCAAGCCCTCTCCCGCCGAGCAGAAGGCGGCCGCCGCCAACTGGAAGGAACAGCAGGAGATGCGCAAGGCATCGGACAAGGCCGAGAAGGTCGTCGCCAAGTTGCAAGCCAAGGTCGCCGAGATCGACGGCGCGCTGGTGACCCCGGTCGCCAAGCCGCATGCGCTGGCAGGGCTGACACATGGCGAATTGGGCAAGCGGAGGCTGGCGGCGATCGCTGAACTGGAGCAGGCCGAGGCGCAGTGGATGGCATTGAGCGAAAAGCTCGACGCCTAAAAGGGCGCCGGCCCGTCACCCTCTAATACCGGCCGCTCCTAAACTCGTCATCACCGCGCGGGGCGGGGCCGACGGGATTAGGGGGCCACGTTGGCTATGCCACCACCCGCACCGGCACGCCCTTGGCCGCCGGCGTCTTGGACTCACCATCATGGTACCACACCGGAACCAGCGGGTTCGTCTCGGGATAATATGCGCCGATGCAGCCGCGCGGCAGTTTGAAGGGCGTCACCGTCAGTCCCTTCACCTCGCGATGCACGTCGTCACCCGCGTCGGTGACGAGGCTCACCACCTGGCCGTTGCTTAAGCCCGCCTCGCGAATGTCGTCAGGGTTCATCAGCACCACGTCGCGCGTACCCTCGATCCCGCGCAGACGATCCGAGTAGCCGTAGATGGTGGTGTTGAACTGGTCGTTGGAGCGCATCGTCATCAACCGAAACCGTCCCGGCGCATCCTCGAACCCGATCGAGCGCATCGTGTCGCCAACCGTGAACTGCGCCTTGCCGCTTTCGGTCTTCCACACCCGATCGCGCGCGGAGTTCCCGCGATAGAACCCACCCGGCGTGAACACACGATCATTGAAGTCATAGAACTGATTGGGATACGTCTCAGCGATGCAGTCACGCACCTTGGCGTAGTCACCGGTCCACACGTCCCAGGTGACCTTGGGATTGGCGGGCAGCGTCGCCTTGGCAATGCCGGCGACGATCGCGATTTCGGACTTGAGATGTCTGGAAGCCGGGGTGTTCTTGCCCACCGAGCCATGGATGCAGGACAGCGAGTCCTCCATCGTCACCGCCTGCGCGCCGCCCGCCTGCATGTCCGTTTCCGAACGGCCCAGGCACGGCAGGAGATAGGCGACTTGCCCATTGATCAAGTGGCTGCGGTTGAGCTTGGTGGCGATCTGCACGGTCAGGCGTAATCCTGTCCAGGCCGCCTCCATCGCCTCACGTTCGGGTATCGCGCGGATGAAGTTGCCGCCCAGGCTGATGAAGGCCTTCACGTCACCAGCCATGATCCCTTCGCAAGCCTTGACCGTGTTCATGCCTTCATGACGCGGCGGTTCGAAACCGAACTGCTCGGCCAGCTTGTCGAGCGGCACCAGTTCGGGCTTTTCCGAGATGCCGACGGTGCGCTGCCCCTGCACATTCGAGTGGCCGCGAACCGGCGAAATGCCCGCCCCCTTGCGGCCGACGTTGCCTTTGAGAAGCCAGAGGTTGGTCAGGGTCGCCAGGTTGTCGAAACCGTGGACGTGTTGGGTCAGGCCCATGCCGTACATGCAGATGGATGCGGGCGATTCTACATAGATCTGTGCCGCCTCCTCGATCTCGGCGCGCGTCAGCCCGCTTTCGTGCTCGATCTCGTCCCAGGTGGTAGCGTCCGCCTTGGCCTTGAACTCTTCGAACCCGGTCGTATGCCGGGCGATGAAATCAACATCGAGGACGTGCTGCTTTTCCTCGGCCCACTTCTTGTCTTCGGCGGCAAGCACATGCTTGATCATACCCATGATCGCCGCGATGTCGCCGCCGGTCTTGAGTTGGAGGTACAGTGTCGAGATCTGCGTCGCCTTGGGCGTGAGCATCTCCACAGGGCTCTGCGGGTTCTTGAACGATTCCAGACCCTTTTCGCGCACCGGGTTGAAGGTGACGATTTTGCAGCCACGCTTCACCGCTTCCTGCAATGGATGCAGCAGGCGCGGGCTGTTGGTGCCCGGGTTCTGGCCGAAGAAGAAGATCGAATTACAGTGCTCGAAGTCGTCGAGCACGCAAGTGCCGACCGGCGAGCCGATCACCTTCTTGAGCGCGACCGAGGTCGTCTCGTGGCACATGTTCGAGCTGTCGGGCAGGTTGTTGTGACCATAGAGCCTGGCGAACAGCGCATAGAGATAGCTCGTTTCCAGACTTGCGCGGCCCGAGGCATAGAAGATCGCCGAACCAGGATCGATCGCCTTCAATTCCGTGCCGATCGCGGTGAAAGCCTCGTCCCAGGAGCATGGCACGTACTTGTCGCTCGCGTGATCGTACCGCATCGGATGCGTCAAACGCCCCTCATGCTCCAGATCGAAGTCTTTCCACGTCTTCAATTCGCTGACGGTGTGCTGCGCGAAGAACTCGGGCGTCGTTCGCCGGCTGGTCAGTTCCCACAAGGTGGCCTTGGCACCGTTCTCGCAGAACTCCGCCGCGTGGGGCTTGGCTGGCTTGCCCCAGGCGCACGACACGCACATGAAGCCCTCGACCTTGTTCTGCCGCCGCAACGTGTCGAGCGCCCCCGGCGTCGGCTTTTCGCGCCAGGCGATCTCGGCGATCCCGCGCATCGAGCCCCAACCGCCTTCGCTGCCGCCGTAGTGTACCGTCTCGTCGTCCTTGGCCATCGCACTCGATCCTGTCTGCTGTACCAGCAACGCGCGAGGCGGCATCGGCGTTGCCTGCCCCTGCGGGCTGCAGTGATCCCACCTACGCCATGGCAAGCGCCCGCCGTCCCAACGCAAAGGCGCCGATGATCCCGGCCTGATCCCCAAGACCCGGCAAGCGGATGAGCGCGTCGAAATCGTAAGGCCCGAAGTAGCCGTTGGCGAGCCGCCGCGCCTCGGATCGCACCAGCGGCAGCAGTCCCGGCGTTGCCAGCACGCCGCCGCCGAACACGATGCGCTCGCACGAGAACAGCGCGAGTTGCATCACCGCCAGTTGCGCCAAATAGCCAGCGATGATCGCCGCGCCCGGATGGTCGCGAGGGAGATCCGACAACGACCGGCCCCAGCGCGCCTGGATCGCCGGACCGCTCGCCAGCCCTTCCAGGCAATCGCCGTGGAACGGGCAGACGCCGGCAAAGTCCAGATCGTCCGGGTGCCGCCTGACCGGGACGTGGCCCATTTCCGGGTGCCGGAAACCATGGACCAGTTCGCCTCCTACCAGCGCGCCACCGCCGATGCCGGTGCCCACGGTTACGTACACCGCGCTATCGCAACCCTGCGCCGCGCCCCACAGGCTCTCGGCAAGCACCGCCGCATTGACGTCGGTATCCAGCCCGACCGGGCAATCGAAGCGTTCGGCAAACGGCGTGACGACATCGGCCCCCGCCCAACCCGGCTTGGGGGTCGGCAGGATATGACCCCAGGTTCGCGATCCGCGCCGAACGTCCACCGGTCCGAAACTGCCGATCCCGATGGCCGCGATCGGTCCGAACGTCTGCGCCGCCTGGGTAAAGAACGAGAGCGCGCGCCCAATCGTCTGCGCCGGATCGGTCGTTTCGATGCGGTCCGATCGCAGCATTGTCTGATGCGAGCGGGCAATCGCGACATTCCATTTGGTTCCGCCACCCTCGACGCAGCCGATCAACGGCGCCGTGTGTCCTTCGTCTGCCACCGTCATTCGCTCCTGCTTCCTCGCATCGAGGCGTGCGGCATCGGAATGGCACCGTCCGCACTAGACGTCGCCCATCCCCGCCAGTTCCAGATCGCCCTTGCTCAAGGCCACGAACCGTTCGATCAGCCATAGGGATGCCGGGCCAGGCGGACAATCTCGCCGCCATATGCCTGAAAAGCGATATGTGCCGCCGGTATGATCGGGCATCGCCAACCGCACCAGAGTGCCCGCCGCCAAGTCCGCCTCGATCATCGGCAGCGGCATGTTGCCCCAGCCGATGCCTTCCCGCAGCAGCGCGTGCTTGGCACCCAAGTCCGCCAGCCGCCAGGTCTTCGGGCTCGCCACCGCGAAGTCCTGACCATCGGTGAAGTGCGAACGATCGGTCAGCACCAGCTGGGTATGCTCGCGCCCCGCACCCGGCGGTATCGCCGTCATGCGGCCAAGCGGGTGATCGGGCGCCGCGACCGGCACCATCGGTACGGAGCCAGCGACCACGCGATCGATCCCGTCGATCCCCGCTGACAACGGCCCGGAAAGTCCGATCATGGCCTGCCCATCCAGCACCATGGCCGTGACCGCACCCAGCGCCTCGACATGGAGGCGCAACTGCACCGTCGGAAATTCGGCAGCGAAGCCGCGCAGCACCGCGCCCAGCCGTTCGGACGGCAGCATCACGTCGACCGCCAGATCGACCTCGGCCTCCAGCCCCTCGAGCAGGCCCTTCACCTTGGCGCGCAGTCCATCGAACCCGGCGGCGATCCCGCGCGCCTCGGCCAGCAGGGCGCGACCGGCGATCGTCAGCTGCGGCTTTCTCGTGCCCTCGCGATCGAACAGCAGCACGCCCAGCTGCGCCTCCAGATTGGCAACACCGTAACTGACGACGGAGACCGCACGGTTCAACTTGCGCCCGGCGGCGGCGAAACTGCCAGTGTCGACGATAGCCAGGAAGATGCGCAACTGGTCGAACGTCGGCATGCCGGGATTGTGCACTGTTCCAATTCCTCGAATGATGCAGGCAATTTTATCCGACTGAACAGAGGTGCGAGCAAGCGCTAAATGGGGTTCAACGCAGCGGCACGACCAAATGCCAACGCTGCTCGCATCAGGAGACGAACCATGATCGAACTGCGCACTTTCGATAGCCTTGGCGGCGCGAACCATGGCTGGCTGAACGCCAAGCATCACTTCTCGTTTGCCGGGTACCATGACCCCGCCCGCACGCACTGGGGCAACCTGCGCGTCTGGAACGATGACATCATCGCGCCCAAGACCGGTTTCCCCCCGCATCCCCATCGCGACATGGAGATCATCACCTATGTCCGTGAAGGCGCGATCACGCATGAGGACAGCCTGGGCAACAAGGGCCGCACAGAGGCCGGTGACGTCCAAGTGATGAGCGCCGGCACCGGCATCCGCCACTCCGAATACAATCAGGAGGATGTCGAGACGCGGATCTTCCAGATCTGGATCATGCCCACGCGCGAAGGCGAAGCGCCCAGCTGGGGTGCGCGGCCGTTCCCCAAGGGTGATCGCGCCGGCCAGTTCGTCACGCTCGCTTCGGGCTATGACAACGACGACGACGCGCTGCCGATCCGCACCGATGCCCGCGTGGTGGCGGCAACGCTGAAGGCCGGCGAGACGGCAGAGTACCCGATCGGTCGCGACCGCAAGGCTTATCTCGTGCCGGCCACGGGTGCGCTGCAGATCGACGACGTGCGGGTGAACGCCCGCGACGGCGCGGCCATCCGCGACATGGACGTGATCCGCCTTACCGCGATCGAGGATAGCGAGATCGTTCTGGTCGACGCGGCCTGATCGCAGGCCGAGTACAAAGGGCAATCGGCGAGGTGGGCTGAACCAGCCTCCTCGCCGATCGTTCCGTTTGGGTGCAGGCCGAAACCGCCCTTCTTCCGCGTATCGCAGCATGGCGCCCCAAGCGGGTTCTCGCGACTCGTTCGGCGCGCGAATGGTCGCATGGCCGCGCCATCCTGGAACGCGCCGCAGCACTGGGGATCGAGGTTGTCGAGCTGGCGGGCGATCGTCTGTCCCTCACGATGCCGGACGATCCGCGCCGGGCTTATGCGGAGGCGAAGTCGACTCTGGCGGTCGTCGTCGCGCCGCCATCCAAGCGCAAATTGCAACCGATCGCCCCCAGCGCCGACTGGCGGATCGACCTGGCCGAGGGGTGCCCGGCGCATTGCAGCTACTGCTATCTCGCCGGATCGCTGACCGGGCCGCCGATCACCCGCGCGTATGCGAACCTGGACGAGATCCTAGCCGCCGCACCGCAGTACCTCGGGCAAGGCTCAGTCACCTCGCGCAGCCGCGCCCGCGCGCACGAGGGCACCACGTACGAGGCATCGTGCTATACCGACCCGCTGGGGATCGAGCCGCTGACCGGCTCCCTCTCGGCGGCGATTGCCTGGTTCGGACGGTGGGACGCCGACGTGCAGTTGCGCTTCACCACCAAGTTCGCCGATGTCGCGCCGTTGCTCGCGCTCGATCACGGCGGTCGCACCCGGATGCGAGCCTCGATCAACCCGCGTGCCTATGCCCGCTTCGAAGGCGGCACGGCGGCGGTGGCCGCTCGGCTGGCGGCGTTGCGAAGCATGGCGCTGGCCGGCTACCCGGTCGGGCTGACCATCGCGCCGATCATCGCTGCGCCGGGGTGGGAGCAGGCTTATGGCGAGCTGATCGCGGATGCCGGCGCGGCGCTTTCCGGCATCGCCACACTGGACCTTACCGTCGAGCTCATCACCCACCGCTTCACTGCCGGTTCGAAAGCCGTGCTCGATAGCTGGTATCCCGGCTCGGCACTGTCGATGGACATGACCGATCGCGTCACCAAGCGCACCAAGTTCGGATCGGAAAAGCAGGTTTACGACGTATCGACGATGAAGGCGCTGCGCGCATTCTTCGAAACCGAGATCGACCGGGTGCTCCCATCCGCACGGGTGCTCTATTGGACCTGAGGCGAGGCAAGGGCCGGAGCGGGCCACGATGACCGCGCCGGGACCACCCCCCGTCACGCCCGACGGGCGCTATCTCGTCGTGCGCGGACGCTTGTGGCGTCGTGCGAACCCGCACCTTTCGGACGATGAGCGCACGTCCCTGGTCGCGGCATTGATGGATGGCCGCCGCGCGGTGAAGGCGGCGCTGCATGGCCATCCGCAAGACCTTGCCGCCGCGCGGTCGCGCGTCGACGCGGCAAAGATAGCACTGGGCGAGCGCGGGGCGGTCTGGTGGGACGATGGCGCGCCGGACTACAACCGACACATGGCCCGCAACTCGCCCTATGCCGACTGGTACGCCGTCCTTGAAGCTACCGCCTGAGTTGTTCCGCCGGGCTACAGTTGCTAGCTGATCGGCCATGCCTCGACCCACCCCCTCGACATCGACCCTGCCCCCTGAGGCCGCTGCGCCGTCTGGAATGACTTGGTTGCCCGGCGCCGAATTCACTATGGGATCGGAACGTTTCTATCCCGAAGAGGCGCCCTTACGTCGGGTGGCCGTGGATGGTTTCTGGATCGACACCGCGCCTGTCACCAACCGCCAGTTCGCCGCCTTCGTCGCCGCCACCGGGCACATCACCGTCGCGCAGGTTCCGCCCGATCCCAAGGACTATCCCGGAATGCCCGCCGAGATGGCGCAAGCCGGATCGCTGGTCTTTCACAAGACCGCAGCGCCCGTCGACACGGGTAATCCTGCCAACTGGTGGCGCTTCGAATTCGGCGCGGACTGGTTTCATCCGCTGGGACCGGGCAGCGATGTCGAGATGCTGGAGCTATGGGATCATCCGGTGGTGCAGGTCGCCTTCGACGATGCGGTGGCCTATGCCACCTGGGCGGGCAAGGACCTGCCGACCGAAGCGGAATGGGAATACGCGGCCTGGGGCGGCAACGATGGACACGACTATGCATGGGGCGACGAACTCGCGCCCGGCGGCACGATGATGGCGAACACCTGGCAGGGGCTGTTTCCCTTCGCAAACCAGTTGCTCGACGGATGGGAGCGCACATCGCCCGTCGGCAGCTTTCCGGCAAACGGGTTCGGGTTGCTCGACATGATCGGTAACACCTGGGAGTGGACGCGGGATTGGTGGAGCGACAAGCCGGAAGTTTCGCGCAAGGCGGGGCAATCGTGCTGCGCGCTCAGCAATCCGCGCGGCGCCAAGCTGAAGGACAGCTTCGATCGAGCGCAGCCTCAGGTGAAGATCGGCCGTAAAGTGTTGAAGGGCGGATCGCACTTGTGCGCACCCAACTATTGCCAGCGCTATCGACCCGCCGCACGCCATCCCGAGATGATCGACACCGCTACGACCCACATCGGCTTTCGCTGCGTGATGCGAAATATCTAAGCGGCGGGGGTTGGTGGCTTCTTGACGAGCTGGCCGGCCCATTCGATCTCGCCCGCGTCCGGCGCAGGGGCATCCGGCGTAGATCCGGGCTGAACAGCCACCGATTCGTCGTCGGCCGCCTCGTCCGGATCGGTGCCCTGAACGCCGCCGATATCCTCTCCGATCTGCTCGGGAAGATCCTGTTGGCTGTCGTCGTCCGGCTTCACACCATCTTGCATCTTGCGGACCTCTCCTCGAAGCCCCGACGTCCGAGTGTTGGCGTCGGGGCTAGGAATTTCACGGCATCGTCGTGCCGACCACGTCACCTGCAGCGGTGACCGAGGGCGGCGCATCGGGGTTGGACTGAAGGCGCGCCCGATCGCTCAGCGGCCCGCCCGCAAGTGCCAGTGACGGCGCCTTGGTGCCGGTGCCGGTCTGGCTTTTCTGAAGCTCGCGGTAACCCAGGTAACCGAGGGTGCCGAGGACGGCTAGTCTGAGAAGCATGGCTGATCCTTGATCGTTGCAAGCGGGATAACGCCCAAGCCAAGCGATAGCTGCAACCGCCTGTCGGGCCCGACTATCGTGCTGCCGCCTGCCTTGATGTCTCCACGGGCTGCGTCCAGCCAAGTCCGAGCGCCTTCTGGACCGCGATATAATCGATCGTCAGTTGCGCCTTGGCCTGCGACACCGCGGTCGCCGCGGACAGATCCTGGCGTTCGATGTCCAGCTGGTCGATCAGCGTGCTGGTGCCGGCCTCGTACCGGGTCCGGTTCAGTACGGCGGCGCTGGCGGCGCTACGCTGCGAACGGACGAAGCCCGCCAGCTGGCGACGTGTCGCGCCGAAGCGCGCCAGACTGTCCTCCGCATCCTGCAAGGCTTCAAGCACCGCCTGGCGATACTGGGCCTCGGCAGTGTCACGCTGTGCTTCGGCCTGATTGACGGCGGCGCGATTGCGACCGAAGTCGAGGATCGGCCAGGTCAACTGCGGCAGCAGCAAAGCGCTGAAATTGCCGGTATCCAGGACATCGCCGGGCTTCGTCCCGCCAAGACCGAGAATGCCAGAAAACTTGATGCCCGGGTACATCTTCGCCTTCTGGACCCCGATGTTGGCGACCCCCGCAGCCAGTGCGCGTTCCGCCGAGCGGACATCCGGCCGGTGGGCGATCAGCATGGCGGGATCGCCGATCGGCACTTTCGCCGGGGGCAATGGCAAAGGACCCGCAGGATCGAGCGTGGCGTCGAGTTCTCCCGGAACACGTCCGGTCAGCACCGCCAGCGCGTCCTTGTACATCGCGATCTGGCCAGACAGCGGCACATTCTGCGCGTCGGTCGATTCCAGCTGACCCTGCAGTCGGTCGACATCGAGGCGGGATGCGGTGCCGGCGGTATAGCGCTGTCTGGTCAGTGCCACCGCCCGGCGCTGCAACTCGGTCGATCTTGCGTTCAGGCGCGCCCGCTCCTGTGTATCGCGCAAATTCACATAGCTTTGCGCGACTTGCGCGCTCAACGACACCTGCGCATCAGCTAGATCCGCGTAGCGCTGATCGACGGTCGCGCGCGCCGCCTCGCCCCCACGCCGGTTGGCACCGAACAGGTCCGGCTCCCACGAGACGTTCGCACCGACGTTGTAGAAATTCAGCGATGAAGACGAGCCATTGCCGGAACTGCCATCGCCGGCTCCCTCGCCCACTTGAGAAGCATCATTGCTCGCCGAGCCGAGCCCCGCACCGGGTAGCCGCGCGTGGACATACGTGCCGCTCGCCGAAGCGCTTGGCAGACGCTCGGCCCGATTCGCGTCGAGCTTGGCACGCGCCTCGCGAATGCGACTTTGCGCGACGTCGATGTTCGGGCTGTGCGCCAGCGCATCATCGATCAGCGCCGACAGCGTGGCATCGCCCAACGTATCCCACCAGCGCGCAAGACCGGGCGTGGGAGCGAAAGCCGGATCGTCGGCGCGGACGAACGTACCGCGAGTGGCGGCGACAGTGCCCACCGGTGGTGGCCCCACATAGTCCGGGCCAACGGTGCAGCCGGCCAGGGCACAACTCAGGCCGATGGTCAACGCCCGGCGCATCAGTGCATCGCCGCCGGCGCGGCGTTGCCGGGCAATGGCTTGAGGAACAGCGCCAGCGGGACCACCATCAGCGTCACCATGCTCATCGCGAAGAAGATGTCGTTGTAGGTCATCACCAGCGCTTGCCCCTGTATCTGCTGGGACAGCAACAGCATTCCGCCATCGGTGCTGCCCACGGTCTGACCCAGACCGTTCACGTACGTCTGAACGGTGCCCGAATTGGCATTCAGCGATTCCTCGATCCGCCGCGAATGCAGCCAGACCCGGTCTTGCTGCAGGATCGAGATACCGGCGAGGGCGAAACTGCCGCCAAGGTTCCGCATCGAATTGAACAGCCCGGATGCGTCGCCCGCATCCTCGCGCGGAACCGCCTGGACCACCGCCTGGCTCAAGAACAGCATGCTCATGATCTGACCCACGCCGCGCATCAGCTGCGAGTCGGTAAAGTCCCCGCCCGACGACGAGGGCGTCAGGCCGGTTTCCAGGAAGGCGGACAAGCCCATGATCGCCATCCCCATCGCCACCGCCAGCCGCAAGTCGATCCTGCGCACCATGAAAGGAACCAATGGCATCATCAGCAGGCTGGGGATACCGGACAGCAGCACGACCTTGCCCGATTGCAGCGCGTTGTAACCGGCGATCGAGGCGAGGAACTGCGGGATCGCATAAGACGTGCCGTAAAGCACCACCCCCAACGCCATGCCCATCACCGCCAGCGATCCGAATTGCCGGTCGAGCAGGATGCTCAGCTTGATGACCGGTCGTGCGGCGGTGAACTGGGCATAGATCAGCAGGACGAAGCCGGTCACGCTGACCGCCGCCATCGCCTGGATCAGCGACGATGCGAACCATTCCTCGCGCGCACCCTCCTCCAGAAACACGGTCAGCCCTCCCATGCCGAGCGCAAGGCCGACGATGCCGATCCAGTCCGCCTCACGCAGGAGGTACAGCTTCGCCTTGTGGTGTGGCAGTCCGGTAAGCAGCAGGACGATCAGAAGTACCGACAGCGGCACATTGAGGAAAAAGGCGTAATGCCAGCTGAGGTTCTCCGCCAGCCAGCCTCCCACCAACGGGCCAAGCAAGGGCCCGAGCACCGCGACCACGCCGAACAGGGCGGTGCCGATCGGCTGCTGGCTGCGCGGCAGGCGCGTGGCGATGATCGTCTGCGCGGTGGGGATCATCGCGCCGCCGGTGATCCCCTGCCCGACACGGCCCACGATCATCATCGTCAGCGATGTCGAGAAGCCGCAGACGATCGAGAACAACGTGAACAGCGTAACCGCGATCAGCAGGAAGGTGCGCAGACCCAGCAACCGTTCCAGCCAGGCCGAAAGCGGGATGATGATGATCTCCGCCACCAGATAGGCGGTCGCCACCCAAGCGCCCTCGGTGCCGGTCGCGCCGATCTCGCCCTGAATCGTGGGCAGCGCCGAATTGACGATCGAGATGTCGAGCGTCGCCATCAACGCGCCCAGCGTGCCCGCCGCCACCGCCAGCCAGGCGCTCAGATCGGCGCGCTCTTCCTGCACCGCGCCCTTCGTCCGTCCGCGGGCAGTCTCGCCATCGGCGCTGGCGACGGCCGCCATGTCAGCGGCTCCCGGCGCCGGACTGCTGGCGTTCCTGCGCATCCTGAATGCGGTCGAGTTCACCCTTGGCGCTGCGTGTGTCGACGGTGACTGTGACGGACAGACCCGGGACCAGCAGCCGCCGCGCCGCCGGGGTCGCCTCGATGGCGATGCGCACCGGAACGCGCTGTACGATCTTGGTGAAATTGCCGGTCGCATTCTGCGGCGGCAGGATCGAGAACTGCGCGCCGGTTCCGGGAGAGATGCTCTGCACCCGCCCGTCGATCTCGACGCCCGACAACGCATCGACTGCGATTCTGGCGTGCTGGCCGGGCCGCATCAGTGCCAGCTGCGTCTCCTTGAAGTTGGCGGTGACGTACAACTGCTGCAGCGGCACCAGCGACATCAGCCGGGTGCCGGCCTGGACATACTGCCCGGCGGTGACCGTCTTGTCGCCCACCCGCCCGGCGATCGGCGCGCGCAACAGCGCGCCGCCGACATCCACCTCGGCGGACGCGAGCTGAGCCTTGGCGCCTTGTGCCTGCGCTTGTGCCTGACGGATCTGCGAGGCGATGCCCGCGGTCTTGCGGCGCTGGATCTCTAGCCCGGCGGCCTGTTCACGCACCTGTGCCGCCGACGATGCCGCCGACAGCCGAAGCTGCGCAAGCTGCTGCCGCGTCTCGGCGCCGCTGGCGGCGAGCGGGGTGTAGCGGGCGACTTCGGCGGCGTCGTGAGCTGCCTTCACGCGCGCAGCAGCCAGTTGCGCCTCTGCCTGGGCGATCGCGGCCTGCTGTTCGGATACGCTCGCCCGCGCGTTGTCGGCGCTCGCCTCGGCTTGGGCGATCTGCGCACGCGCCTGCGCGGCTTGCGCCTGGTACGATCTGGCATCCACCCGGACCAGCGGCTGACCGGCGCGCACGTCGTCGTTCTGGTTCACCAGCACTTGCGCCACGTAACCGTTCACGCGCGGGGCGATGGTGACGGCATCGGCCATGATCGTCGCGTCGTTGGTTTCCTGGAAGAACTGACCATATGTTTTGTAGCGCACGAACCAGACGATTGCCGCGATCAGGGCCACCAGCGCCACGGCCACCAGTATCAGCTTGGTGCGCGTGCCAAGGCTTCGACGCTTGGCCGTTTCAGGCGCATCCCCTTCCTTCGCGAAGTCGGCCTGCATGTCACCGCTGCGCAGGTCGTCTTGCGAAGCGTCTTGCGGCTCGTCCTGCTTACGCCCGTCGGTCATGGATTTTTCCAAATCGTACTTCGCGTCTGATACCGGCGGCTTCGCGGCCACCCTATCATACATCCCCCCCGCACTATCTCCGCCGAAGCCCGGCCGCCCGATCGCGCGGGAGACGGCCATCTTGTCAGATGTGCCGCTTGCGGGTAACTTGGGTGCATAAACAGAACAAGCCCGGAGCTGGATGTCATGGATAGAATCCATCCCACGATCCACCGCTGTCCGTTCGGCATTCTCTGCCTATCCAGCATGGCGGCCTTGCTGGTGTTCTTGTTCGCACTGTGGCTGGTAGGGCTTTGACCGCGCGGGCTTTGGCATGCCCCGGCGTGACAGGCCGCGATATTATCGCGCGCTAGATGTTGCCCTGATCCTCCTCGGGCACATCGTCATCAGGCCCGAAGTACAGCTCCGCGCATTCCTCACGAAGGCAACCGCCCTCGATGACGATATCGTCACGATAGGCATCCGAGATGAAGGCAAGCGTGTCGACGTGCCTGGCTTCGAAATACATCGCGTGGACATCGTCGCGCCCGGCACCATAGACGACGCGCCCGACCTTCGACCAGATCGAAGCCATCGTGCACATGCCGCATGGCTGCAGTGTGGAATACAGCGTCGCGCCGCGCAGTTCCATGCTGCCGCTGCCCTCGCACCCGCGCCGGATCGCCATCATCTCGGCATGCGCGGTCGCATCGGGCAGATCCTGCGTCTGGTTGCGTTCGGCGGAGATGACCTTGCCGTCCAGCACGATGACGCTGCCCAGCGGGGAGCTGGCGGGATCCGATCCCTTGGACGTGGCGATGGCCAACGCCTCGCGCATCCACTTGATATCGTCCTCGCTGAACATCAGGCGGCCAGCGCGTAGCGACGGCAGTGCTCGAGGTAGCCGGCCTCGTGGCTGCCCGCCAGCGAGACCACACTTTGCCACAGCCACGAAGGCGCATCGATCTGCCCCCGGCGGTCCGCTTCCAGTATGCCGAGCCATTCATTGCGCGAGGCCACGTCCAACTGGCGCGCGTGAGCCTTTCCGACCACGAACGCGAGATAGCGCGCAGCCATCACCGCCTGCGACCGGCTGAACTGATCGACCTCCAGCTTGAGATCCTGCGGCGCCAATTCGCGTATGAACAGCGATCGGCCCAACATCCGCACCGGGATCAGCCGCTTGCCGAGATGCGGCGACAGGGCCCGGGCGGCGGCCGCCACGCGCTCGGCATTGTCGGTCGGCATCACCGCATCGGGGGTTGCAGGCGCTATCGGATCGACCGCTTCCTTGATGTCGATCAGGGCATAGTCCGAACGGCCCTTCGCGTTCTTCAGCCCGGCGATTGCGGCATAGCGTAGCAGGCCCAGCGAACTGCAGCCTTTCATCCAGTATGCCGCGTCGATCAGCCTGACGGTGCGATCCCTGTCCTTGTCGTCCAGCGACAGGATCATGCCGGCCACGGCCGGATCGGCGACCACTTCCTCCAGGCTGCTGCGTTCGTCCGGGTCGAGCGACCAGAACTTCTTGCCGAGCGGGATTTCGGGTTCCACCGCGTCCAGCCGTTCGCGGGCGAGATGCTTCCACCGTCGCCCCAGCGCCTCGCGTTTGATGCTGCGGACCACCTCGGGTTCGACGCCCGGGTTTTCGCTGGTGTGGTCGTGCATCGCCGCGGCATAGCCTTCGACCATCTCCTCGATCATGCGCGCGGTCGTCACGCCCGGCAAGTCGGACCCACGCGCCGCCGTCGCCAGCGATAGACCGAGCCGGATCAGATCATGGGCCGGATTACCAACCACCGCCTGATCGAGATCGCGAATCTGAATCTCGATCCGCCCGCTGCCATTCGTCAGCGGCCCCAGATTGCCGAGATGGCAATCGCCGCAGATCCAGATCGAGGGGCCTGCCGGAACCCGCGCTGCCGCAGGAGACGCATCCAGCCACTCGTAGAACTTCGCAGTGTTGCCCCGAACGTAAGCATGCGCCGACCGGGCCATCTTGCGCATGCGGTTGGTTTCCAGCACCGCATGACGTTCTTGGGGAGTGGGCATTCGCATCTCAGCTCGTCTTCCTGAAGCGGGTTAGTGCAAAAGTAACGCACGGTTCCGGCAGATGTAACGAAGCTTTGCTGTTTCTGCCCCTATGGCCATGCGCGCGGGCGTTCGATCGGTGCCGCGCACACTTGGGACTGGCTAAAAGCCCTCGCCGCGCCCATATACAGGACGTCGCAGCCGTCCGCCGTGAGCCTGGTTGCGCTTGAGAGTTCACGCTCCCGCTCGGAAGTGGAGCTGTGCCATCTTTTCCATCCGCTTCATCGTATCAGCCGGATCGATCCGGGCAGCCTCATCGTGCCGACCGCATGTCCGCGCGCCGAACGCTTGCCCGATGGACGCCGATCAACAGACAGGATCCACATAATGGCAAAGAGCCAAGCCCGCAGTTCCAAGGAAGTTCGCAAGCCCAAGAAGCCTGCGCCACCCAAGCCAAACGCCTCGAACCCGTCGCAGAAGGGTGCGGCACCCAAGCCGTCAACATCCTGAGCCGGCGTAGCAGCGCTTCCTTCGCCTCGATCGCACTACCTCGAAAGGCACCATGATGTATCCTTCAGCCAGCCTCTGCCGCGAACAGGAAAGTCTGCAGCGCGATCGCGCGGCCAATGCCTCGCTCGAAAATGTACGCGTAGTTGCGCAAAGAGCCGCCAGTGCCTGGGGCACCGAAGCAGCGGCTGCCGAAAAGCGCGAGGCCCGGCATGAACGGACGCGCGATGTTGCCGCCGCTCTACTGGTCGCCAACCAGAGCGATGAGCACACCGACGATGACGAATATCGTTTGGATCGGGACGGCACCGACGTCTGACATAGGGGCTCAAGCTCCTTCGACGTTCCGTCATCAAACAGAAAGCGCGTTACACATGAGCCGAGCGATGAATACGCGCATGGACGAAGCCGCCGTTCTGGCCTTGTGCAAGAAGGCTGGCGTCGATGTAAGCGCGATCGAAGTGCTGCCATCGGGCGGCACCCATCTTGTCTGTACGACAAGCGCGGGAGCCGAGACGATGCGCCAAAAACTACGAGCGCATATCATCGAAGGTCCGGTCCCACGATTCCCGTTCTACCGCGTTTAGCCGGATCGATAACCAACAAAGCGAATGGCATAATGGACATCGGGTCGCAATAGTTTTGCAGGAACCTTCATGATCCGCGCATCGTTGGGGCTGGGATCGGCATGAAGCCAAGGCTTGGTTCGTCCGACATCGTGCACGACAGCGCACTTAACAAAGGATAATCGGATGGCCGTCTTCAACAAAGACATGATCGACCTGGCAACCAAGAACAAGAACTTCCAAAAGGAAGTCTATTACGACGAAAATTGCCAGGTGGTCTTGATGAGTATCGAGCCGGGTGACGATATCGGCGAGGAAACACATGACGCCGACCAGACCACTTTCTTCGTGTCGGGCGAGGGTCAGGCCGTTGTCGATGGCAGCCGTACGAAAGTGGTCGCGAACCGGATGATCATCATTCCCAAGGGCGCCAAGCACAACATCATCAACAAGGGCGAAGAGCCGCTCAAGCTGTTCACCGTGTACTCGCCCCCGGCCGAGGAAGAGGGCGTGAACCACAAGACCAAGGCTGAGGCGGAAGCGGCCGAGGAAGACTGATCGGCCGACGCCACACCCGCACTGACGCGGGCGTGTGCTAGAACCGCACCTTGAAGGCGCGCCTGTCCCGATGGACGGGTGCGCCTTTCGCTTGTCGATGATCGCGATCTCACCCCGGGATACCCGGGCGCGTTTCCTCGTCGACGACGCCTTGCTCAGGCTGGTCCGGGTCTCGGCCTTGTAGGCGATCGAGCCCGCGCATGATGGGCGTCACCGTCAGTCCGTGCAGCAGGATCGACATCAGGGCGACCAGACCGACGATCGCCCATAACCGATCCGGATGCGGAAACGCGGCATGGTTCAGGGCATAAGCCAGATAGTAGAACGAGCCCACGCCGCGGATGCCGAAGAAGGCGAGCGTGAGCTTTTCCGAAAAGTCGGCCTTGTGGCCGATCATCGCGATCATGCCTGATGCCGGACGGATAACGAGGATGATCGCCAAGGCCGCGAGCCAGTCCTGCCATACCAGCGGGGCGAGCAAACCCTTGACCAGCGCGCCACCGAACAGGATCAGCAGCACCATCATGGCGATCCGCTCCACCTGCTCGGTCAAGGCATGCATCTGATGGTTGAAATCATGGTCGCGATGTGAGCGGCGCAGCGTCAGCGCCGTAACGAACACGGCCAGGAAGCCATAGGCCGCCACCAGTTCGGTCAGGCCATAAGCAAGGAACGTCGCGGAAATCGCGATCAGTCCATCGCCTGTCTGCGCCAGCTTGGTTTCGCCCGGCACATGAAACGTCAGCCAACCAAAGACGCGACCGATCAGCCAACCCAGCCCGATTCCGGCGACAATCTCCCAAAGGACATCGTGCAAGACCCAGTCACGCGCCCATGGCTCACCCGTGCTGGCGGCAAGCGCCAACGCGATGGCCAGCTTCACGAACGGAAACGCCAGGCCATCGTTGAGCCCGGCTTCGGATGTCAGGCCGAACCGCACATCGTCTTCCTCGCCCGACTTCGGCGGTCCGACCTGGACATCGGCGGCCAGCACGGGGTCGGTGGGAGCAAGGCTCGCCCCCAGCAACAGCGCGGCGATTCCGCTGAGGCCCAAACCCCAGACACCCAGTACGGTTATCGCGACGATGCTCAACGGCATGGTGACGGCCAGCAGCCGCCAGGTGACGCTCCACCGCCTCCAGGCGAACTCGCGGTCCAGTTTGAGACCGGCGCCCATCAGCGCGATGATGACGACGAATTCGGTCAACCGCTCGGTGACGTGGGGCAGTTCGCGCGGCAGCGGACTGAATGGAACGGAGACGAACGAGAAAAGCACCGCACCAAAACCGATGCAGAAGATCGGCAGCGACAGGGGTAAACGCTTGAGCGCCAGCGGCAGCCACGCGACGAGCGCCACGAGGACTCCGGCGCCGGTCAGCCACAAGATGTAAGGCTCGGGTACAGGCAGATCAGGCATCATGTCTCCGACCGGCGGATCGATGACGCCCGCTCGGTTAAGGGATCAACGCCGACAAGGCCTGTTCAGGGTAAGGTTCGAATAACCCGGTCGACCGGCCCGCCATCCGGCAGACCGGTCGGGATCGGTTTTACAGCGCTTTCGCCATGTTGAGGTGTGCGGTCACGGTCGGGATCAGGCCGGTCGCGAACGTCTTGAGCGTGGCTTGGGCGCCCGATGCCGAATAGGCCTTCAACTTGTCGAGCGTCATCTGATGCGCCTCGACTTGCGCCTTGGCATAGGCCTGGTCGAAATCGGTGCCCGACTTTGCCGCCAGCGCGTCGAGCGTCTGCTGCTGCATCGGCGTAAGCTGCGCCACCGGCGTGAGTGCCGGCGATGCGGCCGACGCCGCTGTCTTCAGCTTGGCGGTGGAGTCGGTATGCGCCTTGATCATCGACTTTGCGAACTGCTTTACCTTGGCGCTTTCGGCCTTGGTCTCGGCAAGCTTGGATGTTTCGATCTCGAAAGTATCGCTGGCAGCGGCAGCGTCGGCGAAGGCCTGATCGGGGTTGGCTGCGGCGACCGGTGTGGCAGGCGCCATCGCGCTATCGTCTGTGGCGACGGCTGTGGTGGCAGTGCCATCGCCCGCCGGAGCCTCGGACTTCTTGCAGCCGGCGAGTGATAGTGCGGCGATCGATACCGCCAGAATAAGGGAATGCTTCATGAAAGACGCTCCTGATACCGCTGAAGAAACAGCATTTTTCCAACAACGACCGGCAAAAGGCGACGTTCCCGGCAGACTTTCCGCATCGTGGCGCGTTTAGCTCGATGATGAGGCAGGCACCTGCCTGCAACGCAAGACGGGAACGGACAAAATGAGCCTCTTCGGCAACATCCTCAACAAGATCTTCCATCACGACACGGCCAAGGCGGCTCCGGCACCGGCACCGGCTGCGCCCTCACCTGCCCCGACACAAGCAGCACCAGCCGCGCCAATAGCGCCGGCACCGGCTCCCGCAGCGGCGCCGGCTCCGGAACCTGCAGCCAGCGTCGATGTCGGCGCGGTGCTCTCGGCGATGGCCGAGATGAAGCCCGATCATGGCGGCAACTATCAAAGCTCGATCGTCGATCTGCTCAAGCTGCTCGATCTCGATTCCAGCCTGTCGGCGCGCAAGGAACTGGGTGAGGAGTTGGGTGTCCACGCTGGAGACAACGGCTCGGCCGAACAGAACATCGCGCTGCATCGCGCGGTCATGGACAAGCTGGCCGCAAATGGCGGCATCGTTCCGGACAGCCTGCGCGCCTGAACTACAGCGCGGCGTCGGCGTGCACGCAAGCCCATGGGGCTAGCGACGTCGGCGCCGCATCTGGGCGCGACATTTCCGCCTTGCAGCAAGTGTGGCGTCAAACCGTGTGGTCGGCGCGTTGCGCCAAGGCCGGTTGTGGTGTGGCACAACCGCGGATCGCCTCGCCGATCAGCAGCAGCGCCGGACCATCGCCGCCCATCGTCTTGCTCGCCAAGCCGAGTAGATCGAGGCGCGTTAGCAGCACGCGCTCTTCGGGCAGGCTGGCACTTTCCACGAAGGCGACGGGCGTGTCGGGCGCGAGGCCGGCCGCTATCAGTTGGTTGGACACCTGGGTCGCCGCCGCCTTGCCCATGTAGACCGCCAGCGTCGCTTCACGATCGGCGAGGGACGTCCAGTCGAGGTCGAGGCGCTCGCCCGCGCGGGCATGGGCCGTGACGAACGTCAGCTTGCGCGCCAGCCCCCGCAACGTCAGCGACAAGCCAAGACTGGCGGCGGCGGCGCTGGCCGCGGTGACGCCGGGGCAGATGCGCACCGTGATACCGGCGGCGCGGCAGGCATCGAGTTCCTCACTCGCGCGACCGAATATCGCCGGGTCGCCCCCTTTGAGCCGAACGACCCGCTCGCCCGCCGATGCCGCCTCCACGATCAGCCGGTCGATCGTCGGCTGATCCTTCGAATGGCGGCCGGACCTTTTGCCGACATGGACGAACCGCGCGCTTTCGTTGGCCAGTTCCAGCACGCCGGGACCGACCAGCGCATCGTAGAATACGACGCTTGCTTCGCGCAGCAACAGTTCGGCCTTGCGTGTGAGCAGTTCGGGATCGCCCGGCCCGGCGCCGACCAGCCAGACTTCGCCTGCGGCAATGCGTTCAACCATGTGCTGTCTCCCTGCAGTCCGCGATCAGGCGCTGGATAGCGGGCCGGCATGACCCGCAATTGGTGCCGGCGGACAGCGCCTTGCCCACCGCCTCGACCGACATGAGCGACTGGGCCGCCACCGCCTCGACGATCGTCTTCATGCCGACGTCGAAACATACACATACGATCGGCCCACGGTCCACCTGCGGCTTTGCGGGCCGCCCGGCCAGCAATTCGCTGGACGAAGCCGGCTCCAGCGCGCTCAGCTGCTCGATCAGCCATTCGCGCGAGGGCAGCGGCCCGTCCCGACTGACCAGCAATGTGGCGACGAGTTCCCCCGCCTCGACCACCGCGACCCGCAGCGATCCGCGCGCGCGGTCGACAATCTCGACTCGCTCGCCCTTGGGCAGCACCGCCTTCGCCAGCACCGCCGGGTCACCCTCGCCCGCCACTTCGACGAGCCAGCCCTGCGCCACCCGAACCCGCGTCGCGTACGTCACGGGCAAGTCCTGCGGCAGATCGCGCGCGATGATGAAGCCGCGCCATTGCGCCGCGAACCTGGCCATGCGCGCAGGCGTGCACTTGAAGCCCGGCTGACCGGAGACCGGATCGACCAGTGCACGCGCCAGCAGTCCGGCGCGACCCCCGGTGGACTGGCGATCGGTCCAGTGGATCGGCACGAAGACTTCGCCGCGCCGCTGGCCCTCGCTGATGAGCGCACGAAAGACGCTTTGGCCTTGTGGCGTAGTCACCTGCACCAGATCGTCGGCAGCGATGCCGTGTTCGGCTGCATCGGCAGGGTGGATCTCCGCCATCGGCTCACGCCGATGCTGCGAAAGGCGCGGAGAGAGCCCGGTCCGAGTCATCGTGTGCCACTGATCGCGATAGCGCCCGGTGTTGAGGGTCAGCGGCCATTTCGCCAGCGGCGCTTCGAGGGCCATCTGCAGCACCGGAACCAGCCGCGCCTTGCCGTCCGCCGTCGAGAACCGCCCATCGACGAACGGCTTTGCCCCCCAGCGGAACGGATCGAGATCATCATACGCCGCATTGGAGATCGCGGCCTGATGGCCGATATCGAACAACCGCTTGCCCTGGTTGCGGTATGTGGAAAGCCGGGCATGCTCGCGATAGATGTCGGCGGCGCGCGTATAGGCGAACGCCTCGGTCCAGCCCATCGCCTGGCCGACTTCCTTGACGATCCACCAGTCCGGTTTGGCTTCCCCGGCGGCCGGGAACAGCGCCCGCTGACGGCTGACCAGACGCTCGCTGTTGGTGACGGTACCGTCCTTCTCACCCCAACCGAGAGCCGGCAGCTTGACGTGGGCGAAGCGCGCGGTGTCGGTATCGGCGATACAGTCGGACACGACGACGAACGGGCACTTGGCCAGCGCCTCACGCACCAGACCGGCATCGGGCAGCGACACCGCCGGATTGGTCGCCATGATCCACAACGCCTTGACGCGGCCCTCGCGCACCTGACGGAACAGGTCGACCGCTTTCAGGCCCGGTTTGGTCGCCATGCGCGACGCGGCCCAGAAGCGACCGACTTCGGCGATGTCATCGGGCGTGAAGTCACGGTGTGCGGCCAGCGTAGAGGCCAGACCGCCGACCTCGCGCCCGCCCATTGCATTGGGTTGCCCGGTGATCGAGAAAGGCGCCGCGCCGGGCTTGCCGATCCGCCCCGTGGCGAGGTGGACGTTGATGATCGCGTTGACCTGATCGGTGCCGCGGATCGACTGGTTGATGCCCTGGCTGAACATCGTGACGGTTCGCGGGTTCGCGGCGAACAGATCGTAGAAAGCGCGCAGGTCCGCGGGCGCCAGGTCGCAAGCCGCGGCAGTGGACCACAAGTCGTAGCCGCTGCCCAGCGCCGCCCAGAAGCCGTCCGACGCGGTGACGTGACGCTCAAGATAAGCCTCGTCCAGCAGTCCCGCCTCGCGGCAATGCGCCAGCAAGCCGTTCATCAACGCGACGTCGCTGCCGGGACGCAACGCCAGGTGCAGATCGGCATCCTCGCATGTCTCGGTGCGGCGCGGATCAATCACGACGATCCGGGTGCCGCGCGCGGCACGGGCGGCCATCATGCGCTGGTACAGCACCGGGTGACACCAGGCGGTGTTGGACCCCACCAGCACGATCAGGTCGGCGTGATCGAGATCCTCGTAGCTGGCCGGAACCACGTCCTCGCCAAAAGCCCTGACATGGCCCGCCACCGCGCTCGACATGCACAGGCGCGAATTGGTGTCGATGTTTCCCGAACCGATGAAGCCCTTCATGAGCTTGTTGGCGACGTAGTAATCCTCGGTCAGCAGCTGGCCCGAGACATAGAACGCCACGCTGTCTGGACCGTGGCGGGCGATCGTATCGGCGAAAGTATGCGCGACACGCTCGATCGCCTTGCTCCAGCCGACGCGGCGGCCATTGATCTCGGGATGGAGCAGCCGACCCTCCAGGCCGACCGTTTCGCCCAGATGCGTACCTTTCGAACACAGGCGGCCAGCGTTGGCCGGATGATCCGGATCGCCTGCGATCGTCGCCGTGCGCCCGGTCACCTCGGCCCGGATGCCGCAACCCACCCCGCAGTAGGCGCAAGTGGTGCGGATCGCCGTCATCGGCTCAAGCCGCCTTCGCCGGTGCGGCGCGGCCACCGACGACGGCGGACCGTAGCAGATAGATGCGCCCGGCATCGACCTTGAGCGGGATGGTGGGCACGCATCCCTTGTCGTCACCCAGCGCCTCGCCGGTGCGCAGCGAGATGTTCCAGTTGTGCAACGGGCACGTCACGACGTTGCCGTGGACGATGCCTTGCGACAGCGGCCCCTGCTTGTGCGGGCAGGCGTTGAACAACGCGAAAAACTGGTGGTCCATCGTGTGGAAAATCGCGATCTCGTCGCCGCCACGCACCGGCAGCGTCCGGGCGTTGCCGGGCGCAATCTGGGTGGTGGGGCCGATATCCAGCCAGTCTCCGATCATCACACTAACTCCAGGGGGCGCACTTCGGCGAGATGCTGGTGCAGTTGGGTATCCTCGCCAGCGACACGCTTGGCCCAGGGATCATCCTGCATGAACTGCTGCGAATGGCGGAACCGCGCCGCCAGCCTGGCGACGGTGCCCGGTTCGTCGAACAGGCCCGCCTTGATATGGTCCAGGCCGACCCGCTCGATCCACGGCGCGGTGCGCTCGAGGTACCATGCCTGCTCGCGATAGAGCTGGGTAAAGGCGGCGCAGACGTCCATCGCCTCTTCCTCGGTCGCGACCTTGCACAACAGGTCGGTGACGCGAACCTTGATGCCGCCGTTGCCGCCGACGTGAAGCTCGTATCCCGAATCCACGCAGATGATGCCGAAGTCCTTGATCGTCGCTTCGGCGCAGTTGCGTGGGCAACCCGATACGGCGATCTTGAACTTGTGCGGCATCCACGACCCCCAGGTCATCTGCTCGATCTTGACGCCGAGGCCGGTGGAATCCTGCGTTCCGAAGCGGCACCAGTCGGACCCGACACAGGTCTTCACCGTGCGCAAGCTCTTGCCATAGGCGTGACCCGAAACCATCCCGGCGGCGTTGAGATCGGACCAGACGGCAGGCAGATCCTCCTTCTTGATGCCGAAGATGTCGAGGCGCTGGCCGCCCGTCACCTTCACCATAGGCGCATTGAACTTCTCGACCACATCGGCGATCGCTCGCAGTTCGCGTGGATTGGTGAGCCCGCCCCACATCCGTGGCACGACCGAATAGGTGCCGTCCTTCTGGATATTGGCGTGCATCCGCTCGTTGACGAAGCGGCTCTTCTGATCGTCGACGTATTCACCCGGCAGCGCGCACAGCAGGTAGTAGTTGAGCGCAGGGCGGCAAGACGAGCAGCCGTCCGGCGTCGACCAGTGCAGCTCCTGCATGACTTGCGGGATCGCGCGCAGATCCTTTTCGAGGATCAGGCGGCGCACATCGTCGTGCCCGAATGTCGTGCACTTGCACATCGTCTTTACTTCGCGCGCGCCGCCGTAATCGGCGCCCATCGTGAGCGACAGCAGGCTCTCGACCTGTCCGGTGCACGAACCGCACGAAGCCGAGGCCTTGCATGTCGAGCGCACCGCATCGAGCGAGCACGCACCCGCCAGGATCGACTTGACCACAGTGCCCTTGGTAACGCCGTTGCAACCACAGATCTCGGCATCGTCCGAGAGGGCGGCAACGGCACCGTTAGGGTCCGAGGGGGCGCCCCCCGCGGCGAAGGCCTGGCCGAAGATCAAGGCATCGCGGATTTCGGAGACATCCTCGCCGCGCTTCAGCAGGTCGAAGTACCAGGCGCCATCGGCGGTATCACCGTACAGCACCGCGCCGACCAGCTTGTCGTCCTTTACAATGATCCGTTTGTACACCCCGCGCGAGGCGTCGCGCATGACGATATCCTCGGCGCCGTCCTCACCCGAAAAGTCGCCGGCGGAAAACAGGTCGATGCCCGAAACCTTGAGTTTGGTGGAAGTTGCCGACCCGATATAGCCGGTCGGCGCGCCGGCGACGTGATCGGCCAATGCCCGGCACATATCCCACAGCGGCGCGACCAGGCCATAGCACAGACCGCGATGCTGCACGCACTCGCCCACCGCCAGAACGGCGGGATCGGACGTTACCATGTGATCGTCGACCAGAATGCCGCGCTCGACATCGAGGCCGGCGGCCTTGCCCAGCGCCGTGGCGGGACGGATGCCCACCGCCATGACGACGATGTCGGCGGGGATCTCGCGCCCGTCCTTCAGGCGCACACCGGCGACCTTGCCGTCGCCCTCGATGATCTCGGCGGTGTCGGCACCGGTCAGGATCGTCTGGCCGCGCCGTTCCAGCTCGGCCTTCAGCAACCAGCCGGCGGCCTCATCCAGCTGGCGTTCCATCAACGTCGGCATCAGGTGGATTACGGTCACCTTCATCCCGCGCAGGCTGAGCCCGTGCGCGGCTTCCAGACCCAGCAGGCCGCCGCCGATCACCACCGCCGTGCCGCCACCCCGGTCCGCGCCGGCCTGCGCCGCCGCGACCATCGCGTCGACATCATCGAGATCGCGGAAGGTGACGACCCCGGGCAGCTTGTGTCCCGGAACCGGGATGATGAACGGGTCGGAGCCTGTGGCGATGATCAGCCGATCGTAGGGTTCGATCCGGCCCGAACGTGTGATGACCGTCCGCGCGGCCCGGTCGATGCTGGCGACCGGATCACCCGAGACCAGCTCGATCGCGTTGTCGGCATACCAGGCGACCGGATTGATGACGATATCGTCGAACGTCTTCTCGCCGGCCAGAACCGGCGACAGCATGATCCGGTTGTAGTTCACCCGTGGTTCGGCACCGAAGATGGTGATGTGGTGGCGCCCGGGGGCCCGCGTCAGGATCTCCTCGACCGCCCGGCAACCGGCCATGCCGTTGCCGATCACGACGAGCCGTTCGGGCTCGGCGAGGCGCGGATCGTCGTCGTTCACGATTGTCCTGAGTTGAGTCATCGCCGCATCTCCGTATCGAGCGCGCACAACGCAAAAAGCCGCCACGAACAGCCCCCTGGCAGGAGCGTATCGGGCGGCTTCGTTGCCACGCATCATGTGTTGAAAAAGAGGCCGCGCTGGTTCGCCCTTCGTTGGGCGGCACGGTTGATCTTCTGATTGGAACCTAACCGATTCGCACGCGTCGGGGCAAGGACTTTTCGCAGTGCAGCATGGAACTTCGCGCAGGGTGGCTAGAAAGCCACGTCCGCTTCGAGCCAGAACTTCTCGGTATCGACATCGCTGGTGAACCGCTGGGCGCCGCGGCGCTGATAGTTCGCGTACTTGGCCAGCAGCGCGACTCTGCCCAGCTTGCAACCGGCCGACGCGTTCCATTCGTCCCCGTAGGTCACGCTGCCCACATCGCTTGAGAAATGATGCCAAATGACGTTCGCGTTGAGGCCGGGAATGGCCTTGGCATCGAACTTCCAGGCACCTGCGACATAGGCATCGCGCAAGCCGGCGTTGGGTGTCGTCAGGAACACGTCCGCCCAGCCGTTGAACTTGTGCAGCGTGGCCAGCGGCGTTTGCAACGCCCGGCCAGCCCCACCAGCAGCCTGGCGATCGCTGCCAAGCTCCTCGTAACCGGCGGTGACCGTCAGCGCCTTGAATGCCAGCGCGAGTTCCGCCGCGAGGTAATCGGCGCGGTAGGCCACGGGATTGCCGCCGTAGTCCGATTGCCGCGCGAAGCTGGCCGCGACGTTCAGCTTGGTCTTGGGAGCAAGAACGAACGAACCGGTCGCTCGCGCGCCATACGTCTGCGAGCTGTTCGCCTGCAGGAACGTCGGATCGTAATCCAGCAGGTAGGTGAACGCCTTCAGGTTGATTGGCCCAAGCTTCGCACCCGCGTCCACGAACACGAAATCACCGCCGTAGTGCTGGCGCGGTCCGGTGCCCGGCGCGAAATCCTGGCGATGGCCCGCTTCGCTGCCATAGATGGTCCGCTGGGAGTTAGCATACGTCGCGTCGATGCTGATCGGGCCAAATTTGCCTTCACCGCGAACGGCGTCGAAGGTCTGCTCGTTCTGCCGCCACAGGACACTGCCCACCCAGCGCTGATCGTCGAGGTTGATGCGCTGGCGACCCAGCGTGAGCGTGGCCGCCTTCGAGGTGTACTGGATCTGCACGCGGTTGAGCTCGATCGTCTCCGGGTCGGCCACGGTCGAGAACCGGGGGCGGCGCTGCCCGCTGGCGATGGCGAAAGGGAACGCGTTGTACCGCGTGCCCAGCGCAAGTGTGGCCTCTCCCTCGACCAGCACCGACAAACCCGAAGTGTGCTTGATTTCCGCGCCCGACCGCAGCCGCAGCGTGACGGCATCGGCGTCGGTCGTAGGTTGATCGACGCTTTCCCAGCGAAGGCGGGCATCGATGATGGGATCGATCGACAGGCCGCTGCCGATTGCGATGGGATCTCCGATCTGCGGAGAAGGCGCCGCCGCGTCGGCGGGGCAGGCAAGGCTCAAGGGGGCCGCGATCGCGACTGCTCCCAGTGTGAAACGAAGCGTCATGGTCAGTGGTCCTGGAAGCGGGCGCGGCTGCGCGAAGGGTCACGGCGAGCTGTGGCGGAGCGCGGAAATCCGTACTCCGCCGTGCAGCCTAGATGCGCACGCCGCCCAGCTTCGCGCCCCAGGTCGAGCGCCAGCGCGCCTTGACCACCGTCAGTCCGAGCAGTGCGACGACGGCAAGTCCGGCGAAGATCAGGAAGCCGGGAGCGGTGCTGCCCGACAGCTTCTTCGCAAAGCCCAGCGAGGAAGCGAGGTAGAACCCACCGACGCCACCGCCGAAGCCGACCAGCCCGGTCATCACCCCGATCTCTTCGCGGAAACGCTGTGGCACGAGCTGGAACACCGCCCCGTTGCCGACACCAAGCGTGCCCATGATGATGAGGAACATCAGCAGCGTGCCGAACAGCGACGTACCGATCATGGTCACGGCCAGCAGCACGATCGCCGCCAGGGCATAGACCGCGGTCAGTGTGTTGATCCCGCCGAAGCGGTCGGCGAATGCGCCACCGATCGGGCGCAGCAGCGAACCTGCGAAGACGCAAGCGGCGGTGCAGTATCCCGCCAGGACCGGAGTGAGACCGAAGCTATCGGCATAGTAGGTGGGCAGCGAGTTGGACAGGCCAACGAAACCGCCGAAGGTGACGAAGTAGAACAGCATGAACCACCACGCGTCCTTCTCCTTGAGCACTTGCGCATAGGCACCGAGCGACTTGGGCGCAGGCTGGTTCAGACTGTCCTTCGCCGCGATCATGTAGAAGATGAAGACGGCGACCAGCGGGATCAGCGCTAGGCCCAGGACGTCGTTCCAGCCGAATAGTTTGGCGAGCAGCGGCGCGAACAGCGCTGCAAGCACGGTGCCCGAGTTGCCCATGCCGGCGATACCCATCGCCTTGCCCTGATGCTCTGGCGGGTACCAGCGGCTGGCCAGTGGCAGCGCCACCGCGAAGCTGGCGCCTGCAAAGCCCAGGATCACCCCCAGCGCCAGGGTTCCGGCATACGAAGCGACGCCGAAGTGCCAGGCGAACGCGAGGCCAAAGATGACGATAAGCTGGTTGATTGCGCCGGTGCGCTTGGGGCCGATGCGATCACCCAAAAGGCCGTTGACGATCCGCAGGATTGCGCCGGCCAGCGTCGGCACCGCGACCATCAGGCCCTTTTGTGCGGCATCCAGACCGAGATCCTTCGAGATGATCGGCGCCAGCGGGCCCAGCATGACCCATACCATGAACGATACGTCGAAATACAGGAACGCGGCGAACAGGGTTCCGCGGTGTCCCGATTGCCAGAACCCAGAAGCCGGGGTGGTGGCCCTCGGTTCGGTGTGTAACCCTTGCTGCGGCATGGCTATGCTGTTCATCGGTGCCCCCTTGGCGCGGAGAGACAACGCAAGAAAGCCGCCGCAACCCGAGACTTCCCACAAGGAAGCGGATCAGGGCGGCGACGTTGCCACATGAATGTTTGAAGTGAAGCCGTAGACCTCGTTGCCGCTCATCGTTGAGCGGCGGTCGAAACGACTGTCAGCAAGATGAGTAACCGATTCGCCCGCGCTTCGACAAGCTTTTTTTGCAGTGCAGCGAAGTTCGCGCTCAGTCCATCGCGGCCATGTACTGGGCCAGATGCGCGGGATCGAACACTTTGCCGTCGAAGAAACGATTGCTTTGCAAGGTCATGCGCCCCTGCTGGGTTCCCACCGCCGTCGCACCCACCAGGCTGCCTTCGACCTTGGAACTGGCGCCGGGCAGTGGTTCGCCGGTACCGAGCAACGCGCTGCGATAAACGTCCGGGCGGAACACCCGCGCCGCTTTCGCCGCATCAACGGGATCGAACGCGCCGCCATCCCAGCGGACCATCTGCGTGTAGAGCCACTCCGCCTGGCTGACCCAGGGGAAGTTCGCCGCCTCGCGGTACTGGAACATGAAGTCGGCATAATGGACAAGGTCACCGCCCCGCGCCAGCAGCAGCCGGTCCGAGATTGCCCGCCGGATCAGCTCCGGATCGCCGTCGAGATACTCTGATCGTGCCAGGATCGCGGCGTTGGCGTCCCAATTGTCGGGATCGACGAAGTGTCGTCCGGCCCGGCACATCGCCCGGATCATCGCCTCTACGGAGTCGCGCCGATCGGCCAGCACACCTTCGCGCATGGCCAGCACCTTTTCCACACCGCGTCGCCAGATCTGCGCGGACGCCAGGACGATGCGGCCCACCCCGCGCTCGACCGCGACGCTGTTCCACGGCTCGCCCACACAGATGCCGTCCACCTCTCCGGATTCGAGCGCATCGGCACAGAACGGTGGCGGAACGGTGGTTATCTCGACGTCGCGATCCGGCCGGATACCGCATCCCGCCAGCCAATACCGCAGCATGTAGTTATGGCTGGAATACCGATGCACCACCCCGAACCGCAGCGGATTGCCCGCCTGGCTCCGCTGCAGGGCGATAGCCTTGAGCGCCGCGCCCGCAGTGAGCGGATCGCCCAGTCCCCCTTGCGGACAAAGAGCCGCCGCAAGCTCGGGCCGAAACGTGATCGCATTGCCGTTCAACCCCAGCACGAACGGCACGCACAGCGGTTGTGCCGGACGTCCGCGCCCCAGCGTCGTCGCGATCGCCAGCGGCGCCACCAGATGCGCGGCGTCGCTGTGTCCGTATAGCAATCGATCGAGCACCGTTGCCCAGCTGACGTCCTTGATGAGGCGCAGCGACAATCCCTCATCCTCGGCGAAACCATGCACATGCGCGAGGATCGGCAGGCAGGCGTCGACCAGCGGCAGAAAGCCGATCGTCAGTTCCTGGCCCATCACTTACCTCCCATCAGCTTGTGCGCCGTCGTGATCGCATCGGCGATTTCGACGATCTTGCGTCCCTGGTCCATCGCCGCCTTGCGCAGTTCCGCATAGGCTTTTGGCTCTGTCAGACCACGGCTGTCCATGAGAATGCGCTTGGCCCGATCGACCGTATCGCGCTCTGCCAGACGCCCCCGTGCTTCGGCCAGATCCGACTGAAGGCGCGAGAAGGCATTGAACCGTCGGACCGCCACGTCGACCAGCGAGCGGATGCGGTGAGCCGAAAGGCCATCCACGACGTAGGCCGAGACCCCGGCATCGATCGAGGCGGCGATCGCCTCGTCGTCGCTTTCGTCGACGAACATGGCGATCGGGCGATCCAGCACGCGGCTGACCGCGAAATATTCCTCGAGAACGTCACGCGACGGATTGCCCAGATCCATGAGCACGACGTCGGGGGCGATCTCCGAGATCCGCGCCACGATCCCGCGCCGCTGCGTGATGACGAATAGCTCGCACTCCGGAAGGGACGCCAGTCCCTCCTGGATGATCGAGGCGCGTGCGGCGCTTTCGTCGACGATGGCGATCCGCATGGTCACATTGCAATGCAGCATGGATCGCATGGCGGCAACCCGCTCGCTTCATCTACGTACGCCCGTGTCTCATCGGGAGCATGAAGGTTGGGCAACGCAGGCGGACGGGTCCGTCCTGCGCAGGCCAGGCAACATCACCAACTGCCGGTGTTGGGCATCGACAGCCATGGTTCGGCGGGTGGCAGCCTGCCATCCTGCAGCAATTCGATCGAAATGCCATCGGGTGTGCGCACGAAGGCCATATGTCCATCGCGAGGCGGGCGATTGATCGTGACGCCGGCTTCCATCAGTCGCTGGCACGTCTCGTAGATATCATCGACCCGATAGGCGAGGTGACCGAAGTTGCGACCGCCGGTGTATTCTTCGGCGTCCCAGTTGTGGGTCAATTCGATCTCGGCCTGTTCGTCTCCGGGCGCGGCCAGATAGATCAGTGTGAAACGGCCTTGCTCGCTGCTCATGCGGCGCGTTTCCTTGAGGCCCAGCAGTTCGAGGAAACGAATGGTGGCGTCGGGGTCGGTGACCCGGACCATCGTGTGAAGATACTTCATCAGGGGCCTATGCCTCATCGCTAACGCGAGCGCGCGATGGAAAATCGTGATGACTGCAAATGGAATTTTCAAAGCCACACTTTTGCGTAGGGAGGCGCATGGTTTATCGAAGCGCACAGCCGCCAGCGGTGCGCCATCCTCAACGCACCATGTCATCAAGACCATGTATACCAATGGCTTGTTCGTGCGTTACAAGATGAGCTGCCATACGCATGGCTTGAAGCAAGGGACTCTCTTTTTCATGAACGACAAGAACGGGCTCGAGCTTTCGAGGCGCGGTGTGCTGGTTGCCGGCGCGGTGACGGCAGCGAGCACCGCAGTCGCGTTGCCAGCCGACGCGCAGACCCAGGCGGCCAGCCCGCAGTCGCCCCTGGCGATGGTATCGATGAAGGTCAACGGCAAGCGGCAGGATTTGAACCTCGACACGCGCACCACCTTGCTCGACGCGCTGCGCGAGCATCTGCACCTGACCGGAACGAAAAAAGGCTGCGACCACGGCCAGTGCGGCGCCTGCACCGTCATCGTCGAGGGTGAGCGGATCAACAGCTGCCTCAGCCTGGCCGTGATGCACCAAGGCGACGAGATCACCACGATCGAGGGTCTGGGCACACCGGACAAGCTGCACCCGATGCAGGCCGCCTTCATCAAGCACGACGGCTATCAGTGCGGCTATTGCACACCGGGGCAGATCTGCTCGGCGGTCGCGGTGCTGGACGAGATCAAGCGCGGCATCCCCAGCCACGTACAGGCCGATGTCGCCGGCAAGCCGACACTGAGCAATGCCGAGATGCGCGAGCGGATGAGCGGCAACATCTGCCGCTGTGGCGCCTATTCGAACATCCTCGAAGCGATGGAAGACGTCGCGGGAGTACGTGCATGAAGTCCTTCACTTACGAACGCGCCCAGTCGCCGGCACAGGCCGCCGCGGCGGTAGCCGGCAAGCGCGGCGCCAAGTTCGTGGCGGGCGGTACGAACCTGCTCGACCTGATGAAGCTTGAGATCGAGACACCCACACATCTGGTCGACGTGCAGGATCTGAAGCTCGACAAGATCGAGCCGACAGACGACGGTGGATTGCGCATCGGCGCCTTGGTGACGAACACCAAGCTCGCGGCCGATACCCGCGTGCGCCGCGACTATGGCGTGCTTACCAAGGCGATCGTCGCGGGTGCCTCGGGTCAGTTGCGCAACAAGGCGACGACCGCCGGAAACCTGCTCCAGCGGACCCGTTGCCCCTACTTCTACGACCCCAACCAGCCATGCAACAAGCGCAAGCCGGGAACGGGCTGCGCGGCATTGGGAGGCTATTCGCGCCAGCTTGGTGTCATCGGCACTTCGGACGCGTGCATCGCCACGCATCCCGGCGACATGGCGCAGGCGATGCGCGTGCTCGATGCCACCGTGGAGACCGTCAACCCGCAAGGCGAGGCGCGCGCGATCCCGATCGCGGACTTCCACCGACTGTGGGGCGACACGCCGCATGTCGAAACCGCGCTGCAACCCGGTGAGCTGATCACGGCGGTGACGCTGCCCAAGCCGCTGGGCGGGCGCCACTTCTACCAGAAGGTGCGCGACCGCGCATCGTACGCCTTCGCGCTCGTCTCAGTCGCGGCGGTGATTCAGCCGGACGGTACCGGCAGAGCCTCGTTTGGCGGCGTCGCTCCCAAGCCGTGGCGCGCCGAGGCCGCCGACGCGATGATGCCGCGCGGCGCCGCCGCCGTCGCCCGCAGCGCCTTTGCCGGTGCGCGTCCGACCGAGGACAACCGCTTCAAGCTGGCCCTTGCCGAGCGTACGCTCGCATTGGTGCTCGCCCAAGCCAAGGAGGCTTGACCCCATGAAGTTCGACACGCCAGCGACCACCAATCCGATCGACCAGCTCAAGGTCGTCGGCAAGCCTACCGATCGCATCGACGGACCGCGCAAGACTACAGGCACCGCGCCTTACGCCTATGAACGCCACGATGTGGTCGCCAACCAGGCCTATGGCTACATCGTCGGTTCGGCGATCGCCAAGGGACGCATCGCGCGGATCGACACCGTCGATGCGAAAGCCGCACCCGGTGTGGTGACGGTCATCACCGCGCTCGAGCATGAGGCGACCGCGCCATCCAAATCCTGCGCAGTCACCAACTTCGGCGGACCGGAAATCTTTCACTACCACCAGGCCATTGCGCTCGTCGTGGCCGAGACGTTCGAGCAGGCGCGCGCCGCCGCCGGGCTGGTGCGCGTCGAATATGCGCGTGCCGCCGGCAAGTTCGACCTCGCCAAGGAAGAAGCCAATGCGCCCCTGGCCAAGGGCGACAGCGGTGAAGGATCTGGAGCGCCGCCGATCGCGCGCATCGGCGACTTCGCAGGCGCCTTCGCCAAGGCACCGGTCAAGATCGATCAGATCTACACCACGCCCGATGAAAGCCATGCGATGATGGAGCCGCACGCCACGATCGCGGCGTGGAACGGCGACAAGCTGACGCTGTGGACGTCAAATCAGATGATCGCCTGGGCCAAGGCCAGCCTCGCCAACTCGCTCAAGATCAAGCCCGAGAACCTGCGGGTGGATTCGCCCTTCATCGGCGGCGGGTTTGGCGGCAAGCTGTTCGTGCGCTCAGACGCGATCGTCGCGGCGCTGGGCGCGAAGGCTGCGGGACGCCCGGTCAAGGTGGCGTTGCAACGCCCGCTGATGATGAACAACACCACGCACCGCCCCGCCACGATCCAGCACGTGCGCCTGGGGGCTACGCGCGACGGCAAGCTGACCGCGATCGCGCACTCGTCCACCAGCGGCAACCTGCCCGACGGCAAGCCGGAAGCGGCCGTGGCGCAGACCCGGCTGTTCTATGCTGCCCCCAATCGCGAAACGTACATGAAGCTCGCCGTGCTCGATCTGCCCGAAGGCAATGCAATGCGCGCACCGGGCGAGGCGCCGGGGCTGATGGTGCTGGAAATGGCGATGGACGAGCTCGCCGAAAAACTGGGCATGGACCCGGTCGAATTGCGGATCGTCAACGACACGCAAGTCGACCCGGAGAAGCCGGAACGCCTCTATTCGGGGCGCCATCTGATCGAATGCCTGCGCACCGGCGCCGATCGGTTCGGCTGGTCCAGGCGCAACCCCAAGCCCGCGCAAGTGCGCGAAGGACGCTGGCTGGTCGGCATGGGCATGGCGGCAGGCTTTCGCAACAACGTGCTCACCAAATCCGCAGCGCGCATCCGGCTCGAACGCGATGGGCGCCTGACGGTCGAAACCGACATGACCGACATCGGCACCGGCAGCTATACCATCCTGGCGCAGACCGCAGCCGAAGTGATGGGCGTAGATATCGACCGGGTGACGGTAAGACTGGGTGACTCCGACTTTCCGGCATCGGCGGGATCGGGCGGCCAGTGGGGCGGCAACAACTCCACCGCCGGACTCTATGCCGCGGCGATGAAGCTGCGCCAGTCGATCGTCCAGCAGTTGGGGATGAGCGGTACCGATGTGCAGTTTGCCGATGGCAAGGTCACGTCCGGCGGCAAGAGCGTGGCGTTGGCGGATGCCGCGCGTGCCGGTCCGATCACGGCTGAAGACGGCATCGAGTACGGCGATCTCGCCAAGAAGTTCCAGCAGTCGACCTTCGCCGCGCACTTCGTCGAAGTGGCGGTCAACAGCTACACCGGCGAGGCGCGGGTCCGCCGCATGCTGGCAGTGTGCGATGCCGGCCGTATCCTCAACCCGAAGGCCGCGCGTAGCCAGGTGATCGGCGCGATGACGATGGGCGTGGGCGCCGCGCTGATGGAGGAACTCGCCGTCGACAAGCGGTTCGGGTATTTCGTCAATCACGACCTCGCGAGCTACGAAGTGCCGGTGCATGCAGATATCCCGCACCAGGAGGTGATCTTCCTCGATTATCCCGACGACAAGTCCTCGCCGATGAAGGCCAAGGGTGTGGGCGAACTGGGACTTTGCGGCGTGGGTGCGGCGATCGCCAACGCCATCTACAACGCCACCGGCGTACGGGTGCGCGACTATCCCGTTACGCTGGACAAGCACCTCGCGAATCTTCCGCAAGTCGCCTGAAACCACAACCCGGCCCCCTTGCCGCGTGGCCGGGTTGTCTCGCGCATTTCGATCTGTATGGGTCGCTGGCGGCGTTGCACCGGCGTGGCACTATCGGGGGTAAGGTGTTGTGCTGCAGCCCATAAATAGCGCATGGAGGCTGACGGGGGTTCCGATCATTGGGGCGCTCACTTGCGGAGAGAAGAATGCAGCCTGTCCCGCACGATGCTGCGACCGGAGTCGTCGGTCTCGATGACGTACTAAAAGGCGGCTTTGCACGCGGCCGAGCCTACCTTATCGAAGGCAGCCCCGGCGCGGGAAAGACGACGATTGCCTTGCAATATCTGCTGACAGGGGCGGCGCTGGGCGAACGCTGCCTGTATATCACCTTGTCAGAAACCGAGGACGAACTTCGGGCGAGCGCCGTGTCGCATGGATGGGTTCTGGACGGGATCGAAATCTACGAGTTGGTCCCGCCTGAAAGCCTGCTCGACGAGGAACAACAGCAAAGCCTGCTTTATTCCTCGGACCTCGAACTGGGCGAGACCACCCGGCGCATTTTCGAGACTTTCGAACGTACGCGACCCGATCGTGTCGTGCTCGACAGCTTGTCCGAGATCCGCCTGCTGGCGCAAAGCTCGCTGCGGTATCGCCGCCAGATCCTCGCTCTGAAGCATTACTTCGCGCATCAGAACGCGACCGTGCTGATGCTTGACGACATGACGAGCGATACCAACGACAAGACCGTCCATTCGGTGGCGCATGGCGTGATCCGGCTGGAAGAACTTGCGCCCGACTATGGCGCCGAAAGGCGACGCTTGCGCGTGATCAAGTATCGTGGGCGCCGCTATCGCGGTGGATACCATGACTTCGCGATCCGTACCGGCGGCGTCCACGTGTTCCCCAGACTCGTCTCCGCAGAACATCGTGGCTCGTTCAGTCGTGACGCGTTCGGCACCGGCCTGCCCGAGTTCGATGCGTTGCTCGGCGGCGGCGTCGAGCGCGGATCGAGCGTGCTCGTGCTCGGCCCCGCGGGGACCGGCAAGTCGATCATCATGCTCACTTTCATCCAGAACGCGATCGAGCGCGGCGAACGCGCGGCGATGTTCGTCTTCGATGAGGAATTGGGCTTGCTGATCGAACGCGCCAAGAAGGTCGGCATCGACCTGCAAACCATGGTCGATTCCGGCTCGCTGGTGCTGGAACAAGTGGATGCCGCCGAACTGACGCCAGGCGAATTTGCAGAACGGGTGCGCTCCTGCGTAGAATCCAGCGATGCGCGAACAGTCGTGATCGACAGCCTCAACGGCTACCAGGCAGCTATGCCGGGCGAATTTGCGCTGGTGCTACACATCCACGAATTGCTGCAATACCTGAACCGCAAGGGCGCGACGACATTCCTCACTGTCGCTCAGCACGGGCTGGTCGGCGATATGAAGTCGCCCGTGGATGTCACCTATCTCGCCGATACAGTGGTTCTGCTACGTTATTTCGAGGCGACAGGCCGTGTCCGACGCGCGATTTCGATCGTGAAGAAGCGCACCGGCGCGCATGAGGATACCATCCGCGAATACCAGATCGGCGCGGGCGGCGTCTCTCTCGGACCGCCGCTCAAGCAGTTTCAGGGCATCCTGCGTGGCGTGCCGATCATCGTCGGCGAAAATGCGGCGCCATCGGGCACGGGATTGCTCACCGGTGAGGACGTTTGAACCGTACCACTCTGTCGGAGCGGGCGCTGGTCGTGGCGCCGCGCGGTCGCGATGCGGCGCTGGCGGTGGCAATGCTGGGCGAGGCAAGCATCGATGCCACCGCCTGCACGTCCATCGCAGACCTTATCGCCGAGCTCGATACGGGTGCGGCGTTCGTGGTCGTCACGGAGGAGGCGATCGCGACCGCCGACATGCGCGAGTTGTCGGGCTGGCTGGCGCGCCAGGCGGAATGGTCGGATCTGCCCTTCGTGCTGCTTACCAACCGTGGTGGTGGGCTGGAACGCAACCCGGCGGCCGCACGCAATCTGGAACTGCTCGGGAACGTCACCTTCCTTGAGCGACCATTTCATCCTACTACCCTGCTCAGTCTCGCGCGTTCGGCGATCCGTGGCCGCCGCCGCCAGTACGAGGCGCGGGCCCGACTGATCGCCCTTCGTGAGAGCGAAGAGCGGTATCGCATGCTCTTCGATACGATGGACGAAGGGTTCTGCATCATCGAGTTCATCGATGGCCCGCATGGTCCCTTGAGCGACTATATCCACGTTCAGGCCAATCCCGCATACGAGCGCCACGCCGGAATTACGCAGGTCGTGGGCAAGCGCGTGCGCGAAGTCGTCCTCGATGAAGCGGATGACTGGATCGAGATCTACCGTCGCGTCCTGGTGACCGGTGAGCCGGCGCGCTTCGAACGCGAGCTGGAAGTGAACGGACGCCATCTCGAACTCGCAGCATTCCGCATCGAGCCGCCGGAGCGGCGCGAAGTGGCGGTTATATTCCAGGACGTCACCGGACGTCGCAACGCCGAGATTGCGCTACGCGCCAGTGAATCGCGGTACCGCACCCTGTTCGAGACGATCGAATCGGGTTTCTGCGTGATCGAGGTGTGTCGCGACGATCCCCGAGGCGGGACGGACCTGCGCATCATCGAAGCGAACCCTGCGTTCGAGCGACACTCGCGGATTACTGACGCACCTGGCAAGCAATTGCGCAGCCTGGCGCCTAGCGTGGAGGAATCCTGGTACCAGCGCTACGCCCGGATTGTCGACACCGGCGTCCCCGAGCGGTTCGAGGTGGGGTCGGCAGAGGCGGGTCGCTGGTTCGACGTCTATGCGTTTCGCATCGACTATCCCGAGGAAAGACATGTCGCGGTGCTGTTCCACGACGTGTCGGAGCAGCGCAACGCGCGCGAACGCCTGCGCCGGATGAACGAGACGCTGGAAGGACAGGTCGCCGAGCGATCGGCCGAACTGGACCGTACGTGGCGCCTCAGCCAGGATCTGTTCGGCATCGCCGATGGCGACGGCTATTTTTTCCGCACCAATCCGGCATGGCAGCGCGTTCTGGGCTGGTCGGCCGATGAGATCGCGGCCAAGCACTTCTCCGACCTCATCCATCCCGATGACGAGCGGACGATGTCGGCGGCATTCGACGCCTCGCGCACGGACTCCCCGGCTTTCCTGTTCGAGAACCGTTTCCGCGCACGCGATGGTTCCTACCGCTGGCTGGCGTGGTCGGTGACGCTGGAGGACGACTTCTTCTATTGCATCGCGCGCGACATCACCGCCGACAAGGAGCAGACCGCCGCGCTGGATGCCGCGCAGGAGGCCTTGCGCCAGAGCCAGAAGATGGAAGCGATGGGTCAGTTGACCGGCGGCGTCGCGCACGATTTCAACAATCTGCTTACCCCGATCGTCGGCAGCCTCGACCTCTTGCGTCGACGTGGTCTTGGTGGCGAGCGCGAACAGCGCCTGATCAACGGCGCCATGCAATCGGCAGAACGCGCCAGGGTGCTGGTTCAGCGCCTGCTCGCGTTCGCCCGCCGACAACCGCTGCAAGCCGTCCCGGTCGATCTGGCCACGCTGGTCGCGGGCATGTCCAGCCTGGTGGAGAGCACCACTGGCCCCAAGATCAAGCTGCAGATCGACACGGCACCCGGCTTGCCTGCGGCGATGGTCGATCCCAACCAGCTCGAGATGGCGCTGCTCAACCTGGCGGTGAACGCGCGCGACGCGATGCCGGAGGGCGGCACCTTGCGCATCGCGGCGATGGCCGACGAGGTGACGACCGCTCACGACGATTTGCGGACCGGGCGCTACATCCGCCTCTCGGTTGCCGACAACGGTACGGGCATGGATGAAACGACCCTCGCGCGCGCGGTCGAGCCATTCTACTCGACGAAAGGCATCGGCAAGGGCACCGGCCTCGGGCTCTCGATGGTCCACGGGCTTGCCTCGCAGCTGGGCGGCGCATTGCGCATAGACAGTCAGGTCGGGGTCGGCACCTCGATCGAATTGTGGCTTCCCCAGGCACGCGGGGCCGCGCCGGTGGCGACCGAGACCGCGAGGACCATCGCCGAACCTTCAAGCCGTGGCCGCGCCTTGCTGGTCGACGACGAGCAGCTCGTCCGCATGAGCACGGCCGACATGCTTACCGACCTTGGCTATCAGGTGGTCGAAACCGCTTCGGCAGAGGAAGCGCTCGATCTTATCCATCGTGACGAGACCTTCGACCTGCTCGTTACCGACCACATGATGCCGGGCATGACCGGGGTGGAGCTCGCCCGCATCATACGCGCCGAACGCCCGAGCCTGCCAGTGCTGCTCGTATCGGGCTATGCCGAGAACGACGGGCTGGAACCCGATCTGCCACGCCTTGCCAAACCATTCCGCGCCGACGAACTGGCTGCATCGCTCGAACAGATCTAGCGACCCGCTAGAACAAGCCCGGCAACCATTGCTCGCGCGGCCCCTCGACCGGCGGCGTGGCAACCGGTTCGCTGGCCCAGCGCTCGCCGGTTCGCTCGACGCCGAGTTCCACGTCGCGACTGCGACACAGCGCCAGTGCCTCGTCGGCGCTGCCATCGGTCCAGCGTTCCCAGTCGTCGCGTGCGAGCAGCACCGGCATCCGGTCATGCACATCGACCATCTGCGAAGAGGCATCGGTCATCACCATAGTGTAGGCATCGCCCCACTCGTCGGTCGGGCGCCACAGCCCCGCGACAGCGAACGTCTCCGCACCCGCCGGCGTGTACCAGGTCCGGGTCATGTGGCCGCGCTTGCCTTCGGCTTCGGCCCAGGCGTCGACGGGGATCAGGCAGCGGCGGGTCTTGAAGCTGGGCAGCCAGAAGCCGGTCAGCAGCTTGTCGTCGCGCGCGTTGGTCACCGGCTTGGGTTTCAGCGGCTGGCCCTGTCGCCCTTTCAGCACCAGCGGGAAGCCCCACGTCATCGCGCGCGCCTTACCTTCGGCGACGACCAGCCCGGGATAGCCGGGATAGATTTCCTCGGCATGGTTGGCGCCGGTATCGGGCAGCACTTCGAACAGCCGCGCGACCTCGGCCACGCCCTTGGTCATGCGATAGAGATTGCACATGGCTCAGGCGTTCCCGACCACCCAGCACGCCAGCGTCATCAGCAGACCGGCGAAACGGTTGGCACGAAAGCGATCGAGCGCGTTGCCGTCACTCGCCACTTCCAGCGTCGCCACTTGCCACAGCAAGTGCAGCGCCATCGGCACCAGCGCGAGCAACGCCAGCCAGTCCGGCCGTACCAGCCAGAACGCCGCCGCCCAGCTGGCGACGGCAACACCATAGAACGTGGCGACACCACCGCGCACGTGGCTCCCCATGCGCAAAGCCGAGGATCGCACTCCGACGAGCGCATCGTCTTCGCGGTCCTGCAGCGCATAGATCGTGTCGTAGCCGATCACCCAGGCGATTGAACCGGCATAGAGCAAGGCGAGCGCGGGCAGGCCATCCGCGCGCACCTCGACCCAGCCGACCAGCGCCGCCCAGGAAAAGACCAGTCCCAGCCACGCCTGTGGCCACCAGGTGATGCGCTTCATGAAGGGGTAGGCGGCGACCGGCGCCACGCTGGCCAGTGCCACCAGTTGCGCCTGCCAGCGCAACTGCAGCAGCACGACCAGTCCCACCAGGCACAGTGCGAGCAGCCAGGCCCACGCCAGCTTCCTGCCGATCCGTCCGCTGGCAACCGGGCGCGCGGCGGTGCGCGCGACCTGGCGATCGATGTCGGCATCGACGATGTCGTTATAGACGCAGCCCGCCCCCCGCATGGCGATCGATCCCAGCAGCAACCAGGCGATCAGGCCCCAGCGATCCCCACCGCCCGCCAGGGCCACGCCCCAAGCGCCCGGCCAGAACAACAGCCACCAGCCGATCGGCCGGTCGAAGCGCGCCAGCAGCGCCAGGTCGCGCAAAGTGGGCGGCAGCGCGGAAACCAGCCCGCGGTGCTGCGTGTCGGGTACGATCTGGGACATATCGTTCGGGGAGATAGCGGCAGCCGATCCGATCCGCTAGGTGCGGCTGCATGTCTGCCACCCCCGCCTGGCCTCCCAAGAGCGCGCCGCGCCTGTTCGTTCCCGGTCCCCTTGCCGAAGGGGGTGCGGTAGCGATCGAGGGACCACAGGCGCATTACCTGTCGCGCGTGATGCGGATCGTCAGCGGCGACGCCGTCGTCCTTTGCGACGACGAAACCGGCGAATGGGTGGCGCAAGTGGCCGAGGCGGGCAAGCGCGGCGTCTCGCTCATCGTACGGGAGCGATCGCGCCCGCGTGAGGACGTGCCCGACTTCTGGCTGTGCACCGCGCTGCTCAAGAAGCCGAATTTCGATCTTGTACTCGAAAAGGCCACCGAGCTTGGCGTACGGCGCATCCAGCCGCTCGTCACGCGCCGGTGCGTAGCCGACAAGCTCAACGACGAGCGCGCTCGTACCATCGTCACCGAAGCGGCAGAGCAATGCGCCCGGACCGCCCTGCCCGAGGTTTGCGCCGTCGTGCGACTCGAGGCGATGCTGCGTGACTGGCCGCAGAAGCGCACTCTGTTTTTTGCCGACGAAAACGGAGGTGATCCAGCCGCCACGGCCTTTGCCGCGCACGCTGGCCCCGCAGCGCTGCTCATCGGACCGGAGGGCGGCTTCGACGACAGCGAGCGGGACGCCATTCGCGCCTTGCCCCAGGCCCACCCCATCGGCCTCGGTCCGCGCATCCTGCGCGCCGAGACGGCGGCGATCGCGGGAACGGCCTTGTGGATGGGAACCGTGGGCGACTGGCACAATTCGCTGGCGCAACAATTGCCGCTCGCTTAACGGCTCAGGCCATGAGCACCCGTGAGGAATCGGATCGCGACGATCCGGTGATCGAGACCGTATCCCAACTTGCCGAGCCGATGGCCGCCGGCGAAAAGCCGCGCGAGCGCTGGCGGATCGGCACCGAGCACGAGAAGCAGGTCTATCGTCTCGCCGACCACCGCGCGCCTTCCTACGACGAGCCTGGCGGCATCCGCGATCTGTTGAAGGGTCTGGAGGAATTCGGCTGGACCCCGATCGAGGAGATCGGCCCCGACGGCACCACCAACGTCATCGCGCTGAAAGGCGCCGACGGCAATGTCAGCCTGGAACCTGCCGGCCAGCTCGAACTGTCGGGCGCGCCGCTAGAAAACCTGCACCAGACCTGCAGCGAAACTGGGCGCCACCTCGAGCAGGTCAAGGCGATCGGCGACAAGCTGGGCCTGGGCTTTCTGGGGCTGGGCATGTGGCCGGACAAGACCCGCGCCGAACTGCCGATCATGCCCAAGGGCCGTTATGCCATCATGCTGCGGCACATGCCGCGCGTAGGCTCGATGGGCCTCGACATGATGCTGCGCACCTGCACCATCCAGGTCAATCTCGATTATTCGAGCGAGGCGGACATGGCGCAAAAGTTCCGCACGTCGCTGGCCTTGCAGCCACTGGCGACGGCGCTGTTCGCCAACTCTCCGTTCACCGAAGGCAAGCCGAACGGCATGCTTTCGTATCGCAGCCACATCTGGTCCGACACCGACCCACAGCGCACCGGCATGCTGCCGTTCGTCTTCGACGAGGGTTTCGGCTACGAGCGCTATGTCGACTACATGCTCGACGTGCCGATGTACTTCGTGTTCCGCGACGGCAAGTACATCGACGCCTCCGGCCTGTCATTCCGCGACTTCATGGCGGGCAAGCTCTCGGTCCTGCCCGGCGAGTTGCCGCGCATGAGCGACTGGACGGACCATCTCTCCACCGCGTTTCCCGAAGTCCGATTGAAGTCGTTCCTCGAAATGCGCGGTGCCGATGGTGGCCCCTGGAGCACGATCTGCGCGCTGCCGGCGTTCTGGGTGGGTCTGCTATACGACCAGGGTGCGCTCGATGCCGCATGGGATCTGGTCAAGGGCTGGGACATCGACGGGCGCGAGCGCCTGCGCAGCGAAGTGCCCCGGCTCGGCCTTGACGCGCCGCTGCCCGGCGGCGGCACCTTGAAGGACATCGCCGCCGAGGTGATCGATATCTCGCGCTCTGGCCTCGTTGCGCGCAAGCGCCTGAACTCGATGGGCGAGGACGAGACCGGGTTTCTGGCGCCGCTGGCCGAGATCGCGAAGTCGGGCAAAGTCCCGGCACAGCGCCTGCTCGACAAGTACGAGGGCGCATGGGCCGGCGACATTACGCGCGTCTACGAAGAGCGTTTCTGATCCCCTAGCGCAGGCCTTCCAGCCACTCCGCGATCATCGCCTGCCCCGCCGCCACCGCGCCGGGGCCATGCGTATCGTGCGCCGCGCGCAGGCTGGCCTCGTCGCCGCCGGCTTCGACCACCGCCTCGGGCCACTGGTCCATCCACGCCTCGAAACGTTCGTCCAGGCCCATCTCCGCGTGAAACTGCAGCGCGAGGATGTTCGATCCACGGGAAAAGGCCTGGTGTTCGTAGAGGTGGCTCGATGCCAGCAACTCGACGCCATCGGGCAGCGTGAACGTATCGCCATGCCAATGCAGCACGGGTACGTCGATCACATGGCGCAAAGGGCCTCCCGCAGCATTGTCGTGCACCCGCACGGGATGGAACCCGACTTCCTTGGCGGGACCGGGGTAGACTTGGGCGCCCATGGCCGCGGCGATCATCTGCGCTCCGAAGCATACCCCCAGCGTTGGCCGGTCAACGGCCAGTCGCGCCGCGAGCCGCCGTTGCTGGCAGGCGATCCATGGATACCGCTCCTGCTCGTACACGCCCATCGGTCCGCCCATCATGATCAGCAGATCGTGCCGCGTCAGGTCGAGTGTGGCGAACGCGGGATCGGCCACATCGATGCGATCCACCACATACCCCGCCGCCTCGATCGGATCACGGTATCCGGCGACGCCTTCATGAGGGACATGGCGGATGATGAGAGCGGTCTTGCGGGGCATCACGATCCAGGAAGATGGTCAATGGCCGGACAGAGTAGGGACGATGCCGGACCAAATTCAAGCGCCATGGTCGACAATTATGTTTCGACCGACATCGAGGCTTGATTGAAGGGTCAATCGGCGCCGAATTCTGGAAACAGGCTTTCGATGCTGGCCTGCAGGTCGCCACATTCCGGCAGCAACGCGAAGTGCTCCAGCAAGGCCATGACAAGACGGGCCTTGTGGGGGCCGACACCGGGCAGCGCCTGCAACCCGGGCCTATCGGCATCCGCCACTCTGTCGGCCACGTCGCCAAGCGTGTGCAAACCTGCCGCAACCAGGCTCCGGCGCAAGCCGGGCGGAAGCACCGACTGGGCAACCGGAAGTTCTCGATCGGAGGCCATCGGCGCCTTCTTGGCAAGCCTCGTGCGAGCAGCTTTCTCCCTCTTGAGCGCGCGGCGGATATGGCCAAGCTGCGCAGGGCTGATCGCCATCCGGCGGCGGATCGCCCGATAGGAAAGCCCTTGCGCGCGCAGGCTGCGCGCTTCTTCGAGGTTGAAAGATGCCTGCTCGGCCTTGCTCAGCATTCGATTTCCGGTCGCTCGGAATACAAGTCCAGAGCCTTACCGCTCGGTTTTCGGTTAGGACAAGCCTAACATCGATGTGCGTCCGTCATCTGCCGGATCGAGCCGATTGCGCAGTTCCTACTCGGCGGTCGCGTTATCACGCTTGCGCCGGACATGGTGGACGATCCCGCCCACGACCAGAAGCAGCGCCAGTGCCGGCAACAGCACGTGGCTCGCATCGCGGATATGGCCGAACGCCGCTTCCACCGCATGGCCGAAAAAGTAGCCCAGCGTTACGAAAACCACGGCCCAGACCACCGCCGCCAACGCATTGATCACCATGAACCGGGACAGTGCGAGGGTGGTCGTACCGATTGCGATCGGGCTTACCGTGCGCAGGCCGTAGAGGAAGCGGAACCCGAAAACGAACAGCGTCGGATGCTTCTCGAACGCAGCCAGTGCCCGGCTGAAGGCAGGCTTGGCTTGCCATCGCCTGACAAAGCGGTGGTCGCGAAAATGCCGGCCGAGCGAAAAGAATATCTGGTCCGCGACAAACGAGCCCAAGGCGGCCGCCGCGATTGCCGTACCGAAGGGGATGGCGCCGCGATGGACCATCACGCCTCCCAGCACCACGACCGTCTCACCCTCGATCCCCGCCCCCAGGAACAAGGCCAGGACGCCATAGTGCGCCATGATGGCTTCGATGGTCACACGCCGCGATCCACAAACATCGAGAATGCCGCCTCTGCCATCACCACCGCCCATGATGACTGGCGATCGTTCCAGCGGGACTCCTAGCCGAACGACAGGCTTGGGGGTAGCCGATGCGTGCAGAAATCAGCCGCGTAGGTGCGGCGGCGGCAACCTGACAACTCACCCTACACTGTCGCAAAGCAAAGCTATGGGTTGACCTGCGCAATATCTACGCGCTAGATAGACATAAGCACGGAATGGATGGTCAGGCCACCGTGCGGCAAGATCCTGACCCGCGGTTTTTGAATGGGAAGCAGCTTGCCCCGCGTTACAAATGGCTAAAGCGCGCGATGCTAAGGCGACGGCGCCAGGCTTCGTGTTCCCCTCAACATGAGGTGAAACGATGCGAATGTATCAGACTGAATCTCGATAGGTTTCCCCGGGGCGTCGGCTGCCCGACGTCATCGCTCTCGCGCCAGCCAGGCTCGTAGATAACTCTCTCCTGGCTCCCGCAGAGTCGTGCGCCCCATGCCAGCGCCCCGGCGGATTCCCTCCACGTCATTCGAATACGATCCAGCCCCGCGCGCACCCGCAGTACGGCAGCGACGCGGATTTCCCCTGCCTGCCGAACCCGCATTCGGCCAAGGCGCACGAGCTGTGCCGCGCCACCGTGAACGGGGACGTACCTGTCCGCATCGATGGTCGCCACAGCCAGGCCCACCGCAAGGACGAGCAGACGGACCGCCCGTCCGCCTGAAGCAGGACATTCGCCATCAGGCACGTCGGCATCACGCACAATAACGCCATTGCGCCGAGCATGGTGCGCCGGCCGGACGTGACCACCTGACAAATGGGTGGCGCGCACCGATGCGCCATCGTAATCGACGGCGCCCCCCAGACATCACAGGCTCTTGATTCATGCCAACGCCCGACACGCAAGCCGCCCGGGCCATGCGCCTCAATCATCCGGCAAGCCTCGAAAATCTCAAGCTCGAAACCATCACTGTGCCAGCGCCGGCCGCAGGCGAAATCCAGGTCCGCATCGGCGGCGCGTCGTTGAACTTTCGCGACGCTTTGGTCGTCAACGGCGTCTTTCCCGCGCAGGACGGCCTGATTCCGTTATCCGATGGTGCAGGCGAGGTTGTCGCGGTGGGACCACAGGTCACGCAGTTCGCGGTCGGAGATGCGGTGGTTTCCACCTTCCATCCCAAATGGCTTGATGGTCACATGGATCGCAGCGACCTCGACAATGCCCCAGGTGCACCTGCGGATGGCTTCGCGTGCGCGCTGACGACCCGCCCTGCCACCCACTTCACCCATGCCCCGCGCGGCTGGGGCCATGCGGAGGCGGCGACGTTGACCTGCGCGGGCGTCACCGCCTGGCGCGCCGTCATCACCGACGGTCAGGTAAAGCCCGGCGACGTCGTGGTCGTGCAAGGCACGGGAGGCGTATCGCTGTTCGCGCTGCAGTTCGCCAAGATGGCCGGCGCCACCGTCATCGCCACCTCCTCCAGCGACGAGAAACTGGCGAAGCTCGCAGTTCTGGGCGCCGACCACCTGATCAACTATCGCGAGGTCGAGAAATGGGGCGATGCCGTTCTCGCCCTTACCGACGGGCGTGGTGCCGAGCATGTGATCGAGGTCGGTGGCCCCCACACGATCGGCCAGAGCTTCGTCGCGGCTCGCACCGGCGGTCACATCGCCATCATCGGTGCAGTCGGCGGGTTCGACATCGACACGATGCCCTTTGCCATAGTGCAGGCCAAGCGGCTCAAGCTGCAGGCGGTCACGGTCGGAAGTCGTCGTGACCAGATCGACATGATCCGCGCAATCGATGCGCACACCATTCGACCGGTGATCGACAGCAGTTTCTCGCTTGAGCACTTGGCGGATGCCTTCCGCCGCCTGAAATCAGGCGATCAGTTCGGCAAGATCTGCATCGATATCTGATGGCGATGCCATCGCCTTGGACGCGTGTTCTGCCCCGGCAACATGCCGAATGCCATCGTGACGAGGCAGCCGGGGGCAATCTGTGCGGCAATGCCAATATCGGAGCTGCGCTCGATCACCCGAGGTACCTCTTGGCGTGGTCGCCCTTTCGTGATCTTGGTCATGACGCGGGATCAACGAAGACGACGACGACCTCGCGTAGCGCGCCCCGCGCCTGTCGAAGCCGGACCATGAATTCGAGCGCGCAACTTGGTCGCCGAAAGGCGGGACCAAACCGGAGTTCATCGTATGACTAGGGTTGCACTCATCGTGCGGCGGCACAGGCGTCTCTTCGCCGGTCTCACCCTTGCGCTTGCGATCGCGATCAGCGCCTATATCGTCATCGATGCCACCAAGGCGATCAACGTCGCCTTTGCCAGCTTCTGGTTTCTGGCTGTTCTACCCGCCTACCTATGCGCGCTGATCTGCTATGTTGGCGATCCCGACGATAGCAGACCACGGTCCTTTTACTTGTGGGTTTCGCCAGTCTTCGTCGCCATCGTGAGTTTGGCATCGGCCGTGTTCCTGCGCGAGGGCGTCATCTGCCTGATCATGCTTGCTCCGATCTGGATACTCTCCGGTTGGATCGGGGCCTTCCTTCTGCGCCGGCTCCGCCAGAGACATGCGGCGCGTTCCCGCCTCAACGCATCACTCCTGTTTCTACCCTTGCTGTGCGGCGGTTTCGAAAGTCAGATTCCTGTCGTCGATCAGCCGGTCACGTTGACTCGCTCCATCGTCATCCACGCCACGCCTGCGACCATTTGGCCCTACATGTTGGCCAATGACCACATCCGCAAGGACGAAGGCCGCTGGAACTTCACCCAGAACGTTCTCGGACTAGCCCGCCCTCGTCGGACCGCGCTTGCAGGCGAAGGCGTCGGCGCCATTCGGACAGCCTATTGGGGAGACACGATCAACTTCGAAGAACGTATCACCGAATGGGCGCCCGGCCGCCGCCTGGGATGGACGTTCCGCTTCGGCAATAATTCGCTGCAGGACTACACCGATAGACACATCTCGCCCGACGGGCCATTCCTGAAGATCAGCACCGGCGATTATACCGTGACCCGATTGAACCCTTCAACCACGCTGCTGACACTTCGAACCCATTATATCGCCAAGACGCACCTTAATCCTTATTCGCAGATCTGGGGCGAAATCCTCTTGGGCGACATCGAGAAAAACGTCCTGGCTATAATCAAGGATCGTGCCGAAGCAGATGATGCGCCGCCTGGTTGATACCCTGGAGCGCACAGCACGATCAGAGCTCAGCTGAGAACACGGACGCTCACGAAAAGGACTGGCCTCTCACGAAAGGACTGGCCTCTCACGAAAGGACTGGCGAAATCACCGGAAGCGGTATGATCGCCCGTCCATTGGTGACGACGGTCTTAAGCGCGGCAAAGCAACCGTCATCGATGGCGCGCCCACACTCTGGGGCCATGATGCCGAGTGCTTTGTCGACGGACATGGCGGCGCGGTAAGGCCGATCGGCGGTAAGCGCATCGTAGAAGTCGCAAACCGTGATGATGCGGGATTCGCTCGAGATCATCGCGCCATCGAGACCAAGAGGATACCCGCGTCCGTCTAGTCGCTCGTGGTGCGCCGCTGCGATCATCGCCATGTCGCGCATCGGGCCGATACGCCCGAGGATCTCGGCCGTGTGCCCAGCGTGGCTGCGCATGATCTCCCATTCGGCATCGTCGAGCTTGCCCGGCTTCTCCAGAACCGCGCTGCTTACCGCCAGCTTGCCGACATCGTGCAAGATGGCAGCGCGGCGCAGACGTCGCCGAGCTTCAGGTGCGATGCCGACTTCTGCAGCCACCGCGTCGCAGTAGTATCCCACCCGCTCGCTGTGGCCACCCGTGTAAGGGCTCTTTGCGTCTATGACCTGCCCGAAGGCCGTTGCGATATCGTCGAGATAGTCCTCGTCGACCGCGATCCTGCCTTGTTCTGGTTCAAGCGCCAGGATGCGGGCGGGAAGATCGCTCGATGCGACATCGGCCCAGAAGGCGGGGTCGGCAGAAATCGTTCTGAAGGCATCGCATAGGGCAGGATCGAACCAGCCACCGCGATGGCGTGCGATTTCGGCGATCGCGGTCGACGGTCCCGCGTTGGTGAAAAACACCTCGGCCACTTGAGCCAGAAGAGCGACCCGGGCCGCGAGCGGTATCTCGTCGCCATGCAACCCAAGCGGCTTGCCACCGCCATCCCAGTGCTCGTCGAGTGCGGCAATGCCTTGTGCCACGGCTTCGGGGAAGCGCAACCGGCGTGCGATATCTGCGCCCTGGGTGCAGCGCGTCTCGATCAATGATCGCGCGATCTCCGGACCGTTGCGCAAGATGGTGGCGATCGCCTTGGCGCGCTTTCCAAGCGGCCAGCCAGCGCCTGTCTTTGCGAAGACGAACTTCAGGACAGGGCCCAATCCCTCGTTCACCAGCTTGAAGTCGCGCTTGAAGCTGCGATCATCGGTCAGATACAGTTCCGCAATCCGGGCTGCGTTGCTGCTGCAACCAAGGTCCTTCAACATCACCGTGTAGTAAACCGTACGCCGATCCTCGGCAGACAGGCCGATTGCCTGAGCGATGCGGCTGCCGATCCAGCAGGACCGCAAGCTATGACCAGCAGGCTGCCCTTCGGTCAGGTCGAGAGCATAGGAAAACGCGCCCATGATCTCGGCCAGCGTGGTTTGTGTCGTGGTGGCACTGGAAACGAAGTCAGACGAGGAATACGCAAACATACAGGCCACCCACGATGAAGTCCTATGGAGGCCTAACCATGAACCGACGTAAAAACGGTTAATCCTTAAGCGCTTATTCTGCCCGCAGCGCCGCAATGTCGACGCCCCGGATCCGCACCTGACAAGGTGCACCTGCAGAAACATCGCGCTGGAGTTACACGCAAACCGACCATCGTGACGCCCCTCGTCGCGGAACCGGTCCGATCCCTGTCGGTTCGGAATGGCAAACAAGCCGAGGGTGCAATGCCGATTTATTCTCTGATTCCCGACGAACACGACTTCGAGCCCGAAGAGCTGATAGCGGACGGACCTCGCGAGTTGCTGAATGAGATATATGGCCAGGGCTGGAACAAGGCACGGGTTCTGCAGGACGGCCATTTTGTATTCACGGTGGCTAGGAATGCGGGTGGGGTATGGGCGATCTTGCCGGGTCTGCCTGACGCGACGTCTCCCTGATTCGCGCACCTAGTACAACTACGGTGGCTAAGTTCGGTGGTTCTAAACCGATGCACCGTTATCGCGGTTGAATGGCGATCTTCGGCAACAGGTCATGAAGGCTCGCGAGCCTCGGTCGCCCGTCAGTGTTGCGGCCCGCATGCACACCGGTGCCGAGTGGATCGACGTTACAATCCTGAACGTGTCCTCGCACGGGCTGATGATGAGAGCGCCGTGTGGTCTTGGAAGGGGTAGCTACGTCGAGGTACGCCGCGGCACCTTGACGATCGTGGCCAGGGTCATCTGGTCACGCGATGAGTATCTTGGCCTAAGGTCTCAGGATCGGCTGAGCGCCAAGGATATCGTCAGCGAGCCACGCCTGATCAAGCGGCCCGACCCTGCTGTAGTCATCAACCAGGCAGAGCGGCGCAATAATGCCAGACGAGCGATCGATGCTCGCGCGGAGCGGAGCCAGAGGTTCGCGAGCGCTTTTCAGTTTGCCGCGATCGGAGGCGCCGGAGCTTGCGCCGCAGTGGCGGTGTTCAGCATTGTCAGTAACGTGTTAGGGGGGGTGTCGGCAACGGTGCGCATTGCGCTTGGCGGCTGAGGACCTGCACCGGTCAGGCAGCCGCTCCATCTACCTTCGTAAAGCTCTGTTGGATTGACCGACTTGCCTCACCCCTGCGGCAACACGCTGGATCGCCCTGCGCGACCGCTGCCAGTCCACACTTCTAAACGAATGCTGCCGCTTGTTTCGCAAGTCAGGTTCACGCCCGCGTAAAGGAAGCGGCCGTTGAAGCCGACCGGCGAATAAATACGGGAAAGCGGTGCCACCGTCGTTGCGGTTGATCACGTTGATGTCAGGAACGCGCTCGGGATAGACGTCGAACAGATTGTTGACGCCGATCGCCACGTTGGACTTGCCGAACAGCGGCGCGCGCAGGCCGGCATCGACTATGACGTGCTTTCCCGTCTCGGGATAGTCAAGCCGGTTGGGTGATGCTGCCATAGGACATCGCGCGCAGCAGGCCGCCGAAGCCTGACTTGGTCCAGTCGACCTGCTCCGTCAGCTTCTCGCCCGGCGTCTCATCTTCGATGCCGACGATGCGTAGCTTGCCGAGCAGCGCGGGTACGGTGATCGTGCCAGCGCCGTGCGCACGCGGGTCAGCGTCACGTCGGATGTTGCCCGCAACCGTGAAGTCGAGGTTGCCGGCCGCATCCGTTGTCAGGCGATACTACGCGACGAGGGAGATGCCCATGGTGGTCGATCGGATGCCATTCACGAAGAAGCGTGCTTCCGCCACGTGCCGATATTGTCGGACAGCGCGAGCTGGTTGCACAACTTGATGCGGCATGCGTCGACCGTGCGGTCGAACCCGCCCGCCCGAAAGACGTAGCCGCCCGAGAAATTGAACGACTTCTCGGCGTCGAGCGGCTTGCCGCCCAGCGCCGCCGCGTGCGGCCTGTTCGGGGGGAAAATGCCGGTATCGACCACCGTCGCGCCGCCGCCGATGTTGGTACCTGCGGCTGCGTGAGCGTGTCGAACTGCTGCTGCAGCGATGGCCCGCGAAAGCCGGTCGAGGCGGTGCCGCGCAACGCGAAGCTGTCCGCGATGTCATAGCGAGCAGAGAACTTCCCGGTACCGGTCTCGCGGAAGTCAAAATAGCTCTCACCACGGCCCGCAAACCCAAGCAGCAGCTTGCCGATCTGCGCTTCATGGTCCGATTCAGAATTCTGCACTGAGGAAAACGAAAAGATCACACAGCAGGATCCCTCACGACTGCTAACGTTAGCATACCGGCCTCAATACACGCGTTTGCACACGTGATGCGTCTGCAGAGTGAGAGGGCGCAACTTTGCGGCGGGATGCGCTGCTTTCCTGGCGTCGCATCTCGCGTTCGCGCTCACGCCCTCTGGCTCGACATCGCTTGGCGAGAGCAAGAATGCGCTGATGATCTTCCCATGCAACGACATGCGCCACGGCCATGCCCTGGAAGAAGGCTGCCTCGGAATAATTCATCGTTGCGGATCGGCCCGAGTAATCAGTGCCAATTGGGACGTGGCGCTCCTCACACGGCTATTTTGCCGCTGCGTACGTCTGCCAAGACCATCGATCTGGTCGCCTGCAAACCGGATCAATCGAACTCGGGACATCTTTGCAAAAGCATAGAAGTCCTCGATCGCCGCGGCAGCGTGGTTTGTGAAACGCTCAGCCCACAAACGCGCGAGACCGCTCAGTGCGTTCATGTTGGGCCCGCAGTTGTTGGGTCCTTGTTACCCGCAAACCGCCCATGCCATCGCGATCAACAGCTCGCTGCCATGAGACAAGCTCCTCAAGCGACAACTGGTAGCGATCGCACGCTTGGCGTACCGTCAGAAGGCCACCGTTTACCGCAGCTACTACCTCCGCCTTGCGCCGCGCGACCCAACGCGTCGTGCCTTGACCGGGCAGATCTTCTTCTCGAAGAACTTCACCGCGAGGACCAACAACTTCACGTATAACTTCAAACATAGCAAATTTCCCTCCGCCATTCGCCGGATATATTCAGCAAAATGCCTGATGCCGTCCTTTTTGGGGGGAAAAAGTTAAAAACAAACTACATGGGCTGGTTAACATTCAAGTTAACCAAGACGGGGCTGCCACGACGCGTGCAAAGCTTCGCCAAGTTATAAGTCCACGGCCACTGCTTGGAGTTTAGACATCTCAAACTGGCAACAATGCATCTGAATTACTTGAACAGTATTCGGATCATCACACCGGAGGTCGGATGTATCGCCTAAACCACAAACTAGGCAAAAAGTTCCCGGAGAGCGGCAAAATGTTCCGTGCAAGCGACCAACAACATTACGTAAATAAATCGTGCTATGTGTGAGTCGCCATCAACGGATGGGTCGCATGGGATCGCGCTCGATGATCAAGACTACGTCGGATTTAAGCACATACGAGTTCGTGACACAGGAAGATCGCTCGGCACACCGCATCAAGGTTTCCATACCTGGCTATCTACGCCCAGTCGGCGGTAAGCGTCTAGTTACGACAACCCGGAACATCTCACTCTCAGGCTTCTCCGCCATCGCGATGACGAGGCTTGTTCCCGGTGCACGATGTTGGCTCAGCCTGCCTGGAATGCCACCGCTGGAAGCCGAGGTCGTGTGGTGGGAAGGTGGCGTCGTTGGTTGTGCGTTTTCTCAAATCTTCGATGCCACCGAGTTCGAGCGGTTGCTCCTAGGCTGGATTGATCCATCGCCGCGATACCTAGGCGACGGCTAAGGGATCTGGAGCAACTCGAATTTGTGCTGGTTTGGCGCGCTACGTGCGTAAGCATCTCGTCCACTCCTAACAGCTATGGTTTCTCCTGCAGACCGCATCTGCCGGACGAGTGGCAAGAACAGCACGAACCATCGCACCGCGTGGATCGCCGAGTGATGCCAAGCAGCCGGCAGCTATGTGGCCCGTGATCACGGCGATCTCATAAATGCGAATTTTGCGCACAGGGACGTCAAACCCGGCGGCATCGTGATTGCGAAGAACAAGCTGTTCCCGCCTATCCTGAACGGACATTCGCCAGCGCGGTCTTCGCACCCTGAACGTTCGATTTTACAAGATGCTAAGGTTTTGTCCTACCAATGATCGGGGTGGGTCGCCGATGGGACGCTGCTCCATCTTCCAATCGCGATCATCAATATTATAAAACTGGACATCATTGGCCGGACCATTGAGGAGAAGCGCGCCGGCGCCTCCTGTGGGACCAGCGGGTCGATGGTCGAAGTGATGGCAACATGTTTCACCGGCTGCAAATGACACCTATGTCCAGTAGCAGGTTGCCCTGATGTGTTTGCGCCGAGTAGCAGAACTTACAGCGCTCGCAGCCTATTCAGTCCGTTATGGCATGCGGTTCTACAGAGTGAACGAAAGACAAGCATGGGCGCTTAACTGCTGCTGCCGCAAGACAACGGCAAATCAGCCTTTGGCAGCAAACGTCTCACACTACGGACATCATCAATAGCATCCCGCCACAAACACCCAGCTAAGGATTTGGACGGACCACATCCACGACTACCACGGCAAGAACGCCATGAACGGTCTCATCCAACGGCTTATCGGTTCGCACTGCGACTAAGCAGGCATCACCACCAGATGGTTAGAACCGATATAACCACCCGATGTACCAAGAGGACACAGGAAGACGGGTGCTTCGAAGCGAATTACCTCGCGAGGACCTTGTTGACACCCCGAGTTCGCTCACTGTGACGTAGAGGGCTGTCGCTTAGCGCGAGCCGCTAGCTAGGAGCCAATCCGGATAGACGCGTCGGATTTATGAACGGCCTTGATGGAGGGTGCCGATCGCCCCCGATGGCTTCGACGGCTTAGAGCCCGGGGGTTGTCACTGATGTCGCGGATCTGGTGTTCTGGGCTGTAAACGACAACGCCGCCCTGAGGGGCGGCGCGTGGAGTTTTAGAACGGTGGTTGCGGGGGTAGGATTTGAACCTACGACCTTCAGGTTATGAGCCTGACGAGCTACCGGGCTGCTCCACCCCGCGTCACCGTGTGGGCTGAGTGGTCAGCCCGGAAGCAGTTGTTTGTCGGTCCATCCCGACGATGTCGGTCTGGACGGCGGGCTGCTCCACCCCGCGTCACCGTGTGGGCTGAGTGGTCAGCCCGGAAGCAGTTGTTTGTCGGCCCATCCCGACGATGTCGGTCTGGACGGCGGGCTGCTCACCCCCGCGTCACCGTGTGGGCTGAATGTTTCAGCCCAAGGTTGGGTGTCTTGATCCGACGCGAACAGGGCCTCGCCAGGATATCTGGAGCGGCCCTGTTTTGCGGGCGGTGACGCCCTTGTCATGTGAATGGGTTTTTATCCGATACGAAGCGCGCCGGCTTCAATGCCTGGCGACGTCCTACTCTTCCAACGCTTGAGCGGTAGTACCATTGGCGCTGTCAGGTTTCACGGCCGAGTTCGAGATGGGATCGGGTGGGTCACTGACGCTATGGTCACCAAGCAATGGAGCTGGCGCGTTTCGTATGGGTTTTTAATCGATGGCCCGTGCTGGATTAGATGATGTGTCTGGCTGGTTTATCGTCCGTACCGATGACGGTTTGCGCTGCTGTCAGGCAGGGCTGTCATTGATGGTGCGAATTTCCACAAGCATGAACAGAGTGATTAGGACCGGTTAGCTCCATGCGTTACCGCACTTCTACACCCGGCCTATCAACGTGATGGTCTATCACGACTCGATGATACCTAATCTCGAGGGAGGCTTCCCGCTTAGATGCTTTCAGCGGTTATCCCGTCCATGCATAGCTACCCTGCTGCGCTCCTGGCGGAACGACAGGTACACCAGAGGCATGTTCATCCCGGTCCTCTCGTACTAGGGACAACTCCTCTCAAGTATCGACGCCCACGGCAGATAGGGACCAAACTGTCTCGCGACGTTCTGAACCCAGCTCACGTACCACTTTAATTGGCGAACAGCCAAACCCTTGGGACCTGCTCCAGCCCCAGGATGTGATGAGCCGACATCGAGGTGCCAAACGATTCCGTCGATATGAGCTCTTGGGAATCATCAGCCTGTTATCCCCGGCGTACCTTTTATCCGTTGAGCGATGGCCCTTCCACGAGGGACCACCGGATCACTATGACCGACTTTCGTCTCTGCTCGACTCGTCAGTCTCGCAGTCAGGCAGGCTTATGCCATTGCACTCTTGCAGACGGTTTCCAACCGTCCTGAGCCTACCATCGCGCGCCTCCGTTACTCTTTAGGAGGCGACCGCCCCAGTCAAACTACCCGCCACAGAGGGTCCCTGTACCGGCTTACGGTACGAGGTTAGACATCAGAAACAAACAGGGTGGTATTTCACCTATGGCTCCACGTCAGCTGGCGCCGACGCTTCAAAGCCTCCCACCTATGCTACACAATTTCTTCCTAATGCCACTCTGAAGCTGCAGTAAAGGTGCACGGGGTCTTTCCGTCTAACCGCGGGTACTCCGCATCTTCACGGAGAATTCAATTTCGCTGAGCATATCCTGGAGACAGTGGGGAAGTCGTTACGCCATTCGTGCAGGTCGGAACTTACCCGACAAGGAATTTCGCTACCTTAGGACCGTTATAGTTACGGCCGCCGTTTACTCGGGCTTCAATTCGGAGCTTGCACTCCTCCTCTTAACCTTCGAGCACCGGGCAGGCGTCAGACCCTATACGTCGTCTTGAAGCCGACTTAGCAGAGTCCTGTGTTTTTGCTAAACAGTCGCTACCCCCTGGCCTGTGCCCCCTCCACACCGGTTGCCCGGTGAGAGGGCCTCCTTCTTCCGAAGGTACGGAGGCAATTTGCCGAGTTCCTTCAGGATACTTCTCTCAAACGCCTTGGTATACTCTACCTGACCACCTGTGTCGGTTTCGGGTACGGTCTATACGGTGGGGCTATTTCCTGGAACCATTTCGAAGCCTGACCAATCCAATAAGGCCAGACAACACACATGATCCGTCACACACCACCAGGCCCACGAATATTAACGTGGTTCCCATCGACTACCCCCTTCGGGCTCGTCTTAGGGGCCGGCTCACCCTGCTCAGATTAGCTTTAAGCAGGAACCCTTGGTCTTTCGGCGAGAGGGTGTCTCACCCTCTTTATCGCTACTCATGTCAGCATTCGCACTTCCGATACGTCCACGGTCGGTTACCCTCCCGCTTCATCCGCTTACGGAACGCTCCGCTACCGCGTGATCGTAAACGATCACACCCTAAGCTTCGGTGCATCACTTGAGCCCCGTTACATTTTCGCCGCAGAAACCCTTATTTAGACCAGTGAGCTGTTACGCTTTCTTTAAAGGATGGCTGCTTCTAAGCCAACCTCCTGGTTGTTTTGGGACTTCCACATGCTTTCCCACTTAGTGATGACTTGGGGACCTTAGCTGTAGGTTAGGGCTGTTTCCCTTTTGACGACGGACCTTAGCACCCGCCGTCTGTCTGCCGGATAAGTCTCGTTGGTATTCGGAGTTTGGTTAGGTTTGGTAGATCTCGCGACCCCCTAGCCCATCCAGTGCTCTACCCCCAACGGCATACATCCGACGCTCTACCTCAATAGATTTCGCGGAGAACCAGCTATTTCCCGGCTTGATTGGCCTTTCACCCCTAAACACAACTCATCCGAGAATTTTTCAACATTCAACGGTTCGGTCCTCCAGTGCGTGTTACCGCACCTTCAACCTGGTCATGCCTAGATCGCCGGGTTTCGGGTCTAATCCGTCGAACTCAGTCGCCCTATTCAGACTCGCTTTCGCTGCGCCTACACCTAACGGCTTAAGCTTGCTCGACAGATTAAGTCACTGACCCATTATGCAAGAGGTACGCTGTCACCCCCTAAAGAGGCTCCAACTGATTGTAAGCATTCGGTTTCAGGTACTGTTTCACTCCCCTCATCGGGGTGCTTTTCACCTTTCCCTCACGGTACTAGTTCGCTATCGGTCATGTACGAGTATTTAGGCTTGGAGGGTGGTCCCCCCATGTTCAGACAGGATTTCACGTGTCCCGCCCTACTCGAGTCCTTCATTATCACTTTCGCATACGGGGCTGTCACCCGCTATGGCCACTCTTCCCAAAGTGTTCTGCTAGTTGAAATGAAGGCACTGGCCTGGTCCGCGTTCGCTCGCCACTACTAACGGAATCTCGGTTGATGTCTTTTCCTCCGGGTACTTAGATGTTTCAGTTCCCCGGGTTCGCTTCACCAAGCCTATTTTATTCAGCTCGGTGATACCTTGTCCACCTCGCTCAATAACTGGTCCGAAGACCAACCATCGAGAGAAATGGTGAAGGTGGGTTTCCCCATTCGGAAATCGCCGGATCAAAGTTTGCTCACAACTCCCCGACGCTTATCGCAGCGTGCCACGTCCTTCATCGCCTGTACATGCCAAGGCATCCACCAAATGCTCTTACCTCACGCTTGAGAAATCCACACCATCAACGACAGCCCTGCATAGAAACTGCGCTGTAATAGATG